>JAOLXX010000016.1 GCA_028343155.1 Polaribacter sp.
AGATGAGTTTTTTTTTATTTACAATACACTATAATCAAAAAGGACCTTGGATTAAAATCCAAGATCCTTTTCTCTAACCAAACTTAGTTTTAAAAAACTAACTACTACTTTCTTTTTCAGTCGCTAAACTTTTCCCACCGAAAAAACAATACTCACAATACCTCTTTTAAAATATTAATCGAAGTAAAACTTACTATTGCTTCTTGAGCTGTTACAAATAAACAACAAGATATTCAATCATATGGATTTTTTCGACGAACTGCGTTTAACTGTCGACGAAACTACGTATTTCATCGTTGAACTGAATTATTCTTATATTTATTACCTGCAAATAGACCCATTTATTGCATATCTTCGCAATTCATTTTTTAAACTATGGAACTAAATGTCTTTGGAAATCCACTAATTTCATGTTGTACAAATCCTCCTACAGGCTATTTCAGAGATGGCTTTTGCAGAACCATTTCTCAAGACTCAGGATCGCATACAGTATGTGCTGTCGTTACACAGGAGTTTTTAAACTTCTCAGCATCAAAAGGAAATGATTTAATGACGCCAATACCACATTGGCAGTTTCCTGGATTACAACCTGGAGACAAATGGTGTTTGTGTATTTCACGATGGCTAGAAGCAGAAAATGCAGGCAAAGCGCCTCCTATTATTTTAGAGGCAACCCATCAAAAAACGTTACAATATACCTCATTACAAGTACTGCAAGCATATGCTGTTCCATCATAACGAAGCGGAAAAAAGTAAAAATAACTGGAATTTAATGTAAATATTGCTTGATTGCAATGCGGTGTTCAGGAAGACTTTTATCGTAATTCGCGACTAATAATTCCAAAATCTCAGGAGATTTTGATCCAATGTGCTTTTTGTGTTGATATTTTGCTACATATAAATTGTAAATTGCATCCATTTTTTCAAAAATTAAAAAATGCGTTTCGTTTAATTCTGTAAAACTAATTTCGTTTCCAGAAAAAGAAGCTGAGGTATCTAAAAAGAAAGCTGAAAACTCATAATACTTAAAAACATTTTCCATAATTACACCAATTCTGCAGATAAACCTAGTTGTAATAATTTAGAGCATCTTGGCTCTAAATCTTTATATTCTCCAGATTTCACAGAACATTTTCCTCTGTAATGAACTAGGATTGCGCATTGCTCTGCTTGCTCTAATGTATGCTCACAAACAGCAATCAAAGAATCAATTACATGATCAAATGTATTTACATCATCATTATGTAATACGATTTCATGTTGATGTGTCTCTTGTTCTAGGACGTCAACGTCTTCTTGGATTTTTTCTTTGGTACTCATAATCACAAAATTACAACTTATTGTATTTTAATGCAACCCAATTATTTCTTTCAATAAATGTGTCTAATTTTAAATTATACTTAGCAACTTCTGAGTCAATAATAGGCATGTCTTCTTTATAAAAACCACTCAAAAGTAAAACGCCTTTTTCGTTTAAGCAATTTGCATAGACGCTCAGGTCCATCAACAAAATATTTCTATTGATGTTCGCAATGATTAGATCGTATTTTTTATCGATCAAAAGTGAAGAGTCTCCTTCAAGAACGGTAATATGATGACAGTTATTGCGGCTAATATTTTCTAATGAATTTTCATAACACCAATTATCAATATCAATAGCATCTGTAGGATTTGCACCTTTCATTTCAGCAAAAATTGCTAAAATACCGGTTCCACAGCCCATATCTAATACTTTTTTATTTTCTAATTCTAATTGTAATAAATGCTGTACCATCATGTATGTCGTTTCATGATGACCCGTTCCAAAACTCATTTTTGGTTCGATAACAATATCGTATTTTAAATTTGGATTCTCATGGAATGATGCACGAATACTCACTAAATTATCTACTTGAATGGGGCTAAAATTCTTTTCCCATGCTGCATTCCAATTTGTTTGAGCTACTTCATTATGATTGTATTCTATTGAGAACTCATCAGAATTTAAAACAAAAACAGACTCAAGGAGCTTCGCGTTCCAAGAATCTTTTTGAATGTAGGCTGAAACTCCATGCTCATTTTCAACAAAACTCTCAAAGCCAATATTGCCCAATTCTGCAATAAGAATTTCTATAGCGGGTACCGTTGGAGTCACTGTGAAATTATATTCTATATATATATTATCCATAAAACAATCCTCTGATTTTAATCAAAAAAAAGGCATCAAAACTTTAACATCTTGATGCCTGTCTATCGCAGGTAAGCAAATTTATTGTAAATATTTTTAAATACGGTGCTTAAATCGCTTTAATAATTCCTGTAAAATCAGCTACATTTAATGCCGCTCCACCAATTAAACCTCCATCAACATCTGGTTTCGAGAAAATTTCTTCTGCATTTGCAGGTTTTACACTTCCTCCGTATAAGATAGAAACTGCATCAGCAACTTCCTTGTTGTATTTTTTCGCTACAATACTTCTAATAAATTCATGCATTTCTTGCGCTTGTTCTGCACTTGCAGTTTCTCCTGTACCAATTGCCCAAACTGGCTCATAAGCTAAAATAATGCTTTTCCAAGCTCCTGCTTCTAATTGAAATAAAGCATTTGAAATCTGACTTTCTACTACTGCAAAATGATTTTCTGATTTTCTATCTTCCAATAATTCGCCAAAACAAAAAATAGTTTCTAAATCATTTTCTAAAATAGTAGCTACTTTTTCTGCTAAAGAAGCGTCTGTTTCATTAAAATAAGTTCTTCTTTCTGAGTGTCCTAAAATAACTGTTTTAATTCCAATTGCTTTTAACATGTCCGCAGAAATCTCACCAGTATAAGCACCATTTTTTGCTTGGTGCATGTTTTGTGCAACTACTTCAATTTCAGAGTTTTTAGCTGCTTTTAAAGAAGTTGATAAATTCACAAAAGTAGGAGCAACAATTACACGCGTATTTTTTAGCGTCTCGTTTTTAATAGATTCATACAACGCATCAATCAGTTGTATACTTTCCTTCTCGTTATTGTTCATTTTCCAGTTTCCTGCTACTATTTTTGTTCTCATAATTCTAAATTTATTTTCTAAAACATTAGTATTAGTACTTATTTTATTTTGGTGTAAAGCTAAGAAATGGAAACACAAAAATCAGGGAGAAAAACAAATAGTTACTAAAACGATTTATCTATTCGTTTTCAAAGCACTACGAATGTTTTTATCTGAAGCATTTGTGGCTTTAAAGAGCAAAATATTTCCTTTTTCGTCAACAACTAGATACCTTGGAATCCAACTTAAATTTAAGAAATCAACAAAATCTCCAGCTTTCATTCCTTTTGGTAAATTGTAATGTGCGCCTATGATATCCATACGATGTACCACTCTTTTCCATGAATCGACTCTTTCATCTACAGATAAAAACAAAAAAACTACTTCTGGAAATTCTTTTTGTAGTTCTTTTACTTTGGGCATTCCTTCCAAACAATCTCTACACCAAGAAGCCCAAACATCTATAAAAACCTTTTCCCCCTTATAACTATTCATTACTTCTCGGAAAGTAAAAGGGATATCGTCTAAGTTATAGATTTTTTCTTGGAATGCTTTTTTTGAAAATACCGTTGGTTTTTCAAAATTACAACTTATGAAAAACACTAAAATGATGAGGCCTATTTTTTTAAACATACGATTTATTTTTAACTTTTAATAGAACGTTTTCTTAAACAGAAAATTGGCATTAAAAAATTGCAATGAATTCATCCGTTACTATATTTAAAAACTTGCGTAAATTACAACTATTGCCCCTTCTTAAATTCGCGAATTTAGTATTATTTTTAATTGATTTTAACTGTACTTTCAATTTAAAAACAAAATTAAGTACTTTTGCATAACTTTTAGAAAACAAATGACAACAAAAAAGCTTACTTCCCAAATCCAAAAGAAAAAATCATTTTTATGCATTGGACTCGATGTGGATTTAAATAAAATTCCCCAGCATCTTTTAAAAGAGGAAGATCCCATTTTTGCCTTTAACAAAGCAATTATTGATGCTACACATCATTTATGTGTTGCCTACAAACCAAATACTGCTTTTTATGAAGCTTATGGTATCAAAGGATGGCAATCATTAGAAAAAACCATTCGTTATTTAAATCATAAGTATCCAGAAATCTATACAATTGCTGATGCTAAACGTGGAGATATTGGAAACACTTCAACCATGTATGCAAAAGCATTTTTTGAAGATTTAGCGTTCGATTCTGTTACAGTTGCCCCTTATATGGGTAAAGATTCTATTGAGCCTTTTTTAGCTTTTAAAAATAAACATACCATTATGTTAGCACTAACTTCTAATGAAGGTGCTTTCGATTTTCAAACAAAAGAAGTAAACGGTAAAGAATTATACAAAGAGGTTTTAGAAACTTCAAAATCTTGGAAAAATTCTGAAAACTTAATGTATGTTGTTGGCGCAACAAAAGCAACCTATTTTAAAGAGATTAGAAAAATAGTACCAACTTCTTTTTTATTAGTTCCGGGTGTTGGTGCGCAAGGCGGAAATTTACAAGAGGTCTGTAAATATGGTTTATCTTCTGACGTTGGACTGCTCATTAACTCCTCTAGAGGAATTATTTATGCTTCAAAAACTAAAGATTTCTCAAAACAAGCAGCCCTAAAAGCCAAAGAATTACAGCAAGAAATGGCGGCAATTTTAGATAAAAATTTAAACTCCTTACTTTTTAATTAGCTTAAAGGTTACAACCTTCGTTTTACTTGCTACTTTTAAGAAATAAATGCCTTTTTTCAAATGAGTACAATCTAGAACCTGCGTAGTTTCCTCAATAGAAAAAGAGCTCACTTTACTACCCGTAATACTATAAATACTCGCTTTTGCACCAATAAACTCATTTTGAGTTTTTAGTGTTAATGTATCTTGTATAGGATTTGGATATATTTTTAATTCCTCTGAACTAAAACTAGCGGAAGAGGCTGTAGATTCCTGATACACCCGCACATAATCTATTTCCATAGCACTTTGACTAAAGCTTGAAGTAACTGTTGGTAAAATAGCCACATTAAACAATAAATATTGAGGCGCAATATAAGGCCAATTTGCGCTGTTTTTATTTTCAGGATTGTAGATGTAATGCACAATACCATCAACACTAAAAACCATTCTGTTCGCATTCCAGTCTAACGTATAGATGTGAAATTGTGTTGATGCATTCAGAATCCTTCTACCTCCTTTATTTACTGTATTTCCAGAACTTGACGGATTATGCATAGCGCTTGCTACATAATCTTGATTGGTTCCCCAATGTTCGATAATATCAATTTCTCCACAAGCTGGCCAAGGAGTTGTTCCATGGGTATCTCTCCAATACCCTCCAGTTTCTTTAATGTTTTGACCTAACATCCATAGCGCAGGAAAAGTACCCGCTCCAAGTGGCATTTTTGCTTTAATTACAACCTTACCATACTTAAATGCGAATTTAGAATTCAGTCTCGCAGAAGTATACTTTTTTGTTACGTTATTATAGGTGTGACTTTCTTTTTTTGCTACTATATTTAATGATCCATTTTCCAAAAATGAATTATCTATTCTATTGGTATAATGTTGAATTTCTTTATTAGCCCAACTTACTCCATCTATTATTGGATATATTTGATGAAACCATTTATCTGAATCAATCGCACCACTTCCATCAAATTCATCTGACCACACTAAATTATCAAAAACTGGGTCTTCACCCGTATTGTTATCCTTTGGAGGAGATTGGTAAAAAGTAAAATCGTCGATATAGGCAATAACAGTATCCGTATTATTTTCTCCATTTACTTGTAATACCACTCTATTAAAATCTGTTCTATCTAAAGGATATATTGCACCTTTCGTAAAATCATTTAAAAAATCAAAAGTAACTACTTGCCAAGCATTCAATGTTATTGGTTTTATAATTTCTGTTTGTCTTACCCACGGTTCATATTCTGTTCCGTTTTGTAATTTTAGCGATATTTGATTCTCTTGATTCCCCTGAACGTCATCACCGGCTACATATATCTTTAATGAAAAGGTGTTTTTTGTAGAAAAATCAAAATTTTGAGAAGTATTAAATCTAACGTTTGCATATTGTCCACCAATATCTGAATATTTTAACACCTTATTAGAGGTGTTTATCTCTTCTTTATAAGGGTTATTAAAAGAGGTGTCCATTTCAGAATCATCTTCTTCCCATCTGTTAATGGTGTTGCTTTCAAAATCCTCGCCTACAGTTTGTGCTTCAGAAAATAAATTAAAAGTTAAAAAAAATAAGAAGAAAAAATATTTCATAAGGTGATATTGTTTTGTAACTCCAAATAAAACTATTTGTAGCTTATTTAACAAAACAAAGTCCTATACAAAAACCATACACAAAGAAATTTCCCTCCAATGCAGCTTCTAAAAATAGTTAATTTTTTGAATCTTGCAAGGCAAAGACTTGCTTTAATAAGGTGGTATTACTTAAACCTACTTTTTCTCTAATTCCTTTTTCCTCTATTCCAATCATCGTAAAAACAACTTTTAAGGTTTGGGTTGTAACATATTGTGTTAAATCTGGTTTTACTTTCTTTACAAAAGGTATTGAATTGTATTTCTGAATTAAAGTAAACCAAACCTTATCTGCTCCAACTTTAGAAAATGAGTTTTTAATAACTGGGCTAAAACTTGCATATAAATTAGTGCTAGTTTTAGTTTGTAAATAAGAGGTAGCCGCATTTTTTTCTCCTAAAAGAATGTTTTTAGCATCCGAAAAGGTCATCTCTTTAACTGCGTTTATAAAAATGGGCGTTGCTGTTTTTACGGCAACTTCCGCAGCCCTATTTAGAACTTTAATTCCTTCATCTGCTAAATTACTCAAACCTACTTTACGCCATCCTTTGTCAACTTCCTGTAATTCTTCTGGTAATAATATTTTTACGAGTTCGTTTTTGTAAAACCCATCTTTGGCTGTTAGCTTCATAACTTGGTTTTAGATCCCATTATCTTTAGCCTTACGTAATCCATTTCCAATTTGGTCTTGAGATCTGCTCCCACCGTTTGGTAAATTATTGACTACTTTTTGCAATTCTACACATCCTGCAAATTGAATTGCAGTCGTTAACATTAAAATTCTTTTTGTTCATTTTCCTGGATTTACTTAACATTAGGATATAATTTCCTATTGAAAGTCACTTTTTTATTTAAAAGTATCTGTTTTTTTATCATATCCATAAGGACAATGTTTGCAGGCATTTTTGCAACAATACCCTCTTTTTGAATGATATTTTTCCGTAAAGACGCGGTACCCTTGTTCATTTAAGTAAAAGTCGTCGTCTTCCAAAGGTATTTTTTGATTATACATTTTGCAAAAATATCATTTTAATAAATAAAATAGTATTTGAAGCAACACGAATTTAAACTTTATTACCTTTCTTCTAAACTTAATGAAATTGTCACAAATAAAGTACGATTTAAAAATTCATTTAAACTGGCTACTAGTAATTTAGATGCAATAAATCTTATAATTATTTTTTTCAACTAAACCAAAAAACAATCTGTAAATTCCTCAGAAGGATTCATAAATACAAACCCAAATAAACCAGTGAGATTAAAAGAATCAAATAAATACAAAACACTATTTGTCAATCAAATAAATCTTACTACATTTGCACTCCTTTTTTAAGGAAAATTTAATTATTAATTAAACAAAAACTAATAGTGTAATTATGAACACATTAAGTTACAAAACAGTATCAGCAAACAGCGCGACCGTAAACAAGGAGTGGGTTTTAGTTGATGCGGACGGGCAAACGTTGGGTCGTCTAGCTTCTAAAATAGCAAAGCTAATTAGAGGTAAATACAAACCAAACTTTACTCCTCACGTAGATTGTGGAGACAACGTGGTTATTATCAACGCAGAAAAAATTGTTTTAACTGGTAACAAATGGAGAGACAAATCTTACATTCGTCACACAGGGTATCCAGGAGGACAAAGATCGTTAACTGCAACAGAGATGTTTGAGAAAGATCCTACAAGATTAATCGAAAAAGCAGTAAAAGGAATGTTGCCTAAGAATATTTTAGGAGCAGCACTATACAGAAATTTGTATGTATATGCAGGTGGAACGCACAAACATGCAGGTCAAGAACCTAAAGCTATTAACCTTAACGATCTTAAATAATGGATATAGTACATAAAATCGGTAGAAGAAAAACAGCTGTTGCTCGTATTTATCTTTCTGAAGGAAAAGGAAATATTACAGTAAACAAAAAAGATTATAAAAACTACTTTACTACTGGAACTTTACAGTATAAAGTACAACAACCTTTAATGTTGACAGAAAACTTAGAATCTTATGATATCAAAGTGAATGTTTACGGAGGTGGTGTAACAGGACAAGCAGAAGCAATTCGTTTGGCAATTACAAGAGCTTTAGTTTCAATTAACGAAGAGCACAGGTTAGTTTTAAAACCAGAAGGTTTACTAACACGTGATCCAAGAATGGTTGAACGTAAGAAATTTGGTCAGAAAAAAGCACGTAAAAAATTCCAATTCTCGAAACGTTAATAGCGACCTGAACTTGTTTCAGCATCCTTATATCGAGAACTGTTATTATATTTTAATATTAAACAGTTTAGCATCTAAATATATAAGACTCTTAAACGACTACTTATATATTGATTTCAAAACAGAAAGTAAACACATTTAAAAAAATGGCAAACGTAAACATTCAAGAATTATTAGATAATGGTGTACATTTTGGACACCTTACTAGAAAATGGAACCCTAACATGGCTCCTTATATTTATACAGAACGTAATGGTGTTCACATCATTGATTTGTACAAAACAGCAGCAAAAATAGAAGAAACTTCAGTAGCTTTAAAAAAGATTGCAAACTCTGGACGTAAGATTTTATTTGTTGCTACAAAAAAACAAGCAAAAGATATTGTTGCTGAAAAAGCAAAAGCTGTGGACATGCCTTTCATTACTGAAAGATGGCCAGGTGGTATGTTAACAAACTTTGTAACTATTAGAAAAGCGGTTAAGAAAATGGCTCAGATTGATAGAATGAAGTTAGATGGTTCTTTTGATGCATTATCAAAAAGAGAGAAATTACAGATTAATCGTCAAAGAGAAAAATTAGAAAAGAATTTAGGTTCTATTTCCGATATGACTCGTTTACCTGGAGCATTATTTGTAGTAGATATCAAGAAAGAACATATTGCTGTAGCAGAAGCTCAAAAACTAAACATTCCAATTTTTGCAATGGTTGATACAAACTCTGATCCTAGATTAGTAGATTTTATTATCCCTGCAAATGATGATGCTTCTAAATCTATAAATATTGTTTTATCATTTGTTACAGATGCAATTGCAGAAGGTTTATCAGATAGAAAAGCAGACAAAGTAAAAGAGACAAAAGAAGTTGCCGCTCCTAAAGTAGAAAAGGCACCTAAGGTAGAAGAAACTAAAGAAACTGTTGCTGCTCCAAAAGCAAAAAAAGCAGCTCCTAAAGCGAAAGCGAAAGAGACTGAAACTCCTACTGAAGAAAAAAAATAATTTAATTAAAATATATATATAACATGGAAACAGTAAAGATTAGTGCTGCTGATGTTAAAAAATTAAGAGAAGCAACTGGCGCTGGAATGATGGACTGTAAAAAGGCATTAGTAGAAGCTGGTGGAGACTTTGATAAAGCAATTGACATCTTACGTAAAAAAGGTCAAAAAATTGCTGCAAAAAGAGCTGATAGAGAATCTACAGAAGGAGTTGCAGTAACAAAGATTAACGCAGACAACACCGCAGGTGTTGCGATCGTTTTAGCGTGTGAGACTGATTTTGTTGGTAAAAACGAATCCTTTGTTGCATTGGGTGGTCAGTTTGCTGATATCGCATTAAACTCTGCTGACAAAGAAGCTTTCTTAGCTTCGGATTTTGGTGGCATGACTGTTGCTGAAAAATTAATTGAACAAACGGGTGTTATTGGAGAAAAGTTAGAGATAACTGCTTTTGAAAAAATCGAAGCGAGTTATGTTGGTGCTTATACTCACATCGGAAAAATCGCTGCTTTGGTTGGTTTAACTGCTGCTGTAGATAATGCTGAT
This sequence comes from Polaribacter sp., assembly GCA_028343155.1. Taxonomy (GTDB): domain Bacteria; phylum Bacteroidota; class Bacteroidia; order Flavobacteriales; family Flavobacteriaceae; genus Polaribacter. The sequence continues at coordinate 10,089 of JAOLXX010000016.1, forward strand.
GTTTTAGCAAAAGACCTAGCAATGCAAGTAGCATCTATGGGTGCAACTACTTTATCCTATAAAGACTTTGAGCCTTCATTTGTAGCTGCTGAAACAGAAGCAAGAATTGCTGTAATTGAAAAAGACAATATTGAGTTAGGAAGATTGGGTAAAACATTGAAAAATGTTCCTCAATTTATTTCTATGTCTCAGTTGTCTGATGAAGTTTTAGCAAAAGCTGAAGAAGCTGCAAAAGCTGAATTGGCTGCCGAAGGAAAACCAGAAAAAATCTGGGATAGAATTTTACCTGGAAAAATGGAAAGATTTATTTCTGACAACACAACTTTAGATACGGAGCAATGTCTTTTGGACCAAGTTTTTATTAAAGATGAAAAGAAAAATGTTGCACAATATGTGAAAACATATGGTGATATTGAAGTAAGCACTTTCAAAAGAGTTACTTTAGGATAATATAATTCTAAAATTATACTTACCTACCTCGGTTTCAAATTATTTGAAACCGAGTTTTTTTTTCATAAGATATTTAGAAATAGGAAACAGTATTTTGGTTAGTGCAAAAACCCAAAAGTTTAAATAAATCGTTCTTTAGCTCTTATAATATTAGAAAAATTTGGCCGAGGAGAATCAACTTCATTGATTGTCCTAGAAAGGCTCCCTGAATTTTTAAATTATAAAACCCTCAATTTCTATATTTTATATTTTGTAATTTTTTTAATTATCAAAAAAAGGAAACTCAAAAAAAAAGCTTAATTTTGTAGAACTTTCAAAACAAGCTATGGAATACAATAGAATTCTTTTAAAATTAAGTGGAGAAGCATTAATGGGCGATAGACAATATGGTATAGACCCTAAGCGTCTCTCTGAATATGCAAAAGAAATTAAAGCAGTAATTGGTAAAGGTATTGAAATTGCTATTGTAATAGGTGGTGGAAATATTTTTAGAGGAGTTGCAGGAGCAGCAAATGGTATGGATCGTGTACAAGGAGATCACATGGGCATGCTGGCAACCTGTATTAATGGATTGGCACTACAGAGTGCTCTTGAAGATGAAGGAGTCAATACACGCCTACAAACAGCTTTAGAAATTAAAGAAGTTGCAGAACCTTATATCAAAAGAAAAGCAATTCGCCATTTAGAGAAAGGAAGAGTTGTTATTTTTGGAGCAGGAACTGGAAACCCTTACTTTACTACCGATACAGCTGCTGTTTTAAGAGCTATTGAAATAGATGCAGACGCCATATTAAAAGGAACTCGCGTGAAGGGCATCTACAATGTAGACCCAGAAAAAGACAAAAATGCTATTAAATTTGAAACTATTTCGTTCAAGGACGTAATTAAAAAAGGGCTTAAAGTAATGGATATGACCGCATTTACCTTAAGTGAAGAAAATAAATTACCAATAATTGTTTTTGACATGAATACGAACGGGAACTTAATGAAATTAATTACTGGAGAAAAAATTGGTACTATTGTTAATAATCAATAATCTTAAAGAGTAAAAGAGATGAATGAAGAAATTGAATTTATTATTGATACCGCAAAAGAGGTAATGAATAATGCTATAGCACATTTAATTAAGGAGTTGCGAACGATTAGAGCTGGAAAAGCAACTCCATCAATGCTGTCTAATGTGATGGTAGATTATTATGGTTCTCAAACACCTTTGAGCCAAGTAGCAAACGTAAACACTCCAGACGCAAGAACAATTAGTATTCAGCCTTGGGAAAAAAACATGCTACAACCCATTGAAAAAGCAATTCAAATTGCAAACTTAGGTTTTAACCCAATGAATAATGGTGATGTTATTATGATTAATGTTCCGCCATTAACTGAAGAGAGAAGAATTAATTTAGCTAAACAAGCAAAAGCAGAAGCAGAACATGCTAAAGTAGGTATTCGAAATGCGCGCAAGGATGCTAATAATGAGATCAAAAAAACAGATGTTTCTGACGATATGAAGAAAATTTCTGAAAGCGATATTCAAAACCTAACAGATACTTTTGTGAAACAAATCGAAGAAAAACTCGCTGTTAAAGAAGTAGAAATAATGAAGGTTTAAAAAAATAGAGTGTATTCCTTTCTACCTGCTTCTAGTATACAAATCAACTACATTTTTGTAAATTTTACTGAATGAATTTTTGGACAAAAATTGCTGGCCTTATCTTAAGAAACCGTTATTTAGTTTTACTAGGTATAGCCATCATTACAGGCTTATTAGCGTCACAAATGAAGTATATGAAATTTTCATATACAGAAGCTAATTTATTGCCCGAAAATCATGAAGCAAATATACAATACAATCAATTTTTAGAAATTTTTGGAGAAGAGGGAAACTTGGTCATTTTGGGAATTAAAGATGCAACTGTCTTCACACCTAAAAAATTTAATGCATGGAATAATTTAGTTCGAAAATTTGACAGTTTAGAAGAAATAGATTTTACACTTTCTATTGCTGATGTCCAAAAATTAAAAGCAGACAGAAAGAAAAGAAAATTTGTTTTAGAACCCTTGTATAATAAAGAACCAACAACACTTAAAGAAGTTCAAAATATAAAGAAACAACTTTTTGAAAAACTCCCTTTCTATGATAATTTACTATTTAACAAAGAAACAGGAACACTACAAACTGCCATTTATATTAAGAAAGAAATTGTAAACACACCAAAACGTAGAGATTTCATTTTTACTACTTTGATACCTACAATAAAAAAATTTGAAAAAGAGAATGAAGTAGACGTAAGAGTTTCTGGAATGCCCTATATAAGAACGCTGAATGCACAAAACATAAAAAGTGAAATTGCACTTTTTGTCGGAGGTGCATTGGCCATTACTGCAGTTATTTTCTTCTTTTTCTTTCGCTCTTTTAGAGCCACTTTTATTACACTTTTAGTGGTCATGACAGGAGTTGTGTGGGCTTTTGGATTTATCGGTTGGTTTGGATATGAAATTACCGTTCTAACTGCTTTAATTCCTCCTTTAATTATCGTAATAGGAGTGCCAAATGCTGTTTTCTTGATTAATAAATATCAGCAGGAAATAAAAAAACATGGTAACCAGGCGAAGTCATTACAGCGTGTAATTTCTAAAATAGGAAATGCTACTTTAATGACGAACATTACAACTGCTTCTGGTTTTGCAACCTTTGTTTTTGTAAAAAGTAGCTTGCTCCGTGAGTTCGGAATTTTAGCTTCTGTAAATATCATCAGTATTTTTATTTTGGCATTACTAATCATCCCTATTTTATATAGTTTTATGCCACTTCCCAAAAAGAAGCATTTAAACCATCTTGAAAAAAAGTGGATTGAAAATGTGGTGAATTGGATGGAAAAAATGGTAAAAAAACAAAGAATTACTATTTATTTTACCACTGTAATTGTTATCGTTTTAGCAATTATTGGCGTTTATAAAATTAAAGTTTCTGGCAGTTTAATTGAAGACATGCCAAAAAGCTTAGAGTTTTATCAAGATATCAAATTCTTTGAAAGTGAGTTTGGTGGTATCATGCCATTAGAAATATTAATTGACACAAAAAAAGAAAAAGGAGTTCTAAAACTATCCACTTTAAAAAAGATGGAAAAAATAAATGAGGCCATAGATAACTTCCCTGAACTATCAAAACCTATTTCCATTACCAATCTAGTAAAATACTCTAAACAAGCTTATTACAAAGGAAATCCTAACTATTACCAACTACCAACAAGTCAAGAACAAAGTTACATTTTTGCCTACACCAAAAATTCAAACAATGAGACGGGTATGCTCAAAAATTTTGTAGATAAGACAGGACGTTATGCAAGAATAACTACTTTCATGAAAGACATTGGTACTGAAAAGATGAGTATCATTCAAGAACGATTAAAAGCAGTAATTGCAAAAGAGTTTCCTTCAGAAAAATATGAGGTATCTCTGACAGGAAAAGCATTGGTGTTTATAAAAGGAACTAACTATTTAATTAAAAATTTAGTTATTTCGTTGTCTTTGGCAATTTTGTTAATCGCAATTTTTATGGCCTGGATGTTTCGGTCTCCACAAATGATTTTCATTTCCTTAATTCCAAACATACTACCATTATTAATTACGGCAGGATTAATGGGTTTCTTCAATATCCCTATAAAACCATCTACAATTTTGGTATTTAGTATCGCTTTTGGTATTTCTGTGGATGATACAATTCACTTTTTAGCAAAATATAGACAAGAGCTTATTGCCAATAAATGGAGAATAAAACCCTCTGTATACTCGGCTTTACGTGAAACTGGGGTAAGTATGTTTTATACTTCAATTGTATTATTCTTTGGCTTTTTAACGTTTACACTTTCTAGCTTTGGCGGCACAATTGCTCTAGGAGGACTTGTATCCATAACTTTATTATTAGCAATGGTATCTAATTTATTGTTACTACCTTCTTTACTGTTAACTTTTGAAAAGAAAATTTCGAATAAAAAAGTGTTTAAAGAACCAAAAATGAAGATTTTCCCTCCAAACGAAGAAGAAGGATCAATTATAAAAAAATAATTGACTTAATTTTAGAAGTGTCTCCAGCACAATATTTAAAATAAACTACTCAAAAAATAGCATTGTTATTTTAAAAAAATATCTTTACTTTAGTAAGAATAACAAACATTAATATCATTATGATAAAAAAGAGTGTTTACGAACTTTTAAAATCTGACGGGTTATTACCTCAAGAAGTACAAGTAAAAGGATGGGTTAGAACCTTTAGAAGCAATCGTTTTATTGCTTTAAATGATGGCTCTACTATTCATAACATTCAATGTGTTATCGATTTTGAAAGCACAACAGAAGAAACACTTAAAAGAATTAATACAGGAGCTGCTATTGCTATAAAAGGGAATCTAACTGAGAGTCAAGGTAAAGGACAAACCGTAGAAATTCAAGTTTCAGAAATTGAGATTTTAGGAGATTCTAATCCAGATGCATATCCCATTCAACCTAAAAAACACAGTTTAGAATTTTTAAGAGAAAATGCACATTTGCGCGTAAGAACAAATACTTTTAGCGCAATTATGCGTGTCCGTTCAAAATTATCTTTTGCTGTGCATCAATATTTTCAGGAAAATGGGTTTAATTACGTTCATACACCAATTATTACTGGTACTGATGCAGAAGGGGCTGGAGAAATGTTTAGGGTTACAAACTTTAAAGACAACGAAGCTCCAGTAAATGAAGAAGGAGAAATTGATTTTACGAAAGATTTTTTTGGCAAGGAAACCAACCTTACAGTTTCTGGTCAATTGGAAGCAGAAACCTTTGCAATGGCATTGGGAAAAGCCTATACTTTTGGACCTACTTTTAGGGCAGAAAACTCAAATACAACAAGACATTTAGCAGAATTTTGGATGATAGAACCCGAAGTTGCTTTTATGGATTTGGAAGGCAACATGGATTTGGCTGAAGACTTCATCAAATGCGTTTTAAAGTCTATTTTAAAAAGTTGTAAAGATGATTTAGCTTTTTTAGACCAACGTTTAACCCAAGAGGAAAAAAGTAAACCGCAAGCTGAAAGAAGTGACATGAGTTTGATAGAAAAACTTCGTTTTGTAGCCGATAATAATTTTAAAAGAATTTCTTATACGGAAGCTATTGATATTCTTCGGAATTCAAAACCCAATAAAAAGAAGAAATTTCAATTTCCAATTCATGAATGGGGTGCAGATTTACAATCTGAACACGAACGTTTTTTGGTTGAAAAACACTTCAAATGTCCCTTAATATTGTTTGATTATCCAGCAGATATCAAAGCATTTTATATGCGTTTAAATGAGGATGGAAAAACAGTTAGAGCGATGGATGTGCTGTTTCCAGGAATTGGAGAAATAGTGGGAGGTGCTCAACGTGAAGAAAGATATGATGTTTTAGTAGAAAAAATGAAAAAGATGAATATCGATGAAAAAGAATTGTGGTGGTATTTAGATTTAAGAAAATTTGGAACCGCTGTTCATTCTGGTTTCGGTTTAGGGTTTGAAAGATTGGTGCAATTTACCACAGGTATGAATAATATTAGAGATGTAATTCCTTTTCCAAGAACACCTCAAAATGCGGACTTTTAATCGCATTTTAATCTTCCAAAAGGGAAGAAAAGTAGTACTTTAAATTTTAAGAATATTGTATATTTAAGTTCATGTTAAAACAAAGTTTACATTACAAATTATTACAAAAATTATCTCCACAACAAATTCAGTTGATGAAGTTAATTCAACTGCCTACGCAAGCTTTTGAAGAACGCTTAAAACAAGAAATAGAAGAAAATCCTGCATTAGATACTGGTAAAGAAGAATTAGATGCAATAGATGATGATTTATCTAATGAATATGATAATTTAGAGAATGAAAAAAATGAAGCGGAAGACATCAATATTGATGAATATTTGAGTGATGATGAAATACCGAATTACAAAACGCAGGCAAACAATTATTCAGCGGATGATGAGGAGAAAAACATGCCTTATGCGTCAGGAACAAGTTTTCATCAATCTTTAAAAAACCAACTAAATACGTATCATTTTAATGATGAAGAACTTGCCATTGCTGAGTTTTTAGTAGGGAGCATTGATGATAGCGGCTATATTAGAAGAAATATTATAGACTTAGTAGATGATTTAGCTTTTACAGCAAATGTTTTTACCACAGAAGAAAAAGTAGTTTCAATTCTTAAAAAGGTAATTCATACGTTAGACCCTATTGGAGTTGGCGCAAGGAACCTAAAAGAATGTCTTATTATCCAACTCAAACGAAAAGAATCTACCAAAATAAGAACTTTGGCAATTCAAATTTTAGAGACTGCCTTTGATCATTTTGTAAAAAAACACTATAAAAAACTTCAAGAAAAGTTTACGCTTTCTGAAGAAGAACTGAAAGAAGTAAATACAGAAATTTCTAATTTGAATCCTAAACCAGGGAGTTCATATGCTGGTAATAATAAAATTGCAGAACAAATAGTTCCCGATTTTTCTATCAAACTTATTGATGGTGAATTGGATTTGGTTTTAAATGCTCGAAATGCGCCAGAATTACGCGTTTCTAAAGAATACAGTAACATGTTAAAAGGATATCAGGAAACTAATGTAAAAAGCAAATCACAAAAAGATGCGGTGTTTTTTATCAAACAAAAACTGGATGCCGCAAAATGGTTTATTGATGCAATAAGACAACGCCAACAGACTCTTTTGATAACAATGGACACCATCATGCAATACCAATATGATTATTTTTTAACAGGGGATGAACGCAAGTTAAAACCCATGATTTTAAAAGATATTGCTAACAAAATTAACATGGATATTTCAACGGTTTCTAGAGTTGCAAATAGCAAGTATGTTTCTACTCCTTATGGCACAAAATTGATTAAAGATTTCTTTTCTGAATCAATGAAAAACGATAAAGGTGAAGATGTTTCAACCAAAGAGATTAAGAAAATTTTAGAAACAGTAATTTTAGAAGAAAGTAAGAAAAAACCTTTAACAGATCAAAAATTAGCGGAAATTTTAAAAGAAAAAGGATACCCAATTGCACGAAGAACAGTTGCAAAATATCGAGAACAGTTAGATATACCTGTCGCTCGTTTACGAAAAGAAATTTAGTGAAATTTTACAAAATTATATCCTTAATACTAAATCCGATTGTAACACCTACAATTGGGGTCTTATTGTATTTCATCTTCTTACCCAATACATATAGCAGTCAGCAAAGACTTTCTTTACTGGGCTTAGTCTTTACAACAACTTACTTAATACCTTTATTAACTTTACTACTTTTTAAGAGGTTAAAACTTATAAAATCTTTTAAAGTAGAAAGTATTCGCGAAAGAAAAATTCTGCTTGGAATAATGACGATATTGTTCTTTTTCTTAGCCAATACATTAAAAGGTATTCCTAATTTATCTGATTTAGGATTGTTATTTGATGCAACCACCTTAGGCTTAGTAATTGTCTATATTTTGTTCAGATTTAAAGTGAAAATAAGTATACATTTAGGATCATTAGGAATTATTACAGGCTTCTTTTTTGTCATAGACTTTTTATACCTTCAAAATTTAAGTATCGTAATAATCGGTGCGTTCCTGCTCTCTGGTTTGCTCGCTAGCTCAAGGCTGCATTTAAAAGCACACAAACAGACCGAAGTATATTTAGGGTTTATTATAGGATTTATATCGCCAATTATTGTTTTCTGCTTTTTATAGAAAGTAAAAAATCAAGCCGAACTTTAACACTTTAGTACGAATTTCTTCTCCATTGATAGTACCGTTCTCAAAAATAGGTGTGAGCCCATAAAAGACATTGATATTAAATGCATCATAACCCGCAGATAAGGTTAAGCCATATTGAATTTTTTTATAACTTAAGACATTCTCATACTTTAAGGTACGATTACTCGGAGCATCAAACTGAAATTTATTGGAGATATTATAAAGGAACTTAATTCCTGCATATACTCTCCAAAAATCATATTTCTGAGCCGTGGAAGTTCTCCATCTTAATTCTAAAGGAAATTCTAAATTGTGAGATGTAAACAAATTTTCTTTAATTGAGGGGTCACTACTAAAAATAGTTACATTGTTGAGTTCTTCTACTTTTAATTTATGATTAAAAAAATCGAATCCATAACCAACGCCTCCTGCAACAGAAATAGTACCTTGTTTATTTAAAATTAAATCTTTTATTAAGCCTGCAGAAAGTGAATAAGAAAAATTACTTTTAAATATTGGGGATGGTTGCTGATAAAACTGGGCATAAGTGATAGATAGATAAAACTGGTCGTCAGCATATCTATCTCCTAATTGTAACGTGTCTTTTTGGGCAAAAGATATGCTTACATAAAATAATAGAGAAAGATAAATTAAGGGTGTTTTCATACTTAAATTAAACGTACCCTAAAGATACAATATTTCACTTCTTAGTTATCTGTTTTGAAAAAAAAACAAAAAAAAGGATAATTCGAATGAATTATCCTTTTTATAAATTCTATTGCTTTAATTAATCTGCCGTTTTGGAAGCAGAATAACTAATTTTCAATGCATTTACGTCTCTTAATTTCAATCTAATATCGATAATAGTTCCAACACTAGATTCTTTATCTGCTTTGATAGAAGTCGTCATAAATGGAACCTCAGCTTCTGACACTTTAGATCTTGCATTGATAATAAATGCAGGAACTTCATCGGCTGTAGAAATCTTATCATTTAATTGAATTCTATTAAAACTACTTCCATATTTAAGATCCTTCGCTTTACCAATATAAATGGTACTCACTAAGCTTTTATGCTCTAATTTCTTAACTTCTGAAGCAGAAGGTAATCTTGGATTATCAATTTTTAAATCAGTCTCTCTCATGGTAGTTGTTACCATAAAGAAAAATAACAACATAAAAACGATGTCTGGTAAAGCAGCAGTATTCACTGCTGGCATTCCTTTTTTCTTTTTTCTAAATTTAGACATATTGTTAAATTTTAAAAATTAATTTGTTGGTTCTGCATCCGAAATAATTTGAGGATAGCTTATTTTGATATCTTCCACTTTTTTCTTTAGACTTTCATTCTGTTTGTCTTTCTTATAAGCTTCTTCAAGTTCAGGAAAAGGGGTTTTGTATTTTTCCATACTTAACCTATTTCTCAACTCTCTGTATGCTCTCAACAACTGGTCTTGAACAGCTAGATACATTCCATATTCTGTTAATCTATCACTCTGTACTGAAATAATTGCTTTGTTAGGATGATCTGAAGATTTTTCACTTCTTTCACCTTTACAATAGGTACATGGCCCAGTAGCAACACCCTTTTCAATTTTACCTTCACCTCCACCATTGTCTATAAAAGTAATTGCAGCTTCTTGAAGATCTTTAATATCCATTCTTTCGCCTTCAACTAAAAGCTCATTATTTCTATTAATGTTTACTTCAAAAATGTTCTTTTCTTTGATAATTGGCGGCACGTAATCTGCTGGTGGTTTTTCAGATAGTTTTTTTGAGACACCTGAATCCACATTCATGGTTGTCGTTACTAAGAAAAAGATTAACAGCAAGAAAGCAATATCTGCCATAGAACCTGCATTAATTTCTGGGGTCTCTCTTCTTGCCATATTGTTATGATTTTATTAATCCTTTAACTAAATCTAATATAAAAAAGCCAAGGCCAATGAAACCTAATATCATACTAAACCAAATTCCAGTTCCTACAAGTCTATTGATTGATGATCCTGCTTCTCCTCCTTCTAAAATTACATCTGCATTGTCTAGTACGACACTGCTGTCTGCAATGAAATAAGCCGTTACGAATAGCAAACACAATACAGCCAACGCTAATAAAGTTTTCTTTAAGCTTTCTAGGTTTTTGAACAACCCGAGTAATGATAACACGATGGTTACCCCTATCGTAAAGTATAATAAGTATTGTGAAAAATATACAAGTGGACTTACTACTTTATTTGCTACATCAACATCGTCTTGAACAGCTCCTTCTCCTGCCATAAGTACTCTCACAAGTAAGATAATACCAATGACAGCAATTGCTGTTACTGCGTATGTGATAATTTTTGTTATTTTATTATCTTTCATAAAAAAATATTATTTATACTTTACTAATAAATCGATTAAAGAAATAGAAGCATCTTCCATATTATTAACAATACTGTCTACTTTAGAAACAATATAATTATAAAAAATCTGTAAGATAATCGCTACAACTAAACCAAAGACGGTTGTTAATAAAGCTACTTTAATCCCCCCTGCAACAACAGCTGGTGAAATGTCATTTGCTACAGCAATTGCATCAAAAGCTCCAATCATACCAATTACAGTTCCCATGAAACCAAGCATTGGTGCTAAAGCAATGAATAAAGATAACCAAGAAATGTTTTTTTCCAACAATCCCATTTGAACACCTCCATAACTTACGATTGCTTTTTCTGCAGATTCTATACCATCGTCTACTCTATCTAAACCTTGATAAAAAATAGATGCTACGGGTCCTTTAGAGTTTCTACAAACTTCTTTTGCAGCTTCTATACCGCCAGAACTTAGGGCATCATCTACACTTGCTACTAATTTCTTAGTATTGGTTGTTGCCATGTTTAAATAAATAATTCTTTCAATTGCAATTGCTAAACCTAAAATTAGAGCGACCAATACAATCCCCATAAAACCTGGACCTCCTTCAATAAAACGAAGTTTTAATTCTTGGTGGAAAGTTCTTGCTTCCTCTGTTGTTACTTCTTGTGCGAAAGTTGATTGAATTGCTCCAAAAAACATAAATCCTAATGCGGATATGGCATTTACTACTTTTTTCATCTCTTGATAATTAATTTGTATTGGTTAACGGGTTAAAGATATACGTTTGTGATTTAAAAAAAAGAATTTCTACATTATTATTTATAGATTTTCCTTCTACCTTATTTTTTCTGACAGCCAAGTAACAAAAAAATAATGAGGATTAAAAAAAAATTAATCTATTTAACTAATAAAAATTGATTTTATTGAAATTAAATAAAAAAGTGGCTGTTTGTTCTATTTGCTCAATACTAATTTATGTTTAAAATAGATGCAACCAATTTTAAAACGTTGGTTTATGATCCTTGATCACCCCAATAGTTCCTCCGTTGTAAACTAAAAATATAGTCATTTTAAAAAAAAATCAAAGTTATGTCTTAAAATAAATGCAAATCTATTCCCAAAAAAGATTCTTCTTAGAAACAAAAAAAATGAGTTAACTTTCCATTGAAAGCAACACCATCCTCAACTCCATGAAAGAAAAAGAGCCATCTACTTTTTCTTTGAGTTCCGTTAGGTTTTTAAATGTAGTTTCCTCAATAGCTTTTGTAATCTTTTTGTAGCGTTTTATAGCAATCAATTCAAGAATATCGACTTCACCAGAAGGTATAAAACTTGCTAAATGACTTTCAATAGTTCCTTTAGTAAGACTTCTCTCTTTGGCAATCTCTTTTATTGAAAGCCCTGATTTAAACAACTCAAAACTAATTTGCTTGGTTGGTTTCTTGTTTTCTTTTTTTTGCTCGTTGAATTTATTAATTCCATTTTCTAAACAATAGCGCTCAATCGCTTCCAAAATCTCTACTCCATATTTAGTAACGCGTGTTTTTCCCATACCCGAAATTTTCAACAAGCCCGCTTTTGTTCTTGGCAATTCATCACACATTGCATATAACGTTTCTTGTGTGAATATCTGAAAATGAGGAATCGATAAAGATTTCGAAATTTCATCTCTTAATTCACGTAACTTTATCGCTAAAATTGGGTCGCGTTTTGAAACTAACTTTTTCTTTATAGATGGCGCTGTTTTTTGTAGAACAGCTTTTGCTCTCACCTGTAAATACTCTTGAACTTTAAAACCTACTGTCATTTTTTGCAAAACAAACAACTTTTCTTCTAATTTTTCTTGAAGCGCATCAAACTGTTTAGAAAAGTCTTTTTTTACGGTTTTATTGTCTGTTGAAAATGAAATTGCACCCAAAGGTTTTTGAATATTTCCTTTCGTTTCGTTCAGGAAATAATTGATTGCTTTTGTAAATCTTTCTTGAATAGAAGTGCTATTCTCTGGTAAGATATTTTCTTCTAAAATACCATTCAGTTGATTTTTAAATCCATTTGAAACTTTCATTAGAGCGACAACTCCTTCCTCTTTTATCATTTGTAAATGACCAATCACATCCCCTTTAATACTTGTGCTGTTTTTGTAGAAAATATCAATCAACCTTGTTATTGAATATAAAAAGGGCTGAAAATCGAATAATTCAGAAATTAAATTCAACTGAAAATATTTTTCAGATTCATTTAAAATAGTTTCGTCAGGATGATTTTCTTCAACGCTTTCATTAAAAATACTGACTGTTTTATCGTTAATAATGGCGTTACTTGTAATGGGTGTTTTCAAAACTAGCCCCTCTAGAGAAGTACACCTACTCAGAGCTACATAAGTTTGTCCGTGGGCAAAAGAAGCTTCAGCGTCTATAATCGCTTTTTCAAAGGTTAAACCTTGACTTTTGTGAATGGTAATTGCCCAGGCTAAACGCAAAGGAATTTGTGAAAAAGCACCAATCATCTCTTCTTTTATAGCTTTGGTTTCTTCGTCAATAGAATAATTAATGTTCGTCCAAGTTTCTTTTTCTGTAACTATTTCATCAATTTCGTTGGCACATTGTACTGTGACACTTTCCCTTGAAATATCGATAACAATTCCTATTTTTCCATTGAAATATCTTTTTTCAGATGAAGAATCATTCTTGACAAACATCACTTGGGCACCAATTTTTAATTCTAATTTTTGCGAATTTGGAAAGGCATTTTCATTGAATTTTCCAGAAATTTCTGCTTCAAAAAAGGCACTTTTATTTTTGAGTTTATTCAATTCAGAATTGTTAATCAAATTGGCTCTATTGTTGTGTGTTGTTAGCGTAATATATCCCTCTTCTTTGGTTGGGGAAAAGGCTGGGTCATAACGTTCATTTAAAATTTTTGCAGATTTTTCTGACAAATTATCATTTCTGATTTCGTTTAAAATGGTTATAAAATCTTCATTTTTCTGGCGATAAATATGTTTCAATTCAATAGAAACCACGTCTGCCTCCTGGTAGGCTTTGCTGCTAAAAAAATATACCGTATTATAATGTTGTTGTAGTAAACTCCATTCATTTGGTCTCACTACGGGCGCTAATTGTTGTAAATCTCCAATCATTAAAATTTGTGCGCCACCAAATACTTTATTTCGATTTTTATACCGTCGCATAACTTGGTCTATTCCGTCTAACAAATCTGCGCGAACCATAGAGATTTCATCAATAATTATTAAATCTAACGATTTTATGATATCAATTTTGGCCTTGTTAAACTTTCGTTGTTGATTTGAAGTATTTGTAATTTGATTAGGCAAAATAGGTCCAAAAGGCATTTGAAAAAAGGAATGAATAGTGACTCCTTTTGCATTAATTGCTGCAACTCCTGTTGGCGCAACAATGACCATTCTTTTTAAAGATTCTTTTTTAATTTGATGTAAAAAAGTCGTTTTTCCTGTACCTGCTTTCCCTGTAATAAAAAGATTTCTATCTGTTTTATCAATAAATTTTAGCGCAAGTTCTAATTCAGGATTTTTTGACATTGTAGCTTTTTGATGCAAGGTAATAAATCGTCTTAAAAAAAATAGAAAAAGGAAAGGTAATTTCTCACTCTAAGTTTTATGATTACTTCATTTTTTGTAATGCCTAATAGATATGGAAACAAAAAAATCCCAAGCATTTTGCTTGGGATTTTGAATATCTATTCTAATACTATTGAAATACAACCTACATTTCCAATTTTTTTGTAGGGTTATTATCCATTAACAATTCAACTGGATTTTCTAACGCTTCTTTGACAGCCACTAAGAAACCAACAGACTCTCTACCATCTACAATTCTGTGGTCATAAGACAACGCAACATACATTATTGGTTGAATTATTACTTCACCGTTTACAGCCATGGGTCTGTTTACAATATTGTGCATTCCTAAAATCCCACTTTGTGGAGGATTTAAAATTGGTGTAGACAACATAGAACCAAATACACCACCATTCGTGATTGTAAAAGTTCCACCGGTCATTTCATCAATGGTTATTTGTCCATCTCTAGCTCTAATTGCCAAACGTTTTACTTCAGATTCTACCCCTCTAAAAGATAAGTTTTCTGCATTTCTAATGACAGGAACCATTAATCCTTTCGGGCCAGAAACGGCAATAGAAATATCTTGAAAATCATTTTTAATTTGGAAATCCCCATCAATCATAGAATTTACGTCAGGAAATAATTTTAAAGCTCTTACGACTGCCAAGGTAAAGAAAGACATAAATCCTAAGCCAAATCCATGTTTTGCTTTAAAATCTTCTTTAAATTGAGAACGTAAATCAAAAATTGGTTGCATGTTTACTTCATTAAAAGTCGTTAACATGGCTGTTTCGCTTTTTACAGCAACCAAACGTTCTGCCACTTTTCTTCGCAACATAGACATCTTCTTACGCTCTGTTCCTCTAGAACCACTTGCAGGCTGTGTTCCCATAGAAGGCACCGCTTTTACAGCGTCATCTTTGGTGATTCTCCCATCTTTTCCAGTTCCTTTTATTGCTGATGTTGGAATTCCTTTTTCAGCTAGTACTTTTTTTGCCGCTGGAGAAGCTGTTCCTGTTGCGTAAGTTGCAGTTTTTGACTGTTCCTTTTTTTGTTTTGGAGCCTCAACAGCAACTGCCGACTGCTCATTGCTTACTGAAGTCTGTTCACTTCCATCTGGTTTTGCAGCACTTGTATCAATCAAACAAACAATAGCTCCTACAGCAACTGCGTCCCCTTCTTCAGCTTTTAAAGTAACTATTCCACTTTCTTCAGCAGGCAATTCTAAGGTTGCTTTGTCAGAATCTACTTCTGCAATGGGTTGATCTTTTTCAACATAATCTCCGTCTTCCACTAGCCAAGTTGCAATTTCTACTTCTGTAATGGACTCTCCCGGAGAAGGAACTTTCATTTCTAAAATCATCAGTTCTTATTTTTTTATTTAATCTGAAACTCTTTTAATCTTGCAAAGTTTTTAAAAACTTATAGATCTTTTTATTTTTTAGCCTTCTAAAAGGCTTTCTACTATCTCTTTTCTTTTTTGTTCTCGATACAAATTTGTTCATTCTTCACAAATTCACTCGAACTGACAGCATAAAAAGGATGCCGTTTCAATCCTTAACGCGCTTACTCATTACTAAAAACACTATCAATAACGGCTTTATGACGTTTTTTGAATCGTGTACTAGAACCTGCTGCTGGAACTGCATAATATTTACGAGAACGTACATTTAACTTTACCAAATCTAAACGTTCTAACAGAAAACTCCAAGCCCCCATATTTCTTGGCTCTTCTTGTGCCCAAATATATTCTGTAACATTTGGATATCTATCTATTACTTGTTGTAATTTTTCTAAATGCAGTGGAAATAACTGTTCTATTCTAACCAAAGCAACATCTTCTCTTTCTAAAATTTCTCTTTCTGCTAATAAATCATAATAGAATTTACCCATACAGAAAACCAACTTCTTCACTCCTTTAGGTTGTAAAGTATCATCTATTACTTCTTGAAATTTACCAGTAGCTAATTCTTCAATAGGACTGACCACTTTTGGGTGACGCAATAAACTTTTAGGCGTAAAAACAATTAATGGTTTTCTATAATCACGAATCATTTGACGGCGTAATAAATGATAGAAATTTGCAGGTGTTGTACAATTTGCAACGGTCATGTTATCTACAGCACATAATTGTAAATAACGTTCAATTCTTGCAGATGAGTGTTCAGATCCTTGTCCTTCATACCCATGAGGCAATAAGACTACAATTCCGTTTTGCAATTTCCATTTGTCTTCTGCAGCAGAAATGTATTGATCAAACATTATCTGAGCGCCATTAGAAAAGTCTCCAAATTGTGCTTCCCAAATTGTTAATGTATTTGGGTTTGCCATGGCATACCCATAATCGAAACCAAGAACACCATATTCTGACAACAATGAGTTATAAATTATCATTTGTCCTTTGCTCTTTGGATTGGTATTCAATAAATTGATTCTTTCTTCCGTCAGTTCATCACGTAGAATTGCATGTCGGTGTGAGAAAGTTCCTCTTTCGACATCTTGTCCAGAAATACGTACATTGAATCCCTCTTCCATTAAAGAACCATAGGCAAGATTTTCTGCCATTCCCCAATCCAATTGATTGACTTCAAAAGCCATCTTTTCTCTACCATTTAAAATACGTTCTGCTTTGCGAACAAATTTTACGTTTTCTGGTATGGTAGAAACAATTTTTGCAATATTTTTTAATTTTTCAACATCGTATTTTGTATCTTCAGTATGCAGCATGGTATCTAATCGCTGACGCGCATAGCCTTTCCATGTAGATTGCATAAATTCTCTAACTTTAGAGGTTTTCACTTTCTTTGCTTCCTCAAATTCTTTTTCAAGCATTTGCTTAAACTCAGTCGTAATCTTAGATAAATAAGAACTATTTATAGCGCCTTCATCAATTAGTTGCACTGCATAAATATCTTTTGGGTTTTGATGCTTCGCAATTGCTTTGTATAATTTTGGCTGTGTAAAACGAGGTTCATCGCCCTCATTATGACCATATTTACGATAGCCTAATAAATCAATAAAAACATCCGATTTAAAGCGCATTCTAAATTCTAGTGCCATTTCCATGGCATGACAAACAGCTTCTGTATCATCTGCATTGACATGTAAAACTGGTGATAAAGTAACTTTTGCAACATCTGTACAATAAGTACTTGAACGTGCGTCTAAATAATTGGTTGTAAATCCTATTTGGTTATTGACAACAATGTGAATTGTTCCACCTGTTTTATATCCATTTAGTTTTGCCATCTGAACAATCTCATAAGCAATTCCTTGTCCAGCAATGGCTGCATCTCCATGAATAATTATTGGTAGAATCTTACTAGAGTCTCCGTTATATTTTCTGTCAATCTTTGCTCTGGCAATACCCTCTGCAACTGCCGCAACAGTTTCTAAATGTGATGGGTTTGGAACTAAATTCATTTTAATTACGTTCCCATCCCTAAACGTTTTACTTAAAGTTAGACCTAAATGATATTTTACATCACCATCTATGTTTTGGTCTTCAAAGTCTTTTCCTTCAAATTCGCTAAATAAATCTCGAACAGGTTTTTTAAAGATATTGACTAAGGTGTTTAAACGACCTCTATGGGCCATTCCTAAAACACATTCTTTTACACCAAATTTCTCAGCAGCATCCCTTAGCACAAGACTAATTCCTGGGATTAGAGCTTCTCCACCTTCTAAAGAGAAACGTTTTTGTCCAACATATTTTGTTTGTAAAAAACTCTCAAAAATAACCGCTTGGTTTAACTTCCCTAAAATATATTTCTTAGATTCAGTTGTATATTTTGGGTGATTTCCATTCTCATTAATACGGTCTTGCCACCATTTTAATTTCTCTGGATTTCGCATATACATATATTCGACACCTATAGAATCGCAGTAAATACGTTGTAAATGTGAAATTATGGTAGAGAGTTTTGTTTTTCCTAAACCTAAAACTTCACCAGCTGAAAATTCTTTTTCTAAATCTTCTGTAAGCAATCCAAAATTTTCGATAGCTAATGAGGGTTGGTATTGTCTTCTTTCTCTTACAGGATTTGTTTCTGTGAATAAATGACCACGAGTTCTATATCCATTAATCAAATCAACAACAAGAAATTCTTTGCGAACTTCTATTGGAATTTCTAATGCATCTTCTTCCTCTTTCAAAGAATAATTTTCATTTGCTAAATCATACCCTTGAAAAAAGCTTCTCCAACTTGGTTCAACTGCGTCTGGGTTTACCAAATACGTATCATATAAATCAGCTATAAAGCCTGTATGCGCTGCGTTTAAAAACGAAAATTTATCCATATTATAGTTTCTGCTTTTTTAATAAGCTATACTGACGAACAAAAATACAAATTTTGAACTAAAAGGGTATTTATTTCTTTAAAATAATGGCATAAAAAAAAACATTTTTTACACAAAAGTATTTGGAGGTAACCTAAAAAGATATATATTTGCACTCGCTAATCACAAAAATTTGTGAAGCAAACTCCTCCTTAGCTCAGTTGGTTAGAGCATCTGACTGTTAATCAGAGGGTCCAAGGTTCGAGTCCTTGAGGGGGAGCATTAAGAATCAAACACTTACAATTTCGATTGTAGGTGTTTTTTTATTTTAGATGCTGTTATCAAAATTCCATCTTAAAATACTAATGACAACATTTCAGGATCGTATTTGTAATAATACTTTTTATGACAATAAAAAATACAATTTAGACGGCAGTTAATGTTATCGGATTTTAAAATTCCAATTGCAATATTGTTTATGATGCAGTAATTTGAAAAGTCTAATTATTTTGTCATCACAATATAAGTAATGCCTTAGAAAAATACTTTTAATTGCGCTATTTTTATTCTTCTATATCTGTCTGTGTTGAAAATGGAAAGGAGGTTCTTCAGAACGAATCCCACTTAATCTCTTCCTCCTAAAAATCGCGAACCCCAATACAATAACATAGCTAAAGAACCCAAAGCAGCAACCAAATAGGTTCTTGCAGCCCATTTTAAAGCATCTGTTGCGCCTGCTAACTCTTCTCGAGACACCATGTTCTTTCTTTTCAACCAAGCCAAAGCCCTATTGCTTGCATCATATTCTACAGGTAAAGTTATAAAACTGAAAAGAGTTGCAAACCCCATAAAAAATAAACCTGCAATAGCAATATAGAACCCAATTCCGATTACACCTGAAGCTGCTCCCATAATTAATCCACCAATGACCAACCATTGAGAAAATTTTGAAGTAACACTAACGATAGGAACTAATTGGGATCGCATCTTTAAATAACTATAGGCGGTGGCGTGTTGAACAGCATGACCAACCTCATGTGCCGCGACAGCTGCTGCAGCTGCATTTCTTTGATTATAAACAGCTTCACTTAAGTTCACTGTTTTGTCTTTTGGATTGTAATGATCTGTCAATCTACCAGGTGTAGAAATTACTTTTACATCAAAAACACCATTGTCTGAAAGCATTTTTTGTGCAATTTCAGCACCACTCATTCCGTTTTTAAGCTGAATTTGTGAATACTTTTTAAACTTTCTTTTCAAAGTATTACTAATAAACCAACTCGCCAGAGAGATTGCACCGATTAAAACATAAAAACCTATCATATATATATTTTTAAAAATTGTACTTGTTTTTTTGATCGATAAATTTACAACATAAAGTATTCTTTTTTATTATTTATCTTATTAAATAGCAAACAAAAATTGAATAATGAAATTTCTAATAAATGATTCCAAAATTACCAACTATTTGCCGCTTATTTACAAAGCACAAAACAAAATGAAATCTTGATTTTAAAACCTTACTTTTGTCAACATCTGTAAAAATAAAATTATGAGCTTACAACAAGATTTAGAAATTAGGAGTGGAAATCAATGTGAATTATGCACCTCAAAAGAGTTGCTCACGGTTTATGAAGTAAAACCAACCTCAACAGTGGGTGGTAGCGGGATTGATGGGAGTTTGTTGGCTTGTGAGACGTGTGTTACTCAAATAAATAGTCCAGAAGATACTGTCGTCAATCATTGGCGCTGTTTAAACGATGCTATGTGGAGCGAATATAGAGCTGTAAAAGTGGTTGCTTGGAGAATGTTATCTCGTCTAAGAAATGAAGGTTGGCCAAAAGATTTGTTGGACATGATGTATTTAGAGGAAGACGATTTACGTTTTGCAAAAGAATCTGGAGATCATTTAGATGAAAGCGAAAAGATAATTCACAGAGATGTAAATGGGGCGATTTTAGAAGCCGGTGATTCTGTTGTCTTAATTAAAGATTTAAAAGTGAAAGGTTCTAGTTTGGTTGCCAAACAAGGAACTGCAGTTCGTAGAATTTCTTTAGATCATGAAAATGCTAAATTTATTGAAGGTAAAGTAGGTCCCACTCAGATTGTAATTATTACAGATTATGTCAAGAAAATGCCTGATAAGGAATAAGCTCGAATGGTACTTGTAAAACATAAAAAAAGGCAGTAAACTAAATTACTGCCTTTTTCTTATTTATTAAACTCAAAACACCTTTATAGAAAGGGTTCTATTAAAAGAAACATCTTTATTTTACTTGCTTTGTGCTAATGTAAAACTCTTCATAAGTTTCCAATAGACTCATTAATGCTTTAATTAAATCTTTTGTTTCTAGAAGAACGCTAAAATATAAGGTCGTGTTTTTTGGACTTGTTTCATCGGTTCTAATTCTAGCTACTTGCTTTTCAATAGAAGCAGAAACATCTTCTAATAATGCTTGTTTTTCAACCAAAGTAACATTCAAACTTTCAAAAGACCTGTTTTCAAAAATATGCGTAATTTTAGAAAGCAACCCTGTTAATTGATTGTCAATTCCTTTTAAATCATTTAACTGTTCCTTCTTTAAATTCTTATGATTGTTATTTACGTGCTTATAACTTGCTCTAGAAATATAACTAATAGACTGAGCAACGTCTTGTAAGTATCCTAAAACCATAATATAGAATCTACTTGCTTCTACAGAAGTTTCGTCTAACGATTTGATAAAATAGAAAACACCATCTTTTAAATTATCAATTTCATCATTTAATTTACCTACGTGTTTGTCCGTTTTACGTAACTTATTTAAATCATGATTTGATAAATCATTTACAACATTGGTGTACAACTTATTTACACGAGTTGCAACTCCTGCAATATGATCTGCGCTTTCTTCAATAACACCGTTGATGGTAATTAATTCTGCTCTTTGTATGTATACTTGTTTTTTAACTTCGTTCGACTTTCTTCTATGAATTAGCGTATTTCTTCCAATTAATAGGGCAACAACTGCCAATAAAACAGGAATCATAACCATATCAAAACTAATTAAATAGGCAACAATAGCTGCTGCTAAAAACGCAGTAAGGGCGGTTAAAAACCAACCTCCTATTACATTAAGAACTCCTGCAACTCTATATACTGCGCTTTCTCTACCCCATGCTCTATCTGCTAAAGAAGTACCCATGGCAACCATAAAAGTTACATAAGTAGTAGACAATGGCAACTTCATAGAGGTTGCTATTGAGATTAAAATACCCGCAACAATTAAATTCACAGAGGCTCTTACCATATCAAATGCTGGCAACTCATACGTTTTGTCTTTCGGCAATTCGATGACAGGTTTCTGAAATTTAGAATCTACAAAATCAATGATAGGTTTTGGTAGTATAAAACTAATTCCTTTATTGATTCCCATTGCAGTTCTTACCGCAACTCTAGATAAAGGGTTTGGTTTAAACTTCTCATGCCCTTCTCCTTGACGGGATAAATCAATTCCCGTTTTTATAACATTTTGTGCTTTACTAGACGTCCATAAAGTAACGACCATAATTCCACCAGCAATTAATAATAACCAGATATTAGAAGGTACTTTTTTTGCTAAAACACCCATTGAAAAACTATCTGCTGCAACACCAGAAACAGTCCAAGCTTCATAAGAATTCCAGGCAGCAATTGGCACACCCACAAAGTTGACCAAATCGTTTCCAGAGAAAGCCATTGCTAAAGAAAATGTTCCGATTCCAATAATTAATTTTAAAACATTTATTTTAAAAACTTTGATAAGGATTTGAGAAATAATAGACCAAGCAGCAAAACTTCCTGCGATAATTAACAGTGTATTTCCTTCAATTAAATATTTAATATCTTTATAAAAAGGGGTTCCTTTCATTCCTTTAATAATGATAAAATAGGTAATTGCCGTAATTGCAAACCCACCGAACAAAGCACTAATATAAGTAGCTCTCTTTTCAAAATTGAAAGAATAAATCAATCTAGAAGTAAATTGTACAATGGCTCCTATAGAAAAGGCGACTACCACAGAGAGTAGAATTCCAAAAATAATTTTAATAGCAGTTTCATGATTGATATAGCTCCATATATCATTTAAAGATTGTGCATCGTTTGCAGATATTTTAATTAAAGAAATACAAACAGCAGCTCCCAACAATTCAAAGACAATAGAAACGGTCGTGGATGTTGGCATCCCTAAAGAGTTAAAAATATCTAACAATAGAATGTCAGTAATCATTACTGCCATAAAGATGAACATAATGTCTTGAAACATAAACATGTTTGGGTTAAAAATTCCCTTACGTGCAACTTCCATCATTCCACTAGAGGTAATCGCTCCAAAGAAGACACCTAAACTTGCAATAATCATGATATTTCTTACTGATATTACTTTTGAGCCAATAGCTGAATTTAAGAAGTTAACAGCATCGTTACTGACTCCTACAACTAAGTCTACAACAGCCAAAATAGCTAAAGCGACTAACATTAAAATATACGGATCTCCCATTTTATTTATTTATTTAATTTATGTTTTACAAACTTACAAATACCAACAACTGTCAATGTTAGCTTTGTGTTATCTTTTTGTAGTGTAATTATATATCAATTTAAAAGTTATACAATTAAACAACTCTACGTTTTTAACAGTTTTTTATTAAAAATGAATATCTACTTGTAATCTGAACAATAATTGATTTGTTTTAAAACCAATGTCTGTATAGCTTAGGTCTGTTTGAACTTTCAAACTATGTCCTGCAACATATTTAGACAATCCTAAAGTATATTGATTTTCTGAGCCTTTGCCCGTGATCTTTTTATCTAAAGAGATATTTGTATAACGTGCAGAAACCTCTACCGTTTTAGAAACTAAATATCCTGACTGTAAATTTAAACCATTTCCGACCTGAACAACATCTCCCGTTAAACTTCCATCCGTGTTTTTTGCGAAAGCATCTGCTGCCTCTCTATTTGCATATTCCCCCATAAAAGAAAAGCCTTTGTGCTTATACATTGCATCTATAAATAGGGTTGAAATGTTTGTCGTATAATAAACTCTTTCACTTAATTTTGAATCTTCACTACTATCAATAAACATATAAGAACCTTGGTTACTTCTTGTTTTGGAAGCATTATGATTCAAATCATAGGCAACTCCAAGCGCTAACTTTGGTTTATTTTCAAATTTTAGATCACTCCCTTTATAATCTCCTTTGCTTGCAAAATTTCCAAAAGGCAACAATTCTACTCTCGCGGTGTATTGATGACCTCCCACATTTCCCGTAGTAATATTCCTTCCTTCACCTTGTGCTACAGAAAATATTTCTTTTACAATAAAGGTGTCTGTCAAATTAAAATGATGTCTTAATTGCAAACCCATATCTCTATCTATCGTAAATCTACTATTCAATAAAGAACGATCTACTTGTTGTAAGTTAGCGGAAGAAATTACACGTTCTCTGTTTCCTGGTAATTTTGTTTGCCCAGCCCATAAAACAAAGTTTCCTGAAAAATTCCATTTTAAAACAGCATCTAAAATATATCTAGGTGCATTACTTGTATAACTTGAAGCTCCAGATTGATCTCTATTAGATAACCCCAATTCTAACTTATATTTTAATTTTGGAGAATACGCAAAACCATCAAATTTTAAACGAGATCTTCTGATAAAAAAAGAAGAAGAGGGATTTGAAAGACCATTGTCTACATCCCAAGAAGACGTTCCAAGTGTCTGAAAACGAAGTCCTACTTTCATCGTCCAGGTACTGTCTTGACCTACGAGGTTTAATAGCCCTTTTCCAAATTTAGGTGCATTTTTTTCTTGTGCGTTCATACTTAAAAAAGCTGAAACAAACAGTACAGTTATAACTGCCTGTATTCTTGATAATATCATAATTATTAGTTTTTGTCGCTGCAAATAACCAATAACCATGTTAAGCTAATGTTACCGAAACATTACTAAAACAAAAAAACTGCCTTGATCAGAGGCAGTTAATTGTCTAAAAATAGTTGACAAAAACTAAATTTTTATATATTAAGAAAAAGGGTAAGATTCGTTAACATTAAAAAAAAAGAATAATAGCTGGTTAAGGTAATGGAAGGAAGTTTTTTGTTTTTCAGTATTCCAATCTAAAAAAGCCTCTTGATAGTATACTATCAAGAGGCTTTACAGTTTACAAGTTGTACTATTTATTAGAATCTCCAACCAACATTTAATCCTAATCTAGGAACGATAACGGGCGATACTACAGTAAATAAGTTTCTACCAAGTCCACCATAAAGATCGATGGTCAATCCTGATTGTGATGCATATTTTGTACCAATAGCAATTCCTAAAGCGGCATCCGTATATTCAACCAACTTAGCACCCTTTCCAGAATTGATCCCTACAAAACCTTCACCAAAGAGGTTCCAAGCTGCAGCTGAACTAAAATAATGTCGGTAATAAGGAGTAATCATCAAATCTTCATTATACCTAAAGTCTTCCGATTCTTTTGCCAAATTAAAAAGGGCAGAAATACCAAATGACGACTCTGAGTTGATATATCTTTCATAAGAAAATTCTAAACTCTTTATAATCAATGCATCTGCAATGTCTATTTTTATTTCTTGTTGTGCGTAGGATAGAGAACTCAATAAAAGTCCAAAAGCTAAAAGTATTCTTTTCATGTTTTTTTTTGTATGAGTAAAATCGTTTTTAAATGATCGCTATTATAGCACAAAAGTAGTGATTTTAAAATTCTTTTTTAGAACCGATACCCTAAAGAAACTCCTCCCCTGCCAACTGCTTCTAAAGACTTGCTATCACCTGCTAGATTCCTTCCTAACCCCAAGTATATTTCCGTTGTAAATCCTCGTTTAGAAATGAATTTACCACCAACAGAAATTCCCACTGCAAATTCAGTTTTAGTTTCATTATTATCTACGGTATGGTTTCCATTAAAATCATAATAGTTGTAATTTTCCCTGTCATAGGTATGCAACATCCCAAAACCTTCTACAAAAAAACCTCTAGCAAATTTGTTAGAAAAATACCTTCTATAATAAGGTGCTAAAGAAAATTTTCGATATTCGTCTAAATTTGTATTATTATCTAAACCCAATAATAAACCAATTCCAAAAGAAGATTCTTCATTAATTAAGTATTCATAAGAAACATCAATCCATTCAAAAGCTAAAAGCCCAAAAGCGTTAATCTTAACTTCTTGTTTTTTATTAATGTCTTGAGGATTTTTCTCTTCTTTTTCTTGAGCTATAATGATAGCACTGACAAGTAATAAAAATAATAAGGTATATTTTTTCATAATTCATTTTTTGTGTAAGATATAAAAAACGAGCCAAACAGTTAAAAAAGAGCCCTTAATTGTACACTTCCTGTATGAATTGTTTTTGAACTTTCACTTTTTCTCCCTAAATAGTTTAAATTCAAATTTAAAAAAGTAGTTAATTTTTGATTGAAAAGCACATTCCAAGTATAATTTTTTCCTGCTTGCAAACCCGATAGCATTTGATAGGCAACTGGTGTGTTTGTATTGCCTGTAAAATCATTTAAAAACACATTAACATTAGCAGAAATTTGATTCTTTTTACTGTTGATATATAAATACTCAAGGCCAAATTTTCGCTGTTTCAATTGCTCAAAATCTTGTAACTGATTTTTTTTATTTTTAAAGTGATAAAAAGCCGTAAATCGATTTTTTTCACTGTAAAGAAAACTCATTTTTGGTTGAATCTCATGGGTATTTATCCTATAATTTCTGCTATTAAAATTCTCGGTTTCTAAATTATTTTGGGAATTTTTCCCAAGCAATTCGAACAGCCAAAAAGAAGAAAATTTATGTGCAAAATCTACCTGATGTAATTGGAGTTTGTTCTCTTGACTTCCAATAAAAAACTGCTGCTTATTGGTGTTTTTTCCATAGGTATAAGTAACACTGTATTTCTGAAGATTTTTATTAAAATACACACTATTTCTCAGACTAAAAGTAAGCCCTATTAGTTTGCTTTCATCAAAATCAAAAGGATTAAAATTAAAGGTATTCCCAATTCTTTCTTGTTCATTTTCTATACTTAAAAAATTTTGATTGTGAAATTTAGAAAGCACTTTTTGAAACCCTTTTTTAGAAGACCAAACGCTAGGATTTAATGTAAGAGACTGAGTTAGTTTTGCTCTTTGAGTAGCAATAAATTGTATGTTCGGTTTTGGCAAACGCAAGTAATCAGCTTGATCTTGAAATTCTGCAATTTCAAATTCTTCAAAACCTTTAACCCCATCATTATTATAATCTATCCAAGTATAATAGCCCAAACCAGGAGCTGTTTTTATGTATATGTATTCTTGTCTCGCTACATTTCCAGAGGAAGTTTCATAGGTAGTTCCTAAATTGATGAAATTTTTAAATAATTTCTGATTAAAAACAAGTTTAGAGTTTAATGATTTTTCATCATTTGTAAACTTGTTTTTTGTCTGTCTGTAATTTGCATAAACACTTAAATCGGTTTGCTTATTTTGTATGAGTTTACTGTTTAAATAAAACGTTTTCCTATTATTAATTTCAGTAAAAGTATTCGATTTTATGCTATCATTGTTTCGATTATTAAAACCAAATTTAACAAATACTTTTGTAGAATCTCCTACACCAAAATACGTTTCATATTCTTTAAAGCGGTGGCTCGTATTTATAAATTCCTGTGTGGTCCTATTTTTTCTAGTATTGGTTTCAAAGTTTATGAAAGCACCCAACCATTTTTTATTAAAATCTTGTACTACTTTTGCTTTTGCTCTAAAAAACGAATTGTCTTCTAGGGTGGAAGTATTCTTTAAAAAGCTACTGTTTACACAAAAAAAAGTGTTTTTAAACTTCATTTTAGACTGTAATTCATGTTTATTTCCAGAAAAAATAGTTTTATAGTTTAGGTGATTGAACCTATATAAAACAAAATCATTTTGCTTATTCTCTAAGGTAAATTCTGACTGAAAAAAGCTTTTGGTCGCATTATTTGTTAGGATATTCCAATCTCTATTAAACTCTACTGGTTCCCAACCAAATTCTGAGTTAAAATTTTTCTGCACAAACTCATGACTCAAATTGCTTTTTAACTGCCACTTTTTAGCAATTAAAATTTGTTGCCAATTTACTTTTGTTGCCAATGCTTTGTTTTGAGAATCGTCTAAAGTAGAAAATAAATTGGCGTCATTATTACTCAAAGCAACTTCGGAATGAAGCGTGGTTTTGTCTGAAGGATTGTAAGATGACTGCACTACAAATAATTGCGATTTTGAGGGTGCAATTAAACGAATGATCGGCTTATAACTTCCTTGATTCACACCGACAAACGAAAATATATTTCCGGTAGCAATGGTGCTATCTAAATCATAATCTCCTTGATTTATACCAACATTAGAAAAGGAAACAGTATAAAGTTCATCTGCTGAATTGTTCGAATACTCAAAAACTTCTTGTACTCCATTAATCACTTTTTTGTACAAAATTTTATTCTCATCAAATGTGTCTTCAAAGGCACTTTCTGCAACCATTAAAGCCCTATTATTTCCTGCATTTGCTAAAATTTCTTTTTGTGATACCGTCAAATTTTGTTGTAATGGTTGGTTTTTTAGATCATTTTCAGAATAAAAATAACCAGCAACACTAAACTTTTCGCCTTCATAGGACGCTTCATCATAGGTTATAAAACGGGTGAAATTTCTTTCAGAATATTGAAAATCTATGGCAATTCTCATGTCATTTGTAATCGGAAAAGTGGTGTTAAAAGAAATTTCGCCGAGATTATAATCGATTGTATAGTCTTTTTCTTCTCCTCGCTCAATTATAATTCCATTAATATACACCTGTTCACTCCCTTGAATCATTAAAATTGCCGTTTCATTGTTCGTTCCTAAGATCTTATAAGGTCCCTGATTCCCTTCAACTCCAGTAAGATTATAAGTACTAAATCTACCCCTAACCACAGCTCCTGAAGCTGCTACTTTGAGATTCTCATTCAGCGTCGCAGCAACCCGCAACCCAGAAACTTGTTTGGTCAATGGTAAAAAATAACTCTTCGTGTTTTTTAAAAAAATATCCCCTGCTTTTACACGCCAATTATCTGTATACATTTCAATAAAAATTCGATCAAAATCCGTGATATTTTGAGAATATCCATTTTCTTGAATGGGAATATTGGTGTCAAAAATATTAGCTCTTAAAGTGACTTTATCAGATAGTTTTCCTGATATCTCAATATCTAAAGCAGCATTTGTAACCGCATTTTGATTGTTTCCAGAAGTGATTCCTCTTGAGATGAACCCTTTGGTTTGCAAACCCTCAAAGAGCTTTATTTCTGATGCTTTTTTATTGGTTGTTAAACTGTATAATTTTCCTGTATTTGTCCTATTAGGAAAAATAAATTTTTCATCAAAAGGGGTGTACACTTTGGTAATAAAGTCTGGAAGTCTATAATAGGTAACCGTAATTTCAGGATATTTTTTTGAATTAATGCGTAAAATTGCATTGCTAAAATCAATAGCATATTCAGAAGAAGGAAGCGCTTTTAAAGCTGCATTGAATACTTTAAAGTTTTGAGGATTTAGAGCAACAGAATCTAATTGAATCGTGTCCTTATCTATTAAAAAAAATCGCTTTCTAAAATCTCTAGATACCGTTTGAGATTGGATAGAAAATCCAATAAAGAAGAGTATAAAAAAGAGAATTCTTTGAATCATAAAAGCGATATATTCTTAACGTAAGAATTACTTTTTTAATATTTAAAAATTAAATTAAAAAAGAGTGTGTTGTTTTACAGGATTTTCAAAGGCTAATAACCATTTTTTTCGCCAAATACCGCCAGCATATCCAATTAAAGAACCATCGGAACCAATTACTCTGTGACAAGGAATAATTATCCAAAGTGGATTTTTCCCATTTGCGACAGCAACGGCTCTTACTGCTTTTACATCTCCAAAGGACTTACTTTGTTCAAGATAACTTTTTGTTTTTCCGTAAGGAATTTGCAACAATTTCTTCCAAACCTTTTTTTGAAAAGTAGTACCTTTTGGGTTTACAGTTAAATTAAAACTAGCTCTTTCTCCATTAAAATATTCTTCCAGTTGCGTTACACAATCCTGTAAAAAAACAGGAACTTCTTTTGAAGTCTCTATGTCTTCATCTAAAATGGTAACCGCTTGAATTCCGTTTATATCTCCCACAATTTTTGCAGTTCCAATAGGTGTTTTGTAATATGTGATTTGTGTTTCTTGCATTAGCTACCAAAAATATCTTTAGAATTCTGAGTCGTGATGGCTGCAATTTCTTTAAAAGAAACCCCATAAATAGTTACTAATTTATCAATAACATTGGTAATATAAGCACTTTCGTTTCTTTTTCCTCTGTAAGGAGTTGGCGCTAAATAAGGAGCATCTGTTTCTAAAACAATATGTTTTAAGTCAATTTCATGTAAAAATTTATCAATCTTACCCTTTTTTAAAGTAGCAACACCGCCAATACCTAGCTTCATATTGTAAGAAATGGCTTTTTCTGCTTGCACTAAAGTTCCTGTAAAACAATGGAAAATTCCTTTTAGATCAGCGCCTTTTTCAGCTTCTAATATTTCAAATATTTCATCAAAAGCAGCTCTACAATGAATATTTATGGGAAGCTTTTTTTCTTTTGCCCATTGAATCTGAACGCTAAAAGCTTCTTGTTGTTGTGCTAGAAAAGTTTTGTCCCAGTATAAATCAATACCAATTTCTCCAATAGCGTAAAAGTCTTTTTTATCAATCCATTCTTTGACATGTGCCAATTCTTCTAAATAATTTTCTTTTACAGAAGTGGGGTGCAAACCCATCATTAAAAAAACATCTTCCGGAAAATTTTTCTCTAGTTTCAGCATACTTTCTGTGTAAGAAGCATCGATGGCAGGAATAAAAAAACGTGAAACACCCGCGTCTTTAGCGCGCTGAATCATTGCTGCTTGGTCTTCACTAAACTGGCTCGAATATAAATGTGTGTGCGTGTCTGTAATCATTTACTAAAAATTTCTAATGCAAAACTAAGCAATAAATGTGTGGGTTTTACCACAAAGATACACAGAGAATCACACAGCATTTCGGAACGATTTGCAGAAGAAAACGGCCGCTTTCTCTCTGTTATTTCAGCAAGTTACTTCTCTTTGTGAATCGCTCATCACCTCTGTTTATCTGTGTAAGATTATCAAGTTAAAGAATTTTATAAAACGTACCTTTGCAAAAAATATTTAGAATGACTTTTGAAGATTTAGGAATTTCTACTCAATTGCAATATGGTATTGACGACTTGGGTTTTATCAACCCAACTCCAATACAAGAACAAGCATTTTCTGTTGTAAGATCTGGGAAAGATATTGTGGGAATTGCGCAAACAGGTACTGGGAAAACCTTTGCGTACATGCTACCTATTTTGCAAGATTTACGTTTTTCTAAGCAAAAACACCCGAGAGTGTTGGTGCTGGTTCCAACGCGTGAATTGGTTTTGCAAGTAGTAGATGAAATAGAAAAACTATCAAAATATATCAATACACGTGTTTTAGGTGTCTATGGTGGATCCAACATCAACACACAGAAACAAGCTATTTTACAGGGACAAGATATTATTGTAGCAACTCCGGGTCGTTTATACGATTTGGCTTTGAGCAACGCTTTAAAGCTAAAATCTATTCAGAAATTAGTGATCGACGAAGTGGATGTAATGTTAGATTTAGGATTTCGTTTTCAATTGATGAATATTTTTGATGTGCTTCCTGAAAGAAGACAAAACGTATTATTTTCTGCAACCATGACAGAAAGTGTCGCTATTTTAATTGACGATTTTTTCAAAGATCCGATCAAAATTTCGGTGGCACTTAGTGGAACTCCACTAGATAATATTGAACAAACTTCTTATCGTACTCCGAACTTCTTCACCAAAGTAAATTTATTACATCATTTGCTAGCAGACAAAGAAGCCTTTCATAAAGTACTAATCTTTGTTGGTTTTAAAAGAACTGCAGATTTGTTATTTAAACATTTACAGGGACTATTTAATGACGAAATGTGTGTCATTCACTCTAACAAAACACAAAATTATAGAATTCGTTCAATCAGACAGTTTGATGAAGGAAAAAATCGAATTTTATTAGCGACAGATGTCATGGCGCGTGGGTTAGATTTCAATAAAGTTTCTCACGTAATCAATTTTGATACGCCCGATTTTCCAGAAAACTATATGCACCGAATTGGTAGAACAGGTCGTGCAGAAAAAGCGGGAAAAACAATTTTATTTTCAACAGAAAAAGAGCAAGAAGCAAAAGATAGCATTCAAGATTTGATGGATTATAAAATTCCGGTTTTGGAGCTTCCTGAAGGGGTTGAAATTTCTACACTATTAACAGAAGATGAACGCCCAAAAGAGGACCAAGGGATTTCTAAAAACAGAACTTCTCTAGAATATGTTCCTGGACCCGCCTTTCATGAAAAGAGTGAGAAAAACAGCCAAGTGAATCGAGGAGGATCCTATCGAAGAGAAATTGCGCTTAAATATAAGAAGCCAAAAACGAGAGGAGATAAAAATTACAACAAACGAAATAAGAAGAAATAAGTATGCAAATTTTAACAGCACAAGAATTGCATAATTTAGCAATGAATATTGTGGGAGAAAGACTCACAAAAATGGGCTATGAGTTTCAAGCAATAAATAGCCAGTTAAAAAGACATCCTCAATTTGTATTATTTAAGAAAGGCGCACCTACTATTTTTGTATTGGTAAAAGTTTCTAATAATCTTCAGAACCCCAATGAATATGATGTTGTTTGGATGGAAACTTTTAAAAATCATGCCAAAAAACAACATGCCAAAGTTTGGTTTGCTGGCGTAGGAATTGCCAACGCAGAAAGTATTGAAAACCCTGTATTTAAAGACCAACCTTATTATGTGGCTTTCGAAGATTTTATAAAGATTTTAGCGTAGAAAACACCTAATCAACTTTTGGTTTTAAAATGTTCTAGAGCATCCTCTTAAAAACTGTTTACAATGTCAACATTTCTTTGAAACTAATCTTTTATTCCCCGCTATCGCTCGTTTGTAACGAGTGCCGTACCTGTTTATCAACCAAAAAAATCAATAGCATCAGTTACAAAACCACTTACTATTGGATTTTTATGGATATAATTTATTTTTTGTTTAATAAATTTTTCACTCCACAACTCAATTGGATTATTATGATGTTGCCAAAATTGATATTTAGATATATTGGCTTGTTTGTTTCCTGCTCTTTTAGAAATCCAGAGTAACCATTCTTTTCTACTTTCTTATGGATTTTTCTCAATAGCTTCTATGACTTTTTTAGATGAATGCCTTTTAAAATCTCTTAATAACTTCATTAGCTGTTCATTCTTACTTCTAAATATAAAATGAATATGACTTGGCATAAAACAATAGCAATACATCTCCATATCTTTTTCGCTTCTAAAATAATTTAGACTATCTGCCCAACACATCAAAATAAATTTGCCTTGTAAAAACATCTATTCAATTTACAGTTGCAAAACTTACAAATTAGAGTCCTACTTTATTGTGAAACTCGTACTTTCTACTCATTGAAATACTAAAATATTAAAAAACACACCTGATTGCATCGTTTTTTTAGAGTTCTTATCGTTGTCGGCACTCGTTACAAACGAGCGCTATTGGGGGAAACAGTAAATACAAATCAATTAACCCTTTTCTGCTAATCCCTTATATCGAACTCAGGCTATAAAATACAAAACCCCGCAACTTAAAAGTTGCGGGGTTTTTTGATAAAAAATTATTGCCTATTGTCGTCTAAAAATTAATCTCTTGGAGATTTAAATCTATAATACAAGTATGTGTAAGCGTCACGAGGTATAATTGTAATCCACTTTTTGTGTTTTAAATACCATTTAAAACGAATAGAACTCATTCCTTTTGTTAGATAAGCTGCAATAAAAGGGTGTACATGTAATTGTACCTTTTTATTTTTAGAGTTTGACATAAATTTCTCTAAATCTGCTTCCAATTTGTCTAATAAAACAATGGGTGCTTCTACTTCTCCATTTTTATTTGGGTTGGCTTCGGTAGTTTTTATACTCAACTCGGGTCTTACCCGTTGTCTTGTAATTTGTACCAAACCAAATTTACTTGGAGGTAATATTTTGTGCTTTGTCCTATCAAAAGCCATTTGCTCTTTTAGATGCTGATACAGTTTATTTCTGTTTTCAGCTTTGTGCATATCAATAAAATCTACAACGATAATTCCGCCCATATCACGCAGTTGTAACTGGCGTGCTACTTCGGTCGCTGAAATTAGATTTACTTCTAATGCAGTATCTTCTTGAGAACCTGCTTTGTTAGAACGATTTCCACTATTCACGTCAATAACGTGTAAAGCTTCTGTGTGCTCTATCACGAGATAGGCACCTCTACTCATAGAAACTGTTTTTCCAAAGGATGTTTTAATTTGTCTTTCGATTCCGTATTTTTCAAAAATAGGGGTTTGAGAAGTGTGCAATTTTACAATCTTCTCCTTTTCAGGATAAATCTCTTGCAAATATTCTCTTATCTCTAGTTCCAAAGTTTCATCATTGGTAACAATACTTGTAAACGACTCGTTCATTACATCTCTTAATATAGAGGAAGCTCTGTTTAATTCGCTTAAAATTTTTGTTGGGGTATTTGTGTTGGGTATTCTTTTACACATCGTCTTCCAACGTTCTAATGAGTTTTGCAAATCTTTATCTAGTTCTGCTACTTTTTTGCCTTGGGCAACAGTTCTTAAAATAACACCAAACCCTTTTGGCTTAATGCTCTTTGCTAATCTTTTTAAACGTTCTTTTTCTTTTGGGTCTTCTATTTTCTGAGACACCGAAACTCGGTTAGAAAAAGGAACTAAAACCAAAAATCTACCTGCAATGGACAACTCAGAATTTAATCGAGGCCCTTTTGTAGAAATAGGTTCTTTTACAATTTGCACTAATAGGTTTTGTCCTGTTTTTAGTACTTTGTTAATACTACCGTCTTTGTGAATGTCTTCTTCCTTTCGGAAATTCTTTAAAGTGAATTCTTTATACTTACCTGTGCTTACTTTCTTAATGAATGCATTTAATGAGTTTACTTGCGCGCCTAAATCATGATAATGTAAAAACCCATCTTTTGGGTACCCTACATTTACAAAGGCGGCATTTAAACCAGTTAAAACTTTTCCAATTTTGGCTAAAAAAATATCGCCAACAGAGAATTTGTTGTCACTTGTTTCATTATTTAATTCAATAAGTTTTCCATCTCTTAACAAGGCAAAATCAATATCAGATGAATTGGAACGAATTATTAATTCTGTTTTCATACTGAACTGGTTTTAGCACTACACATCATTGTGTAGATGGGGTTATTATTTTCAGGTATTTTTAATACCGTACGAGGTTAGTTTAACCTCTTATGTCAATGAACTTTTTGTCTTTCGCTAAACTATTAACGAAAAAGTAAGCAAAAACTTACTTTTTCTTATGTCTATTTGCTCTTGCTCTTTTCTTTCTTTTGTGTGTAGAGATTTTTGCTCTCTTTCTTTTTTTACCACTTGGCATAATGCTCTGTTGTTTTTTTAAACCTTATTGGGTTTAGATTAATATTTTGTTATTTAACGGCTACTTTGCTTTTTACTCCTTCAGTAAAAGTTTTAGCGGGTTTAAAAGCTGGAATGTTGTGTGCTGGAATCTTAATCGTTGTATTCTTAGAAATATTCCTACCCGTTTTCTCTGCTCTTGTTTTGATAATAAAACTACCAAAACCTCTTAAATAAACGTTCTCTCCACTTTCTAAGGCATCTTTAACTTCAGTCATGAATGCTTCAACAGTTGCTAATACATCTGTTTTTTCAATTCCTGATTTATCTGAAATTTTTGATATGATATCTGCTTTCGTCATGTCTCTATTTTTACTATATTTTTATTAAATTACTTCTAAAAATGCGGATGCAAATATATGATAATTAATCAACTCCAAAAACATTAACAACTAAAATTATGTGAATTTTATAATGTAATATTGCAAATCTATTTTTAAATAATGAAATTTTCTAACACATTAATTTTCTGGTACTTACAAAATAATAGGGATTTGCCTTGGCGAAAAACCAAAAATCCTTATTTTATTTGGCTCTCAGAAATTATGCTACAGCAAACAAGAGTTGCGCAAGGCTTGTCGTATTACCTCAAATTTACAACAACTTTTCCAACTGTTTTTGACCTCGCTAAGGCGGAAGAAAGTACCGTTTTAAAAATGTGGCAAGGTTTGGGATATTATTCTAGAGCAAGAAATCTTCATTTTACAGCAAAAAAGATTGCAAACGAATTTAACGGCGAATTTCCTTCCTCTTACAAAGAAATTATAAAACTAAAAGGAATTGGCGATTATACCGCTTCGGCAATTTCCTCCATTTGTTTTGAAGAAGCTGCTGCCGTGGTTGACGGAAACGTTTACAGAGTGCTTTCTCGTTATTTCGGAATTAAAACACCCATTAACTCCGCTGCAGGAATAAAAACATTTAAAGCCTTGGCACAGACTTTAATTGATAAAACCCAACCTGGAGCTTTCAACCAAGCAATTATGGATTTTGGTGCACTGCATTGCAAACCTCAAAACCCACAATGTGAAACTTGTATTTTTGCCGATAGTTGTGTTGCCTTAGAAAAAAAATTAACAAAAGAATTGCCCGTAAAAGATAAAAAGATAAAAGTAAGAAAACGTTATTTTAATTTTCTCGTCCTTCAAACTGACGACCATAAAACGATTTTATCCGAAAGAGAAGGAAAAGGAATTTGGCAAGGTTTGTATCAATTTCCACTAATTGAAAGTGAAAAAACCATCAATAAAAAAGAGCTTATTTTATCAGAAGAATTCATTCATTTATTCCCCACAGAAACCACCATTTCTCTTTTTAATGAAAAAGAAATTGTCCACAAATTATCGCACCAACATTTATACACACATTTCTGGATTGTTGAAGCCAAAAATACCGATGAAGCGAACATAAAATGGACAGAAATAGAAAAATATCCAGTACCCATTTTAATCGCCAATTTTTTAGAGGCTTTTCTTGGTGAAAAGTAATTGATATTTTTAGTACTTTTGATATACAAACGATTTGATCATTTTCAATAATTTTTTGAATTGATACATAAAAATTGCATTAAATCATGGCGGGAACAATAAACAAAGTAATTTTAATAGGGAACTTAGGAGATGAAGTTAAAATGCATTATTTTGATGATAAAAATAGCGTGGGAAGATTTCCAATTGCAACAAGCGAAAGTTATACTAACAAATCCACGGGAGAAAAAGTAACGACTAAAGATTGGCACAATATTGTGGTTCGAAATAAACTAGCAGAAATTTGCGAAAAATATTTAAGCAAAGGAGACAAAGTGTATGTGGAAGGGAAATTGAAAAATAGACAATGGGAACAAGATGGCGTAAAACGATATTCTACAGAGATTCAAGTGAATGAAATGACAATGTTAACCACTAAGAAGAACTTAGAAAAGACGAATATCCTTCCACAAGATCAAGCCCCTTCTATGACCGCACCAAAATCTGTTGCACCTGAAGAAAAAGAAGATTTACCCTTTTAATTAACTAAAAAAAAGCATTTGGATCCAGATCCCGAAATATTATATTTATTTTTTGCGGCAATAGATTTACTTACGACCTTTAATGCAATTGCGCTTATTGCTTTATTCGTGAGTTCTGCATTAGTCTCTGGAACAGAAGTTGCCTTTTTCTCACTTTCTCAAACCGATATAGACGCACTTTCTAACAACGGAAAAGAAGAGAACATTGTAGTTTCTTTACTAGAAAAACCCAGGAAATTATTAGCGACAATTTTAATCACCAACAACTTTATAAACATCTTAATTGTATTATTATTTGCCGCATTAGCAGAAACGTTGTTTGCCAATTTCAGCTATGAATTGCCATTATACTTCTTTACAATTCCGCTTCGTTTTTTAATAGAAATTGTTTTAGTGACTTTCTTAATTCTCTTATTTGGAGAAGTCTTGCCAAAAGTCTATGCTTCTCGAAACGCCCTTCGTTTTTCTAAAAAAATGGCGAAATTTATCCAAGCAATAAACCTCTTGCTGACCCCCTTTAGCTTACCATTGATTTCACTGACAAAATGGATTGAAAAGAAATTGGGAAGTAGAAATTCAAACTTTTCAGTAGCCACTTTATCACAAGCATTGGAGTTAACATCTGAAGGAGCTACGACAAAAGATGAACAAAAAATTTTGGAAGGAATTGTAAATTTTGGAAACACAGAAACGGTGCAAATCATGAAACCTCGAATCGATGTTTTTGCCCTTTCTGATAAGGAAACTTACAAGGTCGTTTTAGATAAAATATTGAAAAATGGCTACTCTAGAAACCCCGTTTATAAAGAAAATATCGATAATATTATCGGTGTATTATACGCAAAAGATTTATTAGCGCATTTAGACAAGACTACTTTTAAATGGCAAGACCTAATTAGGGCGCCTTTTTTTGTGCCTGAAAACAAAAAACTAGATGATTTATTAGACGATTTTAGAGCCAAAAAAAATCACATCGCAATTGTTGTTGATGAATACGGAGGAACTAGCGGATTAGTAACCTTAGAAGATGTTATAGAGGAAATCGTAGGAGATATCAATGATGAGTTTGATGTTGATGAATTATTTTACTCTAAGATTGATGAAAACAATTATATTTTTGAGGGTAAGATTTCGATCAAAGATTTTTGTAGCGTTTTAGACGATGAAGCGGAGGCTGTTTTTGAAGAAGAAAAAGGCGAGAGCGAAACCTTAGCGGGTTTTATTTTAGAAATTTCTGGAAAATTCCCTAAAAAAGGAGCGAAAATAAACTTCAAGAGCTATACGTTTACCATTGAAGCGCTAGACAAAAAACGCATTAAACAAATTAAAGTAACCAGAAATGCGTAACCTTTTTTTATTGATTTTTATCGGCTTTTTTCTTTCTTGCAAAGAAAATTTTTTACC
This sequence comes from Polaribacter sp., assembly GCA_028343155.1. Taxonomy (GTDB): domain Bacteria; phylum Bacteroidota; class Bacteroidia; order Flavobacteriales; family Flavobacteriaceae; genus Polaribacter. Next base: position 48,598 of record JAOLXX010000016.1, read on the forward strand.
AAAACCAAAAGGATATTTAAGTTTAATCTACCCCGAAAAATCCTACAAAAGACTTACCTTAAAGAGACCTTATTCTTTTGATGTTTTAAAAAATACAACGGTAATTAACGAGGACAACAATTGGTTGAAAATTAAATACCCTACACTTAAAGCTTCTATTGATATTACTTATAGGCCTGTAAATAACAACTTAAAAGAGCTTTTAACAGAAGCAGAAAAACTGGTATTTAAACACACTCTAAAAGCAACACAAATTATTCCAAAAGATTTTATAAACCCCAAAAAAAAGGTGTTTGGTAGTTTGTATGAAATTACAGGAAATGCGGCTTCTCAAATTCAATTTCATATAACTGATAGTACAAATAATTTTATAAAAGGATCGCTGTATTTTTATGCAAAACCAAACTACGATTCCATTTTTCCTGCAGTGAATTATATCAAAGAAGATATTTTTAATTTGTTAGAAACTTTTGAATGGGAAAATTAATTTTTTGAAGGCTGTTTTAGATCGTAAACTATTTTTTAATGGCATTTCAAATTTATTCCGGATTTACAAATAATCTTTAAAAATCTTCTTCAAACTGACTATGGTAAGCGCACATATAAATAAAGTATCCCTTTTATTTTTAGCAACACTATTTATAAGTACTTCTGGTGTTTTAGGAAAATACATTGCTTTATCTCCAGAAATAATTATTTTTTGCAGAGCAAGTCTTGCCGCAGTTTTGATTTATACTTTTTGTCGCATAAAAAAAATAGATTTAAAAATTAAAACCAAAAAAGATAGGATTGCTTTTGTAATAAGTGGTTTTTTCATGGCAGCTCATTGGGTAACCTATTTTTATGCTTTAAAGCTTTCTAATGTAGCAATCGGGATGCTGTCCATGTATACTTTCCCTGTGATAACCGCTTTATTAGAGCCTTTCTTCTCAAAACAGCAACGAAGCCCAATGCATGTCTTTCTTGCGTTTTTAGTTTTAATTGGGGTCTATTTCTTAGTACCCAATTTTTCTCTGCAAAGCAATCTTTTTAAAGGAATTTTATTTGGTGTTCTGTCTGCTTTTTGTTTTGCGTTGAGAAACCTTACGTTGAAAAAACATGTCCAAAAATACAATGGAAGTATGTTAATGCTGCACCAAATGATTATTGTAACGGTCCTATTAATGCCTATTTTATTTTTTAGTGATTTTTCTAACTTTGAAAGTCAATTGCCTTTATTAATTCTAATCGCTTTGCTTACCACTGCAATTGGACACACAATATTAGTAAGTTCTCTAAAGCATTTTTCGGTGGCTACAGCGAGTATTATTAGCAGTGTGCAGCCCATTTTTGGAATTGCAATCGCCTACTTCTTTGTCAATGAAATACCAAATTTCAGTACTTTTATTGGGGGAAGCTTAATTTTAGTAACCGTAGTAATTGAAAGTATCCGAAGTGGAAAATAGTTTAAAAAAGGAAAATATAGATAGTATAAAATTCGGAAACAAGTTCAGTGCAGATGAATTCAAAATAAAACGATCTTTAAAACAAGTCTTTATTACTAATATTTAGATAATTACGCTTTACAAAATCTAAGATTGCTTCTAGAATTTCACCCATATTTTGGCATTCTTTAAACTTCACATCTCCTACAAATTTTATCAAATGTTTTCTTAGTAATGCTACATTTTCTGGAAAAGAAATGGTATCTGATTTCATGCATTTTATCAACCGCTTCGTCCTTCTTGGGGCTGTTATCATTCTTTTTGCCATAAAGGAACGCTCTTCTATTTTGTATTGCAAAATAGAATCATTTTGCAATTTCTTACTGACCATCTCAATCATATTAAAATTCTCTTTTAGAAACTGCAAGTTGTACACTTTTAAGTTTCCTTCAAAAGATTGTTGATCAAAATCGATGGCTCTAATTTTATAAATAATATGATCAAAATCATGCGTAGGTGTAATTACATAATTGTAAGACCGCATGTCTCCAAGCAAACGAATAAGGCAGCGTTCTTTAAATTTTACAAATTCTTTGGCAATTTGTGCTTTTTCTAATTCGGTGCATTTGGGTAGCACATCTCTTATAAAATCGTCTCCTGGAATACCTGCAATATGCTCTTCTATTAAAGTATCTTTATGTACCAAAAAATTCATATTATGAGGCGACATAATATGTTCTAATTCTAAACCATAAATGCGAGAAGCATCTGCTTTTTTTACATAAAAATAGGTAAAATTATCATTTAAAATATTTCTAATTTTGATTCTAAAAGGCTTCGAATTTCCAAAGGTACAATAGTCAATAGCATCTACATTTAAAAATGGAATGCTATCATCATTACCATCTGAATGCAACATGGTATATACTTTCTTCAAGCTTCTGTCAATGTCTTCTCTTTCAAATTGAGAATAATAAGCTCTTACCCAAAGTGTGTCTTCATCGTTTTTATCGTAGACAACAACAGAACCTTGAAAACGCAATAAATCATCATAAAAAATAGGGATTTTTATGATCCTATTGTAGTTTTTTAAATACGCTTTTAGCATTTCATTTACAGGAAATGTTGGCTTTTTCTTGGACATTAGTTTTCTTTCTACAGCCATCGTCTATGTTGAATTTCTTCAAAAATAAGGATTATTAAGCAAGTTCAAACATCTTTCCTGGCAAAGGTTTTAAGATTCCTCTTAATTCCATTTGTAGCAAAAGTGCGGATAATTGATAAATAGGGATATTACATTCTAAAGAAATAACATCCAACATTTGCGCTCCTCTTATATGCAATAAGTCGTAAATTTTTTGTTCTACTTCGTTTAATTCTACAAACAATTCTCTTTGGATTGGTTTGGGCTTTTCTTGCACATCCCAATTTAACATTTTTACAACATCTGATGCTGAACTCAGCAAATGTGCTTTGTTGTTTTTTATTAAACCCGTACAACCTCTGCTGTAAATATCTGTCGTTCTTCCTGGAACGCCAAAGACATCTCTGTCGTAGGAATTGGCGATATCTGCGGTTACCAAAGAACCTCCTTTGGAGGCCGATTCTATAATAATTGTTGCCTTAGAAATACCTGCAACGATTCTATTTCTTCTTAAAAAATTTTCTCTTAACGGTGCGTCTTTGTGCCAAAATTCTGTTAGAAACCCACCGTTTTCATTTACTTGATGAATATACTTTTTATGTATCTTTGGATAAATCTCCTCTAAACCATGAGCTAAAACAGCAATCGTTTGTAGGTTGTTTTCTATCGCAGCGTTGTGCGCACAGATATCTACACCGTAAGCAAAACCACTAACAATAATCGGATTGTACGCTGAAATTTCTTTCACAAATTGATTGCAAAAATCTCGCCCATATGAACTCATATTTCTAGTACCCACAATAGAAATAATTTTAGGATTTGAAAGATCTAGGTTTCCATCTTTGAATAACAAAATAGGACTATCAATACAATGTTGAAGATTTGTTGGATATTCATCCTCTAAAAAATAAGAATAGGAAATCTTATTTTTCTGAATATAGGCAAATTCTTTTGCAGCTAAGGCGATGTTTATAGGATCAAAAAGATGCTTTAAAACATGACTTCCTATACCGTTTATTTTTGATAATAAAGCCGCCTTTTCTTTAAAAACTTGAGCAACATCCCCCACGTTTACAATGAGTTTTTTGGCTAAAATATCGCCAATAGCTTTGCATTTTTGTAAACGCAAAACTGCCAATAATTTTTCTTCTTCCAATTTCCTAACAATTTGAATACCAATATATAAAATAATTGTTAATAAAAAACAGGACAAAGTGTTTCACAAAACAGCAAAATTTTTATATTTGTTTTGATGACATTAGCTACTTACATTAACGATTTATTATACAGATATGATTGTGTAATTGTACCAGATTTTGGAGGATTTGTAACCAATAGAATAGGTGCAAAAGTGAAGAATCATATTTTCACTCCACCAACAAAACAGATTACGTTTAACAGCCTGTTAAAGCATAATGATGGTTTATTAGCAAATTATATCGCTTCTTCAGAGAACATTTCTTTTGAGAAAGCAAATACCGTTATTTCTCTCGCTGTAATTAAGTGGCAAAATGAGTTGCAAACCAAAGCTGTTATTATAGAAAACGTAGGAAATTTATCTTTAAGCGAAGGGAAAAAGATAATTTTTGAACCAATCGTTACTGTTAATTATCTAACGGAATCTTTCGGACTGACAACTATAGAAACTTCTGCTATTCTTAGACTTAAAGAACAAGCAAAGCCCTTAGCACCTCTTCTTATCCAAAGCGAGAAAAAAGGAGTTGCTACCTTTATTAAATACGCTGCTTCTGTGGCCGTTTTATTAACATTAGGATATACGGGTTATAATGGACATCAAAATGAGCAGCAAAACAAGGTGGTTGCCAATCAACAAATAGCGATTCAAAAAAAGATACAAGCAGCAACTTTTGTAATTTCAAATCCATTACCTACAATTAATTTAAATGTTGTTAGAGAGATTTCCAAACCTTTTCATGTGGTTGCAGGTGCTTTTCAGTTTGTCGAAAATGCAGAAAGAAAAGTAAAACTCCTAAGAGCAAAAGGATTTGATGCTAAAATAATTGGCGTAAACGAATGGGGACTTACCCAAGTTACTTTCAATAGTTTTGCAAGCCGTAATGAAGCAACGAATCATCTTTACAAAATTCAAAAAACAATTTCAAGTGACGCTTGGTTGTTGATTAGAACTTTAAAATAATTCGAAATCTTCTTCTTTATTTTTAAAACTAACTTTTAAATAAGTGATTGTTATCTTTGTAAGAAAAGTATGGAAGCAAAAACACCAAAAGAATCCTTAACAGTACTTACCGATTTGGTATTACCGGGTGATACCAATTATTTAGACAACCTTTTTGGCGGTGAGTTGTTAGCAAGAATGGATCGGGCTTGCAGTATTGCCGCTAGAAGACATTCTAGAGGCATCGTTGTTACTGCCTCTGTAAACCATGTTGCTTTCAACAAAGCAGTACCCATGGGAAGCGTAGTAACGATAGAAGCCAAAGTTTCTAGGGCTTTTAAATCTTCTATGGAAATTTATGTAGATGTTTGGATCGAAGACAGACAGTCTCGATCAAGAACAAAAGTAAATGAAGGCATTTACACTTTTGTTGCAGTAGATGAAATAGGAAAACCGGTTATAGTTCCACAAATTACACCAGAAACAGACTTAGAAAAAAAACGCTTTGAAGGGGCTCTTAGACGCAAACAACTAAGTTTGGTTCTTGCAGGGAAATTAAAACCAACTGAAGCTACTGCCCTAAAAGCATTGTTCAATTAAATTGTTTTGGTTGATGATCACATCAATAGTTACCATCTGTAAAATTACTTTTTTGAATTCGGCCTAAATAATCTGATTGCTCTTAAATTACGACCTAAAATAATTTTTTCTCTATCTTTTTAAAATCCAAGAAGACGGATTTAAACGTGTTGTGTTTTTAAACAGCACAAAAATTAACTTGGTTTTTTTAGAAACTTTGTCTGTAAAAATCTGACCAACTCTTTGTCCTGTTTTAATTTTATCTCCTTTTTTAACATAGGTTTTTTCTAAGTTATTATAAGAAGAAATATAATTTCCGTGTTGAATTAATACGTTTTTTCTACCTTCAGAACTCACTAAAACATTAAGCACTTCCCCATTAAAAATAGCTTCCGCATAATTTCCTTGTCGTGTAATAATATGCAAACCTGTTCCATTTATAGTAATTCCCGGAAATGATGGGTGTGGCTGGTTTCCAAATTTTCTAACAACAATACCCTGATCTACAGGCCAAGGCAAAAAACCCTTGTTAAGCTCAAATTTTGCAGCTAGAGCCTTTGCCTCAGGACTTAAAATAAAGACGTTTTTCTCAACTAGTTTTGAGTTGTTTTTTAATTTTGCTTTTGCAATTCTATTTGCTCTTGCAATTTCTTCTCGAATCTTTCGATCAATTTTAGCTACAATCTTTTTTTCTTCTCTAATTTTATTTTGAAGTTCTTTTTTATACAAACTCTCTTTCTGCTTAATTGCTAATATTAACTTTTCTTGCTCCTGTTTATCAACCTCTATTTGATTTTTTTGTCTTTTTTGAAAAACAATTAGGGTATCTTTTAAGGTCTTTTGAAAAACTAAAGAATCATTCAACAACTGAACTTGATTCGTCTGAACCACAATATCTTCTCCTTGATTTTTTCTAAAAGAAGTATATTGTTTCATGTACTCCATCCTTTTGTATGCTTGGTAGAAGTTTTTTGATGAAAGTAAAAACAGAGTTCTACTTTGTTTCGATTTGCTTTTGTAAGATTTAAAAATCATCGCCGCGTAGTCCTCTTTTAGGTCAGCTAACTTTTTATTTAAGTTTTCAAGTTCCACTTGACTAACCTGTATTTCTTTAGATAAAATTGCGGCTTCAGAATTTATAGTCGCAATTAATAGCGCTCTCACTTCTATTTTTTTTTGAATATCTTTTAAATCTTCTAAGGCATTTTTTCCTTTCTTTTTTTCATTAAAAAGCAGATTATTTACCTGTTTAATTTCTTTGTTCAACTTTTTGCGTTGTACTTCTAATTGTTTTCTAGTTTGTCCAAATACAGAAAAAACACTTAAGCAAAAAATTAAAATTAGGGTATATTTTTTTTTATTTTTCACTATAATTTAATTTGTTTGTAGCCTTTAGGAATTGAAAAAGAAACATCAACATCAGTATTAAACTGAACAGATTTTAAGATAAAATCTATGTCAGTAAACGCATCGGGTTGTTTTGCTTTTATTTGAATTTCCGTTGGAAAAACAGCATCGTTAACCAAAGTATATGAAGGATACGAAATATCTAATCGTTGGTTTTTTGTAGTGTGAACAATAGCCTGTTTGTTTAACTTAAAATGAGAAGGATTTACAGAAAAGAAAACATCATACAGAATTGCCTGACTTTTTGGAGATAGAACATACGCGTTATCTGTAATTACAACATGCTGTTTATGCTTCTTCACATTCATAAGAGATTGCCCCAATAATAAATTTTGGAGTTGTTGAAAGTTAATATCAGCGCCTAGTAGTTTCTTTAAAATAGAAAAATCACCTTCAAAATAATTTTTAGCATAAGGGGAATAATAATGAATAGAAGTTGGTGTAATTTTTGCTTTAAAAACGGTGATAAATTTAGTTCCTTTCAACCAAATAACTTCATCTTTTATTATTTTCAAACTAACAGAAATACTTTGTTTTAATTTTCCATTATTAAAATTGGCTTTCAACTTAGCCAGTACAGATTTTTCAGCAAAATTAGAAGCGACATGCTTTCTTGCTACTTTTTTGGCCGAGATTTTTTCGGTGACAATCGTCGTACTAATTAAATTACTTTTTGTTTTACAAGAAGTAAACACAAATACAAAAACTAGCAAACATTTTACAAAATTCATTCTTTATTTTTTATTTTCTCTAATTTTTCAAGATACGTTTTCGCCTCTTTTAAACGCCCTAAACCTTTATATGCTGTTGCCATTTCATTGTAAAAATTTGCTTCCATTTGATCATCTATCACAAAATCAACACCATTCTGTAAGGTCAATAACGCTTTTTCATGTTTTTCCTGAGCATTCAATGTCTTCCCTTTCATTAAGTATATAAAAGGTTGTGCAGGGAAAAGCGCAATTCCTTCATCAGCATATTGTAAAAGTACTTCCCAATTACTTTCAGAAAGTATTAAAATTTGTTTTAAAACAGCATAAGACTTTTCATTTTTAAACTGCTCTTTTAAAGAAACAGGTTCTTTTTTTATGACCTCAATGCCAGGCGCCTCTTTTCTTTTTTCTAAATGCGCTTTTAGCTTTTTAAGCTTTGCTGACAGGGTATTATTCTGTTCAATATCCTGTATTAAAGAAATTGTTTTATTATAATTTTTATTTTGAAAATACAAACTTACAAGATTTTCTCTTTCTTCTATATTGAATGCAACAACTTTTTGCTGAATAGAAATTGCTTCAGAAAAACGACCTTGCTGTATATGAATTTCAACCAAATGTTTTAACATCCAAATATTAGCTGGCTCTTGTAGTAAAGCCCTATCAATGTATTCTTTTGCAAGTTGCGTATTTTGAAGTAATAAATAATTTTTTGAAAACTCGAAGAAAACAGCAACATTGTTCGTTAAAATTTGATGACAACTTTCTAAATTTTCGATTGCTTTTTGAAAATTACCTATTGACCTCTCAGACAATGATTTAAAGAAAAATTGTTGGAAATTTAACTCTTTTTCTTCTGTTGAATCTTTTGCGTTTGGAATGCTATCTTGAGAAAATAACTGCAAAGAAAAAGACGCAAAGAAAAAAGAAAAGAGGACCAATCTATAAGTATAAAATCTTGTCTTCCTTTTAAATCTTGTTGTCTTAATACTCTTTATCATTTATATTAATTCGCTATAATCTCCGATACTTACAGAAGTATATTTACCGTCGTATTTTGCATGATTTCCAATCATAGCATTCTCTAAATTCGCATTTGAAATTAGGACATTCGATTGAATTAAGGAGTTCACAATCGTTGTATTCTTTATAATACTATTTGCTCCAACAGAAACAAAAGGGCCAATTTTTGAGTTTTTTAGCACGACATTTTCGCCGATATAACAAGGCTGAATAATTTCTGAATTTTCTAAAACAACCGCTTTAGAAACGAGATCATTTCCTGCTTCGTATTCAAAACCTAAGACTTGTTTGTTGGTAGCAACCGTTGGGTCTTTCTTACCACAATCCATCCAAGAGCTAACAGTTCCAGGAATAAATTTTGCGCCTTGTTGTTTTAAGGATTCTAACACATTGGTTAATTGATACTCATTATTTTCCTTTAAATCATTGTCAATTAAATATTGGATTTCTGCTAATAACTTAGCGCCACTTTTAAAGTAATAGATACCAATAATAGCTAAATCAGAAACAAATTCTTTTGGTTTCTCTATGAAATCAGTGATAAAACCCTCCTGTAGTTTTACAACACCAAAAGCACTTGGATTTTCAACTTGACTTACCCAAATTGCACCATCTGCATTTGCGTCTAACGTAAAATCTGCCTTAAATAAAGTATCTGCATAAGCGACAACACATGGCCCACTTAAAGATTCTTTTGCACAATAAATGGCATGAGCCGTTCCTAGGGCTTCATCTTGCACATACACAGCTCCTTTTGCACCTAATTCTTTCGCAATTTTTAATAATTGTTCTGTAGTGTCTACTGGAAATCCTTTTGCTATGGTACCAATCACAAAGGCTATTTCTTCAATTTCCTCATCAATCACAGCAGCAATATCTTCTACCAAGCGTTGCACAATAGGCTTTCCTGCAATAACGGTTAGCGGTTTTGGAACGGTTAATGTATGCGGTCTTAAACGAGACCCAATTCCTGCCATTGGTACTATTATTTTCATATATTTATTTTTATTTTGATAGGTCTGCAATATACCACTAATTAAAAGATTTTAAAAATTAGCGCTTGATGGATATCTCACTATTTTTATGAAGCGAGGAGTGCTTTAATTTCCATTATTATAAGAAGATTCAATCTAGACTTTTATAAAAATACTACTAAAAATTTAAATGCAACAAAAAACCCAAGTTAACGCCTGGGTTTTTTGTTTCTTTGCAAAAATTAAATTTATTTCTGTGAATTATTTATCAGTAGAAAATATCTCTAAATCTTATGGAGAACGTATCTTATTTGATGACATCTCTTTTGGAATTAACAAAGATCAAAAAGTTGCTTTTGTTGCTAAAAATGGAAGTGGAAAAACTTCTATCTTAAATATTATTGCGAATTTAGATGTACCAGACTCTGGACAAGTCGTCAGTAGAAAAGGAATTTCTATTGCTTATTTGGCTCAAAAAGATGACATTGACCCAACTTTAACGATAGAAGAAACGATTTTTGCGACTGATAATAAAATCCTTTCCATTGTAAATCAATATGAAAAAGCGCTACAAAATCTTGATGATACAGCCTCCTATCAAACTGCATTTGAACAAATGGAGCAATACAATGCTTGGGATTTTGAAACTCAATACAGACAAATTTTATCAAAATTAAAATTAGACGATTTAAGTTTAAAAGTAAGTGCACTTTCTGGAGGACAAAGAAAAAGACTTTCTTTAGCAATTGTTTTAATCAATAAACCTGATTTACTAATTCTTGATGAACCAACAAATCATTTAGATTTAGAAATGATTGAATGGTTAGAGGCTTTCTTTGCAAAGGAAAAGATTACGTTGTTTATGGTGACCCATGATCGCTACTTTTTAGAGCGGGTATGTAATGAAATTTTAGAATTAGACGAAGGAAAAATTTATAAATACAAAGGAAATTACTCCTACTACCTACAAAACAAAGAAGAACGTTTAGCATTAGAAGCAACCAATTTGGGGAAAGCCAAAAGTTTATTTAAAAAAGAATTGGAATGGATGCGAAAGCAGCCAAAAGCAAGAACTACCAAGTCTAAATCTAGAACAGACGATTTCTATCAAATTAAAGAAAAAGCACACCAACGCAGACAAGATCATCTGGTTCAATTAGAAATCAACATGGAGCGCTTAGGAAGTAAAATTTTGGAGCTTCACAAAGTGTCAAAATCTTTTGGAGACAAAAAGATTTTAGATGGTTTTGATTATGTTTTTAAACGGGGAGAACGTGTCGGAATTATTGGTAAAAATGGAACTGGAAAATCCTCTTTTTTAAATATCATCACAGGTAAATCTGAATTAGACGGTGGTAAGGTTGTTTTGGGTGAAACTGTTAAATATGGCTATTATACACAAGCTGGTATAACGATAAAAGAAGGGCAGAAAGTAATTGATGTTGTGAAAGAATTTGGCGAATTTATCCCTTTAACCAAAGGAAGAAAAATTTCTGCTTCCCAATTGTTAGAACGTTTTTTATTCGACAAAAAGAAGCAATATGATTTTGTAGAAAGACTGTCTGGAGGAGAACAAAAACGCTTGTATTTGTGTGCCGTTTTGATTCAAAATCCTAACTTCTTAATTTTAGATGAACCTACAAATGACTTAGACGTTGTGACTCTTAATGTCTTAGAAAATTTCTTGTTAGATTACCCAGGAAACCTTTTAGTAGTTTCGCATGATCGCTATTTTATGGATAAAATTGTAGATGCACTATTTGTGTTTAGAGGAGAAGGAATTGTAGAAAATTTTCCAGGAAATTATTCAGATTTCAGAGCGTATGATAATTCTTCTCCAAAGGAAATAAAGAAAGAAAAAACGATTCAAAAGAGTGAGAAAAAAAACACGAAGAACCCTCTAAATTTTGATGAAAAAAGAGAGTTTGGTGCTTTGGAAGCAGACATCGAAAGGCTTCAAAAAAGGAAAACTACTATTGAAACTCAGTTCTTAAATGTCGAAATTGAACCCGATGACATTGCAGAAAAATCTCAAGATCTGAAAGATACCATTGAAAAGTTGGAACAAAAGGAAGAGCGCTGGTTGGAGCTTACTATGAAATTAGAAGGGTAAAAGTTGTTAAACTAAATTTCGCCCAAGGTGTTTAAACCTTTTATGGAAAATTAAATACTTACAATATCTTCCAAATTTAACAAGGGTTGATTGTTAAAACGTAACAAAATTTGTGCGACAGCAATCGTGTCTTTTTCACAATAATTTACAATTCTTTCTAGGTT
>JAOLXX010000017.1 GCA_028343155.1 Polaribacter sp.
TCAAAATTGAAATACATCATTGAGATTGCAGACGAGATAGAGGGAAATTATACTGGTGATGATTTGATAGATAATATTTAATATTAACAAACTAAGATTTAAAAATGTCAAGTCAGTTTTTAACCAAGACCTTAAAGGCATTATTCCCAAAAATAAAATTTATTTTTGGAGATAATTTTTTTAGTTAAATTTGATTTGAATGAAAAAAATAGTTCTACTGCTCTTACTAATTTTATTTAGTGCCAATTGTTTGGCTCAGAGCCGCTATATATCTCAATCAACAAAAAAGATTGTGTACTCAAGAGATGGCGGTATGTGCCAGTGCTGTGGTAGTTATTCTAGTTTGGAGTATGATCATATATCACCGTTTTCTTGCGGAGGTAGTAGTGAAGTTTCTAATATTCAATTACTGTGCAGGACTTGTAATAGAAGTAAATCAAATAGCTGCTATTGTAAAGTACACAATAATAAAGTGGGGGTTAATTGTTGTAAAGGAAGTACCACAAAGCAATCTTCAACAACCGCAAAGCAATGTTCTGGAACTACTAAAAAAGGAGCTAGATGTAGAAATAGAACCAAGCATACTAGCGGACGTTGTCATCACCACCAATAACACATAAGTACGAGTTATGAATAAAAGCTTATTATTTGCAATAGACATACAAACACAAGAAGTAATTGTTTCTGGTTCTTCCAAAGGAAGTAATAAAATCAATTTTATTGAGCGTATTGTAAAAAGTGATAATGATATGCTTTATAATGCTGTACAAACATTAACGAGCATTACAAAATCGTCCAGTTTTGATATGGCTATATTTAAGTCTATGGATAAAGTATGCCAGATGTTGTATAGTAAACATAAAAAAAAGTAAATGATGCAACCTCAACTATAGCTTTCTAACACCATTAAATCCTCCCCAAAATAGTGTGACTTAACTCCCCTATTCTCCACTTTTTATTCCCAAAAATAATTTTTTATTCTTGGGAATAATTTTTTGTGAAAATAACTAAATCATCATTAAAATAGTTAGACTTTACTCCTCTTGACTCCACAAAGACCCGTATATCTTATTGATTTACAGGTCTTTATTTTTTTAGGTGACAAATAAGGTGACAATTATTTATGAAAAAATAATGAATAAATACCCATTAACCCTAACAAAAAACTTAACCTTCTTAACTTTTTTAACAAAAAGTAATCAAATACAACAGCCAATAAATAAAGAGGTAGAGAAAAGGGTACACAACGCACTCCAATTATCGAACTTATTTCTCAAAGACCTTGAAAGGCTTAGAGAGTTTATAGAAACATACAAAAAACACAAATTACTGAGTGTATTGTAACCCTTTACGCTTTCTTTAAAGGCATACACAGTACTTATAGAACCCATTTCATTTAAACTCTTTTTTAAATTGTTTTGAGACACTGAATGATTGAAGTTATTGTCACTTTTTTAAACCGATTTCTGAAGTGGGCTAAAATGATTTGAAAATATTTATGGCTTATGCGCTGGCTCTTTTATTTTATAATTGATATCTTACTCTTAAGCTTATAAACCTTGGTAAAATAAACGTTTCGTTAATATTGAATGAAAAATCATTTTGACTAACAGTTGTTCTAGAACCTGAAGCAAGCAGGTTACTTCCTTCTATTTCATATTCCCATTTTGCATCTTTGTCTTTTCTATATGCTAATTTTGCATTCCAAATTTTGAATGAGTTTTGAAGAGCCCCATCTTGTCTTACTTCATTAAAAGTAAAATCTGAGCGAACTGTTAATAAATTCCATACATAAGCATCAAAATTAATAGAAGGTGCATGCGTCTTTGTTTTTATATTGGAATCTCTAGAACTATTCTTTTGATCATTTAAGCTAAGTGCATAACGAATGCTAACATTCGGTGCTTTTGTGAAATTTGTTCCAATACTTGCATTGACTCCTTGAGAAAAACGTTCATTCGTATTCTCTCTTGAATTGATAAACTGGTATTTTTTATTATAAGCGTAATTCCCTCCAAAAGAGGCTTTCATCTTTTTAAAGGTTTTGTCATATCTACCAAAAGCATTAAAATTCTCGTTGTTAAAAGGTGAGTTCATCGAAGTACTGCTAGAAACTACAGAACCGGGTTCAAAAATTCTGTTTCTATTTACTTGATTTGAAGTTTTATTATAACTAATTCTAGCAAACATGCTACTACCATTATATAAATTAAAGCTTCTGTATTTTAAAGTAAGTTTATGAAAGCTCGCATTTATAAGATCTGCATTCCCTGCAAAAAAAGAATTATAACTGTTGGCAACAATACCTCTTGCAATTTGATTTACATCAGTAAAATCAACTTCTTTTTTATATCGAAATGTTAAACTTTCGCTCCTCTTAAACTGAGTAATTACCTCAAATTCTGGTAGAACTTTTGAAAATTTATCTTGAAAAGATTCTATCCCATATTGTGTGTTTTTTGAATTGTAAGCATGCACCGTAAAACCGGGTGTAAATGTAAAAATCCCAGATTTTAAACGATATCTTAATCCTGCATACATATCTGTAAAGTTATACTCTGTATCATTTGTGGTTTGAGCATCATCAATACTTGGAACATCAGGGGTAGGGTTAAAATCACTTCCGTTATCTAGAATTTGAAAAAATCTTGAATTAAAATTTTGTGAACTTAAAATAGTTCCTGCAACAAAATTTAAGTTACTCTTTGTATTTAAAATATAGTAGTAATCTAATTTTGCATCTAATTGATTCGATTTAACACGTCTCTCTTGTTTGAGTGTATAAAATCTATTGTCTCGGTTTAAACCAAGTTTTAACGCAGCTTCATCAAAACCATCATTCACAGCAGCATCATTATTTAAAGGATCATTCTCTAAAGAAGCTTTATAAAAAGGATCTTCATCTTTTAATAGATGTTTTATTTCAAGAGCAAAAATACTTTTTTCGCTTGCCGTGTAGAAATAACTTAAATTTTGAGTTATAGAATAAGGCGTTGCTTTCTCGTTTTCGCCAATATCGCTTAAAACAAGAGAATTTACGTCTGATTTTGTAAACTCATTCGAAAAATTACCAATTACATCATAATTTAACTGATTATTATAATCTTTTTTATAGATAGAACTAAATTTAAATATGCCCGAATTACTGGTCTGATCGGAGATGTTTTGAACGATATCATCTGGAGTAACTGGGTCTATATAATCGATACTATTAATTCTTTTTTGACCGTTGCTATTGCTCGAAAATATTAAAAAACCACTTAAATCTAATTTTTTATTGGGTGAATAACTAAAATTTAAAGCTGTTAATTTTGTTTCTATGCTGTTTGCATTTCTTGCGTTAGCGTTCACAAAACCTATTCCTGCAGTCCCTAAATTAATATTTGTTCCATTTGAAGGGCTTTGGCTTCGAAAATTAGCACCAAAATTTCTTAAATCTGATCTATTTAAAACAACTTCACCAAGATTATTAATATCTCCAATAACATTCAGGGTGTATTTGGGAGTATAATAAAATAATTTTGGTTGCAAAAGATATAACGATTCATCAGGTGTAAAGCCTCCACCAACTAAAACATCTCCAAACCAAAAATTCTTTTTCCCTTCTTTTAGTTTGATATTGACAGCTATTCTATCTTGATTATTTTGAACACCACTAAGCTGACTTACATCACTAAAGTTTCTTAAAACTTGAATCTTATCAACAGCATTTGAAGGAATATTTTTAGTGGCTAATTTCGAATCTCCATCAAAAAAATCCTTACCATCGATCATTACCTTTTCAACTTTCTTTCCTTCGACTTCAATTTCGCCGGCATCATTAATTTCTAAACCTGGCAATTTCTTTAAAACGTCCTCTAATTTTCGTTCAGATCCATTTTTAAATGAATCTGCATTATAAATAATCGTATCTCCTTTAATCGTTACAGGCATTTTAGAAACAATACTAATCCCGTCTAACAGATTATCTTCAGACATTGTATAATTGAACGATAGATTTGATTCTTTGGTTTTAATGAATTTACTAATTTCTTTAAAGCCTATGTAGCTAATCTTGATATTATAGGTTGTGTTCGCTTTTAAATCTAAGTTAAAATTCCCTTTTTCATCTGTAAATCCAAAAGAAGCGATTCTTTTAGCAACAGTATCTAAAGCAATGACATTTGCCATTTCTAATGAAATACCAATGGAGTCTCTCACAATACCTGTCAGTTGAACTTGTGAAAATGAAGCGCAAGACACTATTAACATAGTGATAAATGTTATTTTTTTCATTTAAAATAATTTAGTGATGATAAATAAATTTTAGTTAAAGCCTTCTATTATTACCTTTTCTTCTGTTTTTAAAACGCTCTTTGAGTTCTGCAGTTTTTTCTTTTACAATTTTAATATATTCTACTCTTGTTACTTTTTTACCTTTTTTAGGCTCTTCAATTTCTAAAACCTCATCAGAGTTTATAGAAACCTCTGTACATAGCATTGTAGTTCTTCCTGCATTTAGCTCTAAAATTAAACCTGGTAAACCCCAATATTTATCTGGACCAAAACTTACCGGAATCTGAGGAGCATACCAAGCAGTAACAGTTAACATCTTCTTTTCGGGTTTATTTTCAGATGTCTTTATAGAATCTTTTTTTGTCTCATTTCTTCTTCTACTAAAAATACTTCCCCAATCTATATTTGTATCTTCTTTCACCATTGTGGCTTTATAACATGTATAGTTTCCGATTTTTTTGGTTTCCATTCCCATTTCCCATTGGAGTTGATCCATATTTTCTATGACTAAAAATCTTTTACTAAACTGTTCTACGTCTTCAATCATTTTTTTATCTGTGATACTTTTATAGATAGAACCTTGCCCGTTACTTCCAGACCAGCTTGGAACTGATGCACCAGGACCCTCTAATTTTACATTCTCTTTAAATGAAGAGGTTGTTTTATTAAAGCTAAGGGTATATGTTTTTTCTGGAAAGTTTTTAAAACGAGCCATTACCTTTTTTTTTCGTTGTTCTGGCATTTTATCAAACCTACTCATATCCATGGAAGTTTTAGACATATAGGTAGCTTTCCCTTGAAAATTATTCTGTGAAAAAGTAGTAATAGTTGCCAAAGCAAAGAAAAAGGTACATAGTGATTTTGTCATTTTTATAAATTTTAAAAGAAATTAATGCTAATAAACTATTGTAAGACTTAAAAAAACCTTAAAAGTTTAATTCCATAGAACGATGAAAGAAAATAATATTAGAAAAAATTAAAATTTATTTGGCTTTACCCAGCATTGTAATTAACTCATTTTCATTTGTTATTGAATTATCAAAAACGGTAGGATTTGGATCAAAAACATTAACTCCAATTTGTGAGAATGCATTAATACTTGTTAGACTAATAAAAATAACTTTTTCATACTTAAAAGTTTACATTTAAATTTAATTATATTTAATCTAAGTAGCTAATATTATTTGAGCTAAGATGAATAATTTTTAAATTTAATCAAATCTAACTCGAAATAGTTCGACTTCACTCCCTTTGGCTCCACAAATACCTGTATACCTACTTGATTTATAGTTTTTTATTTTTTTATATAACAAATAAGGTGACAAGTATTTATAAAAAATAATGAATAAATACCCATTAACCTTAACAAAAAAACTTAACTTTCTTAACTTTTTTAACAAAACATTACGATATTAAAGAAATCTATATAAAGGATACAAGACAGTCAAGTTATCGAACTTATTCATCCAAGACCTTTAAAGGCTTAGAGAGTTTATAGAAACATACAAAAAAAACAAACTACTGAGTGCATTGTAACCCTTTACGCTTCCTTTAAAGACATACACAGTTATAATAGAACCTCTTTCACTTAAACTCTTTTTTAACGTGTTTTTGTTATATTAAATAATCCAAATTATTGTATGTAGTCAAATAAAAATGAACTTTTTAGTTTACACGGTTATTTAATTACTACCAATAAATTCTAATAAAACAAATAACAGATTATTCTATTTATTATTTTATCTGTTTATTAAATTTACGCGGTAACTTTTTAATTGATTTTATCTGAACACTTTTGTAAAAAACTTCTGCAGCTTCAGATTGAATTTGAATTTTACCTTTTGTTAACGGAACAATTTTACCTTCAGGATTTTTATACTTTGAGTTGTACAAAGCCATCACCACTTCTCCATTTACAATATGATAACTGGTTCCTTCAAAACAAATCAATTCTAAGGTATTCCATTCTCCGTGAGGATTTTCATTATCAAAACCTTTATTAGCATGACTTGGAAGTGAACGTTCTACACTAGAAAAAGGGTTTAATTTACCATTTTTAACATACGTAAATTCTTTTTCTCCTTCTTTTTTTTCTGATGGAATATCTATTAAAACTCCTTTTAAACCATAATAATCTCCCAAATCTCCTTCTTGAACTTGAAATTCTTGTGATGACATCCAAACACGCCAAAAGGTTTCATTTGCTCCATAACAATGGTATAAAATTCCGCTATCTCTTTCTTTTAATAAACGAGGTTCCCACACTTTTTCTCCCCATTTAAATTGTAGTTTTAAATGATAGTTTTCATATTCTTGTTTAGAAGTTAATGCTCCATAGATTTCTCCTGAAATATGTAACACTTGTTCTCCATTTATCTTTTTAAAATTAAAAACATTTTTAGGGTCATTATTTAAACCTAATGGTTTTGAGTTAATGCCCCTACTTTTTGGATCTACATTATCTAAACCTTTTACAGTTGCATGTGGAGCTCCAATAAAAACATCCCAATTTTTAGCAGGATCTCCTTCAAAAAGATTTGTCAATTTTTTGTCTGAAGGTTTTTTTATTTGTTTTATATCTGCTGCCCAAAGAATAGCTCCTTTTATCATTTTCTGAAACCTAACATCTTTATAAGATTCATTGGTATGACCTAAACCTGTGTAAAAAATACGTCCACCATCATAATGATGATACCAAGTTATTGGATGATTTTTAGTATCTACATCTTTGGTTTTGTATGAAGTGTCATCTATAGTTGCCAATACATTTACATGTTTTGCAACAGGCATTAAAAAACTGTACCATTCATCTTTAAAAACTTCTTTTTCTTTTAAATGATTGATTGCAGGATGTTCGCTTGATTTATTAAAATGTAATGTTGCATTTTGTATTTTAGGATGGGTTCTAAAAGTTGCTCCAATCATCTTTGTAAACCAAGTCCACTCTTTTTCTGTATCTGATGCAGCGTGAATACCTAAAAAACCATTGCCATTATTAATATACTTCTGAAAGGCTTTTTTTTGCTTTTCATCTAGAATATTTCCTGAAGTATTCAAGAAAACAACTACATTATAATTCCTTAAATTTTCTGATGTAAAATCATTAGAATGTTTAGAAAAATGAATTTTCCAATGGGTTTCTTTTTGTAAGTTTTTAAAAAAATCTATTCCAGAAGGTATAGATTTATGTTTATAACCTTTTGTTTTAGAAAATACCAAAACGCTCGGTTCTTTCTCTTGAGCACTTAAACTAAGCGCAAAAGTGAAGCAAACAATCGTAAATACTATTTTTTTAAAGTTTGTTTGACACATATTTTTAAATTTTATTTTTTAGTAATATTTACTTTGCGCAAACCAATTTTAGAAAAATCTATAGGCTTAATACCCATTTCTAGTGCAGGCGAATCTGGCTTAAATCTAAAATCTCCATTTTCTGCATCAACAAATAATGGGTCCACTGCTTTACTGTTTTTGTCTACTCCGTTTTTTTGATTCTTTGCAATCAATTCTTTCCCTTTTTCAGGATTTGTTTTACAGAAATAAATGTTATTATCCGTATCCGCATCCATTGCTCTCGCTAATGCTCTACCTCTTCTATCTTCTGAGGTTCTTCCTTTTCCAGCTGGTAATTCATCAATAAATTTTGATTCATTGGTAAACGCATAAAAAATATTATTTTTAATAGTTGCTCCTGTTAAAGGACCTTCTCTTACTGATAAATAATATCCTCTTGGTGGAGCAATAATATTAACAACAATATTATTTTCTACTTTATTATCTAGTTTCGTAAGAATACCTTGAGAAGTAGCATTGAAAATAATATTCTCTGTAATTAAAGTTCCTGTTTGCCCTCCATCTGTTCTAATAGCTGCTTGCATAATCATATTTGCAACCATATCGTGTATGTAATTTCTACGAATAATGTTTCCTTTACCAGAACCACGAATGTAAATGGCATTACCATCTCCTAACCTTTGCATTCCATGATGAATTTCATTATTTTCTACAATATTATCATTAGTATGCAAATAAGGCAACACTTCTTCTAAAGTTACATCTTTCGTAAACACCGGCATTTCATCCTTTCTAAATGTTCTTAAAAGTTCTCTTCCTTTACCTTTTTTAGCAAGAAATTGAGTCATACAACCCGATAAAATGATTGCTGTATAATCCAAGTGATGAATAAGGTTATTTGCGATATAATTCTCTCCACTTTGCCAAACAAATATTCCTGGTGAATGCCAGTAAATTTCACCTACATGATGTATATTATTGTTATAAATAGTATTCTTTTTATTCACATCTTTTGTTCCAGGTCCATAGCCTGCAAGCAAAATACCTCCACCTCCCATATGTTCAATATGGTTGTTGGAAATTTTATTATTGATTCCGTGTAAATCTAATCTTATGGCTCCACTACCACTATGTAAAAAATGAGAGTTTTCAATACTACAATTTTCAGTCCCTCTAAAGCGAACTAAAGCATTATCCTTATCCATCATATCCCAATCATGTTGCAAACCTTTATCATCTGAGTTTAATGTATATCTTTCTCCATGTTTAAAAGTCAAACCATTAAAATGTAAGTTTCGAACAGGAATATCTTCTTTTTTACTTTGTGTAATTTTCCCTTCTACACGAATCAATTCCATTAATTTTGGAGCTAATACTGGAGAATCGTTTCTTGGCCAAAGATAAACTTTACCTTCTTTTGTGTTTAACACCCATTCTCCTTTTTCATCTAATGCCTCTAAAACATTCTCTACCCAACAATTCTCTGTCTTTTTAAGAAAATGTAGCACATTCATTCCGTAGGTAGCATTTACGGAAGTATAAGCTGTATTCTTTTTTTCATTCACCGATTCTAAAGGAAGCATATTTGTTATCCAAGCATGATGAGGTCTTACTTTTATTTCAACATCCGTTACATTGTCCCAATTTTTTAAAAATCCGTCAGGAAATTTCAAGCGATTTCTACCATTCTGTTTTTCTCCTGTTATAATCCCTTTTGATTGCGCTCTTGGCAGCATTCCTTCATCATCATAGAGTGTTAAAAATTTATCAGAAACATTTGCAACATATATATTTCCTTCTGCTTCTTTTGGAAGTCCAGGCAGTTTTGTTGTTACTTTCTGCCAACCTTTAATTTCTTGCCCTGAACTAAACACGGGTTTTTCTCCTGGGTAAGCTGCATACGTAATTGTATAATTATCTTCAGCAGCATCTTTTAAATCGAAAACTACAGTTTTATTTAATTGATAAACACCACCTTTTATGTATACTAAGATGTCTTTTAATTTTTCTTTTTTAAAATCGCGAACTGCCTTTTTTGCGTGTTCTAAAGTTGCAAAAGGACCATCTGTTTTAGCTGCATTTGGCTCTGCTAAAGTACCAGACCAATTATCTGAACCTTGCGTAGATACAAAAAAATCAGCTTTATTATTTGTATTTATTTGTGCAGAACTAAATCCTAATCCAACAATTAAGGTGAATATGACAATCCATTTGTTTTTAATTTTATGCATAATTTTCATCAATTTAAATTTTTAAGGAATACAATGTTTTTTATTTTTGATTTCTTAACCCAATTTTTGAAATATCTATGGGTAGAATCCCCATTTTTAGAGCTGGAGAATTTGGTTGAAAACTAAAATCTCCATTATCTGGATCTACAAATAGCGGGTCTATTGCTTTGCTATTTTTATCTACTCCATCTCTTTGTGATTTGGCTAATCTCTTTTCTGCAATTGTATTATCAGCTTTACTAAAATAAATGTTATAATCTGAATCCATATCTTTTATTCTAGCAGGTACTCTACCTCTGCTATCTTCACCTACCAAACCCTTTCCTGCTTTTGGTTCTGAAAGAAAAATACACATATCTGTAGTTGAGTAAAAAATATTTCGCTTCAACGTTGCACCTGTTGATGGACCTTCTACCAATTTTAGATAGAGACCACCTCTAGGTGGGCCAACATCTGCAATAATATTATTTTCAAAACGATTATTGAGTTTTAAAGTCATTCCTTGTGAGTTGCATTTGTAAATCAGGTTTTCTGAAATTAACACATCCATTTGTCCTCCATCTGTTCTAATAGCACTCTGTTTTCCAGTTTTTGCTACTAAATCATGTATATAATTTCTGCGAATGATATTACCTGCACCAGCTGCTCGAATATAAATACCATTTCCATCACCTAACTTTTTCATTACGTGGTGGATTTCATTATTTTCTATAATGTTATTTTTACTATGCCAATAAGGGCGAACATCATCTGGTACTAAATCATTTACTTTAGGCAACTTCCCTATTTCGTGCCAACGAATGGCTCTGTGTTGTTCTCTTCTGTTAGAGGGTTTAAAAAATCGAATCACACAACCTGAAACGATTAAACCACAGTAATTTGTATTATGAATTAAATTGTTAGCGACTCTATTATCTCCACTATTCCAAAGAAAAATACCTGGCGATTGCCAATAAATTTCACCTATATGATGAATATTATTATTATTAACTGTATTGTTTTTATTTACATCTTTAGTACCTGGGCCATAACCACAAAGTAGAATTCCACCACCACCCATTTGTTCTATATGGTTGTTGGATATGTTATTATTGATCCCAAATAAATCGACTCTTATTGCACCACTTCCACTTTGTAAAAAATGAGAATTTTGTATCGAACAATTTTCTGCGCCTCTAAAACGAACCATTGCATTATCCTTGTCTAGCATATCCCAATCGTGTTGCAAACCAGCATCATCCTTGGTTAACGTATAACGTTCTCCGTGTTTAAAAGTAAGCCCTTTAAAGTGAATGTTACGTACAGGAATATCTGTTACTCCTTTAAAATCTATTTTACCTTCTACTTTAATGAGTTCTAATAAAGTTGGTGCAACAATAGAAAACTTGTTATTTCTAGGCCAGAGATATACTTTTTTCTCTTTTGTATTCAATACCCATTCTCCTTGTTTGTCTAATGCTTCTAAAACATTTTCTACCCAAAAACCTTTTTTGGTTATTGCATACGTAGCATCAACTGATGTAAGCGCAACGCCTTTTTTTTCATCAACAGATTTTAGTGGTAACATATTTACAATCCAATCACGCGTTGGACGCACCAAAATTTCTACATCTTCTACATTAGACCAGTTTTTTAAAGTTCCTTTCGGAAAAAGGAGTTTGTTCTTTTTACTCCCTTTTAAAGGGACATAACGTTCTGATTGTGCACGTGGCAACATACCCTCATCATCATAAAGGGTTAAGAATTTATCAGAAACTTTTGCTGCCCAAACATTCCCAACAGCTTCTTTAGGTAAACCTGGAAGTGATTTCGTTACTTTTTCCCAACCTGTAATTTCTTTTCCAGAACTAAACACAGGTGTTTCATTTGGATATCCAGCGTATGTTATTGTATTTTTTTCTTCACCAGAATCTTTTAAATCGAAAACTACCGTTTTTCTGAGTTGATAAACGCCTTCACGAATCAAAACAACAATATCTTTTGATTGCTGTTTTTTTAATTTACGAACAGCATCCTTAGCTTGCTCTAATGTTGCAAAAGGTCCATCAGTTTTAGATGCATTTGGAGCTGCTAAAGTACCTGACCAATTATCGGAACCAATTGTGGATACAAAAAAATCTGCTGAAGGTGCTTCAGAATTTGTTTGAGCTATAGCACTAAAACATCCTATGATTAGTGTGAAAATTATGAGTATGTTTTTTTTCATTTTCTATTAGTTTTGTATTAGTTGAAACCTTTATTTTTTTTTAAGAATGTGTTAGAGGAATAATAAACCCCATCTACATAAAAATATTCTAATGGTTTATTAAATGCAGCAAGTTCAATACCTGGTATTATTTGAAGCTTACTGATTGTAGGTTGCTTTTGGTTTTTATTTATTTGAACTGCTGTTTTACATGAAATAGCTAATAAGATAAATAACGTTAAAGTTATAATTTTTTTCATGTTATATTTTTTTTATCTCTATTTCCAGCTAGCGTATTTAAACTCAAAAAATTCATTGATTTCTCAACCAATACCTATTACAAATATCTATCCAAATTAAAAAAAGGGGTTGCTCTTTTCCTGCATTTCGTTACCCAGTTCAACCATATTGGTTTTAATAACGTGTAAAAAATAGCAAAATCAAAACAAAGATTTAGTTTATAATGGCTTTAATTTGAGGCCAATTGTCCATTCCTTCATTAGTTTGTTTGGCTCCCTGTGTACTTCTTCCGTCTAAAATGATTTTTTTAAGCGCTGCTTTTAGTTCCGTTGCTTTTTCTGAATGCTCAGCAATTAAGTTTTTGGTTTCTGCTATATCATCTTTCAAATTATACAATTGCATTTTAGGCAAGTCTAATTTTTGCTTTCTGATATCCTTAGGACTAGGGTAACTCCAACCACCAGAACCTGGGCAAGTAATTAATTTCCAATCTCCTTTTCTAATAGCAAAATCTCCACTAATTGAGTGACTCACTAAATACTCTCTAATATCAATATCTTTTGTACCTGTAATTAAAGGCAACATACTATTGCTATCTTCTCCTTCTGAATCTTTTATTATATAACCTGCTATGTCTGCACAAGTCGCAAAGAAATCTGTTGTACAAATTGTTTTAGTTGTACTCGCACTTTTTAATGCTTTTGCTGGCCATTCAACAATAAAAGGCACTCTATGTCCGCCTTCAAAAATATCTGCTTTCGATCCTCTAAAAACGCCACTTGGTTTATGATTAACTGCAGCCAATTCTTCGAAATCTGCTTTTGGAGAGCAACCATTATCACTCGTAAAAACCAACAATGTATTTTCTGAAATTCCTTGACGTTTTAGCTCTTTTCTTATTTGCCCCACAACATCATCTACCTGCATTACAAAATCTCCATATTCATTGGTTTTACTTTTTCCTAAAAATTGTGCTGAAGGTAAAATAGGCGTATGTGGTGCTGGTAATGGAAAATATAAGAAGAAAGGTTTGCTATTTTTGGCTTGATTGCCAATGTAAGTGACCGCTTTATCTGTTAAATCTTGTAAGACTGTATTGTGGTCAAAATCATCTGCGGTTAGTCCTTTTCTCCAAAATTTTTTCTTCTTATTTGCTGTATATTTTGTAGGTACCCTAGTTGGCATATCATTTTCTACATATACATATGGTGCCATATCTAAGGAAGCACAAAAACCGAAAGAATAGTCAAAACCGTGTGTTGATGGACCGTTTTTAATAGGAGCAGTAAAATCTACAACAGGAGCTGTTCTTGGACTATTTGGTTTTGGATCTTCTTTAAGAATTTTCCAATCCCAACCTAAATGCCATTTCCCAACAAAAGCTGTAGCATATCCCTGTGACTGTAGCATTTCTGCAATTGTAACGCGTTCTTGTTTTATCAATGATTTTGAATAGCCATTTATTACGCTCTTTTTTAAAGTGCTTCTCCAATTATATCTGCCTGTTAAAATTCCATAACGAGTTGGTGTACAAACTGCTGATGAAGTATGAGCATCTGTAAATTTTACACCATTTATAGCCATTTGATCTAAATTAGGCGTTGCTATCTTTCCATCAGAATTATAATTTTGCACATCACCATAACCTAAATCATCTGCCAAAATATAAATGATGTTTGGTTGTTGTTTTATGGTGGATGTTTGATTTGAGGTAGTTTTGCAAGCAACTGCAATGACTACGAATACTAATAAGCTAATTTTTAATTTCATTGTATATATTTTTTAATATTAATGCATTTCGAACCTTACTAAATAAGCTTCTCCTTTTTTCACTTTCATAGCTATTCCCCATTTTGGAGGTTCTGTGATTTTATTTTGGTTTTCTAAATCTGGTCTATATAATCCTGGAGCTTTTGGTATTTTTGATAAATTATCAACCAAAGTCGAAAAATGAACTCCATCTTCTGCGTAATTTATAGATTTACTTATAGAAGCTAATGAGGCAACTCCTTTGCCCTTTTTCCAAATTAATACCTCGTGACTTTTTTTTAATAAAGCGCCTTTATGTTTGGTATAAGGACCTTCTGGTTGATCTGTATAAGCAACACTCATTTCTGTTAATTTAGGCCCTTTTTTTCCGTGTACAATTGATCTTCCTTTATAATACAACCAAATTTTATTATCTTTAACTAACAAGCTAGCATCATCTATTCTATAGCTATCAAAATCTTCTGGTATTTTACTAATTTCTAAAATAGGATTATTAGCAACTCTTTTAAAAGGACCATCTGGGCTATCTGAAACAGCCAAACCTATAGCCGTAAAATCTGTTGTATGATTGCCTTCAAATTTTCCTTTTGGGTTTCCTGGAGTGGGTTGTACGCCTGTGTAATACAAATAATATTTCCCTCTAAAAGCCAAAATATTTGGTGTAAAAACGGAATGGCTATCAAAATCTCCTTGTTTTCCTAAACCAAGTGCTTCTCCTTGTTCTTGCCAAGTATGCCCTTCATCTTTTGAAGTTGCATACCAAATAGTTGCCCAATATCCTGATGTAATAGGGCTATCCATTCTAGAATACCAAACATAATACGTATCGTCTACTTTTATAATATCACTATTATCACGCCTGTTATAAATACTGTCTTTTCCTATTCCTGTTATTTCTTGATAAGTAAACGACGGTAAAGTTAAGTTGTTATTATGAAGAATATTGTCCGTTTCTTTGAACTCTTTTTTATTTGTGAAATTAAAGTTTGTGAAAATTACAAACATAATGAACAAATAAAAAATTGTACTATAGCTGTTCTGTTTATTTATTAATTTCATAATTCTTGCAAGCTATTTGTGTTTAATAATTCTTAAAATTCTAATACAGATGATTTTGGCAGTGGAACCTTGTTCTCTTTCCTCCAAGTAACAAGTTCCGCCAATAATTCTGAACCCTTTTCAGAATTTTTATCAATTATATTTTCACTTTCCTTTAAGTCTTCTTCTAAATTGTATAATTCAACTTTTCCGTCATTCAAAAACTGAATCAATTTCCATTTTCCTTTTCTGATGACAGAACAAGGTGGATTTCTATACCTACTAGCCAAATGCCAAAAAAGTGGTCTTTCTTTAAAAGACTTGTTTTTTAATAGCGTCACTATACTTTTTCCATCTAAAACACTATTGTAGTTTTTAACTTTAGCCAAGTCTAAAAAAGTTGGAAAATAATCTAACCCAGAAATTGGTGTTTTGGAAATTCCAGCATTAATTTGCCCTTTCCAATTTACAAAAGCAGGAACTCTTATTCCGCCTTCATACACCATTCCTTTTGCACCTCTTAAAGCATTTGACTTACTTGTTAATCCATTAAAACCATTATCTGATGTAAATATTACAACCGTATTTTCGCGTAAACCTTCTTTATCTAGATAATCGAAAATTCGTTTTATATTTTCATCAATAGAAGCAATCATACTTGCATAACCTGCAGCTTCAGCTTTATTTTTTATACCCTGACCTGTAATGGTATCAGCATGTTTCTTCATAAATTTTTGATAGGCTGCATCTGTCCTTGCTACAATTGGACGATGAGGCGCATAATAATGAAGATTTACAAAAAAGGGTTGTTCTTTGTTTTGTTTGATAAAATCAATTGCATCACTGGTCAATCTATCTGTTAGCCATTCATCCTCTTTTTTATCTTCAATAAAAGGATTTTTAAAAGGCGCTTTATAACCTCCGCTTTCAGATTTATAACCTTTTTCATAACCTCTGGCAGGATCACCCCACCAAGTGCCGCCAACATTTTTATCAAATCCTTTTCCTATTGGATAATATTGTTGAATTTCTGCTGATTGATGATTTGCTAGCCAATCTAACGTTCCGTTTGCGGGTTGCTTTAAATGCTTTTGAAAAGGATATTTTTTTTCTTTTTGAGGATTTGGGCCAACAACGTGCCATTTTCCTAAATGAATGGAGGTATACCCAGCTTTTTTCAACGGTTCTGCATACATTGTATGTTCTAAACTCACTGTCCATCGTGAAAATATATTGTCTAGATTATTTCCTCTCTCTAAAACAGGTACATTATAAACGCCTGTTCTAAAAGACTGTTTACCCGTTAACAAAGCTGCTCTTGATGGTGAACAAGTTGGATACATATAGGCATCACTAAACACCAAACTTTCCTTTGCAAATGCATCTAAATTTGGTGTTTCAAACCATTGACTTCCCATAAAACCAACATCTTGCCAGCCTAAATCGTCTGCCAAAATAAAAATAATATTGGGTTTGGTTTGTTCTTTTTCTTGACTATTACAAGCCAAAACTATCAAAAGAACCTTAGCAATAAATATGATTTTAGAAAGTTTTATCATATTATTTTAAAGCCGATTTAATTTCATCAGTAGTGGTTCCAAAAAGTTGTTTGATAATAGAATTTAATGTTGCTTCATCTCCTTCAATATGGAAAGTTATTTGAATATGTGTGCCACTTTCTCCAGATTTTAAATCCATAGCTGGTGATGATGATTCTAATTCATAAAATGGTCCTAAAGGTTTTTCTCCTGGACTTGGTGCTCCATCATTATACGCATTTACAACATCACCTTTAAAAGGTTCTTCTTGAATTTCCCACATAGAATTTACATAATCAGTAGTGTTCTCTGGCTTGTTATATTTTAAAATTGTTAATACACCGTTTTTAGAATCGTAAGAACCTACAATGTCTTTTGCTCTTTGTTGAGACAAACCAATTTTGCTGCGATATTCTCCATCACCTTTAAAATAGATTACACCTTCTTTTACCATCAAACGATCCGAAGGTACTTTTCCAAAATACGCATCGTTAACAATTGCGCCTAATTCAGCTTCATCGCCTTGAATATAAGGCACAATAATCGTTGTGTTTGGTGAATGATTGTACATACCCAACATCCAAATGGATAATAAACCCGTTTCTTTTTTCCAATCTACTTTTCCTACATTGGTTAATGTATTTTTAGTTTGATATGCCACCGTTTTTAATTCATCAGGCAAGTTTACTAGACCTAATTCTTTTTGAATATCATTTTTAGACAGCATAGAAACTTCACGTTCTATACCTAAATCGAACTGAAAACCTGAATAGTTTTTTAAAGAAGCGGTTTTTGTAAATATTACTTTATTGCTTGTTTGATTTTTTATATCAAAAGGTTCTAAATCTATCAATTTTGGCGTGTACCAATCCTCTAAAGTGAATTCAGTTCCTTTTTTAAAGAAGATAGAGTATTGTCCTCCTTCTGGACCTAACCAAAAACGTTCTTCGCCACCAAATACATTAATATGTTCTAAAGTATCTTTTGATTTGAATAATTCTTTATTAATCCAACCATAACTTCTACCCTTATCTCCATTAGCACTACTTGTCATAATTCTTCCTTGTAACGCTGCTGAAATTGCTACTTTAGCATTGTTTGAAGCGTCTGTAAGTTGAATTACTTTGATATACTCTTCCATAAAACTTACATCATCTGCATAGCTTTTTGCAATATCATTCTTTTGATTGTAAGTTATTGCATTGTTTACTTTATTTTGATTCTCCATTTTTGAGTTTTTTTTTGAATTACACGATTGCACTAAAAAAAGAGTGCATACAATGATAATGAATAGTAGTGTTTTGTTTTGTCTCATATATTGAATTTATTTGCTGTAATTGACCATTATTTTATTTATTTTTCTTGATCTGTTCTAAATGGATATGCAGGTAAATTAGCCTCATTTACCAAATTTACATCTGGTTTTCCTGAAAAAGCATATCTAACATATTGTGGTTTTTTAAGGCCTTTAAATGTTAAAATGACTGAATTTCCTTCAATGTTTGCATTTGCCTTTTGCCAATTCATAGTTTTGTCGGCGATCCAAAAGGCAGTTGGTGGTTTACCATTTAATGTTCTTAGACCTTCTGCATTATCGAAATAAACTATCAGTTTTCTGTTTTTAATCTTTACAGATTTCATTTTTGGTCCTTCCGAAATTAAATGCTTCTTAAAAGTCTCTTTAGTTGCTACTAGGGCTAAACGTTTCCCAATAGGGAGTTTATCTTTTGGATGTATATTTTTTAACGCACCTAAATCAATGGTATTGATAACACTTGTGTGCAGAATTCTTAAAACTTTAAGTTGTGATTCTCGAATCCACGCCCAAGATTCTTCAGTTGGATCTTGAGGATCTATGATTGGCTTTTTTTCTGTTCCTTTTCCATAACCAGGCAACATGACCACCATAAAATGCATATCCTCTTTTTTCCATTTTTCTCGATATTTTTGTATCCAAGCACTTAGCACATCACCATATTCTTTCATCCCAATCACCTTATGGAACCAATTTGCTTCTGTAACTTCTGGAACACCAGAAAGATATCTTGCATTTCGTTCACCTTGATACCAAACTAAACCTCTTGCAGCAAAAGGTGCTAAAGGTTTCATCATTGCATTGTATAAAATATTGGGCTGTCTTCGTAAAAAAACATCCTCCTTTCTGGTTCGTTTTCCTTCTTTTGCAATGATATTTTTAATGTTATTTTGAGTTTCTGTATCCGCATCAAAATCTTGCATTATGGTTTTAAAATAATCAAAATCTTTTGTCATATC
The DNA here is from genome assembly GCA_028343155.1 of Polaribacter sp. GTDB lineage: Bacteria > Bacteroidota > Bacteroidia > Flavobacteriales > Flavobacteriaceae > Polaribacter. The sequence continues at coordinate 18,846 of JAOLXX010000017.1, forward strand.
TCTAGGCATCCAAGCTTCTAAAGAAGAACTTCCCCAAGAAGTATGAATGATGCCAATAGGTACATCAGCAGCTTCCTCTAAATAATAAGCAAAAGCAAGTGAAACCGCACTTGTTGGGGTTTGTGTAGACCATATACCTTCAACCTCATCTTTTTCTTTTAATGAAACTGTTCTATTTACTTCAAAACTTCGAATATTTTTTGCTTTGGATACCAATGCTTGAACCTTGGGAACTGCCCTTACCTTCATTTGCATATTCGATTGACCAGAACAAATCCAAACTTCACCTACCAAAACATCAGAAATAATAATTTCGTTTTTTCCTTTTACTAATAAATCCCTTCCTTTTTTAGAAGTTTTTAAGGTGTCTAATTCAATTTTCCACTGACCATAATTATCTGCTGTAGTCGATTTTTGTTGTCCTGCAAACGATACCAAAACTTTTTGATTTGCGACTGTTGTTCCCCAAACTGGCACTTTCATTTCACGTTGTAAAACCATATGATGATTAAAAACGTTAGATAATTTTACTTCTTCATTTATAAATCTGGCTTTTACAAATTCATAGCTTTTGTGCATTAATTCATCATAAATTACTTTATCAGCCTTTTTTTTGCGAAAAAAAGGACTGTTAAAAAAACCGTGTCCTTTTCCCTCATAAGATTCCAACTGACAAGAATTTCCAACGGATTTCATTAAAGAATAAAAACGTTCTGCGTTTTCAAAAGGAACTGTTTTATCTGCTTTTCCGTGAAAAACTAAAGTGGGTACAATTCCTTTTTTGATGTGATGATTTGGCGAAATCGCTGTTTTACGATCCTCACCAACTTTGGCGATTCCATATCCTTTTTCGGTAGTATCTAACACAGGATTATACAATATCATAGCATTAGGTTTAGAGCTGACAGACAAATCTTCGTTATCATCTTCATAACCTTCAACAATAACTGTACAAGCTGCTAAATGGCCACCTGCAGAACCACCAGAAGCGAGTATTTTATTAGGATTTATCCCCAACTTTTTTGCGTTTTTACGCACCCATCTAATTGCTGATTTTGCATCAGCTACAGCATTAAAAGGTGTTGTATTGTGCTTATTTTTAACCCTATATTCTGCAGAAATGGCCACAACCCCTTTTTCTGCAAAATAGCTAGATTGTTGATAAAACTGTTTAGGGTTTCCACTCGTCCAACCACCACCAAAGAAAAACACGATAACAGGAACTTGATCCGTTATTTGATGTCCTTCAGGATTAAAAATATGGAGAGACAACTTCTTTTTATCAATGGTTTTAAAAACAACAGTTGAATCTGGTTCAATTGAACCTTTAATAGTAATAGATTCTGCATTAGTAACTAAACTTGTTAATAATAATGTCAATAGTAATCTCTTCATTTTGTATATTGTTTTTTTAAAAGTCTTACGTTAAAATTTTAAAACTTATTGTATGGTTTCTAATTTTAAACAAACACCACCACCAGGAACTATTTTCAGTTTTAATATTTGATTTGTATTCACAATTACAGTTTCTTTGTTGTATTGTTCTAGATTTTTTTCCCAAGTGGTATCGTTTCCATCTAAAAAAAGAGTTGTGTTCCCCATAATGGTTTCCAATTTGTTTGCGAAGAATCTTTTTTTACTTGAACAATAGATAAATCTTTCCAGTTTATTTCATTTAGCTCAACTCCGATTAACGACTTTTTAATTACTGGAACTTCTTTCTCAAAAAAAGAGTAACTAACCGAATCGTTTTTCAATTCTACAATAAAATGTTTTGTTTTGTCTGGTGAAAATAATTCATTTTTTTGAGCATAAGAGTTGCCTAAACCTATGAATAAAAGCAAAATATATGTTGTCCATTTATAGCAATTTGATTTATTAAAATCGAATATTTTTTTATATTTTTTTATGTTCACTTTGTAATAGAATTAATCTTTTTTTTGTCTGTATGTATTTATAACCATTTCCATTTCTTTTACAACTTTCGGATACTTATTATACACGTTTGTAGTTTGATTTGTATCATCCTCTAAATTATATAATTGTGCTAAAGGTGCGTCATCTTTTATTTTTCCATTTTCAATATCACTATTTTCACTACCTACAAAAGCTGTTGCTGGAGCGCCTCCCCAAGCATGATGATTAGATTTAAATCCTTTAAAGCCTCCACTTCCTTGAGCAGGAATATACATCCATTTTCCCTTTCTAAGAGATAAATGGCCTTCTTTTCTTGGCGCTAAAATCAATTCTTTTCTAATAGATTCTTTAGGATTATCAACCAAAGCTGGCAAAATATTAACACTATCAGTATCCTCTAATTCATTCGAATTTTGGTCAGCAATTGCCTTAAACGTAGCCAACATATCTACATTACTAATTAATTGATTAGATATAGTTCCTGGTTTAATTTTTCCTGGCCATTTCGCAATAAATGGAATACGATGACCACCTTCCCAAATGCCAAACTTAAAACCTAGTAAATAGCCATTTATTTTATGTCCTGCTTTTACAGCATTACGTCCTCCTAAATTCAACATGGCTCCGTTATCACTAGTAAATATTACTAATGTATTGTTACTTACACCTTGTTTTTCTATGGTTGATAATATCTCACCAACCATCCAATCTAATTCTTGAATAAAATCTCCATACAATTCGGCATCACTTTTTCCTTGAAAATTTTTACCTGGTGTAAATGGATGATGGATATGTGTGGTTGCCATGTATAAAAAGAACGGATCCTTTTTGTTTTTCGTAGTTTTATCAGTTATCCAATTCACTGCTTTTTTAGCTAATACGGTTCCTACTGTATAATCATTATACAATTTATGAGCTGTTACTGCACCTTTAAACCTATTTGTAGTTCGTTGAGATGCTTCTTTAGGAATTGGTGTAATTGGTGTAACTTCCTTTGGTTTTCCTTTTCCTATATATACTAAAGGGTCGTTAGGATCTGCTCCTACAATGCTTGTGTTTTCTACATATACATAAGGCGGCGCACTATTCACTATAGGAATTCCGTAATAGTAATCAAAACCTAAATCGTTTGGTCCAGGACTCAAAGGTTTTTTCCAATCGTTTTTACCAGTTCCAAAACCTAAATGCCACTTACCAAGCGCTGCTGTTGAATAGTCTTTGTTCTTTAAAATATCTGCAATTGTTACTTGTTCTGTATCAATAAGTAACTCAGAAGTTATGGGTGCTGGCCCCCAAATTCCGTTTCCATTATTTGCCCTTATAGGATATTGCCCTGTAAGTAAAGCATATCTTGATGGGGTACAAACGGCTGAAGCTGAATGTGCATCTGTAAACTTTCGTCCTTCTTCTGCTAATCTATCAATATTTGGTGTTTTTACTTTGGTAGCTCCATAACAACCCAAATCTCCATAACCCAAATCATCGGCATTAATTAAAACGATGTTAGGTAAATCTTGCGAAGCTATTTTTAAAGACCCTAATAGGATAAAAACAACTGTAAAACGATTGATTATTTTAGGAAGACCGCAAAACATTTTATAATTCATTTTTTTAATTTTCAAAATTTTTAACTTGAATATCTTTAAAAGGAGGAACTCTTTGATCTGTGCCAACATTATTTACATCGCCTAATTCTACTCGAATTCTTACGGCCTCAAGTAGTAACTCTTTTACTACCTTTGGATGCTTTTTTGAAATATCTGTTAACTCTCCCATATCTATATCCAAATTAAATAAAAGAGGTCGTGTTAATACCTCTAAACCTTTACAAGAAATATTTTTAAGATTTCTACCTTTAAAAGGTTTTTCCATCATTTTTTTAGACCAAAAAGGTTGATCTTTTAATGTTCTAGGTAGATGTAATTTCCATTTACCTTTTCTTACGGCTTGTAGGTTTGCTCCGTTGTAATAATATAGAAACTTATGGGGCGATTTTCCTTTTCCTGATGTTAAAATAGAAGTGATATCTTTTCCATCTATCACTCTATCTGTTGGGGTTTCTGCTTCTATTAAGTTTGCTATAGTTGGCAACAAATCCATAGATGATAAAGAAATATTGTTTTCTCCTTTAGTAAATTTTCCTTTCCACTTGATTATCGCAGGAATTCGGAAACCACCTTCCATAGTTGTGTATTTCCCTCCATTCAAAGAACCTGCTGAACCACCAAAATTACAAATAGCTGGACCGTTGTCTGACAAGAAAATTACAATAGTGTTTTCCTCTAATTTATTTTCTGTAAGAACATATGTTAGTTTACCCACAAAATGATCTAATTCTTGCACATAATCTCCATATAGACTCCCTTTGGAAGTCCCAATAAATTCTTTATTTACAATAATTGGTGAGTGAACTGAATTATAAGCTAAAAAAAGAAAAAACGGATTTTCTTTATTGGTTTCTATAAAATCAATAGCTTTTTGGGTATAGTTTTTAATAAGTGATTCATAAGGAACATTTTTCTGAACAATTTCTCTATTGTTATAAAGTTGTTTTAATTGCGATTTGTTCTTTACCCAATTGGATTGTAAACCATAAAAGTACTGAAAACCATTGTCTATTGGCTGCATCCCTTTTTTAAATCCTAAATGCCATTTACCAATTGCCATAGTAGCATATTTTTGTTTTAAAAGTACATCAGCAATGGTAATTTCATCAGGATGTAGACCGTATTTTTTGTGTTTTTCACCCTCGTGTTGTGCTACTGGAAATCCATTTCTCATAGGATAACGACCAGTTAACAATGCTGCACGCGAAGGACTACAAACAGATGATGGTACTTGAAAGTCTGTAAACCTCATCCCTTCCTTAGCCAACGCGTCAATGTTAGGTGTTTGCACATCTTGCGCGCCATAACAACTTAAATCTCCATACCCTAAATCATCAGCAAAAAGAATGATAACGTTGGGTTTATAATTGGTTTTTTTTTGACCAAAAACATAAAAACTTGATAAAAGTATTGTTGCTAGTAAAAATAATCTTTTTATCATAGTTTTATCTTTAAAGGTTTAGTACTGGTTATCATTTTATTTTTCATTTTTTTTGTACCCACACCTTCTAATGAAAAACTTTTTAACTCTAGTTTACCCGAAAGAACTGTCAGCGATGCTTCTTTATTTCTTACTTCACAAGTACCCCAGCTATAACCATTACTCCAAAAATAAATTCCTGGTTTAGAAGTGAAACGCATAGATTTTTTTACTGCAGAATAATGAAACCCTGTAGTCGCCAAAACGCCTGCCCAAGCCATCATACTTCTTGCATAATGATGTCCATATTCAGCTTCATTAAACGGATTTCTTTTTTTACCATCATACCGATTTCGAATATCTTGAATGGTTTTTAATCCTTCTTTTTCTTGACCTTCGTATAACATTCCTACTGCTGCAGTATGCTCAAAACCTGTCATTACCTCTGTAAAATAAGGAAATGGCTGTTTGGGTCTTTTATTAGGATATGCAGCCATTAACAAAGCAGATTCATCTCCATAAGCATACGATCTCATAAAATTTGGATGCTTCATTAAATTATCTCGGTAATTGTATTTAAGAATTGCATTATTAGTTTTTTTGATGTTTTCTTTATTTACCAAATATCCTAAATCTAAAATATGAGCCATAACTTGGCCTACTAATTGATCTATAAGAACACCTTCTCCTAATTGATACTGAGGATCATCTGCAACTAATCTTCTTTTTACACGAATTAAACCTTTTGCAATGCTATCTAAATGCATAGGAGGTACTATCTTTTGCACATAATATTCACCATTGAATAAGTTTTTATCCATCCAACTAGAACCATTTTTATACAGAGCTTTGCAGGTATTCGCAAACTTTTTTTCGCCTAAATATTTTGCCATTTCTTCAGTTGCACGCAAAGCACCTAAGTACCATAAACCCATTTGTGGATTTGGCCCATAATATTCTACATCCATAGTATTGTGTTGACTACCTTCCATAACACCATCTTTATTAGCATCCCAACCGTTTTTAATCCAACAAAATTCTAGTGCTTTTTTAACATTTTTCCAATTCTTTTTTAAGAATTCATCATCACCAGAAAGTTGCCATTCACGATAATATTTCATAATACTACCCATTTGTCCATCAGCAGCAGCCAACCCAAAACTGGTTGATTTTGTAGCTATAGGTAAATGAATTCTATAGGACATTAATCCTTTTTCATCTGTTCCATATCCAAATTCTACTTCACGCATATTTTGAGCAACATCACCAAATAAAAACGGAATTGTTTGTTCATAATTCCAAACATGAGTACACATTCCAGAGCCACTTCCTTCATTGTCTTTATTACCTTCCCAACCTAAATAATAACCAGATTTGGTTTTAAATGCCAATTGAGTTCTAAAGTGTGCCAAATTGAACAAAGCAGCTTCTTTTACTATTTCTGGAAAATCACTTTGGATAAAAGCATTCACAAATGTTTTGGTTTGATTTTCTAACTCAGGTATTCTAGCAATATACTGTTGAGCCACTTCCCAAGAGTCTTTATATTGAGTAGCATAATAGTTACCTACATTCGCTTTTTTTTGAAATCCTAAACGGTTTGGAAAATTCCAAGTAATAAAAAAAAGAATCTCTTTTTCTTCATTTGGGGCTAAAGTTGTTTTTACAGCTAAAGAACCCATATTATTTTTCTGTACAGAAACTCTTTCTTCTAACAATCCATCATCTGTATAATCATCCCAAAATTCTAGAGTGCTATTTCCCCAATCTCCTTTTCTCCATGCAGTTCTATAAGATACTTCAGCATCACTATTTGTAGCTAAACTAAAAGAACCCCATTGTGCACTCTCTTTGTCAATTTTTTCATTTGCTGTAAACTGTATTCCTTTGAAACCCTTTTCAACTTTATACGTATTTATGTTTTTATAAGCTTTTCCTTCTTTTCCATCGAAACCTATAAAATTGGGGATATTACCAGCAATAGAAATTGTAATAGCTTTGCTACTTGTATTCTTCACTTTATAACTCAATACTGCCATTGGCAGACTACTATCTTCTATGTTCCCTGGAATTAAAGGATTAAATGCACCTACAGTTACTTCTACAGGAACTTTAGAATCACTCAATAAAACTTGTCCAAAAGGATAAGCTGTTTTAAAACTAGCTTTATCAAAACGAGGTAATCCGTGATTTGGCGCTTTTGATCCATAATAACCTTCATCGTATTTAACGGGTACTGGACCTTCTAAAAGTAATGCTTGTGCTTCTTTTTGGTCTTCCTTAATATAAATTGAAAAAAATGGCGCACGATTTATAACTGCTACACCTGCGTATATAGGATTATATCCTTTTGCTGGTCGACTCATAATTTCCCAATCTTCTAATGCTCCACGTCCTGTAAGTGAAATAGTTCCTGTTCCAATTCCACCAATTGGCATTGCTATTCTATCTAGATGATTTTGATCGTAGGTTTTTAGAACTGGCCAATCATTATTTTTGGTTTGAGCTTGTACTATACCAATCATTAAAAACAACAAGATGAAGGAGCTTATTAATTTTGATGTTATCTTCATAAATCTTATAATTTAATGTTTAACTTTTCGTTTGAAAACATCTTTATCCCTTTTAGTTTTTTTGTTCCTGAGCCTTTTAAAGTGAAACGATTCAACTCTAAAGATCCTGAAATTACTGTAAGTTCTGCTTCTTTATCTTTTACTAAACAAGTTCCATAACTATAACCATTACTCCAAAAATAAGTTCCTGATTTAGATGTAAATGTGATCGATTTTTCTACTGCAGAATAATGAAAACCTGTTGTTGCCAAAACACCTGCCCAAGCCATCATACTTCTGGCATAATGATTTCCAAACTCGGCTTCATTAAATGGGTTTCTTTTTTTACCATCGTAACGATCTCTTACATCTTGAATTGTTTTAAGTCCAATCTCATTTTGATTTTCATACAACATTTCAACAGCTGCTGCATATTCAAAACCTGTCATTACTTCCGTAAAATAGGGGAAAGGTTTTTTTGGGCGTTCATTCGGATACCCTGCCATTACCAATGCAGATTCGTTTCCTAAAGCATAAGAACGCATAAAATTAGGATGCTTTAGCATACTTTTTCTATAGTTATATTTTATAATGGCGTTATTGGTTTTTACTATATTTTCTTGTTTAGTTAAATAACCAATATCTAAAACATGTGCCATTACTTGTCCTATTAGTTGATCTATCAAAACCCCTTCTCCTAATTGATAATCAGGTGTAGTTAGATCTTTAGCCCCCAAACCCTTCATTAGACCTTCAGCTATATTTTCGGATAGCATAGGTGGAATTATCTCTTGCTCATAATACTCTCCATTAAAAAGCTGTTCATCTAAATATTTCGAACCCTTATTAAATAATAAACGGCATGTTTTAGCCAATTTATTTTCGCCTAAATAAGTTGCCATTTCTTCCATAGTTCTTAAGGCTCCTAAATACCAAAACCCCATTTGTGGATTGGGACCAAAATATTCTACATCCATCGTATTGTGTTGAGCTCCTTCCATAACACCGTCTTTATTAGCATCCCAACCTCCAGGTATCCAACAAAACTCTAATGCTTTTTTCACCTTTGGCCAATGTACTTTTAAAAAGGCATCATCTCCAGACAATTGCCATTCTCTATAAAATTTCATAATTGCTCCCATTTGCCCATCTGCAGCGGCTGAACCAAATTTTTGAGCATCAGTTTTTAGTGGTAATTGAATTCTAAAACTCATTAATCCATTATCATCTGTAGCATAACCAAATTCAGTAACTCTCATAGTTTTAGATAACTCTCCAAATAAAAAGGGTGTTGTTTGTTCATAATTCCATACATGTGTGCAGGAACCAATACCTCTGCCAACATTTGGTCCTGTACCTTCATAACCTAACATAAAACCTTCTTTAGTTCTAAATGCCAATTGTGTGCGTAAATGGGCTAAGTTAAATAATGCTGATTCTTTTATAATTTCTGGTATATCACTGCTAATAAAAGCATTCACAAATTCTTTTGTTTTGTTTTCTAATACCGATAATTTTGGAACCGTTTGTTCTAGTACATCCCAAGAATCTTTATATTTGGTCGCATAATAATTCCCTACAATAGTTTTTGTATTTCTCCATGCTGGACGATTTGGAAAATGCCAAGTTACTAGAAATTTAATATCTTTTGTTTCATCTGGATTTAGTATTTTTTTTACTGCAAGTGATCCCATTGGTGCATCTGCACCAAATGGTGGTCTATCTTCTAAAATTCCATTATCTGTAAAATCATCCCAAAAATCAAGTGTTGAATCTCCCCATTTTACTTTTGACCAATTCGTACGGTGTGAAATATCTCCTTTACTTGTTGTTGCCAGACTAAAAGTCCCCCATTGCTCAGTAGTTTTATCAACACCATTTGTAGTATAATGGACACCTTTTATATTATCTGTTTCTTTATAACTGTTCTTATTATTTATAGCTTTTCCCTTCCTTCCATCAAAACCAATAAAATTCTGAATGGTACCTGCAACAGCTATGGTAATAGGTTGGTTTGAAATATTTTTAATTGAATAATTGATAATTGCTGTTGGTATGCTGCTATCATCTAAATTACCTGGAATTAACGGATTAAAGGCACCCACTGTGACTTCCACTGGCAATGTATTATCTTTTAGACTTACCTGTCCAAATGGATAAGCTGTTTGGAAGGTGGCTTGATCAAAACGAGGCAATCCATGATTCGAGCCAACTGCTCCTAAATTCCCTTCATAGTCATAATTTGCTAGTGGTCCTTCAAGTAAAACAGCTTGTCCTTTTTTATGATTTTCTTTTACATATAGTGCAAAAAACGGGGCACGTTTTACTGGAGGTCCTTTGAACAATGCTGGATTAAATCCTTTAGCAGGCCTATTCATAATTTCCCAATCTTGTATAGCTCCATTTCCTTTTAGCGATACTGTTCCTGTTCCGAAACCACCAACAGGCATTTTTATTTTCTGAATATGCTCTTGGTCGTACGTTTTTAATACAGGCCAATCATTGCTTTTTGTTTGAGCAATAACCATTGAGGTTATAAATAGAAGAAAAATTGTTAATTTTACTTTTTGCATATATATTTTTATTAATTGTTATGTTTCCAAACCATAAGTTCTCCTTTTTTTAAAGAAATTACTTTATAAAGAGTTCCTTTTGAATAAATTCTAAAGTCTCCACCATTTATTGCATGAATTGTTGCCTGTTCTAACTTTCCTTTTTCCCAAACTATATCAACTTTAAAACCACCACGAGCTCTAAGTCCTTTTACACTTCCATTAGCCCAAGCATCTGGTAATGCTGGTAGCAAATGAATAATATAAGGTGCATGAACCAACTCTTCACTTGGAGAAACAGGTACAAAATAATTCGTATTTTCTTTATCTTTTTTATAAGCTATAAATGCTGCTTTTTCAATTTTATTAGCATCATTATCAATACTTCTTAAATGACTTTGCAATAACATTTCGCAAACGCCTGCAGTTCCACCAAAATTTCCATCAATTTGAAAAGGTGGGTGAAAATCAAAAAGATTTGCATAAGCACGTTTTGAAGTTAAAAATTGATAAAATTGATGCGCTTTATCGCCATTGTGTAATCTTGCCCAAAAATTTGTTTTCCAAGCAGTGCTCCATCCTGTGGAAACATCTCCTCTATGTTTAATCGTAACTAAAGCTGCATCAGCAATTTCTTTGGTGGTTAAAGGTGAAAAATCACGACCTGGATGCAAAGCTATTAAATGTGAAATATGACGATGTTGATCTGTAGGACTATCCCAATCTTCTGGCCATTCTTGTAATTGACCATATTGACCAATTTTTTGAGGACAGAGTTTAGGTATCATTTCTTGTAAAGATTTTCTGAATGTTACATCCTTATCTAAAACTATTGATGCTTCAATACAATCTGTAAATAAGTTTAAGACTAACTGTTGGTCATAGGAAGCTCCATAAGTTTGTTTGTTTAATTTTCCAAATTCTTTTGACAAATATGTATTTTCTGGAGACCAAGTTGGATAGACCACAAGTGTCCCATCTTTCCAAGGAGCAAGAAATTCCATATAAAATTCTGCAGCACCTTTTAAAATAGGATAAATTTCTTCCAGGTACTTTTTATCTTGATTAAACGCATAATGTTCAAAAAGGTTTTGACATAACCAAGCTCCAGATTGTTGCATACGTCTTCCGTGAACATTAGGAGCTGTAAAACCAAATACATTTCCATTAAGACCTGCACTCCAACCTTTGTTAATACCAAAAGTTTCTTTAGCTACGTTTTTTCCTGACTCAGATAATATTTTTAACCATTCTACATAAGGTGTAAAAGAATCTGGGAGATTTGCAGTTTCTACCATCCAGAAATTCATTGCGACATTGATGTCATTATGATAATCTGAATTCCAAATAGGTTTTAAATATCCATTCCATAATCCTTGTAAATTTGATGGTACAGGTGCTGTTCTAGAACAACTTAATTGTAAATAACGAGAATAATTAAAATACAAATTTTCTAATTCTATACTTGCTCCGTTTTTTACCAATGCATCAGTAGTTAAACCAGATGGTTTATAATCTAACTCTAGTTGGCAACGATTCATTAAACTGGAAACATCTTTTGTATGTTTTTCTTTTAACTGTGGATAACCAATTTTAATAGCAGCATCCATTGTGTTTTTAACATCTGACTTATAATCTCTTCCTTTAAAAGTTGGATAAACAGGTAAATAATCTGAATATGCAGTTAGATATATTTTGACATCTGTAGCATCTGTTACTTTTATAGAACTATCATTTTTAGCTACTACTTTTCCTTTTCCTGCATCAATATAAATCAATTGTTGAAACCTGACATTGTCTTGTATCATTGATGCTTCACCTTTTAAAATAATCAAATTCCCTGTAGATGTAACCTTATTAATTTTATGTTTAGTGGTTGTTTTAATTTCAATGTTTATTTTAGCATTTTGAGCTGTATATCTTACAGCAACTAAATCATTTGGATGACTACAAAAATATTCTCGAGTAAAATGTCCTTCACCAATATTGTAGCTTACAGTTCCAATTCCTGATTGAGCATCTAAAGCTCTAGAATAATTGCTTACTAAAGTACTATCATGTTCTGTTAAAATATATAAATCTGAAAAAGGTGCATAATTTCCTAAAGGCTTGGTGCTACTTAGATGCTTTGTAGATAGCGATTCCATACTATTTTCTGAAGTACCATATTTACCTTGTCTGTATGCCTCTCTTACTTTTTCGAAATTTTTATATGCCTCTTTTCTTGAACCAGATTGCGCAACTGCATCTAAACCACGATTGGTGTTCATCCACAAGGTAATGTCATTTATCATTACATGTTCTTGACGAATACCTCCTGTAAACATAGCTCCCAAACGTCCATTTCCTAGAGGCAATGCTTCTTGCATAAAGCTAGATTTAATGCCTCTTTTTTTTGGATTTTTGGGTAAATAATCACTTGCAGGAGTTGTATAACTCAACGTATACGATTGTTTTTGACCCCAAATAATTGTAGTCAAAAACAAAAACATTATAGTTATTAAATTTACTCTTTTAAGTGATTTCTTATACATATTTGAATCTATTTCTTATCAATTTTTTGGTTTAATCCACATACAATGTCCTCCACCAGCTACCATTTTTGCTTTTATAATAGCACCTTTTTTTATAGATGCTGTTCGTACTTGGTAAGCTTCAGGATTTGTTTTGCTATTTGTCTGTTTTGTATCTTCATAAAAGGTAATTTCATAAATCTTATCTTCTTCTAAAAAACCTAAAGGAATCTCTAAAACTCCACCATTTACATGCACAGAACCTATAAACCATTCTTCTCCAGACCTTCTAGCTGTAGATAAATATCCATCTATTTTGGCATGTAAAACTTTACTTTCATCCCATTTACCAACAGGCATTTTTTTAATGAATTCAAACAAATCTTGTTTAGCATCATACGCTTCTGGTGCGTCTGGAAGACAAACTAAACCACTAAAAATAATAAGCGTTCTTGCAGCTTCTGCAGTTACTGTAGTATGCAATGAGTTTGGTTTTCTTGGTCCTTTTTGCCTTTCTTTTGCATTAACACCAGAAATATCAAAAATTCCATTATTCATATCTAAAGGACCTTGTATTGCATTTATCAATGCCATTCTTACAAAGGTTTTGGGCGTAAATGCTTTTTTAGAATCTTGCTGAGCATGGCAATATTCTCTTGTAATTGCATTAGGAAACGTTCTTGTTATTCCTGCTAAAGGAACAGGACCATCGTGAAAATCTATTAGTAAATTGCTTTCTGCACTTAATTGAATAGCATCTCTTGTAAAATCAGCTTTATTACCCATAAAACCATATTTTATTCCTTTTACACCTAATGATTTATAATATTCAAATAGTTTTTCATCTCCATAGCTTCCTTTTCTTCTATCATAATACAAAAATATATCAACGTCTTTCTTATTGGCATAAGCTATCACTTTTTCTAAATCTAATTTTTCAGACATTTCTATGCTTCCAAGATTTACATCTGTATACCAAGCATCATCGATCAAAAAATATTCAATATTATTTGCAGCAGCAAAGTCTATAAAACGATAATAACTTTCGTTATTAATACCATACGTAAATCCGTCTTTTGCTCTGTAACCATGCACTCTCCAGTCCCAAAGAGATTTACCAGGTTTCACCCAATCAGAATTTTCTAATATATTAGGTGTTGCCAAATTTATTGCAACATTATTTACAATAAAATCTCCTATTGTTTTACCCAATAAAATAACACGCCAAGGCGATTTAAGTTCTGTTTCTGTTGTAATCGCTTTATTTTTTGATACTATCGCATTTCTTTTTACATCAGCTTCAATCTTCATTGTTTGAAACCCTTTTGCAGCGTACAAATCAGATTCGAAAATTGCCATATACAAATGCTCTGGAGTCTCTACAACTAAAGGAATATGTAAGTGTTTTTTCTTACCTCTTTTTCCTGGTTTTATCTGTTCGGAATATAACGCTTCAATTGTTATAGGTCCTAAAGGTTCTTTTTCACCATTGGGTAAATAGAATTTACTGTTTTCTTTGGTGATGTAGGAACATTCCCATAAAATATTTTTAGGTTTATTTGAACTATCCAAAATAAAACGAAACGCAATTCCATCATTATAAACTCTTGCTAAAAATCTAGATTTTGTATTGTTTGAAGCAATAGAAAGCTCTAATTCTTGATAGTGATTTCTAATTTTTTTTTGCTGTCCCCAAACAGTTTCCCAATGTTTATCTACATTAGATAATTTGTGCCTTTCTACAACTACATCATCATCTTCAAAATAATCTAATGTAGACGTTTTTATCATTTTTTTACCAAACCAATCTATTTCATAATGGATTTTATTATTTTTTAAAAAAATTTTTAATGCTAAGTTTCCATCTGGCGACAAGACATTATAATCGCCTGAAAACCCTTGTACCGACAATGGCAAAATAAAAAGAACTAAAACGAATATTATTGACTTGATTTTCATTATTAAATTGAATTAATGATTTTTATTATTTTATCCTTAAACATCTTTATTACTATAAAGGTTTATTTAAAGTTACTTTTACCACAATATCTAAATTCTTTTCTGTTTGTTTAGATAGAGAAATATGTAAACTATTCTGGTCTTGCTCAAATGGAATAGAAACTCCATTTGCTAAATAACTTATAGCATTTACTTTAGCTGAAATATTATCTAACACCATTTTACTTGATGCTGGTTTATTGAGAATATGGAGATATAGTACATCTCCTTTTTTATTAGTGCTAATATCTCCCCATTCTGGTCTTGCATCAAAAGGATTTGGACGCGTATTATGAATAGACTCTCCATTAACTTTCATCCACTCACCAATAATACCATACAATCTCACTGCTTCAGGATCTAATTTACCATTTCCCATTGGACCATTGTTTAATAAGTAATTACCACCAGTACAAACAGTATGCACTAAACGCTCTAGCATTTCTTTTTCATCATGATAGTATACATTTCCTTCATTTTTAAAACCAAAAGATGAACTTACGGAGTCTGGAGATTCAACATAAAGAGGAAGTTTTTGGGTTGGAACTTCTTTATCTGCTATTGAAACATAATCGAATAGCTCTAAATTTTCTTGCAATACTTTCGCTTTTCCTCCTTGAATAATTCTTGAATTGATTAAACAATTAGGACGATACTTTCTAACTACATCAACAAACAACTTTGCACGTTTAAAAGTCATTTTTGCTGGAGTATCAAACCATATTAAATCTATTTCATAATTCTTCATTAATTCTTCTACTTGTGGGAGACTTTTCTCCTTAATATAAGTATCAAAATCTGGCTTAAAATCAGCAGAAATATTAGGATGCAATCGCTCTCTCCTGGTTCTTCTTGGGTTAAGATAAGGTGCATTTGGATTATCCCAATCTTGGGCATGAGAATAATAAACACCAAACTTTAATCCGTAACGATGACAAGCCTCACTTAATTCCTTAATAATATCACGTTTAAATGGTGTATAGTCTACAATATTAAAATCACTAACATTTGAATTAAACAAAGCAAAACCATCATGGTGTTTAGAGGTAATCACTACATATTTCATTCCAGCATCTTTAAAGGTTTTTGCCCATTCGTTTGCATTAAAACTCGATGGATTGAAGGCTTTAGCTACCTCATGATACTCATCTACAGACATTCTTGCATTTACTTCAATCCACTCTGCATAACGCGCCTTTGGAATATTATCTTTATATGCTCCAGCAAGTGTAGAATAGACACCAAAATGAATGAAAGCTCCAAACTTGGCATCTTTATACCATTGATTTAATCGTACTTCAGAATCTGGTGTTTGTTTTAAATTACTTGGAAAACGATATTCAAAACTGACATTTTTTTTCTTTTTTACAACTTTTTTATCTTGTGCTTGCGTTGCACAAACAAACAGAAGTAATATATATAAGCTTTTTTTCATAAAACTTTATTTTCTATTTAATCTTTAGTAATCATACTTCCCCACCAACTTTCATTGGGTTGAAAATCTTTAGACAACATTTGCTTTCTTTTTCTTTCTAAAGAAGGCATTTTTTTATTCTCCATTTTATTCAAAAAAGCCTTTGCTTTTATCTCTGAATAATTTGGATCTGCTAAAGGAAATTTTGCTTTAACTTCGGTTAAGTAATCAAATAATTCCTTATTTAATTGTGCTACTTTTTTAGGGTATTTTGCAGACAAATTCGTTGTTTCACTGATGTCTTTTTCTAAATTGTACAATTCTTTTCTACCATCTTCATAATAGTGAATCAACTTCCAATTACCTCTACGAATAATTGATGATGGTTCTCCACCTTGATTTCCATAATGTGGGAAATGCCATATAAGTGCACGCTCTTTAATAGTTTTTCCTTTAAATAAAGGCAATAAACTAACACCATCATTATGTTCTTCTGGTAACATTTTTGCACCAGCAAACTCTAAAAATGTTGGATAAAAATCCGCTCCTGTTACTGGGAAATCTATTTTATCACCTTTTTTAGAAAGTCCAGGAACTTTAATAATATAAGGTTCTCTAATACCGCCTTCAAACTGGTAGCCTTTTCCTGCTCTTAAAGGTTTATTACTTGTTGAAAAATTATCGCCAGAAGCTACTCCACCATTGTCTGATGTAAATACAATTATAGTATTTTTATCTAGTCCTTGTGCTTTTAAACCCGCAAGAACTTCACCAACAGCATCATCCATTTGTTCTACTAAACCTGCATAAATAGGATTGTCTTGCACTTGGCGAATTGGCAAGTTTTTCCCCATAGCATATCCTTTTTTAGCGATTCCTTGGGCTGCTGCTTTATCTCTATATTTCTTCCACTTTGCTTGTGTTGTTTGAATTGGAGAATGCACAGCATAAAATGATAAATAGGCAAAAAATGGTTTTCCTGTTTTCTTTGGATCGTTTTTTTTTATAAATTTTACCGTTTCTTTTGCTAAACGAAGTGATAAATTTTCTCCATCTTCTTTATCTTCTAATTTTGGATTCCTAAATGGCGAGAAATAGCCACCTTGTGGACCTCCTTTTGTATAACCTCCAGCATTAACATCAAACCCATGATCTTCTGGCCATGAGCCTTTTTCACCTAAATGCCACTTTCCCGCAAAAAATGTTTTGTATCCAGCTGCTCTTAAAGCCTCTGGCATAGTCGTATAATTAGCAGGTAATTGATGTGTGTAATCTGCAGGCAATAATTTGGTGAATCTTTTTCGCTTTCTCCATGCTTCTCCAGAAGGCGAGCCAATATGTACTGTAATATCGTGCCTTGCAGTAAATTTTCCAGACATAATACTTGCTCTTGATGGGCTACAAACTCGGCTATTTGCATAACCTTTTGTAAATACGGTTCCTTCGTTTACAATTTTATCAATATTGGGCGTTTCATAAAATGTACTTCCAGTTGCACTCAAATCTGCATATCCTAAATCATCGGCTAAAATGAAAAGAATATTAGGTTTACTATCTTTTTTTTGAGCGATGATTAATGTGGTACTCATTAAAAATATCCATCCTAATAAGGTTTTTATTTTTTTCATCTTCTAAATTTAATTTGGTTTGGTTTCCGTTATTTTAAAAATAGCGCTTTGTAAAGGTTTTCTTAAATTGATCCAAATTCCTCTATTCATTAATACTTCTCCTGATACCAATTGATTGTTAAAACTAATATGCGATTTCTTACTATCCTTATTTATTTCTTCCACCTTGTAAACTAAAGTTGGATCTAAACCTTGCATCTTCACAAAGTTTCTTTCATATCTTCTGTGGTGTGTATGACTATACACCATTAACAAAGCGTCTTTTTTAGTTCGAGAAACATAATTGATTGCTGCATAACCATCATCATCATAAGGAGACAATAAACGATACAAATCTCCAAATTGAACAATTGGTCGAATATCTTTGTACAAGGCAATTGCTTTTTTTGCAAATTCCACTTCTTCTTCATCTAAATTATCTGGACGTAATTCCATTCCTAAACGACCTGCCATAGCAACATCGAATCGAAACTTTAAAGAGGTTTCTCTTTTGGTTTGATGATTAGGTGATTTGGTAACATGTGCAGCTGTTGCTATTGGCGGATAAATATGATTGGTTCCCCATTGAATAAATAAACGCTCATAAGGATCGGTATCATCACTTGCCCAAAACTCGTGTGTGTGTTTCATAGATCCAAAATCTACACGTCCACCACCAGAAGCACAAGCTTGAAAAATAGTTGATGCATATTTTTTTTCTAAACGTTTTAAAACATTTTCTAAACCACGCGTATCGTTTATAAATAAGTGTGATTGTTTTTTTGCTGATAAATAGGTAGAACCAAAATTCTGTATATGCCTATTTGCATCCCATTTTACATAGGCAATTTTTGGATGTTTTTTTAGTAGATTATCTACCACATTAAAAACAAAATCTTGAACTTTAGGGTTTGATAAATCCAGTAATAATTGATTGCGTTCTAACAATTTTTTACGATTATTCTGCCTCTGTAAAATCCATTCAGGATGTTTTTTAGCCAACTCACTTTTAGGATTTACCATTTCTGGTTCTACCCAAATTCCAAAACGCATTCCTTTAGATGTTGTATAATCAATTAAATCATCTAAGCCTTTTGGTAATTTTTTTTGATTTACTTGCCAATCTCCCAAACCAGCTTTTGCATTATTTCTTGGATATTTGTTTCCAAACCATCCATCATCTAACACAAAAACCTCAACACCCATTTCTGCAGCGCCATCCATCATACTTTTTAACTTGACTGCATCAAACTTAAAATATGCGCCTTCCCAACTATTTAAAACAATTGGTCTTAGTTCATTACCTGCTCTTAAATTGTATTTTTTAGCCCAACGATGTAAATTTATGGAAGCTTTGTTTTTCCCTTTATCACTATAGGTTAAAATCATTTTAGGCGTTTCAAATTGTTCCCCAGAAGGAAGATAATAAGTAGATGCAAAAGGATTGATTCCCGAAATTATTTGACATCTAGCTTTATCATCTACTTGAAAAGAAAATCTAAAATTTCCAGACCAAGCTAAAGCTCCTGCAATAACTTCACCAGAATTTTCTTGAGCTAAAGCATCTAGTGATAACATAAAAGAAGGATTTTCGTATTCTGTAGTTCTTACGCCTCTTTTGGTTTCTAAGATTTTAATTCCATTGGTTAAACGCTCTTCAGACAACATCATTTCTTTAGAATGACTTCCATAAAAGTGTGATAAATAATAATTGGTTGCTTTAAATCCAATGGCTGAAGAAGCAAACTGAGATAAATTGACTTCTTTCTTTTCATTGTGATGAATTGTTACCCATTGTTCTATGACATTTTCATTAGCGTACGCTTCAAAATATAAATCGACATAAAAAGCTTTTTTTTCATCTTTTAAATGAATGACAGTTGTTTGTATATTGTCATCTTTTTTTTGTTGATGAGATAGATAAAACAAATCGGTTGCCATAGATCCATCATCGTGATTAACCAATAAAGCAACTTCATCATTCTGTCCATTTCCAAAACTAGGATAGGCTTCATTATACACGAGAATCATATTTTCTAAACCCTGAGTATTTTTTAAAAACTTTCCATAATGTGATTGGACTACTTTTTTATGTTTTGTGATTTGAAAAATTAAAGAGTTCTCTTGAGTAGAAATATGAATAAGTTGTGCAAACACATTGTTTTGCATAAACGAACAGACTATAAAAAGAACAAATATTTTTTTCATACTAATTGTTTTTTTTGTTATGGAAATTAAAGAAATTGTATTACTTCATTTTTAAAACAACATCATCCCAAAAACAAACACCATTAAAATCTGACGATGTTATGCAACGTAATTGTAAATTTTTATTTTCTTCACTATTAAATATCCCTTTATACTGAACCCATTCATCTGTTTTGTTTGTTGCTTCTAACTCAAACTTGCAGGTTTCATCAAAACTTCCATTGGTATCAAAAACAACTTTTCCTTTTGTTTCTGATGTAATTTTTAACTTTACACTTAGTTCGTAATTGGTATTAGGCTTTAATGCTATTTTTTGTAATAATCCTTTTGACTTTCCTTTTCCTTGATATTGAAGCGCAAAATATCCTTTTGCTGTTTTGTCTTTAAATGGAGAAAATCCTTTAGAATTTCTGTTATACCAGTTTTTTACTTGACCTTGAGTAATCAATTCAAAAGAAGGATTTTCTACTATATTTTCAACTTGATATTTAGAAATTTTTAATGATGTAATTATGTTATTTGCTCCTACAGTATTCAAATCAATTCTATCTTCTTCAAACTCCCAAGATTTTCCTTTTAAATTATCTTTTGCAAAACCTTCAACTCTATATCCTTTTGGAATTTCTATAGACGAAATATCACAAGTTTCGATTCCTTGTTTTTTCATCTCTTCTTTGGTGTATTCTCCTATATCTAATGTTCCAAACATTTCATTGAAATTAATTTCCTTATGAAAAGTTGGCAATTGTACTCCTAAAGTTTGTTTTACCATATTTATGGTACCATCTTCATTAAAATAAATAGGGTCAAAACAAATAGAACGATTGGTTGCAATGCCTCCAGATAAATTTCCATTGTGATAAAACACATACCATTGGTCTTTATATTCTACAACAGAACCGTGCATTGTAATAACATCTGTACTGTCTACAAATACTCCTTTACATTCAAAAGGACCATAAGGATTATCACTTATTGCATAACGCATTTTATTGCGTTTTGGAAAATCATCAGGATAAATAATATAATATTTTCCCTTACGTTTAAACATCCACAATCCTTCTCTAAAACCTTCTAAACCTTTAATGGAATGAGGTTCTCCATCAATCTCCATCATATTTTCTTTCAGTTTATAACCAGTAGGATCTCCTTCACCACCAATAAACAAATAAGACTGACCATCATCATCTGTAAAAACACAAGGATCTATCAACGATTTCAAACCTTTAATATAACCTTGCTCTTTGAAACCAGAAGTTGGGTTTTTACTGGTAGCTACACCAATTTTCCAAGTATCTCTACCTTGACCAGATCTATGTGGAAAATAATAGTAATACGTTCCGTTTTTATAAGCAGCATCTGGTGCCCACATAAATCCGCCTTCTTTTCGCCCCCAAGGTACTTGACTGGAATGCAGTATTTCTCCATGATCTTTCCAAGTAATCATATCAACTGTTGAAAATACGTGATATCCATCCATTGTTTTATATCCTTTTGGAGGTGCTACATCTGATGATGGATATACATACAAACGACCATCTTCCCATACATGTGCAGAAGGATCTGCAGTATACATATGACTTACAATTGGGTTTGAACGACGATTCTGAGCATCAATCTTTATAAAAGAAACTAGCAATAAAACGACTAAAAATATTTTTGCTTTCATATAATAAATTATTCTTTAATTTTTACAAGCGATACATTATCCCAATACCCAACACCATTAAAATCACCTGAAGTTATACAGCGCAATTGTAATTTGGTAGTTTTTCCGCTATTAAAAACACCTTTGTAAGTTACCCATTCTTCAGATTTGTTAGTAGCATCTAGCTCAAACTTGCAATTTTCATCAAAACGACCATTGGTATCAAAAATAATTTTCCCTTTTGTATTGGCTTCTACTTTTAATTGAATACTTATTTGATATGTAGTATTAGGCTCAATCTCTAATTTTTGCGCTAAAGGTTTTGGTTTTCCTTTACCATCGTATTTTAATGAATAATATCCTTTTGCTGTTTCATCTTTATACCTTTCGTAAGGTTTAGGTCTTTTATTATACCAATGTTTTACCAAACTTTGTGTTGCTAATTCAAAAGAAGGATTCTTTACTAAGTTTTCTATATTAGATTTTGATACTTTAATAGAAGAAATTTGGTTGTTAGCACCAACTGCATTTAAATCAATCCTATCTTCTTCAAAGATCCAAGATTTTCCTTTAAAATCATCTTTTTCAAAACAAGTAATCACATATCCTTTAGGAATTTGAATAGAAGAGATAGCATTATTTCGAATCGCTTTTTTATCCAAATTTGCTTGGTTATAATCTCCAAGTTCCAATGTTCCAAACATTTCATTAAAGTTGATGTCTTTATGAAAAGTTGGCAATTGTACTCCTAAACTTTGTTTTACCATTTGAATGGTGCCATCATCATTAAAATAAACAGGATCAAAACATATTGATCTATTTGTGCCTATACTTCCTGATAAATTTCCATTGTGATAAAACACATACCATTGGTCTTTAAATTCTACTAAAGAACCATGCATGGTAATAACATCTGTATTATCTAAAAACACGCCTTTAAATTTCCAAGGACCCAATGGATTTGTACTCATTGCGTATCCCATTTTATTGGTTTTTGGAAAATGATCTGGATATATTAAATAGTACATCCCTTTTCTTTTGATGACAAAAGGACCTTCTCTATGACCTGTAGCACCAATTTGCTCAGTCATTTCTCCTTCAATCTCCATCATGTTTTCTTTTAGTTTTGCTGCAAAAGGTTTTGCATTTACAACTGCATAAATAGAGGCTTGTCCATCATCATCTATAAAAACACTTGGATCACAAAACGTATTCAACCCTTTTACATAACCTTGCAATTTAAAATCTGATGCTGGTTTTTTACTAGTTGCTACACCAATTTCCCAAACTCCTTTTTTGTTTTTATGTGGAAAATAAAAATAATACGTTCCGTTTTTAAATACACAATCTGGTGCCCACATAAATCCACCTCTTTCAATTCCCCAACTTACATCTCTAGAATGAAGTATCTCTCCATGATCTTTCCAAGTAATCATATCATCTGTAGAAAACACATGATAACCATCCATAGTGCTGTATCCTTTGGAAGGCGCAACATCTGTTGATGGATACACATATAAACGACCATCTTGCCATACATGTGCAGATGCATCTGCTGTAAACATATGGCTTACAATTGGGTTTGAACGACGATTTTGAGCATTTAGTTGGAATGTAAATATTATGATTATTAAAAATAATTTTGCTTTCATAAAGAATGTTTAATTTTAACCTTGTCTATTCATTTTTTTTTATATAATTATATGTTACATTTTAATACTATTTAGTTAACTAAAAATAAAATATGTAGATATTACAATTACACATATTAAAGCACCTACAACTTTTACATTTTTCCAAGGAGTTACATCTACTTGTTCGGTATATTCTTGTACATAATCAGTTTCTCTTGGTTTTATCTTTCCAATAACTAACATTAGAATTATAGTTAAAACAAAAGCAACGAATTGTACATGTAAAAAATGTGGTAAATCCATTTCGAAACCTTTTGATAGAATGATATAAGTTACATAAAATGTAAAAGAAAATAGTATCCCTACTTTTGCTGCAATAGCTGGTACTCTTTTTGATAAGATACCAACTACAATAACTGTTAAAATTGGCACACTATAGGCTCCATTTACAGTTTGCAAATATCCGAAAAGTCCATCTGAAGCATAATATAAAAATGGAGCTACAAACATAGAAAAGATAGCTAAAACAATACCAAAACGTTTACCAACAGTAACGACCTTTTTATCTTCTGCTTCCTTATTTATATATTGTTTGTAAATATCAACACCAAATAAAGTTACACAACTATTTAATGCAGAATTAAATGAGCTTAAAATAGCACCAAACATTACTGCAGCAAAGAAACCTATTAAATAAGTAGGTAACACTTCTGCAACTAACCTTGGATACGCAATATCATTATTTACTAAAACCTCACCACCCCATTTATGGTAGGCAATGATACCTGGAAGTACTACAATTATTGGCCCTAGTATTTTAATAAAAGCGGCTATAGTTAATCCCTTTTGACCTTCTGCTAAATTTTTTGCTCCTAAAGCACGTTGAATAATTTGTTGGTTGGTTCCCCAATAAAACAATTGAACCAACATCATTCCTGTAAAAATTGTTGCAAACGGAATAGAAGACTCTGCACTACCAATAGCATCCAATTTTTCTGGATATTGACCGGTTAGTTTCGAGACACCTCCAAAGAAAGTATTATCATCACTTATTGATATCAATCCGAAAAAAGGAATTAATAATCCTCCAATTAATAAACCAACTGCATTTATAGTATCAGATACTGCAACTGCTTTTAGTCCTCCAAAAATGGCGTAAATAGAGCCAATAACACCAATACTTATCACACAAATCCAAACAGATTGCCATTCTGTTACACCTAATAAATCTGGGAGATTAAACATCCCACTAATACCTAGAGATCCTGAGTATAAAACGATAGGCAATAAAACAATTGCATATCCAGATAAAAACAAACCAGATGTCATAGCCTTGGTTGTAACATCAAAACGACGTTCTAAATATGTTGGAATGGTTGAAATTCCTCCTTTTAAATACCTTGGTAATAAATACACTGCAGTAATTACCATGGCAATTGCCGCCAAAGTTTCCCATGCCATTACCAAGATTCCATCTGCATAAGCACTACCATTAAGCCCAACTATTTGCTCTGTAGAAAGATTCGTTAACAATAAAGATCCTGCAATTACTGATGCAGTTAAACTACGACCTCCTAAAAAATATCCTTCAGAAGTATTCTCATTTGTTTTTCTTGTCGCTAAATATGCTATTATGGCAACTAATAGCGTAAATCCTATAAATGAAATGATACTTAACATGATTTGTTTTGTTTTTAGTGTTTATTTAAAAATATTCCAAAAACTTAATTTTTAAGTTTTTAGGAATATTACTATATATATTGATTAATAATATTTTCGAATAATTCTTGCTTACCGCTTTGAAGTTTTAATTCTCCATTTTCTTGTGCAATATTGTACAAGTCTGTTAATTCTAATTTACCAGTTTCAAAATCTTTCCCCTTTCCAGCATCAAAAGAACTATATCTTTTTTCTCTTAATAAATTATAAGAAGAAGAAGTCATAATTTTATCCGCAGTTATTAATGCTCTTGCAAAAGTATCTGCTCCACCAATATGTGCATGAAAAACATCTTCCATATCTGTAGAGTTTCTTCTAATTTTTGCATCAAAATTTACGCCACCTCCTTGTAAACCTCCAGCTTCTAAAAATACCAACATAGCTTCTGTAGTTTCTTGAATGCTGTTTGGAAACTGATCTGTATCCCAACCATTTTGGTAATCTCCTCTATTAGCATCTATACTTCCTAACATTCCTGTTTTGGCTGCAACTGCCATTTCGTGTTGCATAGTATGTTGTGCTAAGGTTGCATGATTTACCTCAATATTCATTTTAAAATCTTTGTCTAAACCATATTCTTTTAAAAATCCAATGGCTGTTGCAGCATCAAAATCGTATTGATGTTTCATCGGTTCCATTGGTTTTGGTTCTATAAAGAAGGTACCTTTAAAACCTTGCGCTCTTGCATAATCTCTAGACATCGTTAAAAACTGTGCCATGTGATCTAATTCACGACCCATATCTGTGTTTAATAAAGACATATAACCTTCTCTTCCGCCCCAAAACACATAATTCTCACCATTTAATGCAATTGTTGCATCCAGAGCTAATTTAACTTGTGCACCAGCTCTTGCAACCACATTAAAATCTGGATTGGTCGAAGCACCATTCATATAACGTGGGTTTGAGAAACAATTGGCAGTTCCCCAAAGTAATTTTATACCTGTATCTGTTTTTTTCTGTTTGATGTAATCTACAATGGTTGCTAATCTTTTTTCTGATTCAGTAAAAGTTGCTCCTTCTTGAATTAAATCGAAATCGTGAAAACAGAAATAATCGAAGCCCATTTTATTGATAAACTCGAAAGCTGCATCTGCTTTGTCTTTTGCCGCTTGAATTGGATCTGATGCTTTGTCCCATTCAAAATTTTGTGTTCCTGGACCGAAAGGATCTGAACCTTGACCGCAGAATGTATGCCAGTAAGCAATTGAAAACTTGAACCAATCTTTCATTTTTTTTCCTGCACCAACTTGTTCTGCATTGTAGTATTTGAATGCTAATGGATTATCTGACTCTTTGCCCTCGAATTGTATTTTATTTATGCCTTTAAAATATTGTTTGTTTGCCATTATAACATTGTTTAATTGTGTAATTGTTTTCTATACTGCTTTTGCGTTAGGGATTGCAGTGGAAATCCTTTTTTTGAGGAACGAAAAAAAAGATTGGAATGAAAAGCCCGACCTTTTTAGGGAACGCCCAAAAATTATTTATTTAATATGAGTTCTAATTCTTTTTTCCAATTGTTGTATGCTTTTAAATATGGTTCTTTGTCTTTAAAGGGTATAAAAGTCATAACATAATCATTGTCCATAATTACTTTTCCAAAAGTTTCAAAATCTCCTTTGTGTAAATTTGCGGCTCTTGCTGCGCCTATTGCTCCTGTTGTATTATAAATTTCTATTTCTTGCGCTATTAATGTGGCTACAGTATTTGCAAATATTTCTGAACGGAAAAGATTATCGTTTCCTGCTCTTATGACATGTGGTTTTACACCATCCTGCTTAAGAATTTCTATACCATACAAAAACGAAAAAGCAATACCTTCTAAAGCAGCTCTACATAAATGTGCTTTGTTATGATTGTTTAGATTAACGTTAACCAAACGTGTACCAATTTCTCTGTTATTAAGCATGCGTTCTGCACCATTTCCAAAAGGTAACATACATACACCATCTGAACCTATAGGTATTTCTGAGGCTAAAATATTCATCTCTTCATAAGAATCTACATCTAGGTTATTTAACAACCAACGGTACTGGATTCCTGCGCCATTTATATTTAATAATTTACCTATTCTTTTATTTTTTTTGGAATAATTTACGTGTGCAAAATTGTTGACTCTCGTACTTTCTTTACCAGATAAATTATCTGTAACTGCATAAACCACACCAGATGTTCCACCAGTTGCAGCAACTTCACCTGGATTAAAAACGTTTAAGGATAATGCATTATTGGGCTGATCTCCTGCTCTGTAATAAATTGGTGTTCCTGCTGCAATGCCACTTTCTGTCTCTCCGTTTTTATCGACAACAGATTGAATTCCGAAGGTTTCCACAATGTCCGGAACTAGCGATTTATCTATACCATAATATTCTAGCAAAAAATCTGCTTTAGTATCTTTATTGAAATCCCAAAAAATGCCTTCTGATAAACCAGAAATTGTGGTATTTATTTTCTTTGAAAATTTATAGGCTACATAATCTCCAGGCAACATAAACTTATAGATTTGACTATAGATTTCTGGCTCGTTTTCTTTTACCCATTTTAATTTTGACGCTGTAAAATTTGCTGGAGAATTCAATAAATGTGAAGCACATTTTTCTTTACCAATTTCAGCAAAGGCTTTATTTCCTGTTTCTACTGCTCTACTATCGCACCAAATAATACTTTTGCGAAGCGGATTACCAGCTTTGTCTACCAAAACTAATCCATGCATTTGATAAGAAATACCAAGGCCTTTTATTTGGCTTCTACTAACATTATATTGTTTTTTTAGTTTTGTAATGGCATTGCATATATGCAACCACCAATCGTTCGGTTCTTGTTCTGCCCATCCGTTTTTTTGAGCAAACATGCCCATTTCTTCTTTGGGTTCTTGAACAACACCTAAGCTTTTACCAGATTCTATTTCCACTAATGCAGCTTTTATGGAAGAACTGCCAATGTCTAATCCTAGATAATAGTTCATTATATAGTAATTTCAATTTCTTTTTGTTGTCTAACAACTTTTAACTTAATTGATCCAGCCTTGTTCCTCTTAATAATTTTAAAAAACTGTCTTTGATTCGCAATTTTTCTACCATTTACTGTTAAAATTAAATCTCCTTCTAACAAACCAACTTTAGCAGCTTTAGACTTTTTAGGCACTTTTAATAAAGCAATACCACCATCTTCTTTAGCAACACCATAAGCCGAAAATTCCATTCCTGACAAACCACTAACAGTAGCACCTAACCAAGTAGGTTTTCTTCCTTTTTTTGCTCCTCGTTTATTTTTAAGTGTTTCTGACACTCCTAAAACAGGAATTATTGGTGTTCTTGCAATTGCTCTTAGACTCGGTTTTTTAACACCAAATTGATCCATTGGAAAGTTTTTAAATCCAATATCAAAAGCAGGTGAACCCTCTTTTACTCTAAAATCTCCATTCGTAGGATCCACAAACTGAGGATCTTCTACAATTGAATTTTTATCCCATCCAAATTTTTGTGTTAGCTCTGAATTAAAGATAAGATTACTATCAACACGCTTACCTGTATTATTTGCCATTGGTACTTTTACACCTTGATATACAAACATAAAAATGTTTGAAAAAACTTCATCTTCACTGTTTTCATACCAAACATGTGGATGAAATGTATTGTTTACAGTAATATTATTCCAAGCACGTCTTCTGTATCCTTCTCGAAGTTTTAAACCACCAGATAACATTAAATTATTATAAATATCGTAATTGGTAGAACCATCATCTAAATCAATATCCCAACCATGATCACAACGCCAACGACTGTTTCTAATGGTTGTAGTTTTTATAGCGTCTGCAAATGGTAACTTTGGATATTTACCCATATCTGCATTTTTAAGACGCCAGTATCGGTCTCTTCCCCAAGAATTAAAGGAACCATGATCGTGGGTTTCTAAAACAGTATTAAATACATCACAACGCTCTATTAAATGTCCTCCAAAAGCGCCATCGCCAACATTGATTCCCGAACGAGCACAATCGTAAATAGAACAATCTCTCACGGTTATTTCCATAGCCATCTCAATCTGTACTCCTGCAGGTTGACGCTCAACCGTTCCAATATCATGTATCAAACAATCTTCTACAATTCCTAATGATGGATAATTTTCTGTTTTAGGACCAGGAGTTTTATCAACAGTATTCATATCATTTTTCTGTCCATATTCAAACAACGGATCACGTAGCGCTTTTGGATCACCTACAAAACAAACACCACTTGCTCCTGTGTGATGAATGTAATTTCCTTTGATTAAAGTGTTTCTATTGTAATTGTTTACAAAAATGGCATTTCCACCAACTTGATCGAATTCACAATCTAAAATCTGAATATTTTCTGTGCCTGTTAACATAAAAGCACCTCCTCTAAAAATTGTCCAATCGGAACGTACCATAGGTTCTTTGGTTTCCATAAATGTTCTAGCGGCATGTTTTACCACAAAGCCTTGTAAACTAATATGTTTTACAGGATGTTTTATGGAACCTTGAAAATTGATCAATTGTTTTAATTGAACCACTTCTATTTTTGCTTTTTCTAAATCTGTGGTTGTTGCTGGTTTATAATATAAGATTTGAGTCTTTTTATCATGAAACCATTCTCCAGAAACATCTAATTCTTCAAAAATGTTTTCAACCATTCTATATTCTTTATGCATTCCTAATTGTCGATTGTTTTGCCAACCTCCTTCATAAGTTACTTCTCCTTCATCATTTTTCCCAGTAATTAAATAATGATATCCTCCCCATTCTTTAGAATGCATGGCATGAATATATCCTCCTTTAGGATTCTTCCACCCAGCAGCACGTTCTTTAGAAAACGCATCTGCTGCATAACCTTGGTAAGCAGCCGTTTTCTTAGTAGCATCGTAATTTGGGTATCTTGCCATACGTTGATTTAAATCGTTTACAAAAAGCTGATCAATCACAATTCCTTTTGGAGTTTTTGCTTTGAAAATTCCATTTTGATAGGGTTTCCAATTTAGTTCGAGTTTTAATCCTCCACTTAAAACCACTTTACCTTCATTGTTTGCACGATATACAATTGGGTGTTTTTCTGAACCAGAATCTTTTGAATTAAAAATGATTGTTTCAGGCAAATAATATACACCATCAGCAAAATAGATAGTCACTGTTTCTTTACTTGCAAATGCTCTTGCTTTTTGCTTTGCTGTTGTAAATGTTGCTAAAGGATTATTTACATCTCCACTGTTTTTATCTGAACCATTTGGACTCACATAAATATCTAAAGCGTAGGTTGATGTTATAAAAAGACCTATTAAAATGTAAAAAAAGTTCAATATAAATTTTTTCATAATTAATTAATTTTGTTGAATTCTTTGATATGTGTTTTTAGTTTCTTTTCTGAGCTTCGTTACTACTTTAGTATACTGTTTATCATTTACTAAATTATTCATCTCATAAGGGTCATTTTCTAAATCATATAATTCTTCAATTGCAGGATTATGCTCATAATAAATGATGTATTTATATTTATCATTCCTAACACCTCTTGATCTGTATGATTTATTAGCCTTGATTATATCCTGATTTGCTATTTCAAAATCTGGGTATTTTCTTTTAGAATGTAAGTTCGAAATAAAAAGACTTTCTGAATAGACAGATTTCTGCCAATTCTCCATATTTTGAGTTTTATCTAATATGCCTATAAAACTATTTCCTTGCATTTTTTGAGGTTTTTCTATACCAACAAAAGATAATATGGTTGGTGCAATATCTACTGAAGATATAAATGCTTTTTCTCTATATCCTCTTTTTTCTTTGGCTCTACGACCATCAAAAACTATTAATGGGGCTTTTATAGATTCTTCATAAAGAATTGCCTTATCGTATAAACCTTGTGAACCATGAAAACGTCCGTTATCACTAGTATAAATAATTATGGTATTATCGAGAATCTCCATTTTCTCTAATTTATCTACCAATCTACCTACTTGCTGATCTACAGTATAACCTTGAGTTGCAAATCTTCTTACTAATTTTTGATATAATTCAGGCGTCGATGTTCTTTTTATATGAAGTGGAACACCTCTCCAATTGTCTAACAACTTAGGTAGTTTAGTGTTTTTTCCTTCAACCCAATTTTCTGGAACACTAAAATTCTGGTTCTCAAATTCCTTTACATGAGGTGGATACATATCTCTATCCTTGTCATTTTTTACAGCATAAAAACTAACTGATAAACAAAATGGTTCATCTTTTGGCTGCGTATTTAAAAAATGAATCATCGCATCTCCAGTTTTTAAAGTTCTTTCATTTTGTGGTCTATCCACATCATAAATTTCCTTTAATGTTGCATCCTCAGGCCACATTTTAAAAGCGCCTCTAAAATGTACTCCTCTACCAGTAAAAAAATCGAAGTATTCTCCTAAATTTTCTTGTAAATCATAACCAGAAACCCCACCTTTTGCATGGTAAGCTTTATTAGTAACAGGGAAGCCAAACTTACCTACAAATCCTGTACGATATCCTGATTTTTTCAATCTCGCTGGATATGTGTCTTTAAAATCTGCCTTTGAAAAAGTGAGATTATTTGGATAAGAAAAACCCACTCTATGATTAGACAAATAACGCCCAGACATTATAGTAGCTCTACTAGGCATGCAAATTGCAACAGGATAATAAGCCCTATCAAAAATAACTCCTTCCTTAGCTAATCGGTCTATGTTTTCAGTTTTAAACTCAGGTCTTCCATAACATCCAAAATTGTCCCAACGTTGGTCATCTGTCATTAAAAAAACAATATTTGGTTGTTGGGCGTAAGCAACCAAATTAAACAATAACCAAAAAATCAATACAAGTTTTTTCATTTTACAAGGTTTATTAATTATCAATTGGTATTAATTGTACATTAATAATATTAGGTGTAAAATCGGTAAAACCAGAAGTAACTTCAAGGCTTAACGTTTGCATACCAAGTGTCTTAATTTCTATATTTCCTAAAATAGACACAACACTTTTCATTTCTGTTGCCATTCTTTCATTATTCCAACGTTTATCTTCTTTAAGTTTACTTTCTACGGATTGTCCAGCAACAGTAACACGCATGCTACCATCGGTTTTCCATTTATCATGTTCTTTAACACTACTCAAAACAACAACTTTGTATTTTCCAGGTTTTAGCATTCTAAAATCCCAACTTAATGCTTGTCCTACTTCATTTAAGCCAACAGTCATTCCTCTTGTTGGCATAATCCCTTTTCCTTTTTTAGGAACAGTGAATATTCTTTGGTCTAAAGGACGTAGCGTTTTGTTTGGTACAAACTCTTTATCATGAATAGTAGCTCTAAATGCATCTAAAATAACTTTACCATCTTGTTGCTGAAGAAATGCCTGATCCATTATAAGTGCTCCTTTTATTTTTAATGCAATTACTGAAACATTTGGATCTGGAGCTGTTTTAGGCACATCAATTGAAATTACATTTGCTCCTGCTGCTGCGTTAAATTTTGCATCATAAGAAAGTGATTTTCCATTGGCTAAAAGTGACGCATTTTCTATACTATTATTAAGTCCGAATAATTTGAAAATACCATTTTTTGGCCAATCGACAACATTTAAATAAAGTGTTGTATTCTCACCTTTATTTCGCTGAGTCATGGAACCCCAATTAAATTCGTAAGGATAAGGACCTGCAGTTGTTCCGTATATGGCATTACCATTTTTTTGAAGCCATTCTCCCATAATTTTAAGTCTAGTCTGCGATTCTTTTGGAATAACACCTTTACTATTTGGTCCAACATTTAATAAGTAATTTCCTCCATTACCAGCAATATCTATAAGTTTCCCTAGCATTGTTTTGGCAGATTTCCAATTATCATCACCTTTTTTAAAATGCCAATTATCATTCATGGTTTGTGCCGATTCAAAATCGGCACCAATATTTCCAGCAGGAGTCATATTATCTCCCATAGATAAGTAATTTACGTATTTTAAAGTATCATCATCACCTAAACGACTGTTAGAAATTACGCCGTAAGAATTGAGCAAATCCATCATTTCCTGTTGTCCTAACAATCGCTTTCTGTTTTTATTTCTGAAACCTGCAGAACCGTCAAACCAAAATAACTTAGGTTGATAATTTTCGCATAATTCCTTAATTTGTCCGTACATAAAATCCATGTACTTGGTAATATCTGCATCTGGATTTGGGTTAAAATGAAAGCCTTTACGATTACTATATGTAGTATCATATTCTGGATGATACCAATCTGCAATTGAGTAATAAAAACCAAGTTCAATACCTGCTTCTTTACAAGCTGCTGCTAATTCGCCTACAATGTCTCTTTTAAAAGGCGTTGCATCTATAACATCCCATTCTGTTAATTTAGAATCCCATTTACAAAAGCCATCATGATGCTTTGTGGTAAAAACAATATATTTCATACCAGCATCTTTGGCAATACGCACCCATTCTTTGGCATCAAAATCAACTGGATTAAAATTCTTAACCGACTTTTCGTAACGTTCTGTTTTATTAAGCCCTTCTTCCAAAAAATCTTCGGATGTAGAAGCTCCAAAATGAATAAACATACCAAATCTTGCGTTACGAAACCAACCCATTAATTCTTCATCCGAAGGTGTTTTCTCTTCTTGAGCGGATAATAAACTTGTTGTCAGCATTAAAACTGACAAAAGTAAATAACAATATCTATAATTCATTTTTAAAAATTTAGTTATCCGTATTTTCTGGTGCCCATTCAGGAATTCTGGATTCCTTTAATTGTTTATTATAACGTTTTGCAAAAGGTTGGTTTTCTGGAGTCACTTTTGGTAAACCTTCATTCACCATTAAAGGTTTTGCATATTCCCACCAATTATTGAATGATTTTTGCAATTCTGCAATTACTTTTGGATTTTCTGCTGCTAAGTCATTTTTTTCAAAAGGATCTAAAGAAATATCAAAAAGCTCTTTGTTATTAGTAAAACGCCATTGTTGGGTTCTAACCGCAGATTTTTTAAACTTAAATTCTTCTCTGTTACCATCTTTCCAACGACCACAGTGAACAAACAACTCTCTATCTTCCCATTCTGCATTCGGGTTTTTTATAAGTGGCAACAATGAGCGACCACTCAATTTTTGCATTTTTTTAGGCAATTTAACTCCTGCCATATCAGTAAAAGTTTGATATAAATCGATATGAGAAACCAATTTATCAATATCAACTCCTTTTCCTAATTTACCTTTCCAATACCAAAAAGCAGGTACATGTGTACCACCTTCAAAAGGTGAATTTTTTCCTCCTCTTAAATTGGCATTAAAATGCCTTATTTTTTTTCCATGAAGTCTACCACTTAAATGTGTCGCTCCATTATCTGTCATAAAAATAACGAGTGTATTTTCTAAGGCGTTCCAAGATTCTAATTTTTGCATCATTGCTCCAAAATTATCATCAATGTTTTCAATCATTCCATAACGCCCAGCAGTTCCTTTATCATATCCTAATTCTAAAAAACGCTTTTTGTATTTTTCTGGAGCTACTAATGGTGCGTGTGGTGCATTTAAAGAAACATAAGCAAAGTAAGGTTCGTTTGTTTCATTTTGTTTTTTAACCCAAGCCATAGCTGCATCAAAAAATACATCTGTACAAAAACCTTTGGTTTTTACAATCGTATTATTGTGCAACAACACATTATCAAAATACAAATTTTCTTCATTTGCAGGAAAATCTCCATATCTAGTTTGTCCAATTCCTCCACCTCCGTGCATCAAAACTTCGTTAAAACCTCTGTTTATTGGTAAATATGCTTCTTCATCACCTAAATGCCATTTACCAAAAAGACCTGTTTTATAGCCTGCTGATTGTAAAGCTTGTGGCATTGTAAACACCTCTTGAGACATTCTTTCTCTTTGTAAAATAGTATGTGTTACTCCAACTTCAAAAGGACGATTTCCACTCATAATTGCAGCCCTTGTTGGTGCACAAGTTGGACTTACTTGAAAATCTGTAAAGCGTGTTGATTTTGCGTAAAAGGCATCAATATTTGGTGTTTTCAACACTTGATTTCCCATACATGCCAAATCTCCCATTCCTTGGTCGTCTGTCATCACTAAAATAATATTAGGTCTGGTATTTTTAAGCGTTTTATTTTGACTGATTATTGTGCAATTAGCCAACAGTATCAATAATCCTATTTGAATAAATTTAAGTGATTTCATTTTATATTTTTTTAGTTTTATTATTTTTTTTAATAATTTTAATTGGCAGACAATACTGCTTTTGTATCTGGAACTCTATTTGAAGTTGTTGCAGCATCTCCATACCAATACACACCTACACCATAAGCCATATCACAATCTGTCCAGCTCCAAATTTCCATATCTAGTTGCAGTGAGCTACTAAAAGGCATTACGTCTAAAGCTCGAGAGCGCGTTTCTGTACTATGCCCTTTTGTATTGCGTTCATTTGCAATTGTTTTTCTATTCAATTTATTATACTTGTGGCTGTATGGTTGCGCATGAAAAGGATGTTCGTAAAAATCTGTACTCATACCTCCCCAGGAATATCCATAATAATCTTCTGTACCCGTACCGAAAATAGATGGAAAATCCTCTCCATCTACCCATATTTTTTCATCTCCTTCTCCCCACCATTTTTTAACTGGATTTTTTATAGTTAAAGCATCACCTACATATACACCTCTACCTTTAAGAGTTACGTAATTCCAATCTGAAAAAGGACGTGTTGGAACAGGTTTTTGACCTCTCCAAGCAGCATTGAAATACATACTATTTTTATCCCATTTCCAATCTCCAATTATTGTATTCAAGTCGATATCAATTGGTTGATCGCTTAAATTAAGTACAGAGATTTTGGCTGATTTCTGATAAGGCATTACCCAACGACTAGACATTGTTCCATCTTCTGAAACGGTCCTATACCATCCTTGGTATGGGTTTAAACCAATTCCTGAGCCAAAAAAATCACCTATTGGACACCAAACTGTTTGTTGGCCATCAAACTCCATTTTTACAATAACAGAACGTGTAATTAATGAATCTTGATAATTGCCAAGTTTTAATGAAAGCGCACGAATTGCGGCATTACCTTTTGATAACACTATCGTTTTTTCTTCGTTAGCACCCAATGTTTCTTTTAACGCTACT
>JAOLXX010000018.1 GCA_028343155.1 Polaribacter sp.
TAGAGAAAGAGGGAACACCAGAGGCAGTTAGTAAAGTTGAGAACGTTCAGGAATTATTAAACGGAATTAAAGACTTTATTACTGATAAAATTGAAGAAGGAGAAGATGCCTCTTTAACTACTTTTTTAGAAGATGTTGCTTTGGCAACAGACTTTGATGCTAAAAAAAAAGATGATAAACCAAGTGTTTCTTTAATGACAATTCATCAATCTAAAGGGTTGGAGTACCAGTATGTATATATTGTTGGTTTGGAAGAAAATTTATTTCCATCAGCCATGAGCATGAATACTCGAAGTGAGCTAGAGGAGGAGAGAAGGCTATTTTATGTTGCATTAACAAGGGCTGAAAAAGTTGCTTATTTGTCTTATGCGCAAACCCGTTATCGATGGGGAAAACTAGTAGATGCTGAACCTAGTCGATTTTTAGAAGAAATAGAGGATAAATATTTGCATTATATTGCTCCAAAAACCATTGAATCACCTATTCATAAATTTATAGATAAAAGTATTTTTGATGATGCTCCAAAAGGAATTCGTTTTCAAAAACCGATTCAACGTAAAAAAATGGAACGTGATTTGGTTGCTAAAAAAGAAATCCTCATTCCAAAAAATTTAAAAAAAGTATCTCTAACTAGTGCAAACACAAATTTATTTGATGGCAATATTGTTGTTGGTAATATTGTTGAACACAATCGATTTGGTAGTGGAGAAGTGCTTTCTCTAGAAGGAAATGGTCCTAATAAAAAAGCGGAAATTAAATTTGGTACCGTAGGAAAAAAGAAATTATTATTACAATTTGCAAAATTAAAAGTGATTGGTTAAAAATCATTCATAAAACTAAAAAATAAATTGTTATTTTGCAACCTTAAATGACTACAAAGTATAAATTATCAGATCGAGTGTTTCGTTTTTTTACGTAATAGTATCGATCACACACTTCAAAAATAAATAAATGACATTCGATTTAGAATATAACTCAGAAAGACCGTTGATGATAATTCCAGAATACGGCAGACATATACAAAAATTAGTAGATCATTGTTTGGCTTTAGAAACGAAAGAAGAACGCGATAAAATGGCAAAATCTATTGTAGATGTAATGGGAAATTTACAACCTCATTTACGTGATGTTCCAGATTTTAAGCACAAATTATGGGATCAATTATACATCATGGCAGATTTTAAACTAGATGTAGAATCTCCTTATCCACAGCCATCCAAAGAAGAATTACGTGAGAAACCAAAAGGATTGGCATATCCTAAATCAGCCTCAAGGTACCGTTATTACGGTAATAATATTCAAACAATGATTGATACTGCTTTGGGCTGGGAAGACAGTGATAAGAAAGAAGCATTGGTATTTACCATTGCAAATCACATGAAAAAATGTTACTTAAATTGGAACAAAGATACCGTTGATGATCCTGTGATTTTTAAGCACTTGTTTGATTTATCTGATGGAAAAATTGATTTGAGAGAAACGGAAGAAGTGCTTTCTGAAAGTAAAAATTTACTAAGAAAACCTCGCACTCAAGGACAAGGCCAAACGAATTCTAAGAGTAACCACAAGAAACCACATCATAACAATAAAAATAGAAAAAGATAATAAGAAGACTATGGCATCATTTAAAATTGAAGGCGGTCATAAATTAAACGGAACAATTACACCACAAGGAGCAAAAAACGAAGTCTTGCAAATACTTTGTGCAGTTTTATTAACTCCTAAAAGAGTAGTAGTCAATAATGTTCCCGATATTATAGATGTAAATAAGTTAATTTTTATTCTTGGAGAATTAGGGGTAAGGGTAGAAAAATTAAGCAATAATTCATATGCTTTTCAAGCAGATAAAATTAATTTAGAATATTTAGAATCTACTGATTTTAAAAGAGATGGAAGTTCTTTACGAGGATCTATTATGATTGTTGGGCCTTTACTAGCTCGCTTTGGGAAAGGGTATATTCCGCGACCTGGAGGAGATAAAATTGGACGTAGACGTTTGGATACCCATTTTGAAGGCTTTATTAGATTGGGAGCTAAGTTTAGATACAACAAGGAAGAACATTTTTATGGAGTAGAAGCAGAAGAATTGCGAGGTGTAGAAATGTTGTTAGATGAAGCTTCTGTAACAGGAACTGCTAATATTTTAATGGCGGCTGTTTTGGCTACAGGAATTACCAAAATATACAATGCTGCTTGCGAACCCTACATTCAGCAATTGACTAAAATGTTGAACTTAATGGGCGCAAAAATCTCAGGAGTTGGATCTAACTTATTAATTATTGAAGGAGTCAATTCTTTAGATGGCTGTGAACACAATGTTTTACCGGACATGATTGAAATTGGTTCTTGGATAGGCGTTGCAGTAATGACCCGCTCTGAATTAACTATTAAAAATGTAAGTTGGGAAAACTTAGGTCAAATTCCGAACGTGTTTCGAAAATTAGGAATTCAGCTTGAGAAAAGAGGAGATGATATTTACATTCCAGAACAAGCATCTTACGAAATACAAAATTACATAGACGGATCTGTTTTAACAGTTGCAGATGCTCCTTGGCCAGGATTTACACCTGATTTATTGAGTATCGTTTTGGTCATTGCTACACAAGCAAAAGGAACTGTCTTGATACATCAAAAAATGTTTGAAAGCCGCTTGTTCTTTGTTGATAAGTTGATTGATATGGGCGCAAAAGTAATTTTGTGTGATCCACACAGAGCAACCGTAATTGGTCAAAATTTTGAAAGCCCTTTGAAAGCCACCAAGATGACTTCGCCAGATATTAGAGCAGGTATATCATTATTAATTGCCGCACTTTCTGCTAAAGGAACCTCAATAATTGATAATATTGAACAAATAGACAGAGGGTATGAAAATATTGAAGCTCGTTTGAAGTCTATTGGCGCTAAAATTGAAAGAATAAAAAATTAAAAACCGCCTACAAGGTTTTTATAAAAACTTGTAGATATGATTATAAAAAAAATAGTGTCAAACTGACACTATTTTTTTGTTGGCAACATTTTTGCCTATCAACTGTGTATAATATAATGAATACAAAGAAATGAGTAAGAAAGAAGAGATAAAAGACGAAGTCCTAAAAAACGAACAAGAAACTGCTCAAGTTGAAGAAAATCAAGAAGTTGAAGTAGAAGTTGAAAAAGAAGCTCCAAGTGCAGAAGAGTTACTTCAGACAGAAAAAGATAAGTTTTTACGTTTGTTTGCGGAATTTGAGAACTACAAAAAAAGAACAGCTAAAGAAAGAATAGAATTATTCAAAACTGCTGGACAAGAATTAATGACATCTTTACTGCCAATTGTTGATGATTTTGAGCGTGCGCTGACACATATTGAAGAAAGCAAAGAGACAGAAGAATTAAGAAAAGGAGTTTTATTAATTTCTCAAAAATTTTATAACACTTTAGAGCAAAAAGGATTGTCGAAAGTAGCAACAAATGTTGGTGATACTTTTGATGCTGAAATTCACGAAGCAATTACACAAATTCCAGCACCTTCAGACGACTTAAAAGGGAAAGTAATCGATTGTATAGAAAAAGGATATAAGTTAGGAGATAAAGTTATTCGATACCCAAAAGTGGTTATTGGACAATAAAAAAGTAGGCAGTCTTTTAGTCATCACCAAGCAGTACAAAACTGACTGCTTGGTGAAGACTGAATACTGAAGACTGAAATACTGCAAACTAAACAAAGATGGCAAAACAAGATTTTTACGAAACATTAGGCATTTCTAGATCTGCTTCACAGGCAGAAATTAAAAAAGGCTATAGGAAAATGGCAATCAAATATCATCCAGATAAAAACCCTGATGATAAAACTGCTGAAGAAAACTTTAAGAAAGCTGCAGAAGCTTATGAGGTTTTAAGTGACGATAATAAAAAGGCACGCTACGACAAATATGGTCACGCAGCTTTTGACGGACCTCAAGGCGGTGGCGGCGGCGGTTTTCGTGGCGGCGGAATGGATATGGATGACATATTTAGTCAATTTGGAGATATCTTTGGCGGCGGCGGCGGCGGTTTTGGTGGCTTTGGCGGTGGGAGCCAGCGTCAAGCAAGAGTTAAAGGGAGTAATCTGCGAATTCGTGTAAAACTTACTTTAGAAGAAATCGCCAAAGGAGTAGAAAAGAAAGTAAAAGTTCGCAGAAAAATTCAAGCAGACGGAGTTACCTACAAAACCTGTTCAACCTGTAATGGTTCCGGCCAGCAAATGCGTATTACCAATACTATTTTGGGTAGAATGCAGACCGCAGCTACTTGTGGTTCATGTTCTGGAGCAGGAGAAATTATAAATAGTAAGCCAAATGGTGCTGATACCCAAGGTTTGATTACTAAGGAGGAAACTGTTGCAATCAATATACCTGAAGGAGTTACAGAAGGAGTTCAATTAAAAGTAGGAGGAAAAGGAAATGAAGCTCCAGGTAAAAGCTCAATTGCAGGTGATTTATTGGTGTTAATTGAAGAAATACCTCATGAAACTTTAAAAAGAGAAGGAACTAATATTCATTATGACTTATATATAAATTTTTCTGAAGCAGTAATTGGAACTAGTAAAGAAGTTGATACAGTAACAGGAAAAGTAAAAATTAAAATTGATGCAGGAACCCAGTCTGGTAAAATTTTAAGATTAAAAGGGAAAGGTTTGCCGAGTATCGAACGATATGGCGTAGGAGATTTTTTAATTCATATTAATATATGGACACCGCAGGAACTAAACAAAGAACAAAAAGAATTTTTTGAAAAAATGTCTGATGACGAGAACTTTAAACCAAGTCCTAATAAATCTGATAAATCGTTTTTTGAAAAAGTAAAAGATATGTTCTCATAAATTAAGAATTTTTAATTTTATTTTTTGTGTCAAAACATTTTTTTATTACACTTTTTTAATATATATTTGTAGTGTTGCTGAGAAATCAGCAACACTTTTTCTTTTTCATAGCA
The DNA here is from genome assembly GCA_028343155.1 of Polaribacter sp. Taxonomy (GTDB): domain Bacteria; phylum Bacteroidota; class Bacteroidia; order Flavobacteriales; family Flavobacteriaceae; genus Polaribacter. The sequence goes on from JAOLXX010000018.1 coordinate 4,951, forward strand.
ATTTTTCCCACTCAATTTATTGAGTGGGTTTTTTTATAGGTAAGAGAACATATAGAAATAGCAGACTTATCTTATCGTCACACTTTTGTGTGAAGGAAAGTCCGGACACCAAAGAGTATCATAGCGGATAACATCCGTCCAGCGAGAGTTGAGGACAAGTGCAACAGAAAGCAAGTACAGTTCGGCTGTAGTGAAACCAGGTAAACTCTATGAGGTGCAATGCCATGTAAATTAGAACTTGAGAGCTTCTCGCTCGATTCTAAAGGGTAGGCAGATAGATTCTAAGAGTAATTTTAGAACTAGATAAATGATAAGAACCTTTTTAAGGAACAGAATTCGGCTTATTAGTCTGCTTTTTTCTATATATTTATGATATCTTCAAAATTTAGTAATAAAAACTCTTTTTATTGATTTTAAACTGCGTTTTAATGAATAGTTTTTTTTTATCCATTAAATTGGTTCAATCGTTTATTTATCTTTTAATTTTAATTAAAAAAATGTAAGTTTGTGATACTAAAATTAATAAAAAAATTATAGTATTCTTTTCTAAATGAATCGTAAAAAAAAATGCTATAGTAACTAAAGATTTCTTTCATGAGTATTTATAAAGATTACCTTAAACAAATAGAAGAACGAAAAGCGATAGGACTTCATCCAAAGCCAATCGATGGTGCTGAATTAATGAGTAAAATCATTGAACAAATCAAAGATATAAAGCATGAGTATCGAGAAGATTCTCTTCACTTTTTTATCTACAATGTACTACCAGGAACTACCAGTGCTGCTGTTGTAAAAGCGACATTTTTAAAAGAGATCATTTTAGGAGAATCATCCGTAAAAGAAATTTCGCCTTCCTTTGCTTTTGAACAATTATCACACATGAAAGGTGGTCCTTCCATTGATGTATTATTAGATCTAGCATTTGGTTCAAATGCTGTTATTGCACAAGAGGCAGGTACTGTTTTAAAAACACAAGTTTTTCTTTACGAAGCAGATATGAAGCGCCTAGAGGAAGCATTCAAAAGTGGTAATGAGATTGCTGTTGATATTATAGAGAGTTACGCTAAAGCAGAATTCTTTACGAAGTTGCCAGAGATTGATGAAGAAATTGAGATTGTTACTTTTGTTGCAGGTATAGGAGATATTTCTACGGATTTACTTTCTCCAGGTGGTGATGCACATTCACGATCTGATCGTGAGCTACATGGTCAATGTTTATTTGAACACAATAAAAAACAACAAAACGAATTAATTGCATTGCAAAAGCAACATCCTAATAAACGAGTGATGCTAATTGCAGATAAAGGCACAATGGGAGTTGGTTCTTCAAGGATGTCTGGTGTTAATAACGTGGCTTTATGGACTGGAGTTAAATCGAGCCCATACGTTCCATTTATTAATATCGCTCCAATTATTGCAGGCACAAACGGTATTTCTCCAATTTTCTTAACCACAGTTAGTGTTACTGGTGGTATTGGTATTGACCTTCAAAATTGGGTAAAAAAGCAGGATGCAAACGGAAATACAATTAGAAATGAAGCAGGAGACCCTGTTCTTGAAGAACTATATTCTGTTGCAACAGGAACCATTCTTACTGTAAATACTAAAAAGAAAAAATTATATAAAGGTGCTGTCGAATTGATGGATATTTCGGCTTCATTAACACCTCAAAAAGCTGAATTTATAAAAGCAAAAGGATCGTACGCTGTTGTATTTGGTAAAAAATTACAAACATTTGCTTCAAAAGTTTTGGGAATTGACGTTGTACCAGTATATGCAACTTCAAAAGAAATTTCTATTGAAGGACAAGGTCTTACTGCTGTTGAAAAGATATTTAATAAAAATGCCGTTGGAACAACCCCAGGTAAAGTTTTACATGCAGGTTCTGATGTTCGTGTAGAAGTAAATATTGTTGGTTCACAAGACACAACAGGTTTAATGACTTCACAAGAATTAGAAATGATGGCTGCTACCGTTATCTCTCCAATTGTTGATGGTGCTTATCAATCAGGTTGTCATACTGCTTCAGTATGGGACAATAAATCGAAAGCAAACATTCCAAGATTGATGAAGTTCATGAACGATTTCGGTTTGATTACCGCTAGAGATCCTGAAAATAAATACAAACCAATGACCGATGTGATTCATAAGGTTTTAAACGACCTTACTGTAGATGATTGGGCAATAATTATTGGTGGAGATTCTCATACAAGAATGTCTAAAGGTGTTGCTTTTGGTGCAGATTCAGGAACCGTTGCACTTGCTTTGGCTACTGGAGAAGCGTCTATGCCAATTCCCGAATCAGTAAAGGTTACCTTTAAAGGTGAGATGAAACCTTATATGGATTTCCGTGATGTTGTTCACGCTACGCAATCTCAAATGTTGAAGACTTTTGGAGGAGATAACGTATTCCAAGGTAAAATCATTGAAGTGCATATTGGAACACTGACTGCTGATCAAGCTTTTACTTTTACGGATTGGACTGCAGAGATGAAAGCTAAAGCTTCTATCTGTATTTCAGAGGACGACACTTTAATTGAATCTTTAGAGATTGCAATGGGTAGAATCAAAATTATGATTGATAAAGGAATGGACAATAGGTTGCATGTCCTTCAAGGATTGATGGACATTGCTTCGAAGAGAATTAGAGAAATTAAGTCTGGTGAGAAACCAGCCTTAACTCCAGATGCTTCTGCGAAGTACTCAGCGGAAGTTGTTGTTGATCTTGATTTGATAGAAGAACCAATGATTGCAGATCCTGACGTAAATAATCCTGACGTTTCTAAGCGATATACACACGACATTATTAGAACACTTTCTTATTATGGTGGAGTGAAAAAAGTAGACTTAGGTTTTGTTGGATCTTGTATGGTTCATAAAGGAGATATGAAAATTTTGGCACAAATGCTAAAAAATGTAGAGGCAGAATACGGTAAGGTTGATTTCAAAGCCCCTCTTGTTGTTGCCCCTCCGACTTATAACATTGTAGATGAATTGAAAGCAGAAGGAGATTGGAAAGTTTTAGTAAAATATTCTGGTTTTGAATTCGATGATTCTGCGCCTAAAGCTGAAGCAAGAACAGGATACGAAAACATGCTATATCTAGAGCGTCCAGGTTGTAATCTTTGCATGGGAAATCAAGAAAAAGCGGCACCAGGTGATACTGTAATGGCCACTTCGACACGTTTATTTCAAGGAAGAGTTGTCAAAGATTCTAGTGAGAAAAAAGGAGAATCCTTACTTTCTTCAACACCAGTTGTTGTATTATCTACAATTCTTGGTAGAACACCAACGATGGATGAATATAAAATTGCAGTAAAAGGGATTAACCTTACTCAATTTACACCACCTCATAAGATGTTAGTTAGATAATCTTTAAAGAACTTCAATCAAGGAAAAATAGCAAGATAAAATGAAGCTACTTTGAAATCTATTGAAAAGAAAAGCTTTGCATCATAATTTTTAAATATAAAACGCTCGATGAAAATCGAGCGTTTTATATTTAAAGTGTCCTATTTTTCTGTTAAAAAGTATGACGTTGCTCTTCTGTTGAAGACGCACTTAATAACTGATTAAATGTTTTTATACAGTTAAAATCACGGGTAATTTCTCCAGATATAGCAATTCCAGAAACACCAGTTGCTAAGATATTTGCAACATCTTGTGTCGTAATACCTCCAATACCAATAATTGGTGTTGCTGTTTTTAATGATTCTGTAATAGCAGTAAATCCTTTTAGTCCTAAATATGGAGGTGAATTGTTGTTATTAATTGAAGGTTTAAAGGCACTTAAACAAATATAATCTACTTCCTTACTAAGCAATTTTTCACAATCTTTTAAGGTATTTGCGGTGGCACCAATAATTTGCCATGTATATAAATGTGCTCTAGCAATCGTAGGACAAGTCGCTGTTTTTCCTAAATGTACACCATCTGCTTTAACTTCTTTTGCTATTTTATAATCATCACTTATCAATAACCTGGTTTGAAAATGAGCTGTGATTTCTCTGGCTTCATAAGCGCAGCTTAAAAGTTCTTTTTCTGAACCATTATTAAAATTTAACTTCACTAATTCAGCACCAGATGAACACGCTGTTTGTATGTTTTGTAAATGTGCTGTTAGTGTATTTCCTTGAGATATGTAATGTAGTTTTGATATGGTCATACCTTCGTGTTTTATTTGGGAATTATTGCTGTAGGAAAGATTCCATCATTCAGATTTCTAAATCGCAACCGTTTTGGGATATTTCATAAAATAAGACTCCAAGCGTTTCAGAAATGGAAACATTTTTTCTGAATATAATACAAACTGACATTTATGAATACTTTGAGTTATCGCCAACAAATCGGCGTAACACGATTTTTCTACTAAAAAGGCAGCAGCATGTATACTGAATATCTTTAGCTGTGTCGTATTCACGCCTTCTAGTAAAAGGAGCTTTTTTAAGGTTTTTGGTGTAGCAATAAGAATGTCTATACCTTCAAATATTTCTGATTTCAGTACGTCAATATGAAGTTTATCATCAGATGGATAAATACGTAATGAATTATATTTACTAAACTTAAAAAAGGCATCATAGAGTTCCATCACTTTTTCCCTACTTTCTACTAAAACGACAGCTCTAGGGGCAGTACCTACTTCCTCACATTTTAATTTTTGCAAGGTCGTAAGTACTAGTGTAGTTGTTTTTCCGCTTTCTTTAGCCGCCATGCAAAAAATATTTGCGCCACTCTTTATAACTGGAATACTTTTGATCTGAAAAGGAGTAGGTGTTGCTATTTCTAACGTTTCTAGCATCTCTTTTATATGGGGATGTAACTTTTTAAAAGGCATAGGAATTAAAGAGGTACTTATTTAGTATGTTATTTATAATAAAAACAAATATAGAATATTAAAATCTTACTAAAACATAAAAAACGAATGTTTCGTACGCCAAGTATTGCTCTTTGCTCAATTAAATTCTTTTATGTATCAAAAGTTACCTCTAATCAACTAAAAAAGAATAATTTTGTCATCATAAAAAATAACTATTATTATGGATTTATTAAAGCAACCTTTCCCCTGGTATCTCTCGGGCCCATTAATTTCGATCACACTATTATTGTTGATTTTAGTAGGTAAGCGTTTTGGGATGTCATCGAATTTGAGAACAATGTGTACTGTATTAGGTGCAGATAAGACTTGTGACTTTTTCTGTTTTGATTGGAGAGCCCAACGATGGAATTTATTTGTTACACTAGGTGTTCTAATAGGTGGTTTTATAGCAGTCACCTACCTCTCAGGAGGAAATGCACCTGCAATTAATATTAATGTTATAAAGGAGCTTAACACACTCGGGTTTAAAAGTGCAGGCACTAGTTATCTCCCGTTAGAATTATTTGGAGAAGGGGTCTTTAGTTCTGTTAAAGGTATTTTAATTTTATTAATTGGAGGAGTTTTAGTTGGTTTTGGAGCAAGGTATGCAGGAGGTTGTACTTCCGGGCATGCAATTGCTGGTTTAAGTAATTTACAGTTGCCATCATTAATTGCTGTAATTGGCTTTTTTATTGGTGGTTTGATAATGGTTCATTTAATATTTCCCTTAATTTTTTAACTTATGAAAAATAGTGTATATCTACTAATCGGAATTTTCTTTGGCATCGTATTGTTAAAATCGGAAGCAGCTTCTTGGTTTAGAATTTATGAAATGTTTCATTTTAAAGCATTTCATATGTATGGAATTATTGGTTCGGCTTTAGTACTCGGAATTGTTTTTATTCAACTTATAAAACGTTATAATATAAAAACCTTTGATGGTGCGCAAATCTCTTTTGATGACAAAAAGAAAAGTATCCCCCGATACTTGATAGGAGGAATCATTTTTGGCTTAGGATGGGCATTAGCAGGAGCATGTCCTGGACCGATGTTTGTCCTTTTAGGAGCTGGGTTTTTCCCAATTATTATTGTTATTATTGGTGCAATGCTAGGCACGTGGTGCTATGGTTTATTAAAAAATAAATTACCTCATTAATTGGTCCTAAATTATTTTAGTTTTTTAAAACTTATAGCATGCATCAAAATTTAAAAGAAAGTTATGGGTATTTGTTTGAAGATGCACTTATTGAAGAAATAATTCAAATAGGTACATTTAAAGAAGTTAAAGAAGGAGTTCAAATAATGAATATTGGTCAATACATACGTTCAATGCCTTTATTGATCAATGGTGCTATCAAAATATTACGAGAAGATTCCAATGGAGATGAGTTATTGTTATATTTTTTAGAAAAAGGAGACACGTGTGCAATGACTTTATCTTGCTGTTTAGGAACTGCTAAAAGTGAAATACGAGCGGTTGCAGAATTAGATGCTGAATTAATTATGATTCCTATTCAGAAGATGGAAGAATGGACGACCAAATATAAAAGCTGGCGAAACTTTATATTCAATAGTTACCATAACCGTTTAATGGAAATGTTAACAACCATAGATAGTATTGCCTTTATGAAAATGGATGAACGGCTCCTGAAATATCTTCAGGATAAAATAAAAATCACGAAAGAAGTCATAATAAAAAGTACGCATCAGGAAATTGCTTATGAATTACATACTTCTCGCGTTGTAATTTCTAGGCTGTTAAAAAAATTAGAAAATCAAGGAAAAATACTACTTTACCGAAATTATATTAAAATTATTTCACTTTAATATCAATCTTACCTTTGAAGCATTTCTATATTATATAATCAATGCTTGAAAGGAAAAGCTTAACAAAACTGCGCAGAAACCTTTTATATTAATAACAAACCAACAGGATCTCTTGTAAGTCAGCAAGCAACCTTTTGGTGATGCTCGCGTATCTAGTTCAAACGATAAAGCGGGAAGTACTCAATATTTATTATGTTGGGTGTTTTCTAGAATGGTTAATTCCAATCCCAATAATAAAATATTTTGAAAAACTGAAATATTGAAATGTAAGTTAATAAAGTACCCATTATTGTATTAATTCGTGTTGTTTTATTTTTCAATCTTACTTTCAGTACATTACTATATTTTCGTTATCCATAGAGTGTCAATGCTTTTCCAATGAAAGCACCTATAGAAATAAAATCAAAAGTAGGTATTTATTATTTAGGCTTAAATACAACCTTTTTTTACTTAAAAAAGAAATTACTAAAAGTCCTAAGAAAAAATAATAAAACAAGTTCATTTGCTGCTAAAATAAAAATCAAACATTGGTTTTTATACTGAAGGGTCGTGTACACATGTTCAAAAGATTCAGCGAGCACTATATTTGTCTCTTTTTCCATAGCAACTCTAATTAAGGCTTGATGATGTATCAGGTGTTCTAGATTGTACATTATTTCTCTATTTTAATTTGATGCCAACCGTATTTCATTTCCTACTATTTCATAATTTAAAAATAATTCTTTGTTGGGTTTTTCTAACAACCCTTGTAGTTTATTAAATTGGTCAATAGAAACAAACTCTTTTTCGAGTTCAATTTTTTGCTCTCTTTTTCTTTTAACTTATTTGATTTCACCAGATAAATAGCCTTTTAAAAGCGCTTGATACAATTCTATTATGTGCCTTGTGTGTTGTCCAATAGAAGCTTTAGATAAGTTTTTACATGGTTTCACATATGTTTTTTCTGGAATTTCTTCTAGAACTTATATAAAATCAGTAATCGTTAAAAATGAAGTCTTAAACATAGTTAATTTATATTATTTTATATAAAGTTGTTCTTTGTAAATGTCAAATAAAAGAAGGGTAGGAGCTTTACTAACTCTTTTATTGAAAGAATTGCTATTCTTTTAACTTTTTCCAGTTTTCATCTGCCTTTGCTTTTAAAACATTTGGGGGGCCTTCTAACCAGGATTCAAATGTATTGTTTCCCCAAGAATTATAAAAAAGATATAATTTACCATCTCGTACTTCAAAAGTTTCTGGGTCTATGGATACTTTTTTACCTTTCGCACCAAGTGCGAATGCACAATACCCACCATATTGCGGCACATATTTTGTAGGGTTTTCATTAAACGTATCTAAATTTTCTTGAGATAAAAACTTATACTTAACACCCTCATGAGTTGCTTCATAATTTTTATCACCTTCTTTAGGACTATTCTCAAAATAAGAAACCACATCATATCCTTTGGCAATATAACCGCTTTGTATATTATAATGGATTGTTTGGGCATTTAATGAAGTTCCTATAACGACGATAAGTACGAGTAGTATTTTTTTCATAATTTAATAAATAGTTGATTTTTTGTTTAATTCTAATATGTCTGAAATATTGATTTTTATAAGATACCAGTCTTCCTTTTTTTCTACAATCTCTTTAATTTTAGATGGCTTTCCTATATATGGAAGTAGGTCGTTATGAATTGGGTTCCCTTTCATATCCGTAATTAAAAAATAATGAGAAATATTATTTTTGTCTGTAGTTGGCAATACAGGTGGAATTCCGCCAGAAATATAACGTAATGCTCAGTTTCTATGAATTTTATCCTTGCCAGGTTTCATCACACCAAAAAGCAATGGATAATTGTGTTTTAAATAAATTGCAATAAGCAATTTGATTTTATAAAAGCAATCGAGCGTTTGGCAGTGGCAATTTTACATAACTACTAATTAAAGCTATCAAATAAGCCTACAATTTGATTAGCCGTAATTTAGTTCACGCTATTTTTATTGTTTTTTTTAAAGGAGTTCATGAATCCCCTAAAGTAGATTTCTTTTAACATAATTATTATAGATATAGACCTAAAGACACTATATCTATAATTATGTGTAAATAGCCTGAAATACGGCCATACATAAATCACTATATATTTGCACTATAATTTATATTATGTTAAATAGTTTTTTTAAGAGCAACCATTTGTAAAGGTTTCAAAGAGCAACTAATTATTTTATCGCTTCTATTCCTTTTGTTCTTGTTCGAATACGGATGGCATCTTCCACGGGATACACAAAGATTTTTCCATCTCCAACTAAGTTCTCTGATGCGTTATCCAGAATAACATTAATAGCAATATCTAAATTATCATCACTAACAATACAAATCATCATGATTCTAGTCTGCAAAATCATGTTTTGTTCAGTACCTCTGTAGCGCTCTGTATATGTCTTTTGCAACCCACTCCCTTTTACAGGAATTATTGTGTTACAAGGAATTCCTGCTTCTTTTAGACCCGTTTGTACTGCTTTTAATTTTGAGGGTCTTATAATTGCTTCAATTTTTTTCATGTCTTTAAATTTAGTTTACTATAATTACTCAAATGTAGAATATGCTTCCACCCCAAAAGTTACGGCATCTATCCCTGCAGATTCCTCTTCTTTGGGAATTCGAATTCCAAAAGTTTTTTGCATAATTTTCATCAGTATAAATGTTACTATAAATGAAAAAACACCAATCACGAATACTCCAAGAGCTTGGATACCTAACATGGCTGTACCACCTCCAAAAAACAGTCCACCTTCCGTAGCAAATAAACCAACTGCTAAGGCACCAAATAAGCCATTTACACCATGTACAGCGATCGCTCCAACTGGATCATCAATTTTTAATTTATCAATATATAAAACGGCAACGTCTACCAATACACCTGCCATTAAACCAATTAAAATTGCCGCATTAGGTCCCACAACATTACAACCCGCAGTAATAGCAACTAATCCTGCTAATACCCCATTTAAAGTCATCGTAATATCTACTTGCCCGTATCTAAAATAGGTATAAAACATTGTTGAAATTCCACCAGCTGCAGATGCTAAAAAGGTATTAGCGACAACGGTACCAATCAACTCCCAATTGCCAACGGCTCCTAAAGTGGATCCCGGATTAAAACCAAACCATCCAAACCATAAAATAAAAGCACCCACTGCAGCTAGAGGTAAATTGTGTCCGGGAATTGCGTTTACTTCTCCATTTTTTTGGTATTTCCCTATTCTTGGACCTAAAACAATAGCGGCTGCTAAAGCAGAGAAACCACCCATGGCATGCACCGCTGCAGAACCTGCAAAATCATTAAACCCTCTTAAAGCTAACCAACCATTAGGATTCCAAACCCAATTTGCGGCTAAAGGATATAGGATTGCACAGAAAATAAAAACATAGATAGCGTAACTCCAGATTTTCATACGCTCAGCTACAGCTCCCGATACAATAGAAATGGCTGCAATTGCAAAACCCAACTGTATGAACCAGAAAAGTTTGTTAGAAACAGTCAATCCTAAGCCTAAATCATCCGTCGTAATACCAATGTCAAAAGCAAACCAACCATTTGAATTTCCATATGCAATTCCAAAACCAACTAGGTAAAAAGCAATTCCTCCAAAAGTGATGTCTATAATGACTTTTGCAATTATACTCATGGCATTTTTTGACCTTACAAAGCCTGCTTCTAATAGCGCAAAACCACCTTCCATAAAAAAGATAATTGCTGCGCAAATTGCTACCCAAACAGTATCAATTGCATTTATTAATTGGGGTTGTTCTGTTGTAATAGTTGCTAGTGTACTCATATAGTATCTTTGATTTTTTAAAAAATTAAAGATACTATAAATCTCATAATTATTAGATATATAGTAAAAAAAGATGTTAAAAAATGTTTTTTTTTATAATATTTAAAGTGTAAATTAATATATATTATAATTCTCTTTTTTAAGAATTCTATATATTCTGGATATAAAAAATATTATATATACAACAATGTATATATCCTCTATTTGTTTTATGAGTCTACTTAACTTGTCTTTTAGTGAGAAGTTTAGAAAGTATTTTGTAGGGTTGTTTGCATTAAGGTAAATACAGAATATAAGAGCAACTTTTTTTTCTTTAATCTTAAGGATTTTAGACACTCTTTAAACGTAAATAGAAGTACTTTTGTACTGTGGGAATTAGACAAAAATCAGAAGTAGAATTTATAATTGTAATGGCATCACTAATGTCATTAGTTGCCCTCGCAATAGATGCACTATTGCCAGCTATTACTGAAATTAGTAAAACAATACAGGTAACAGATTCTAAGAACAATCAATTATTCATAACAATGATTTTTTTAGGATTGGGCTTTGGTCAACTTATTTCTGGGCCTTTATCTGATAGTTTTGGGAGAAAAACAGTAATTTATGTTGGTTTTATCGTTTTTGCTTCTGCAAGTTTAATCTGTATTTTCGCCACCAATTTAGAAATGATGATTATCGGTAGAGTCTTACAAGGAATTGGTCTATCAGCCCCAAGAACGATAAGTATCGCAATGGTTAGAGATCGTTTTAGTGGAAACTATATGGCCAAAGTAATGTCTTTTATTGTCGTAATTTTCATTTTGGTTCCTGTGATTGCGCCTGCTATAGGAAAGTTACTATTAGATTCATATGGTTGGAAGTCTATTTTTTACGGTCAGTTAGTCTTAGGTTTTTTTATTATGATTTGGGTTTGGAAACGTCAACCTGAAACTTTAAAAATAGCCAATAGAAAAAAACTAAATCGGACTCTTTTTATCGAGGGTGCCAAAGAATTTGTAAAATATAAACATGCTGTTATTTTTACTTTATTTTCAGGTTTTATTACGGGCTCTTTTATTGTTTATTTAAGTGCTAGTCAACAAATATTTGAACAGCAATATCAATTAAAAGAAGAGTTTCCTTATATTTTTGCAGGTCTTGCTATTAGTGCAGGTTTGGCAACTTTTCTAAATGGGAAGTTAGTAATGAAAATGGGGATGTTTAAATTAGTTTCATTTGCCACAATAGCGTTTGCAATCATTCCGTTACTTTATATACTTCTTTTTTCTGGAGAAAATAATCCAAGTATTTATATTTTAGTACTATTTTTAGCTGGTCAATTTTTTTCTATAGGTTTTCTTTTTGGAAATACAAGGGCATTAGCAATGGAACCAATTGGTCATATTGCAGGAATTGGAGCTGCTATCAATGGTTTTATTTCTACAATAATGGCAGTACCTATTGCAACATATATAGGTAGTTATATCGATAAAACTGCTTTACCCCTTTTTATAGGTTTTTTTGTTTGTGGTTGTATCGCTTTATTATTAATTGGAAATTTGAAATATATAAAACCTAAAAAAAGTTTAGTTTCCTTGTTAAATTAGAAGATGAATTTACACATAATTTTTGAAGACGATTATTTCATTTGTGTTCATAAACCGAATAATATGTTAGTGCACCATGCACATCATTCTAGAAATATTTCTGATGAAATCTCACTTTTACAGTTCATCTTAGCTGAAAAAAAAATAAAAGTCTATCCTATTCATCGATTGGACAGAAAAACTTCGGGCATTATTTTATTGGCAAAAGAAACGCAGTTTGTTTCAAAATTTCAAGAATTGTTTACCGCAGGTGAAATTAAGAAAACCTATTTTGGTGTTGTTCGTGGATTTTCTCCTGACACAAAGATTATAGACTCTCCTGTGAAAGGGAGAGATGCAAAGATTCATAAAGAAGCAGTAACCCATTTAAAAACAATTGCCAAAATTACGCTAGACACCCCTGTAAAACCTTATGATTCTTCACGGTATAGTTTGGTGGAATTGTCTCCTAAAACAGGACGAATGCACCAATTACGAGTTCATACAAATAAAATTAGTCATCCTTTAATTGGAGATAGAAAATATGGCGATAAGAATCATGATGTAATGTTTGATGAAAATTTTGGATGGAAGCACCTATTTTTACATGCAGGGAAATTAGCATTTACACACCCTTTTACTTTAGAGCCCCTTATTTTAAAAACTCCTTTTCCAAAAGATTGGATTGCGCTATTTTCAACTTTTTCATGGAAAAATCCGTTGGACTAATTCTTCTTTTACAGAAAAATTATAAAATTATTGCTCAATCGACTGTGCAAAAAAACCAACCAAATCACTTTCTTCAAAAGTGGTTCTAACTTCAATGGGATTACAGCAAACTTCACAATCCTCTATATACTCCTGCTGAGAAACACTTGCGTCTAAAATCATAGAAATTTCTGACCAACAATGGGGGCATTGAAAAAAATGTTCTAACTCCATTTACGTTAATAATTTATAAGTTCTAAAATACTATCTTCTAATTTATTTTTTGCTAAATATTGATTTTCTAGCCCGCAATCAAAAGGGATTGGAGTTGCTAAACTTGCAATCCGTTTTACTGGTGCATCTAAATAAGCAAAGCAATTTTCATTTATTAAGGCAGAAATATCGCTTGAAATTCCTCCAAATAATGAATCTTCTTGCACAATCATCGCTTTTCCAGTTTTCTTAACCGATGAATAAATAGTAGCAACATCTAAAGGTTGTAGAGTTCTCAAATCAATTAGATCTATCGCTATTTCTTTATTACTTTCCAGCACTTCTAAAATCCAATGAACTGCTGCACCATAACTAATAACTGTCAATTGATTTCCTTCTTTTATAAGTGTTGCTTTTCCAATTTCTGTAGAATAATAATTTTCAGAAACATCTTGATAAACAGTTCTGTATAATGCTTTATGCTCAAAAAACAGTACAGGGTTTGGGTCGTTAATAGCTTCAATCAACAAGCCTTTTGCATCTTGTGGAAACGCTGGATATACTACTTTCAAACCGGGAGTTTTTGTAAACCATGCTTCATTTGTCTGACTGTGAAATGGACCTGCTCCCACACCTGCTCCACAAGGCATTCTTATAACAACAGCTGCTTTTTCAGACCATCGATAATGAGATTTAGCAAGCAAGTTTACAATCGGATTAAAACCAGAGGAAACGAAATCTGCAAATTGCATTTCTACGACAGCTTTCATTCCGTTGATAGACAAACCATAAGACGCTGAAATAATTACGGACTCACAAAGGGGTGTATTTCGAACACGTTCTTTTCCAAATTTCTCTACAAAACCCGCTGTCACTTTAAAAACGCCTCCATATTCCGCAACATCTTGCCCCATTAGTACTAAGTTGTCATACTTTTCCATTGATTGCTTTAAACCTTCAGAGATTGCATCAACAAAACGAATGTTCTTCTTTGCTTCTGATGGTGCTATTTCATTATATTGATGGTATTTATACACATCATCTAATTCCGTTTCTATATTTGGTGTAATTTTTTCTTCCGAAAAAGTGATTTGAAGATGCTCATGTATTTCGTTCGCTATTTCATCTCTTAATGAAGTTTCTAATTCCTTGGTAAGGATTCCTTCTTCTTTTAAAAATTCTTGGTAATTGATGATTGGGTCTTTAGCAGACCAAAAATCTAAAGTTGCTTTTGGCACGTATGTTGTACCACTCGATTCTTCATGACCACGTATCCTAAACGTTTTAAATTCTATTAAAATAGGTCTTGGATTTTCTCGAACACTTTTAGCCAATGCGTCCACTTTTGCATATACTTCTAAAACATCGTTACCATCAATAATATGACTTTCCATTCCGTAACCAATGCCTTTATCCGCGATATTTTCGCAATTAAACTGTTCATCAACGGGTGTTGATAAACCATACCCATTGTTTTCAATACAAAATAAAACAGGCAAACTCCAAACTGCAGCAACATTTAAAGCTTCATGAAAATCACCTTCACTTGTACCTCCTTCACCAGAAAAAACAGCACAAACTTTTTTATTTTTTTTTAATTTGTTCGCCAATGCAATTCCAGCTGCAACACCTAATTGTGGGCCTAAATGAGAAATCATCCCTATAACATGATATTCTTGAGTACCAAAATGAAAGCTTCGGTCTCTTCCTTTTGTAAACCCACTCATTTTGCCCTGCCATTGAGAAAACAATCTGTATAAAGGAATCTCTCTTGTTGTAAAAACACCTAAATTTCGATGCATTGGTAAGATGTATTCTCCTAAGTCCAAAGCGGCAGTAACTCCAACAGAAATTGCTTCTTGTCCGATACCAGAAAACCATTTTGCTATTTTTCCTTGCCTTACTAGAATTCGCATTTTTTCCTCAACTAAACGAGGTTTAAGCATCTTTTTGTACAAGCTCAATAAGATCTCCGAGTCTATGGCGTTTTTAGTAAAACCAATTTTAGAGGGCATAAATTGTAAATTTCATAATTACACAAACATAACAACCATAAAAAAATTCTTACCGTTTTATCGATAAGAATTTAAAATATTTTAAAGAAATAGTTTTATAAATCTTTAAAGATTGCATGCATCATTCTCTTTTTATCATTGATACTTTCTTCTAAAGCAATCATTGTTTCTGTTCTGTTTACTCCAGGAATGTCATCTATTCTATAAATAATATCTTTAGCATCATTAGTTCCTTTTGCTCTTACTTTACAAAAAATATTGTATTTACCAGCAGTTACATATGCGACAGTTACATTTGGAATATTTCTTAAATCTGAAATTACACTTTGAGTCATAGACGACTTTTCTAAATAAACTCCCACATGCGCTATAAAAGAATAGCCCATTTTTTCATAATTTAAAGTAAGTGTAGACCCCTGAATAATACCTTCATCTTCCATTTTTTTAACACGTACGTGAATCGTACCTGCTGAAACTAATAGTTGTTTTGCAATATCAGTAAAGGGGGTTCTTGCATTTTCTATTAACACATCTAGTATTTGATGATCAATTTCATCTAAAATAAATTTTTTCATTTTTTTTTGCGTATTATTCAATTAAAAATACAAATCTATGAATTTTATTTAACTAAACAAACATAAGTATAGCAAATACTTAAGTATTATCACCTTCGAAAAATATTTCGGAGTGTCCAAGTTTAGAAATTAAGGAATTTTCTGTTACTTTATTCAGTTTTGAAGTCAATTTTCCTTCGATAATTTTATCTTCATATTGATAGGCGATATCATTTTTTGAGTCGGCGTATCGGTGAATAACATCATAGAAAATTTTATCATTATTTGGAATGTTAAAATAATCTTTATAATTATTAAAAGAGGAGGTCTTAGCAATGTGATAAATTCCTTGAAGTATAGAAAAAAAAGTGTATTTTCGAGAAGCTTCTCGGTCGTAATCTTTCGGGTAATGACCAGATTCTATTAAAATGGTATTGAAACCTAGTTTTTGAAAATTATCTCCTGTTGCTGTTGGGTAAAATTCATCTGTATATCTCCCCACAAAGTTTGGAATTATGTTTTGCAGCATTTTATTCATACTAACAATAACATTCATCGTTTCAGTTCTTCCTTTGGTAAGGGCTCTGGTAACTTCTTCTGAAGGGGCCAAAAAAGAGATTGTAGCTGGATTTTTAGTACCTTCTACTCCAAAAATTGTTCTTTGATCATGGAGATTGAAGCAAAATTTTGGGTCAAAATTTTCTAAAACTGTACGTAAAAGCTTACTTTCTTTGGCAACTCTATTTACAGCATCTCTGTTTAAATCCACCTCATTTGCATTTACTCTTGTATACGCTTGTGCCCCATCAGGGTTCAACATTGGGATAAAAACTAAAGTACATTCTTCTAGTATTTTTAAAAAGGTCGCTTCAGAGGAAGTTACTATACAGTTTAAAAGATCAAATATTGCTTTTGTACCTGTACTTTCATTCCCATGCATTTGGGACCATACTAATATTTTCTTAGATCCATACCCAATTTTTAATTGCATAATAGGTCTCTTCTCTTCAGAAGTACCTATTTGTGAAATGTCAAACTTAGGCGCATATTTAGAAAATTGGTTTTCAATGTCTTTATAAGTAATCCATTTTCCATGCAAAGAGTCTTCCTTTTGCGATGTATAAATATTTTCTAAAAAATTGGCTGATAAAGTATTCATTATTATGTATAAATATTTTCTTCAAAATTACACCATTTACATTTGTCATCAAACTAAAAAATTACAATTGTAAATAACAGACATGTTACAAATGTAACTTTATTTTTTCAAGAATAATTTTACTTTTGTAAATTATGAACTTTCAAAACAACCGAACAAAAGTCATTGCACTTTAGCAAGCGTTAGGTGTGTGTATATTTAAATTAAAAACACTAATTACTAAGTAATTATGTATTTTAATTAAAGTGATAGTTTAATAAATTTAAAAGATTTTTAAAAGTTTTTGTAAATAGTTTTTGAAGATAATTTTAGATTATTTACATTTGTATAAATCAACAATATTACAATGGTAAACATCCCTGAATTTACTTCTCGATTAAAAAAAATAATAGATTTTCATCAATTATCTGCTTCTACCTTTGCAGATAAAGCAGGTGTTCAGCGCTCCAGTATTTCTCATATTCTTTCAGGAAGAAATAAACCTAGTTTAGATTTTATCCTAAAAGTAACCTCAGAATTTAAAGATGTAGATATGTATTGGTTGTTAAATGGAGTTGGAACTTTTCCTAAAAACGTAGAAAAAGTAAAAGTAACTACTACCCCACCAATATTCAATTCTGAAGTTGATGGAAAAAAAATCCAACGGATTGTCGTTTTTTTTAATGATGGTACTTTTGAAGAGTATAAAAAGTAGGTTTTAGTCTATGCATAAAGACAACGTTTACTAAAAACGTTCAATAGCATAAGAAGATGTCAGATTTAATGAAATTCTACGAATTTTGTCATCCCTAGTAAGTCTTACAGAAATGATATTACCAGCGAATAATTATAGATCCCCAAGTAAATCCGCTACCAAAAGCGGCTAGGACCACTAAATCATTGTCTTTTATCTTTCCTTTTTCCCAAGCTTCCGTTAAGGCGATAATAACAGATGCAGCAGTTGTGTTCCCGTATTTCATAATATTATTGAATACTTGATCATCAGATAACTTAAATTTACGCTGTATAAACTGTGCAATACGCAAATTGGCTTGATGCGGGATTAGCATATCAATAGCCTCTTTCTCTAAATTATTAGCTTGTAAACCTTCTACAATTGCTTCAGAAAAACGAGTTATGGCATGCTTAAATACAAATTGCCCATTCATATACGGATAATAAGAAACATCATTAGGATCATTGTTTTCTAAAATTTCCGGAACCCAACGTTGTGTAGAAGGCCCTTCTAAAACTAATTCTTTTGCGTGTTTTCCTTCGGAATGTAAATGAGAAGATAAAATACCTCTTCCCTCCTCCTCACATCGAGATAATACTGCAGCCCCTGCTCCATCACCAAAAATAACAGACACATTTCTTCCTCTTGTTGATTTTTCTAAACCTCCAGAATGATTTTCAGCACCAATCACTAAAATATTTTCATACATTCCTGTTTTTATAAATTGATCGGCAACTGACATCGCATAAATAAACCCAGAACATTGATTACGTACATCCAAAGCACCAATTGTTGGCATTTCCAACATTTCTTGCACCTGTACGCCACCTCCAGGAAAATACATATCAGGGCTTAAGGTGGCAAACACAATAAAATCGATATCATCATTCGTTAAACCAGCTCTCTCTATAGCTACTCGAGATGCTTTAGCTCCCATAACGGCAGTCGTATCTCCAGATTTTGGATCTATCCAGCGTCTTTCTTTTATTCCTGTCCTTTCCTGAATCCATTCGTCTGAAGTTTCCATAAACTCCTTCAAATCGTCGTTAGTTACAACGTTTTCAGGAACATAATAGCCTAAACCAGTTATTTTAGAATTGTACATTATTGATCTTTAGAGTAAAATTGTTTTCCTGAGCTAAAATAGTTATAAATTAACAGCTATACAAAAAGCACTTGTAATTAATAGTGTAAACAAATATTGATAAACTTTAAAAATAAAACAATGACCCGCCTAATTTTAGCTGCTAGTATAGGGATTTGATATGGTGGGTTAAAGCAAAAAAAAATAGTATCTTAATCTGTATTACAAAACTTTCTGCCATCTTGTCATAATAGCCTCTTTGGTATTTTTTTTGACTAATGATAAAAGTATAAAAAACTAATTAATATAGATAAAATGGCAAAAGGTAATATTAATGTATCAGTAGAAAATATTTTCCCACTGATTAAGAAATTCTTGTATTCTGATCACGAAATATTTTTACGTGAACTGATCTCTAACGGAACAGACGCAACCTCTAAACTAAAACACCTTATAGCGATAGGTGAAGCAAAAACAGAGTTAGGAGATGCAAAAATTGAAGTAAGCATTGACAAAGAAGCAAAAACAATAACGATAAAAGATCAGGGTATAGGAATGACTGCTGATGAAGTTGAAAAATACATCAACCAAATTGCATTTTCTGGCGCAGAAGAGTTTTTAGATTCTTATAAAGACAACGAAGCAGGAATTATAGGTCATTTTGGATTAGGCTTCTACTCTGCATTTATGGTAGCAGAGAAAGTAGAGTTAATTACAAAATCTTTTAAAGATGCTCCTGCTGCACATTGGACATGTGACGGTTCTCCTGAATATACTTTGGTTGAAAACGAAAAGTCTGACAGAGGAACTGAGATTATTTTACATGTTGCAGAAGATTCTTTAGATTTTTTAGAAGAAAGTAAAATTGGTGGTTTATTAGATAAATATAATCGTTTTAACCAAGTGCCAATTAAATTTGGAACCAAAGAAATTAACGATCCTGAATTTACACCTGCAACGACAAAAGACGCAGAAGGTAAAGAAACGACAGAAGCTCATAAACAAATTACTGTTGATAACATTATCAACAACACAGCTCCTGCATGGACAAAAGCACCTGCAGATTTAAAGGATGAAGATTATGAAAATTTCTATAGAGAATTGTATCCAATGCAATTTGAAGAGTCTTTATTTCACATTCACTTAAATGTAGATTACCCATTTAACTTAACAGGAATTTTATTCTTCCCTAAATTGTCTCAAAGCATGGATATGCAAAAGGACAAAATCCAATTGTATCAAAACCAAGTTTTTGTTACTGATAACGTTGAAGGAATTGTTCCTGACTTTTTACAGATGTTAAAAGGGGTTATTGATTCTCCAGATATTCCTTTGAACGTTTCTCGTTCTGGGCTACAAGCTGATGGAGCTGTTAAAAAAATATCGGGTTATATCACTAAAAAAGTAGGTGATAAATTGGTTTCATTATTCAAAAAAGACAGAGCAGATTTTGAAACAAAATGGAACGATATTAAGGTTATTATTGAATACGGAATGTTGTCTGAAGATAAATTCTTTGACAAGGCAAAGAAATTTGCATTATATCCAACAGTCGCGAATTCTTATTTTACCTTTGATGAGTTAATTGAAAAAACAAAAGCTTCTCAAATTGATAAAGAAGGAAATCATGTTATTTTATATACCTCAAATAAAGAAGCACAGCATAGTTACATTCAAGATGCAACTGCAAAAGGATACGAAGTCTTAATTTTAGATTCTCCGATTATTTCACATTTAATGCAGAAATTAGAAGGTGCAGGAGAAAAAGTGAAATTTTCTAGAGTAGATGCAGATCATGTAGATAATTTAATTAAGAAAGACGACAATGTAATTTCTAAATTGTCTGAAGAAGAAACAGCTACCTTAAAGCCAATTATTGAAGCTGTTGTTCCTTCAAAAACATATACAGTTCAATTAGAAGCAATGGATTCTGCTGCTTCTCCATTTATAATTACGGTTCCCGAATTTATGCGTAGAATGAAAGAAATGCAAGCTTCTGGTGGCGGTGGTATGATGGGAATGGGTAATTTTCCTGACATGTACAATTTAGTTGTAAATACTAATAGTCCTTTAGTTTCTGAAATTTTAAACACCAAAACAGAAAAGAAACAAACTCGTTTAATTTCTCAAGCTTTCGATTTGGCAAAATTGTCTCAAAACCTATTACATGGTGAAGAGTTAACGAGTTTCATCAAACGTTCTTACGAATTGATCAAGTAAACAATTTGGCATACTGAACTTGTTTTCGGTATCTCATTATAATAATAAACCCTCTTTGTGAAAACAAAGAGGGTTTATTCATTTTTAAAGGATTTTTAAATTACGTAAGCATTCCTCCATCTACAGATAAGGTTTGCCCTGTAATATAAGCACTCATATCAGAAGCTAAAAAGACACAGGCGTTTGCAATATCTATTGGCTGCCCTCCTCTTTTCAGTGGAATTCCATCTCTCCAACTTTGTACAGTGGCTTCGTCTAATTTTGCTGTCATCTCAGTTTCTATAAAACCAGGAGCGACAACGTTACTTCTGATGTTTCTTGAACCCAATTCTAAAGCGACTGATTTTGAAAATCCGACGATACCTGCTTTTGAAGCCGCATAATTAGTTTGACCTGCATTTCCTTTTAAACCAACAACAGAACTCATGTTAATAATAGAACCCGCTCTTTGCTTCATCATTGGACGAATGACTGCTTTTGTTAAATTAAATACTGATTTTAAGTTTACTTCAATTACTTTGTCAAAGTCTTCTTCAGTAATACGCATCAACAAATTATCTTTTGTAATACCGGCATTGTTTACTAAAATATCAATAGTTCCAAATTCTTTTAAAACGGTTTTCGCTAATTCTTGAGCAGCATCAAAATCTGCTGCATTCGATTGATATCCTTTTGCTAAAACTCCAAAAGCCTTTAATTCGGACTCCAAAGCAGTAGCAGCAGCAAAAGAAGAACTATAAGTAAAGGCTACGTTTGCTCCTTGTTTTGCAAATTCAATAGCAATTCCACGCCCGATTCCTCTAGTAGCGCCTGTAATAATTGCTGATTTATTTTCTAATAATTTCATATTCTATTGTTTTTTTCGACCTCAAAGATACTAAAATAATAAAACTCATAAAGCATTTCCTACCTTATGTGTTTTTTTGTTTTCATAGGAATAATAACTATTGCTTCACCTCGATATTGTTATAATTGAATAAATAATTAATATTCATTTCATGTAGTTTTCCTAATTTTTTTAGAGCTTCCATGTCAAGATCTTTCTTATTCCCGATGACTGAAACAGAAAAATCTTTACCTTTCACATTTTCATGAAAGAAATCTCGTATATCTTTCAAAGTCATTTTCTGAATTTGAAAATACATCTCCTCTCTATTGTCATAATCTAAGCCTCTTTTTTTTAAACCTTCATAACTCCAAAAAATAGTAGATTTTGTGATTCGCTGTGCTGCAATCTGTTTTAATGCCGATTTTTTAGCGGTTATAAATTGTTGTTCAGACTCTGGCATATCATTCATTAAAGCAATCATTGCATTTACTGCTTCTGGAACTTTATTTGCTTGCGTGCCTAAATATGCATATACTCTATCATTCTTCTTAGCATCTGATGAGGGTAAATATCCTGCAGAAGCTGAATAGGCCAATCCTTTTGATTCTCTAATCTCCTGCAAAACAACAGCTGAAAACCCTTGTCCAAAATAAGAATTAAACACTGTTGATAACGCCATTTTTTTAGGGTCAAATGTTTCTCCTTTTGCAATAAAGAACAGCTCGGATTGTACCATATCAAAATTAGAATAATAAACATTTCCTCCTGTTGCTATCTGCTTATAATCTTTTGCTACAGGATAATCTTTCAATTCATATGGAATTTTGTGGTAGGTATTTAATGCTGTTATAGCCAGATTTACATTTTTACCATAATAGAAAATTCGATGTTTAAAGTTGGTTAAATCTTTAATAATCGTAACCAATTCTTCTGGGTTCATCTGTTGTAATTCACCGGCATTGTAGATGTCTCTTAATCTAGAATTTTCACCATATTGTGCAAAAGAATTTAAACCATTACGAAGTATATTTCCTTTTTGTGTTTTCCCATTCGTTCTTGATTTTAAAATACTTGCGACATATTTATCATAGGCTTCTTGATCTACGCTAGCATTCGCCAATAAATGTTCTAACAATTCCAATCCTTTGTCAAGATTTTCTTCCAAACCAGAAATAGATACATTAGATCGATCGTTTCCAGTTCTCACATGATAATCCACACCTATTTTATAAAATTCTTTTCTCAACTCTTCAGCAGAATATTTATCTGTACCTAGGTATTTTAAATAACCAACGGCTAAAGCCATTTTTTTATCATTGTCTTTACCCATATCTAGGATAATATTTAAATTGAATAAATCATTATTCTTATTTTTAATATTAGCAAGAGTAATTCCATTATTTAATGTCGTTTTTTGAATCTCTTTTTTATAATCAACAAACAATGGCTTTAAATCTTCAGATTGCATCGCGTTAAATTTTTTAAAAAATTGTGATGTTGCATTCCTGTTGATTGCATTTGGAGTAATTCTAGGGTTCTTAACTTTTGCTATGTTTTTATCTTCTCCTTTACGTTTATATGTCACGACATGGTTTCCTACAAAAAATTTATTAGCAAATGCCATTAATTCCTCTTTTGATATCTTTTTTAAATCATCTAAAAAAGTTAATTTGTCAATCCAGTTTTCACCATGAATGAATGCATTATAATACATCGAAGCCAGTGCTGTAGCGTCTTCATACTGACGTGTATTTCTTAATTTTAAATCATTTATAACTGCAGCAATCAGATACGCTTCAAATTCTCCTTTTTTAAACAATTCAATTTGTTCTAATAGCAAGTCTTTTACTTCGTCTAAAGTTTGTCCTTCTTTTGGTGTTCCATTTAGAGTAATGTATCCATAATCGTTTAAAAATTGTGGTTGAGTATATGAACTTTGTACTGTCTGTTTTTGATTTAAATTTAAATCAAATAAACCTGCATTTCCGTTCATCAGTAACATTTCAATTAAGGTAATCATCTTTTCTTCATCTGTCCCTATTCCTGGAGTTCTATAGGCAACACTTACACTTTCATTATTGGGTCCAAAAACTTCTCTAATCACTTCACCTTTTATTGGTTCTTCAATAGGTAATATAGGATGTTCAATTTCTTTATATTTCATTTGACCAAAAGTGGCGTCAATTTTTTTAATAGTAGCATCAAAATCGAGATCTCCAACCAATACTATGGCCATATTATTTGGTACATAATATTTATTGAAGTAATCATTTATATCTACCATAGAAGGATTTTTTAAATGCTTTGAAGTACCTATTGTACTTTGCTGACCATAGGGATGTGTGGGAAATAAACCATCCAACATTGCTGCATAAGATTTCCTAAAATCATTGTCTTGCCCTCTATTAAATTCTTCATATACAGCTTCTAATTCTGTATGGAACAAACGTAAAACTAACTTACTAAAACGCTCATTTTCTAGCTTTAACCATTTATCCAATTCATTGGCAGGAATTTTGTTTTTATATACTGTTTCTTCAAACCAAGTATGCGCATTTGTACCTGTAGCTCCTAACAAACTTACCATTTTATCATACTCATTCGCAATTGAAAGCTTAGATGCTTTATGAGATATTTTATCAATTTTACGATACAATACTTCTTTTTTGGCAGGATCAGCTTCTGATTTATGTTGCTCATACAAGTCAGAAATTTTAGCAATCAATTTTTTTTCGTTCTCCCAATCAGTTGTTGCAATATTATCAGTTCCTTTAAACAGCATGTGCTCCAAATAATGAGCCAACCCTGTACTTTCTTTCGGATCATAATTTGAGCCCGCTCTTACAGGAATATATGTTTGAATTGTAGGTTCGTCGGAATTTTGACTTAAATAGACTTTTAAACCATTCTTTAACGTATATAATCGCAACCCAGTTGGGTCATTCTTTACAGTCTCATAAGTTAAACCGTTTGTGTCTTTATTTGAAGTAACTTCATGGCTTTTCCCAATGTCAGTTTTACAACTTACACAGACAACCAAGAGAAGACTTATAAAAAGCGCTTTAAACTTTTTCATAATTATTAATTTAATTAAAAAATAAAAACCCATTGAATTTACGAATTCAATGGGTTTTTAGCTATTATTTTATAAAACTTTAACAGTATTTATCTTAATACTTCTGCAATCATCTCACCAATCTTAGCTGGTGAACTCACAACGTGAATTCCATTATCAGCTAAAATCTTCATCTTTGCTTGTGCTGTATCATCTGCTCCTCCAACAATAGCACCTGCATGTCCCATTGTTCTTCCTGCTGGCGCAGTTTGGCCTGCAATAAAACCAACTACAGGTTTTCTGTTTCCATCCGCTTTCACCCATTGTGCAGCTTCCGCTTCTAGATTCCCACCAATTTCACCAATCATTACAATTGCTTCAGTCTCATCATCATTCATTAACAATTCTACTGCTTCTTTAGTCGTCGTTCCTATAATTGGATCTCCACCGATACCAATTGCAGTTGTTATTCCAAACCCTTGTTTAACCACTTGATCAGCGGCTTCATAGGTTAAGGTTCCCGATTTTGAAACAATACCTACTTTTCCTTTTTTGAAAATAAAACCGGGCATAATTCCAACTTTAGCTTCATCTGGAGTAATCACCCCTGGACAGTTAGGTCCAATCAGTCTACATGCTTTTGTATCTATATACGCTTTTACTTTAACCA
Source organism: Polaribacter sp. (assembly GCA_028343155.1). Classification (GTDB taxonomy): domain Bacteria; phylum Bacteroidota; class Bacteroidia; order Flavobacteriales; family Flavobacteriaceae; genus Polaribacter. Next base: position 30,248 of record JAOLXX010000018.1, read on the forward strand.
TGTCTGCAGTAGGAATTCCTTCAGTAATACAAATAATTACTTTAATTCCTGCGTCGGCAGATTCCATAATTGCATCTGCAGCAAAAGCGGGTGGAACAAAGATAATTGAAGTGTCTGCTCCTACTTTGTTTACAGATTCTAAAACGGTATTAAAAACAGGTTTACCTAAATGTACTTGTCCTCCTTTACCTGGAGTTACTCCTCCAACAACATTTGTTCCATAATCAATCATTTGACCTGCATGAAAAGTACCTTCACCCCCCGTAAAACCTTGAACAATAATTTTTGAATTTTTATTTACTAAAACACTCATTGGATTGATATTTTAAGTCCATTATTTTTTAAATAGTTCCTAAAGAGGAAATAAAATGGAATTTGATTTTAAATTATTATGCAAAAATAGTTTATTGAACGTTTTTAAAAAAAGAAAACAAAGGAATTATTATCAGAATTTAATAATTTTTTTTAATGTGAAATATCATTTAAAAGGTAAGACAATCTTATTGGTTATTAGGGTCCCAAAACAATCTTTTATTTTATAGCTTCTTTCTGTTTTTTTAAAAAATATTTGATTGCTGCCATTTCTTTTAATTTCTCTCGAGACTCTGAAATAGGAGTCCCAAAATAACTTTTACCGCCAGCAACGGATTTTGTAACGCCAGTTTGTCCTAAAATTATTGCACCTTTTCCGATTGTTATTCCGCTATTAGTCCCTACTTGTCCCCAAATTGTTACATCATCTTCTATAATTACACAACCAGCAATACCAGTTTGCGAGGCAATCAAACATTGCTCACCTATTTTTGTATCGTGGCCAACATGGACTTGATTGTCAATTTTTGTGCCTCTCCCAATAGTTGTGTCTCCAGTTACCCCTTTATCAATGGTACAAGATGCACCTACATCTACATGGTCTTCTAAAATTACCCGGCCACCCGAAATTAATCTATCAAATCCTTCAGATCTTTTTTTGTAGTAAAAGGCATCAGCACCTATGACTGTATTTGCATGAATAGTTACATTATCTCCAATAACAGTACCATCATAAATCGTTACATTAGGATGAATTACTGAATTGGAACCAATTCTAACATGGTTTCCAATAAATACATTTGGCTGAATGATTGTGTTTTCTCCGATTAGTGCAGAGGAAGAGATACTTACTTTTGCCGCAATAAAAGGATTAAAATGTGTCGTTATTTTATTGAAGTCACGAAAAGGGTCATCAGAAATTAACAACGTTTTTCCTTCTGGAAAGGCTACTTTTTTATTAATTAATATCGTAGTTGCTGCAGAGTTTAGTGCTTTTGTATAGTATTTAGGATGATCTACAAATACGATATCACCCTTTTCTACTACATGAATTTCATTGATACCTAAAACTTCAAAACCTTCATCACCAATAAATTCAGCAGCTATTAATTTTGCTATTTGCTGTAATGTTTGTGATTTTTTGAATTTCATAGTTCAGTATTCAGTAGGTAATATTCAGTCTAACTGTCAACTAAAGACTGTCTACTACTAATATATTTACTCTTTAATACGTTCTTGATAGGTGCCTTTGGTCGCTTCTACTTTAATTTTATCTCCTTCATTAATAAATAAAGGCACATTTACAATAGCACCACTTTCAACGGTTGCGGGTTTTGTGGCATTGGTTGCTGTATTCCCTTTTACTCCTGGTTCTGTATGTGTTACTTCTAAGATTACACTTGCAGGTAAATCTACTGACAGTGGCATATCATCTTCAGAGTTGATAATAATTGTTACTATTTCTCCTTCTTTCATTAATTGAGGAGCATCTAACGTGTTTTTTTGCAATTGTATTTGAGAATAATCTTTTTCATTCATAAAATGATACGTCTCTCCTTCATTATATAAATATTGAAACTTATGAGTTTCTACTCGAATATCTTCAATTTTTCTTCCCGCAGGAAACGTATTATCAACAACCTTTCCATTGGTGACACTTTTTAATTTTGTTCTTACAAAAGCAGGGCCTTTACCTGGTTTTACATGCAAAAATTCTATTATTTTGTAAATATCATTATTATATTTAATACACAATCCGTTTCTAATATCTGATGTAGTTGCCATGGTTATTTTTAATTAGTTTTATAATATCCTTTCATAATTCCTCTGTGCGAATCTTTAATAAATTGAACGATTTCATCACGTTCTGGAGTTGCTTCCATTTCTGCTTCAATAATATTAATTGCTTGAGTATTATTGTAATTTTTTTGAAATAGTATTCTATATATATTCTGAATCTCTCTAATTTTTTCTGTTGTAAACCCTCTTCTTCTTAAACCTACAGAATTAATACCTACATATGAAAGTGGCTCTCTTGCAGATTTAACAAACGGTGGAACATCTTTTCTAACCAAAGAGCCTCCGGTAACAAATGCATGATTCCCAACAGATGCAAATTGATGTACAGCAACCATACCTGCTAAAACAACATTATCACCAATTGTAACGTGGCCTGCTAAAGTGGTATTATTTGAAAAAATACAATTATTACCAACAAAAGAATCGTGTGCAACATGGCAATACGCCATAATTAAACAATTGTTACCAATCTTTGTTTTCATTCTATCTATTGTACCTCTATTAATAGTAACACACTCTCTGATAGTAACGTTGTCTCCAATTTCTACAGTTGTTTCTTCATCATCATATTTTAAATCTTGGGGCATTGCTGAAATAACTGCTCCAGGAAAAATTCTACAATTTTTTCCAATTCTTGCCCCCTCCATTATCGTTACGTTAGAACCTATCCATGTTCCAGAACCAATTGTTACATTATTATGAATTGTAGTAAAAGGTTCAATTACTACGTTTCTAGCAATTTTAGCTTGAGGATGGACGTACGCTAATGGTTGATTCATAATTATTTAATTTTTGATATTTGTGCCATTAATTCTGCTTCAGCAACTATTTTTCCGTTTGCATATGCATAGGCTTGCATGTGACAAATACCTCTTCGTATAGGTGTTATTAATTCACACTTAAATATAATAGTGTCTCCAGGTAAAACTTTTTGTTTGAATTTTACTTTATCCATCTTCATAAAATAAGTTAGATAATTTTCTGGATCTGGAACCGTATTTAAGACTAAAACACCACCACATTGTGCCATTGACTCTACTTGTAAAACACCAGGCATTACTGGAGAACCTGGGAAATGACCTACAAAAAAGTTTTCATTCATGGTCACATTCTTCATTCCTACAACATGTGTGTCAGAAAGTTCTAAGATTCTATCAATCAATAGAAAAGGAGGTCTGTGTGGTAAAACTTCCATTATTTGATGAATATCCATCAAAGGAGTTTCATTTAAATTGTATTGAGGAATATTATTCCTTTTTTCTTGCTTAATAATTTGCGCCAGTTTTTTAGCAAACTGTGTATTTATTAGGTGACCTGGTTTATTTGCAATTACTTTCCCTTTAATTCTGGTTCCTACCAATGCCAAATCTCCAATTACGTCTAATAATTTATGTCTGGCAGCTTCGTTAGCCCAATGTAAAGTAAGATTATCTAAAATACCATTAGGTTTAATTGTAATGTTCTCTTTATTAAATGCCTTCTTCAGCTTCTCCATAGTTCTTGGAGACAATTCTTTATCAACATAGACAATAGCATTGTTTAAATCACCTCCTTTAATGAGATCATTTTCTATAAGCATTTCAATTTCATGTAAAAAACTAAACGTTCTTGCGGCAGCAATTTCTTCTTTAAAATCTGAAATCTTATTTAGAGTTGCATTTTGCGTTCCTAATATTTTTGTACCAAAATCTACCATGGTAGTGACTTGGTATTCCGCTGAAGGCATTAAAATAATTTCGCTCCCAGTAATTTCATCCTTATAAGAAATAATTTCTTTAACAACATACTCATTAATACAAGCATCTTGCTCTTGAATTCCTGCATTTTCTATAGCTTCTACAAAAAACTTAGAAGAACCATCCATAATTGGTGGCTCAGAAGAATCTAATTCTATAAGAAGATTATCAAGATCTAATCCAACAGCAGCAGCTAAAACATGCTCTGAAGTTTGAATTTGAACCCCATTCTTTTCTAGATTTGTTCCTCTTTGTGTGTTTACAACATACTCTGCTTTTGCTGCTATAATTGGTGATCCCTCTAAGTCTACTCTACAAAATGCAAAACCATGATTTATAGGTGCAGGTTTAATTGTCATTTTTACTGTATTACCTGTGTGAATACCAACACCAGATAAACTTATTTCTCTTTTTATCGTTTTTTGTTTTGTACTCATTCTAGTTCTTTTTCAGCATTAATTTCTTTTTTTATTTTACTTACAGTTTCAACTAATTCTGGAAGGTTTTTAAAGTGAACATACGATTTAAAGTAGTCATTATAATTAAATGCAGGAGTTCCTTGAACAACAGCATGCGCTTTCAAATTTTTTGAAATCCCTGATTGTGCTTGAATTTTTAAATTAGATCCTAAATTTAAATGCCCCGCAATCCCTACTTGGCCTCCAATTGTACAAGCCTCACCAATTTTTGTTGAACCAGCAATACCTGTTTGAGCAGCTATAACTGTGTTTTTTCCTATTTCTACATTATGAGCTACTTGTATTTGATTGTCTAGTTTGACACCTTCTCTTATAATCGTTGACCCCATAGTAGCTCTGTCTATTGTGCAAGAAGAGCCAATGTCAACATTATCTTCAAGAATAACATTTCCAATTTGTGGGATTGCTTCATAAACGCTATTTTTATCGCGTGTATAACCAAATCCATCAGAACCAATAATAGCACCAGAATGAATTTTACAATTATTTCCTATAACAGTTTCTGAATATACTTTTACACCTGAAAAAAGAACACAATTATCTCCAATGGTACTATTATCACCAATATATGAATTCGGATAAATTTTCACATTATCTCCAATAACGACATTTTCTCCTATATAAGAAAAAGCACCTAGATAGACATCAATTCCAATTTTAGACGAATTAGAAATAAACGTCGGCTGTTCTATGCCAATTTTATTATTCCTTACTTGATTGTAAAATGCTAATAATTTAGAAAAAGATTCGTAAGCATTTTCTACTTTAATAAGTGTTGAAACTGTTTTTTTCGCTGGCTCGAAGTCCTTGTTTACAATAACAACAGATGCATTTGAGGTATATAAAAATGGACTGTATTTTGAATTGGAAAGAAAGGTTAAAGCCCCTTTTCCTCCTTCTTCGATTTTAGCTATTTTAGAAACTTCTTCATTAGGATTCCCTATGATTACACCTTCTAAAATATCGGCTATTTGTTGTGCTGTAAACTTCATTAAAAGCAAAAATATAAAATTTATAGTGATTTGGCTAATATCATTGTTACTTTGGATAACAAATAAAATATTTAACCACAGGATTTGTAAGCGCTTGAAGGTTTAATTGGTCTGAAGCTTTCGCAATATCTTTTAGATTTCCATCTTTTTTTAAAATATAAATAGGCTTTTCCTGTTGATAGGCTTGGTTTGTTATCTTGTTTGAGAAAACAAAAAATTTGGTTTCTTTTTCTGAAAGCTCCATTTTTTTTGAAACTTCTTCTATTTTGTTTTGTAAAATTACTTCTTCAAATTCACTTTGTTGAATTTCAATACGAAGTAGTTTTCTATTAATAATCATTTTTGATAATAAAGAGAGAACCTTATCTTCGTGGTATGTCCATTCTTTAATGGCTAATAAAATATCATAATCGTCTAATTGTGAAAACATGTTTAAAGTTTCTACATTAAAATTGACTTCAGATATTTGATGATAAAGAAAATACTTTAAAGAGGAACTTGCAGAGAGTGCTATTCCTTTTTCTGTTAATTCCTTGGCTCTTTTCAAAACATTCACCAACATGTTTTCTGCAACTAGCCCTGTTTTATGTAAATATACTTGCCAATACATTAGCCTTCTGGCAATTAAGAATTTTTCCACAGAATAAATCCCTTTTTCCTCAATAACTAAAGCATCCTCTTTCACATTCATCATGGCGATTAGCCTGTCTGATGAAATGTTTCCTTCAGTAACACCTGTATAAAAACTGTCTCTTTTTAGATAATCTAACCGATCAATATCTAATTGACTAGAAATTAACTGACATAAAAATTTACGAGAGTATTTACCTTCAAATATTGCAATTGCTAGGGTTAATTGTCCTTCAAACTCTTCATTGAGGCTTTTCATGAATTTTAAAGAGATTTCTTCATGAGAAACCCCATTAACAATACTATGTTCTAAGGCATGAGAATACGCACCATGTCCAATATCATGCAATAAAATAGCACAATAGAGGGCATTTTCCTCTTCATTAGATATTTTTACCTCTTTAAAACGTAATCCTCTTACCGCTTTTTGCATTAAATGCATGCAACCAATTGCGTGATGAAATCGTGTGTGATTTGCTCCTGGATACACTAAGTTAGATAACCCCATTTGAGTTATTCTCCTTAAGCGTTGAAAATAAGGGTGTTCTATAATGTCAAAAATTAAAGTCGTTGGTATTTGAATAAAACCATAAATTGGATCATTCAAAATTTTTAATTTATTCGGTTTTTTAGTATTCAAAAGCGCGTTTTTATATTCCATGGCAAAATACGACTTAATGCCATAAATTCACAATAAAAATGGAAGTTGATTTTTAGATTTAAGTAAACAAGTTATTTATTGTAAACGAAAAATACTCCTCTGCTTATGTATATTTAAAAAAGTACCTTCCTGGATCTTTAGTAGCATAAAATTGGCAATATTTTATTATTATTAAACCCAAATAAATATAACAAATAGTTACATTTAGCGTTCAATGTTAAAATAACAAACGAAGTATGGGTAGTATACAAATTTTATGGGTAGATGATGAGATAGAATTATTAAAACCTCACATTCTTTTTTTGGAACACAAAAATTACAAAGTAACGACCTGTACAAATGGTGCAGATGCTATTGAATTGGTTGATGAAAAGAATTTTGACATTGTTTTTTTAGATGAAAACATGCCCGGTTTAACGGGGTTAGACACCCTTGCAGAAATTAAACAAAAACAATCCAACTTGCCAGTTGTAATGATTACAAAAAGTGAGGAAGAATACATCATGGAAGAAGCAATTGGGGCTAAAATTGCAGATTATCTGATAAAACCTGTAAACCCAAATCAGATTTTGCTGAGTTTGAAGAAAAACTTAGATCATTCTCGTTTAATTTCTGAAAAAACCACCTCAAGTTATCAACAAGAATTTAGAAAAATTTCAATGGATTTGGCTATGGTCAATTCTTATGAAGATTGGATTGAACTCTATAAAAAACTTGTTCACTGGGAATTAGAACTAGAAAACATTAGCGATCCAGGAATGTTAGGAATTCTTGAAAGTCAAAAACAAGAAGCCAATAATCAGTTTTTTAAGTTTATAAAAAAGAACTATGAAGACTACTTAACAGCACACGACAAACCTACTTTTTCACATACTTTATTTAAAGATTTTGTAGTTCCTGAATTAAGTAAAGAACAAGGTGTTTTGTGGGTTGTTATTGATAATTTACGCTATGATCAATATCGAATTTTAGAACCAATCATTAATGATCACTATAAAAAAGAAGAAGAGCATTCTTATTTTTCTATTCTACCAACGGCAACTCAATATGCTAGAAATGCTATTTTTTCTGGATTAATGCCTTCTGAAATGGAAAAAAAGCACCCAAATTTTTGGAAAAATGACACAGGTGATGGTGGAATGAATTTGTATGAGAATGAATTTTTATCAGCGCAAATAAAACGTTTAAGTTTAGATATAAAACACGAATACTATAAGATTACCAACTTAAGAAACGGAAAGGAATTGTTGGACAATTATAACAAGACAAAACAAAACGACTTGACTGCTGTTGTCTATAATTTTGTAGACATGTTATCGCATTCTAAAACAGAATTAGAGGTTATAAAAGAGCTGGCTGGAGACGACAAAGCATATCGAAGTTTGACACTGAGCTGGTTTAAAAACTCCCCCTTGTTTGGAATCATACAAAAGGCACAACAATTAGGACATAAATTAATCATCACCACAGACCATGGAACGATTAACTGCAAGCACCCTACAAAAGTAATTGGCGATAAAAACATCAGCGCAAACCTACGCTACAAAACAGGGAAAAGCATTTCCTATGAAGAAAAAGATGTCTACGCTGTAAGAAATCCAAAAAATATATTTTTACCAACAATAGCAATGAATAGTGCTTTTATTTTCGCAAAAGAAGATTTGTTTTTTGCGTATCCAAATAACTTTAATCATTTTGTTAAGTATTATAAGAACACCTATCAACATGGAGGTGTTTCTTTAGAAGAAATGATTATTCCTTTTGCTGTTTATAGCCCGAAATAAAAAAATACAGTATTCAGTAATAGTCCTCATTTTAACTAAATGAACGAAAAACTATTATTTGAATTTATTTTGAGTAGGAATAATTTTCAGCCCTTAGAGGTTTTTAAAAACTTCCAAGGTTTCTTACTTTTACATTTTATAAATAGAAATGAACAAAAACTACTCTTTAGAAAACTTATCTGAAGTTGCTTCCAAACTTATTTCATCTGTAGGCAATAGAAACCTCCTATTTTATGGACAAATGGGCGTTGGAAAAACAACACTTATCAAAGAAATTTGTAAACAACTTGGTGTTTTGGATCCCATCTCCTCTCCTACTTTTTCACTGGTAAATGAATATCAAACTTCAAAAAACAAGAAAGTCTTTCATTTTGATTTTTATAGAATTGAAGCGGAAGAGGAAGCTTTTGATCTGGGAATAGAAGAATATTTCGATACAGGTGCTTGGTGTTTGGTAGAATGGCCGGAAAACATAGAAAACTTATTACCGATAGGTGCTGTTCAAATTCATTTAACTATTTTAGAGGGCGAACAACGCAACATTCAACTAAAATAAACAAACTATGAGTTCATTTTCCCCCTTTAGCAAAGAAGAATTACTGCCACAGGAAGAAATGTTAGAAATTAAAAAGCAAAAAGGAGAATTGTTTATTGGAGTTCCCAAAGAAACTTACTTGGGTGAAAAACGAGTTTGTTTAACTCCTGATGCGGTTTCTGCTTTGTGTGCTCACGGACACAGAATTGTTATAGAAACTGGTGCTGGAGAGAATGCAAACTATTCTGACAAAGAATATGCTGAAGCGGGTGCAAAAATTTCTTACGACATAGAAGAGGCTTTTAAATGTAATATCGTTTTAAAGGTAGCACCTCCCACTCAGAAAGAAATTGAGTATATGAATCCAAAAGCGATTTTAATTTCTTCTTTACAGCTAAAAACCCAGCAAAGAAAATACTTTGAATGCATCGCAAAAAAGAAAATCACGGCGGTTTCTTTTGATTATATAAAAGACGATCATGATACCTATCCGATTGTAAAATCGTTGAGTGAAATTGCAGGAACAGCTTCTGTTTTAATTGCTGCAGAATTAATGAGCGGAACCAACAAAGGAAATGGTTTGTTATTGGGAAACATTGGGGGTGTTCCACCTACCAGCGTCGTTGTTTTTGGAGCAGGAACCGTAGGAGAATATGCCGTAAGAACAGCCATTGGTTTGGGCGCAAGAGTCAAAGTTTTTGACAACTCTATTACCAAATTACGAAAATTACAACATTCTTTAAGTACACCTATTTATACTTCAACATTGCAGCCAAAATCCGTTGCAAAAGCATTAATGCGAGCAGATGTAGCTATTGGAGCCATCAGAGGAAAAAACAGATCGCCTATTGTAGCTACTGAAGAAATGGTAGCCAATATGAAAGAAGGTGCTATAATAATTGATGTAAGTATCGATAGAGGTGGTTGTTTTGAAACCTCTAATGTAACGACTCATGCAGCACCTACCTTTGTAAAGCATGGCGTAGTACATTATTGTGTGCCAAATATTCTTGCGCGTTATTCGAGAACAGCTTCTCTCTCTATTAGTAATATTTTTACGCCCTATTTATTAAATATTGCTGAGGAAGGCGGATTTGAAAATGCGGCTCGTTTTAATAAAAGCTTGAGAAATGGCATGTATTTTTATCACGGAGTGCTTACCAACAGAACGGTAGCAGATTGGTTTAATTTGCCTTATCGTGATATTAACTTGTTGATTCTTTAACAATATTTATTGTAAAGAGACACAAAACCAAAATACACAAAGTAGTTTTGATAATAATAGCGGAATTTTTAAATTGATTTTTTTTTATTTTTATTCTTGAAATAACGCTGTGAAAATTCTCTGTAAATTTAGATAAAACGACTTCATTTTCCATAACTTTGTAGCTCAAAAATTTACAATGCTCATTAAAAGAATAGGTTATTATTTAGTTGGTTTGTCTTTAGGCTCTATTGGTGTTTACTTTTTCTGGCAAAAGAAAAAAGCTACTTTCGATTACGGTATGGATGCTAGAACACTTAAGACAATTAGAGTTAAGGAACGGTTGTTTTCTGAGGACGCCAAAAATGCCATGCAAAAGTTTGATATTGACACTTTAAAGATCGCTATAATTTTAAAAACTGGTGATGTGGATTTTGGTAAAGGAAACCCAAGACAAAAACCTTGTGCAGAATATTATATATCTGGTGAGAAAGAATTAAAAAGCATTAGTCTTTTGGTAAAACGATGCGATTCTTCAGCTACTATTGAAAAAGTTATCGTTAAGTGATTTTAAAATCCTTTCAGTTTTTTTTCTCTTTTTGCAGAAGAAACATAATAGCAAAAAACAAGTTGCATACAAGTAGAAAATTCCTTGAAAATGTATTTAAAAGTGATCAGTTTTAGAAAACTGACATTTAAATTTTTCAGGAGTAACGATAGGTTTTGTATTCTTTTGAATTCATTCTTTTAAATTTTCATCATAATACTTTTCAAGTTTCGCTACATTTTTTATGGTCTTTTTAACCCAATTAAAATACAAAACTTCTTTTTCTTCTTTCGATAATTGCCAATCAACATTAGAGTTTCTGAGTTTTGTAGTTACGTCTTGCAGTACAATTGCTGCTGCAACAGATATATTTAAACTCTCTGTAAAACCAACCATTGGTATTTTTAGAAATCCATCTGCTTGTTCTTTTACATAATCTGAAACGCCTTCTGCTTCTACTCCAAATACAAATGCTGATTTTTTTGTAACATCAAAATCTTGTAGTAAACAGGAATCATTATGAGGTGTTGTTGCAATGATTTGATATCCATTTTCGCGTAAATTGTCCAAACAAATTTTAGTATTATTTCCGTCCGACTTGTACCTTTTGGAAGTAATCCATTTTTGAGAACCTTTAGCCACATGCCGAGAAACCTTATTGGTATATTTATTTTCAATGGCATGCACGTCTTGCACCCCAAAAATATCACAGGTTCTTATAACCGCACTTGCATTGTGGGATTGAAAAATATCTTCTAAAACCACCGTAAAATGCTTGGTTCTCTTTTCCAAAACCCTTTTAAAGAGGTTTTTTCTTTTGTCTGTTAAATAGCCTTCAAAAAAATGCAACCGTTTTTCATCAATCATTACTACAAACTTAAAGTTAATATTTTCATCTTCATGTAAGATTTTTGAAAAAGAGTCAAACTACTTCAAATTAAAAAATAAGGTATTTTAACTGGAGGGTTCTACAAAAGTATTGAAAGTAAATAAAACCTCACAACGAAGTTATGAAACCAATTGATCAAAGTATTCAAAGATTTCTCCTTTGGAGATTGTACTTCCTTTTTCTATCAAATCAAAAATCTCTGTATTTCTTTCTTCAGTATAAGGTTTAGAACCTTTGAAAATTTCTACAGAATTGTCCATTGGGTTTTGCATTAACCATTCAAATCCTTTTTGTTCCAGTAAGTTGATATCCCAACTGATTTTAATCGCTAACCTATGAATTTCCTCTTCATCACATTTGAATAAATTTACAGAAGTTTCAGAAAAATGCTCAACATAGCATGTTTTTGTTAATGCATCATCCCAAACAATATCAGAAAAAACATTCATTTCATCTTCTGCAACTGCCGGTTTTTCTTCTTTCATCTGTTTCCATTCTTTTGCATCGATACTTTGTGTAGCTAAAAAATGTGCAAATTCTTCATGTAAATTTTCAAATTGCTCTTTGGTAAGTTGTCTATATTTCATTATTTGTTTTAACGTTGAAAAAGTAAGTATTTGAAAATTTATTTTGCAAAAGTAAAAAAGCTCGTTATTTCTAACGAGCTTTTTTTTAAAAATTATTTAAAGAGAATTTCTTACTCAGAAACTACTTCAAATATAATATCGGCAACGACTGCTCTGTGTAATCTTACAGATGCTTCATATTTACCTAATCTTTTTACAGACCCACCAACAACTTTGATAAATTTCTTATCTAATTCTGTTCCGGCCTTTGCTATTGCTGCAGCTAAATCGATGTTGTTTACAGAACCAAATAACTTGTCTCCTGAACCTGTTTTAGATGCAATTTTAATTTCATATCCTTTAATTGTATCTGCTATTTTAGTAGCATCTTCGATTAATTTAGCTTCTTTATAAGCACGTTGTTTTACGTTCTCTGCTAAAACTTTCTTTGCAGATGAAGTCGCTAAAACTGCTTGTCTTGTAGGGATTAAAAAGTTTCTACCATAACCGTTTTTCACAGATACAACATCGTCTTTAAATCCTAAATTTTCTACGTCTTGTGTTAATATAAGTTCCATGTTCTACTTCTTTATTATTTTAACAAATCTCCAACGTAAGGCATTAACGCTAAATGACGTGCTCTTTTAATTGCTTGCGCAACTTTACGTTGATATTTTAATGAGGTTCCTGTTAAACGTCTTGGTAAAATTTTACCTTGTTCGTTTACTAAATACATTAAGAAGTCAGCATCTTTATAATCGATATACTTGATTTCTTTCTTTTTAAATCTACAGTATTTTGCTTCTTTTTTAGTGTCTATATCTAATGGCGTCAAATATCTAACGTCAGCAGATTTACCACCTTTTGATTGTTGTTCAATTGTTGCCATAACTTATTTTTTAGTAGATTTAACACGTTCAGTTCTAATCTTTGCCCAAGCAGCAGCATGTTTGTCTAATCTAACTGAAAGGTAACGCATAACGCTATCATCTCTTCTAAATTCTAACTCATATGCAGAAATTTCTTCTCCAGCAATTTTGAATTCTAATAAGTGATAAAAACCACTTTTCTTCTTTTGAATTGGGTAAGCTAATTTTTTCAAGCCCCAATCTTCTTTTGAGATCATTTCAGCTCCTTTGGAAACTAAATAATCTTCGAACTTTTGTACTGTCTCCTTTATCTGGGTATCAGATAAAACGGGATTCATAATGAAAACAGTTTCGTAATGATTCATAAATTAAATATTTATTGTTTATTTTTAAGTCTGCAAATATAATGACTTTTTTATATTTAAAAGCATCTTTGTGTAATAAAATAAAACACTTTTATTTTACTAAAAAACATTTAGAACGCTTTGTGATACTATCAATCCTCTTTTTTCTTATCCTCCTTAGCTGCTTTGTTCCAGATTTTAATTTCATCATCTATCGTTATACCCTCTAAAACCTCAACATTTATTCCATCTGATGTACCTAATTTCAGAAGACTCTTTTCAAAGGTACCTGTTGCTGTTTTTACTTCAACATAAGGTTCTTCAGTTTTCTTATCGAATTTCAGTAAGGCTTCTTTTATAGATAAAACACTGTCTTTTTTTTCTAAAACAATAGCAGCATTGGCACTGTATCCTGCTCTAATAAAGAAGGCATCATCTAAAGAAATAGCTGCTTTAATTTTAAATTGAACAGCCCCATTTTCTTCTGTTCCTTTGGGTGCAATGAAGTTTAATCTTGCTAAAAATTTCATTTTTTCGATTGCTCCAATTGAAACTTCAATATTAGTACCACTTATTAATTTTCCAACTTCAGACTCATCTACTTTTCCTTCAAAAATCATTTTAGTCATGTCGGCAATAGTCGCAATGGTTGTTCCAGCATTAAAATTATTTGACTGAATTACCTGATCTCCTTCTTTGATTGGAATTTCTAAAATAGTACCCGTCATTTGAGCTAGAATGTTTGTGTTTGCAGAGACTCCTGAGCCAGAATACCCTTTTTTAATGATTTGATAATTGTTTTGGGAGTTTTTTAAATCTTGCTTTGCCTGGTCGTAAGCCAATTCAATTGCTTCAAATGCGGTTTTAGCAATCACCCCTTTTTGAAATAGATTTTTATTTCTTTTGTAGGAAACTGCGGCATTGTTCAACCGAATTTTAACATTATCTAAGGCGCCTTTTGCAATCAATAAAGATTGTTCATTTGGCACCACTCTTAAGGTTGCAATTAGATCTCCTTTTTTGACTTTCGCGCCTTCCAGCAAGATTATTTTATCGATAATACCAGCAATTTGGGGCTTAATTTCTATTTCTTCTAATGGGATTATCTTTCCCGTTGCTACTGTTTTTTTAATAATGGTTGTTTTAAATGGTTTTTCAGTTTCAAATTCTATACTGTTTTTTTTGTTCATTTTTCCAAACCAAATGAGTGCGGCGATAAAAAACACTACGATAATAATTAAAATAATTTTTGCTCTTTTACTCATAATTTGTTGATTTTTTTTATTATTCTCTTAATGCTTCTATTGGTTTCACTACTGTTGCCATATGGGCTGGTATGATTCCTATTAGAGTCCCAAGGACTACAAGGGTTACAAAGGCAATCATAATTATAGGAATATTTACTGTGGGATTTATCAATACAGCATCTGGTCCTACACCCAAAGCCCTATCTATAAAAAATAAAACCAAAGCTCCAAACACAACTCCTAACATGCCCGCTATTGTCGTTAAAAAAACAGATTCTAAAATAACTTGTTGTCGAATACTTTTTGGAGTTGCGCCTATGGCTCTTCTAATTCCAATTTCTTTTGTTCGCTCTTTTACAGTAATTAATAGGATATTTCCAATTGCAAAAACACCTGCAATTAAAGTTGCAAGACCTACAAACCATGTAAGGAACTGCATTCCTATTAAAAAACCAGTAATTTTTCCTATGTTTTCACCTAAGTTGGCACTTCCAAAAGCTCTTTTATCATCTGGGTGAACTTTATGCAAACTTTTTAGTGTTCGTAAAATATCTTTTTCCATTTGTGTGATATCCGTTCCTTCATGGGCAGTAATCATCATCCAATCAATTTTATTGGCTTTATTGTATACTTTCTTGAATGTTGTAAAAGGAATATATGCCGTGTCTCCGTCAATATCTATAGTATTTGAAGGCTCATAAATACCAATAACTTTGTAATTTATAGCATTAATTTTAATGTACTCTCCTATTGGAAATACATCTTTATCAAAAAGTTGCTTGTACATATCTTCTGAAATCGCTGTAACTTTTGAGTTAGAAATTATGTCGTTTACGTTTAAAAAACGGCCGTATATTAATTTCTTTTTTTGAATTTTATCCAATACTGGATAATCTCCACTAACTTTAAAATTACCAGATTTAAAATTATGAATGACTAAATTGTTTGTTTGATTTCTTGGTGCTAAAAATTTAATTTCTTTTGAATATTCTGATTTTAAAGCTTTAATATCATTTGTGTTTAAATTAAATCTTCTTCCTTTTTGAAAACCTTTAAAGGGGATGTCTGTAGATTGTGTCCAGACAAAGACGCTATTTGTAGCAAAATTTCCGAAGAGTTTATTAAATCCATTTTCCATTCCTCTTGCTGCTCCTAGTAAAACGATGAGCAAGAAAATGCCCCATAAAACTCCAATGATGGTGATTAGCGTTCTTATTTTATTTTTACGAATACTTCCGTAAATTTCTTGCCATGTGTCCGAATCGAATAAAAACTTCATAATTAATCTGCTCTTAATGCTACAATTGGTTTAATATTCGCTGCCTTTTTTGCAGGTAAATATCCCGCAATTAATCCTGAAGCTACTAATACAACAGTTGCTCCTAGAACAATTATAGGACTTACGCTTGGGTCTTTAATAAAATAATCCTCTTCCAAACTATCCCCAATTAATGTTAAGATATACGTCCCTAGTGATAATCCTAAATAACCTGCGATTGTGGTAATTAAAACAGATTCTTGTACTACCATACCAACAATTGATGCGGGTTTTGCGCCCAAAGCCTTTCGAATTCCAAATTCTTTAGTGCGTTCTTTTATGACAAAAATCATAATGTTGCTAATACCAATGATCCCTGCAATTAAAGTTCCTGAACCTACTAAAATAACAATAGCGTACAAAGCTCCCATAAACATACCAACACCTTTGTTTGCTTCTGCCATATTTTGAACGGAAAGTGCACTTTGATCATCTGGGTGGATGTTCATTTTTTTGCGTAAATCACGCTCCATT
Organism: Polaribacter sp.; assembly: GCA_028343155.1. GTDB lineage: Bacteria > Bacteroidota > Bacteroidia > Flavobacteriales > Flavobacteriaceae > Polaribacter. Next base: position 46,635 of record JAOLXX010000018.1, read on the forward strand.
TTATGACCAAAAGCAATGGCTGCATTTAAATTTAAACCTGGATTATATCCCAGTAAAATTTGACTTATATGGTCATTATTACCATACATCATTTGAGCTGTACTAACGGGTATGTATGCAATTCTTTCTTCATTATCTCCTCCTTCATCAGAAAAAATACCAATAATTAAAAAGGAACTTCCATTCACATTTACTCTTTTTCCAAGTGCTTGCTTTTCACCAAATAAATCCTTTTTCACCAACCGTCCGATTACAATAACTTTCGATTTTCCTTTTAAATCACTTTCATTTAAATAACGGCCTTCATCAATAATTGTTTTTTCTAAGAATTGATGATCAGGATTTACAGCTCTTATATTATAATTGTTTACTTCATTCTTAAATTTTATCGTAAAGTTTTTATAGATTCTAGCAGTTTGGTATTCAATTTTATTTGCATATTCATCTTTAACATAATTGTATTCTTCGTTACTCAATTGAATTCTTCTTCCTGTTTGTAATCCTTTGTATGGTTTAGAAGTCTTCCAGACACGCACTTTCATGGAGTTTTTAGCATCATCATTAAAGGCGCTATTAAAAGAATTGCTCAATCCACTGACAATACCAAAAAGTAGGGTAAATAACAAAATGGCAAAAGCCACTGTAAAACCAGACATTACAGAACGCAACCTGTTTTTATTGATACTTTGAAATATTTCTCTCCAACGGTCTATATCAAACATCCTTAAATTGCTTTCGCTACTTTGGTTAATTCATCGCTTATAATAACACCATCTTTTAAACGCACGATTCTACTCGTTTGTGCTGCAATTTCCTCTTCATGGGTAATTACAAAAACAGTCATTCCTTCATTATTAATATCTTTTAGTAAATCCATCACAGCGTCTGATGTCGTAGAATCTAATGCACCTGTTGGTTCATCTGCTAAAACAACTTTTGGTTTGGTAACCAAAGCTCTTGCGATGGCAACTCGCTGTTTTTGCCCTCCAGAAAGTTCATTTGGCAAATGATTTGCCCAGTCTTTTAAACCCACTTTGTCTAAATAATCCATGGCAACTATTAAGCGCTCTTTTCTTTTCATTCCCTTGTAATACAAGGGCAGTGCAACATTCTCTAAAGCGGTCTTGTAAGAAATTAAATTAAATGATTGAAAAACAAATCCCAAAAATTTATTTCTTAGGATGGCCGCTTTTTTCTCATTTAAATTCTTTATTAATTGTCCATTCAAAAAATAATCTCCTTCATCATGTTCGTCTAACAAACCAACAATATTTAATAATGTAGACTTCCCAGAACCTGAAGAGCCCATAATAGAAACAAATTCGCCTTCTTTAATATGTAAATTGATTCCTTTTAAAACATGTAAAGCATCTTTTCCAATTGGATAAGATTTATGTAGTTTTTCTATTTTTATCATAGATTGGTTAATTTTTTTCGAAAATATAAATGCTTTGGATTACTTTTAATAATTTTTTTTTTAAAAACAAAAAAATCAATATATCATTTACAAACATAAGACGTTCTATTAAAACAAATGTTACAAGCGGTATAAAAAAAAGATAAAGTATCTTTGTGCAACTAAATTTTGAACTAGATAAATGATTGACGTTTCTAAAAACAAAAAAATTATTTTATTTGATGGTGTGTGCAATTTATGTAATAATGCGGTTTTAAAAGTAATTCGGTACGATAAAGATAAGGTCTTTATTTTTGCTGCATTACAATCTAAAAGTGGATTCAAGATTTTAAATCATTTAGGAATTGAAACGAATACAATTGACACACTTATTCTTTATGAACCCGGAACTTCTTATGATGTAAAATCTACCGCCGTAATAAAAATAATCAATAGTTTTGGAGGCCTATGGAAATTAACACAACTACTTTGGGTTTTCCCAGTAGGTTTTAGAGATTTTGTTTATGATTTCATTGCCAAAAACCGCTATAAATGGTTTGTTAAAAAAGAAAGTTGTAGCATTCAAGCGCAGGAACTTAAAATGCGTTTTTTAGATTGAATGGCGAAAGACTTATAAATGAAGATTATAAAATAAAAATAATGATCCCTAAAAATATTAAATGTGTCATTTTTGACATGGATGGTGTAATTATCGATTCGGAAGAAATTCATAAAAAAGCCTATTATGAAACCTTTACTTCTATCGGTGTTAATGTTTCAGATAAACTCTATAAAACTCTAACAGGTTCTTCTACTATAAATGCATTTCAGAAGTTAGTAGCGCATTTTAAGTTGGATTTAAATCCAGAAAAATTGGTTATAAATAAAAGAAAACGATATATCAATTTCTTTGAAAACGACCCAACTTTACATTTGGTAAAAGGTGTAGAAGAATTGATAAAGCACTGTTATAACAAAGGAATTACTCTCGTCTTGGCCTCTTCCTCTGCCATGGTGAATATCGATAGAGTTTTTGATAGATTCAATTTAAACACCTATTTTTCAGCCAAGATTAGTGGTGCAGATTTAACGGAATCCAAACCACATCCTGAGATTTTTGAAAAAGCGGCACTTTTAGGAGATACGCCTAAAGAAAATTGTATTGTTATTGAAGATTCAGACAATGGTATAAAAGCGGCAAATGCTGCAGGTATTTATGTTTTTGGATATAAAAATCCAATGGTAGAAGGCCAAACTTTAGAAAATGCCGATTTTATCCTTAACAATTTTAAAAGATTGAAAAAGTTACTCTAAAATAAATGGCTTTCCTGTTTGTTCTTTAAAACTTTAGAGTAAATCACTAAGGAGTTTTTTTATAACCAAATGCTAT
>JAOLXX010000019.1 GCA_028343155.1 Polaribacter sp.
GCTGGGCAGTCAAATACTTCAAGTGCGAAAAGATTTTCATTATATTTGTAGGTACTTAATCAAAAAAATATATATAATATATCTTAATTTATAAAAATGAAAAAATTTAAAAAGGGTATACAAATATTTCTCTTGCTATTACTGATTGCATGTGAAAAACCATCACTCAATGTCGTAATGGAGGATCCAGATGTTACAGTACCACCAATAGTTTCAACAAATTTTTCAGAAAATTTTGGTGCCCCAATCAATAGCGATTTTATTGGCAGCGTTTTCGATACAAATAGTCTTCCTGTAGCAGGTGTAAATATCATTATTGGTGCTGCTACTGCAACTACTGACGAAAACGGCGTTTTTATAATTAAAGAGGCTACTGTTAATGAGAATTTCGCCTATATAAAGGCAGCTAAAAGTGGTTATATTAATGGTTCAAGAGCCGTTATTCCTACAACAGGGACAAACAATATTACCATCATGCTTTTAGAACAAAATGAATTGGGTACAATAAATAGCGGAGAAGTAAAAACAATCGCTTCTAATGGTGCTTCCGTAACTTTAAATGGCGATTTTGTAAAAGAAGATGGATCTAATTATACTGGAACGGTAAAGGTACATCTACATCATTTAAACCCTATTGATGAAAATATGTCCGATCAGATGCCAGGTATGTTATACGCTGAAAATAGTGACGGAGAAGAAAGGATGTTACAAACTTTAGGAATGCTTTCTTTGGAATTAAAAGGAAGTGCAGGCGAAGATTTAAATATTTCAACAGGTTCTTCTGCAAAAATTACAATCCCTTTAGATCCAAGTTTACTACCAATTGCACCCAGCACAATACCTCTTTGGTATTTTGACGAAGAAAATGGTTATTGGAAAGAAGAGGGAGAAGCGGTTTTAATAGGGACAAACTATGTAGGTACAGTCACACATTTTTCTTTTTGGAATTGCGATATTCCTGCAGAGGCAGTAAGATTTAATGTTTCTCTTACAGATGATGCTGATATTCCATTGGTGTTTTCTTATGTTACGATAACAAGCAATACTTTTGGAACTAGAGGTGGTTTTACAAATGAATACGGGGTTGTTAGCGGTTTAATTCCTTCAAATGAAGTGTTAACATTAGAAGTGTTTGATGCTAATATATGTGGGAAGAATTCAATATATACAGAAAGTGTTGGGCCTTTCAGTAGTGATGCCTCATTAGAAATTACGGTGCCATTAAATACGGATATAATTTCTGAAACCATCAAAGGAAATTTCACGAAATGTGATAATACCTCTGTTTCAAATGGCTATGTTATTGTATCTTATGGAAATGATCGATATATAAATACAGTTACCGATGGGGACTTTGAGGTTCATTTACTTCGTTGTACTACAGAAGCTACTTTTTCTATTATAGGATATGATTACGAGAGTTTACAAGGAACAGGAGAAATAAATTACACCTTTAGTTCACCTACGACCCATTTAGGAACTTTAATTTCTTGTAATTCTATAAAAAATATTATTTCGTATCAAATAGATGATGACGAACCTATTTTCATTCTTGATCCTCCAGTAACTTTCTCTCAAAACCCAGATTCAGGAAGGCCAATGATTGAAATTGGAGAATATGACCAAGGTATTAATTGTTTTTGGTTGCGAGGTAATTTAACGCTTAATAATGGGTCTTATGTAGGGGAATATCTTGCTAGTTATAATGATTTTTATTTTATAGAAAATTGTCCTTTTAGTGTTGAGCAATTGGGTTCTGATGTTTTTTTTGATGTAACTACTTTTGGAGATATAGGTGAGTATATCGATATTAATTTCGCAGGAACTTACAACGACTTTCAAGGTCTAAGTCATTCAATAACGGGTACAATTCATGTATTAAGAACGAATTAAGTTGCGCAAAAAAGTGTCGCAAGTAGTAAAGATTTAAAAAGAGAAAGGCACACTCTTTTTTGTTTTATCATATCCATAATAATGTAGTTATATTTTATGAATATAGTAATCTCTTTCGGAATTTTTAAAAAAGAGTAGGTTATCTCTTTTTTCTCTATATATTTGTAGCTAACAAAAATCAATGATACACAATAACAACAATCGTAATTTCAATAATTCTAATTTATAGAACGGAAGGTTGTTGTCTAGAAATATATAAAGCCTTCCAAAATTTGGAGGGCTTTTTTTTTGAATCTAAAAATAAAAACATGAGTAAAATAATGACAGTAGACATTTTGTCTAGTATTAAAGGAGCAAAGCCTTCCGAGTCGGTAAATAAATTATTTGATGTAATTAAAAACGCAAATAAGAATACTGCTTTAAATACGGTTCATACGAATGCAGTTACTTTAGATGATTTAAGAGAAGATGTTGTTATAGACAGTCCACAAATGGAAAAGCAAATTATCATTGCAAACTTTCCGAAAGAAAAAAACGGTTATTTAGTAGTTTCTAAAGTAATAGAAGAATAATGATGGAATCTCAAATACATACAATTCATCAGCAATTGGTGAACAAAGAAATTTCGTGCACAAAATTGGTGCAAGAAAGATTGGATTTATTAAAATTAAATACTCATAATACGGTCAATTCACTATTAGATACCTTGGCCTTAGCATCGGCTGCAAAAGTAGATGCTAAAATTGAAAGTGGACAAGAAATAGGCTTGTTAGAGGGAATTCCTTTCGGAATTAAAGATGTATACATGGTACAAGGAACCTACACGACTGCCAGTTCTGATTTATTAAAAAAATACAAATCTCCTTATACCGCAACAGCAATTCAAAAATTGTTTGCTGCTGGCGCGATTCCTTTAGTAAAAGAGAATTGTGATAGTTTTGGTCATGGGTCCTCATCAGAAAATACAATTTTTGGAGCCGTAAAAAATGCCAACAACCCTAATTTAGTAGGAGGAGGGTCCAGTGGAGGTTCTGCAGTAAATGTTGCAAAAGATTATACTGTCTTTTCAATTGGTGGCGATACAGGAGGTTCTGTTCGTCAACCTGCTGGGTATAATAATGTGTATGGTTTTAAACCAACGTATGGAAGAATTTCACGCTTTGGATTAATGGCGTATGCCTCCTCAACAGATTGTGTTGGGCCCATTGCAAAATCGATAGAAGACATTCGAATTGTATTGAATGCGATGAGTGGAAAAGATATCAAAGATCAAACCACGTATCCCTCTGAAACGATTTCAGCCGTAACTATTTCAAATACGGACGCCATAAAAACGGTTGGATATTTTAAAAACTTCATTGATAATGATGCTATTGATACGAAAGTAAAATCAGATTTTCTAGCAACTATAGAAAAAATAAAAGCCAAAGGAATACAAGTAAAAGAGCTCGATTTCTTTGCATCAGACACTTTAGTTGCTACGTATTATACATTGGCAATGGCAGAAACAGCCTCAAATTTATCAAGGTTGGATGGTACCAATTATGGAAACCGTATTGAAGGCGCTAGTTTAAAAGATACCTATTCAATTACACGTTCTGAAAATTTTTCTGAAGAAACAAAACGAAGAGTTGTTGGTGGAAACCAAGTATTGTCTCAAGGTTTTTCTGATGAAATTTATTTAAAAGGATTGAGTGTTAGAGATCAAATTGCTGCTAATTTTGAAAAAGACTTTCACCAGGTTGATATTATTTTATCACCTGTAACACCAAGTTCGCCGCCAAAAATTGGCGATAGTTTAAAAGATCCTTTGGCCATGTATTTGTCAGATGCCTATACTGTAGGTTTTAGTTTAGGACAATTACCAACTCTAACGGTGCCACAAGGAACTGAAACAGGATTGCAAATTACGGCAGCAAAAAATAATGATGCACTCGTTTTGAAGTTTGCGAACTTCTTAAAAGATACGATATAATGGAACAGGAAAAATTAAATGAGCTCTTAAAAGCCCATGAGTTAGAATTAGTAATCGGGATAGAAACACACGTTCGATTAAATACAAAATCAAAGTTATTCTGTACTTGTGCAAATCAAGAAATAGCAACGCCAAATCAAAATATATGTTCTGTTTGTACAGGACAAATGGGGGTTTTGCCATCCATTAATAAAGAGGCAATTACCAAAGCTATTTATTTCGGTAAAGCAGTTCGTTCCTCCTTTTCAAACGAGATGATCTCGTGGGATAGGAAACATTATGAATATCCAGATAATCCAAAAAACATACAAATTACACAGTTTCACAATCCTGTAATTCCTGACGGACAAGTTTCTTGTTTTAGAAATGATGGTTCACAATTTACAGTGAGTTTAACGCAAGTTCACATTGAGGAAGATGCCGCAAAATTGATGCACGAGAAAAACATTTCTTTAGTCGATTTCAACAAAGCTGGTGTTCCGTTGATCGAAATTGTTACCGATCCTTGTATTCGTCATATTGAAGATGCATCCACCTATGCACAATACATTCAAAGAATTGTTCAGAATTTAAAAATATCGGAAGCAAACCTTGAAAAAGGAGAGTTTAAATCAGATGTTTCTGTGTCTCTTCGTAAAAAAAATAGCACGGATTTAAATCCAAGAACTGAAATCAAAAACTTGAATTCTTTTAAGTTTATGGTAGATGCTCTTAACGAAGAAATAGAAAAACAACTCAACTATTTTATAGAAAACAACCAATTTAGACCAGAACAAACAACGGTTTTATGGGATGCAGATTTAAAGCAAACCAAAACAATGCGTACAAAGGAATTTGAAGCCGATTACCGTTTTATTTCTGAACCCGATTTGCCTTTTGTGAATATTAAACAAATTGTAGATCGTATTGATGTAGATGTTAGCTCATTGCCTTTTGCAGTTGAATCTATTTTGATCGAAGGGGGTGTTTTACCTCAAGATGCAAAGTTTTTTACGGCAGATGCTTTGCGTTCAATAACTTTTGTTGGGATTCAAAATGTGATTCAAGATGCGTCTTTTGTTGCAAAAACACTTACAAACAATATTAAACCAGAGCAATATTCGCATATCCAAAATATCGATGATTTAAGTGCTATTTTCTCTTTATTAAAAGAGGAAAAAATAACGGTTTTGTTGGCTCAAAACGCAATTAAATCGTTATTAGAAGATGCCAAATTTAATTATGCATCTTACTTTAAGGCAAATACAACTTCCGCAGCTCAAATTCAAGACGCTATTCAAAAAGTAATTGCAGAGAATGAAGCAATAGCAAAGGATATCAAAGAAGGAAACCAAGGTAAGGCAGGTATTCTTGTTGGTAAAGTAATTGGAATTATTGGTAAAGGTGCTTCTGGGAAAGTGATTCGAGAAGGAATTTTGAACAATCTTTCTGGAGCGCAAACAAGCAACAAGAAGCAAGCAATAAATAGTGAACAACAAGGAACCAATAATCAAGAGCCAACAACTAACAGCCAAGAGGAATTACAAAAAAATCCGATTATAATAAAAGAAGAATACAGAACACATAAAATTTCTCAACTCTCTGAAGATTCAATTAATGAGGAAGTTACTTTATCTGGTTGGGTGGCGAGTGTACGTGATCATGGAGAATTGATTTTTATTGATCTAAGAGATTCAAGTACCCAAATTTTTCAAGTACGTTTAAGTAAAGAAACATTCCCGAACATCGATGAATTGGTAAAACTAAAATCGGAGTCTGTAATTTCTGTGACAGGAACTGTGGTTCAGCGAAGAGAAAGTGATTACAATGCAGGTTTAAGGACGGGTAAACTTGAATTAGAAACAGCCGTTTTAGAAATTTTAAACCTCTCTAAAACACTTCCTTTTGAAATAAAAAGAGCAATGAAATCGAATGAGAATGTTCGTTTTCAATACAAGTTTTTAGACCACAGAAATGAGGAGGTTCGGAAAGCAATTGTAAACCGTCATCGCGTCATTAAGTTACTGCGTGATATTTTAGATGAAGAAGAGTTTTTAGAAATAGAAACCCCGATTCTTACTGCGGGTACCGATGAAGGCGCAAGAGAATTTATTGTTCCAACAAGAAAACAAACAGGTTCTTTTTATACCCTTCCACAGGCCCCTCAGCAGTTTAAGCAAATGCTAATGGTGGGTGGATTTGAAAAATATTTTCAAATAGCACGTTGTTTTAGAGATGAAGATTCTCGTGGCGATCGTCAACCAGAATTTACACAGTTAGATATTGAAATGGCATATGCAAGTATGCAACAGATTATCGATTTAAACACAAAAATGTTTAATGAAGTGGTGCGTAAAATTTATGGTAAAAAATGGATCTTACATCCTTTTGCTGTAATTACGTACAAAGAAGCCATGAATAAATATGGTTGTGATCGACCTGATTTACGTTTTGGTTTGCAAATGCAAGACATCACGAACATTGTAAAAGAGACCACTTTTCAAGTTTTCAGTAAACCTATTGAAGCAGGAGGAATTGTAAAATGTATTAAAGTTTCTGCAAAAGAGCAAGGCAACAAACGTGTTTCTAAAGGTCAGATTGAAAACTTAACCACCATTGCACAACAAAATGGTTTGGGTGGTTTGGCATATATTATTGTAAATGAAAACGATTTGCAATCGCCAATTATTAAATTTTTAGGCGAAGAAATTGCTACGAACATTATAAAAGCGACCAATGCACAAATAGGAGATATTGTCTTTTTCTCGGCAGCAGATTATGCCACGGCAAACAAGGCTTTGGATGCAGTTCGTCAAGAAATGGGACGTATTTTTAAACTCATCAATCCAAAAGAATTAAGACCTGCTTGGGTAGTAGATTTCCCAATGTTTGAAAAAACAGAGGAAGGAAGATGGACGTTTACACACAACCCTTTTTCTATGCCAGCACGCTACGATTTAGACAAGCATATGAATGGCGAAGCAATAGGAACGATTATTGCTCAGCAATACGATTTAATTTTAAATGGTTTTGAAATTGGTGGAGGTTCTGTTCGTGCGCACAAAGGAGAAATTTTAGAAGCAACCTATAAAAACATGGGATACGACAAAGAAGGAATGATGAAAAGCGTTGGTACCATGTATAAAGCATTCCAATATGGAGCGCCGCCACATGGAGGAATTGCTTGGGGTATTGATCGTTTAATGATGATTTTAGAAAAAAAAGCCTCTATTAGAGAAGTCATGGCGTTTCCAAAAACAGGTTCTTCGGAAGATTTATTATTTAATGCACCTTCCATATTATCAGATAAAAAAGTAGAAGAAATGAATGTTCGGATTCTAAGAAAATAATTTTCAAGAATTTTTAATTATTATGTAACCCTTCTAAATTACTTCAAAAAACTAATTTGGAAATCTTTCAAGTGTAAAAGAGTTTCCTACTAGCGCGAGCACTAATGTCTGGGCAAGTTAGTACATGGTTCTGTTGGAACGTCATTAGACTAAAATAAAAAATAACCAACATTGGAAGTCTCCGAGAATTTTCACTTAGGAAAATCAATCAGCATTAAATTATGCTCCTGCTCCGCAAAGTCTCCCAACTTTGAGGAGCGGTAAACAATTATCGCTTATACCTTGTTGTACGGTCGTTTATTTTTCAAATTCAATTTGCCATTTAAGTTTATACTTTTTAGTTTGCCCTTTTTACAGCAACTACACAAAACATTTTTTATTCAGTATTGCGAATTATCTTAAAGAGCCTACTTCAGTAAATCATAAATAAAATCATTTTAAAGGTTGTCTAGTTTAAAAATCTATCTTATTTTTGTATCAAGAAATGAAATTAAATAAAAAAAATACATGGTGGTGGAACTCTCTTAATTCATAAGTGAGAACAAACCTATATGTATATAACATCATAAAAGGCTTATCTCACGATAAGCCTTTTCGCTTTTTAAAGCCTTTTGTGCTTATAAAATTAGGGAGCTTGCACAGCGTTTATCGAAGTGAAGAAATCTTTTTATCAACAAACAGATTGTTAAGCAAATCAAAGATTTGTTTCGCAATAACATAAATGAAGAATGAAAAAAATACAGTTTAAAACAATTTTTAAAACGAAGATGGCAGACACAGTTACTCCAGTAGGGCTGTACTTGCGTTTTAGAGATGCATATGCAAATACGCTTTTATTAGAGAGCTCAGACTATCATAGTAAAGAAGAGAGTTTTTCTTTTATTGCAATTGAGCCTGTGATTTCTATCAAAGCAGAAAACCATTATTTGAATTTTTCTCATCAAGGAGTTCTGTTAGAGAGTCAAGAAATTGGAAGAAATTTCAATACGATTTTTAAAAGCTACAGTGAAACCATCGCATTAAATTGTCCAGCAGCATTAAAATCATTCAACGGATTGTATGGGTATACCACTTATGATTCTGTTCAGTATTTCGAAAATATTGAGTTGAAAGTCAAAGAAGCTCCTTCTGCAATTCCCTTAATGCAATATAGTTTTTATAGATTCATTATTGCAATCAATCATTTTAATGATGAAATGACGTTGATTGAAAATATTGAAGAAGGAACGAATTCTCGAATTAAAGAGATTCAAACGATCATAGACGCACAAGCATTTAATACCCAAAAATTTGAGGTTCTAGGGGACGAAACTTCCAATGTGAAAGGAGAAGAATTTATTGAATATGTAAGAAAAGCAAAATCGCATTGTAAAAGAGGCGATGTTTTTCAATTGGTTTTATCACGTCAATTTCAGCAAAAATTTAAAGGCGATGAATTCAATGTATACAGAGCATTACGTTCTATAAACCCGTCACCTTACTTGTTTTATTTTGATTATGGTTCTTTCAAATTGATGGGGTCTTCCCCGGAAGCACAAATTAAAATTTCTGAAGGAAAAGCGACGATCAACCCAATTGCGGGAACGTTTAGAAGAACTGGAGAAATGGCTGAAGATATCAAGCTCGGAAAGAAGTTGTCTGCAGATAAAAAGGAAACAGCAGAACATGTTATGTTGGTAGATTTGGCGCGAAACGATTTAAGCAAACATGCAGATAATGTTGTTGTAGATGTTTTTAAAGAAGTACAATTTTTTAGTCACGTTATTCATTTGGTTTCTACGGTTTCTGGAAAGTTAAAAGGAGATCCAATAGAAATTGTTGGCGATACTTTTCCAGCCGGAACTCTAAGTGGTGCACCAAAATATAAGGCAATGCAGTTGATTGATACTTATGAAAATCAATCGCGCGGATTTTATGGAGGTGCCGTTGGAATTATCGGTTTAGACGGTTCCGTAAATTTGGCAATTGCCATTCGTTCTTTTGTGAGTAAAAATAACGTTTTGTATTACCAGGCAGGCGCAGGAATTGTTATTCATTCCGACGAAGAAAAAGAATTACAAGAAGTAAATAATAAGTTAGCGGCGTTAAAAAAAGCGTTGATTTTGGCAGAAAATATTTAAGTAAATAAAGTTTGAAAAGTATAAAGTTTTTAAAGTTAGGTGCTTTATAAATTATTTAATCATTCAATTTTTTAATAAAAATATGAAACGAGCATGTTAAAAGCATTATCACCCAAAGGAATGATTAATAGCGAACAGCATGTGTACTTAAAAAAACAATAAATATAAACACATGAAAATATTAATTTTAGATAATTACGATTCGTTTACCTACAATTTGGTTCACATGGTAGAAAAAATTACAGGAATTTTTCCTACTGTTTTTAGAAACGATGAAATCAGTATTGAAGATGTCAATTATTACGATATGATTATGTTGTCTCCAGGGCCTGGAATTCCAGAGGAGGCAGGCATCTTAAAAGAAGTGATTAAAACCTATTCAGGAATTAAACCAATTTTTGGAGTTTGTTTGGGTTTGCAGGCAATTACAGAAGTTTTTGGTGGTGAAATTATCAATTTAGAAGCTGTTTTTCATGGAGTTGCAACAAAAATGACGGTAACGGACAAAAATGCGACTATTTTTAAAGAAATTCCAGAAACATTTTTAGCAGCACGGTATCATTCTTGGGCAGCAACCGATGAAGGGTTTCCGGAAGAAATACAAGTAACAGCAAGAGATGAAGCCGGTTTAATTCAGGCAATTGAGCATAAAGTGTTTCCAATTTCAGCCGTTCAGTTTCATCCAGAATCAATTTTAACAGATGTTGGAGAGCAATTGGTGAGAAATTTTATAAATTCTCATCTCAATCTTTCCAAAAGGAAGGGTTAGCCAGTTTGGAGTCAAAAGAAAATAGTAGTTTCCTACGTATGCAGGAATGACAAGTATAAAAATATGAATTGAGTTTTTCCCTTTTTGGGGAAATTAAAAGGGGATTATGAAAGCAATTTTAAACAAATTATATAATCACGAAAGGTTATCAAAATCTGAAGCAAAAAAAATCTTAATAGATATTGCTGCAGAAAAATACAATGACGCACATTTAGCGTCATTTATGACTGTGTTTATGATGCGTCCTATAACTGTTGAAGAGCTTTCTGGTTTTAGAGACGCATTGATAGAACTCTCTATAAAAGTAGATTTATCTGCTTATAATACCATTGATATTGTAGGTACTGGAGGTGATGGGAAAGATACGTTTAATATTTCCACTTTAACTTCATTTATCGTAGCAGGAACAGGACAAAAAGTAGCAAAGCATGGTAATTACTCTGTCTCTTCTCAATCGGGTTCTTCCGATATGTTAGCAAGTTTTGGTTATGAGTTTACCAATGATGAAAACGTTTTAAAGAAACATTTAGAAAAAGCTAATATTTGTTTTTTACATGCGCCAAAATTTCACCCGGCAATGAAGGCGGTTGGTCCAACAAGAAAAGCATTGGCCTTAAAAACCTTCTTTAACATGTTAGGTCCTTTGGTCAATCCAGGTTCACCAAAAAACCATTTATTAGGCACTTTTAATCTAGAAATCGCACGTTTGTATCATTATATTTTACAAGAAGAAGATATCAATTACGGTATCATTCATGCATTGGATGGGTATGATGAAATTTCATTGACAAGTGGCTTTAAGTTCTTTACGAAAAACGGAGAGCAAATTATAAATCCTGAAGATTTAGGACAAAAAAGAATTCAACAGTCCGCTATTTTTGGTGGAAATTGTGTGGCGGATGCTGCAAAAATTTTTAAAACTATTATAGAAGGAAAAGGAACAGAAGCACAAAACAATGTGGTGCTAACAAATGCAGCCTTTGCCCTAAAAATAGTGAACGAAGCAACGTCTTTTGATACTGCTTTTGAGAAAGCGAAAGATTCACTTTTTGGTTTAAAGGCAAAAGAATGTTTGCATACTTTAATTGAGAGTTAGAAATTACGAATTATGAAAAAGGATATTCGTTAAGAAATAGAGCGTTAAATAATTGAATTAGATAATTTTTTAATCATTCAATCTTTAAATAATAAAAAATGACAATTTTAGATAAAATAATAGCATTTAAAAAGAAGGAAATTGCTAAGATCAAAGCAGAGGTTCCTGTTAAGAAACTAGTGGAAAGTCCGAATTTTGACACTCCTACTTTTTCATTGAAAAAATCTCTGCTAGAAGTTGGTTCTACAGGAATTATTGCAGAATTTAAAAGGCAATCACCCTCCAAAGGAATTATCAACGACCAAGTAACGATTGCTGAAGTGACCAATGGGTATTTGGATGCAAATGTTGCTGCGCAATCCATCCTGACGGACACTTCTTTTTTTGGTGGCACTATGGCAGATTTGATGGAAGCGAGAGTTATCAATAAACAAAAACCAATCTTAAGGAAAGATTTTATTGTTGATGGTTTTCAAATAGTGGAAGCAAAAGCAATTGGTGCGGATGTAATTTTGTTAATTGCTTCTTGTTTAACTACTGAAGAATTAAAGAATTATGGAAATTTGGCAGCAGATCTAGGTATGGAAGTTTTATATGAAGTGCATACTCAAGAAGATTTAGATAGAATAAATGATTTGGACCATAAAATAATTGGAATTAATAACAGAAATTTAAACACTTTTGAAGTTGATTTAGAACATTCAATCAAATTAGCAGGACAAATTCCGATCCTAGAGTTATTTCAGGATTAAAAGAATATGGATTTCAAGGTTTTCTAATTGGTGAAAATTTCATGAAGGAAGAAAATCCTGGAGAAGCGTGTCAAACTTTTATCAATCAAATTCGTTAAAAGCCCTTACTAACCTTTTCAAAGGAAAGGAACTCTTACTCTTGAGAAATTAAGTTGAAACGATTAAATAAATAATTAAACCCTTTTCATAATGAAATTGAAAGTTTGTGGAATGAAATATGTAAATAATATCCAAGAAGTTGTAAATTTGCAACCTGATTATTTGGGGTTTATTTTCTATGAAAAATCGAAGAGAAACTTTGAAGGTATCATTCCAGAGCTCCCGAAATCTGTAAAAAAAACAGGTGTTTTTGTAAATGAACATTCTGAGATTGTCATTTCTTTGGTAGAGGAATATCAATTAGATGCACTTCAGTTACACGGAGACGAGTCTGTAATGTATATAAAAGAGTTACAAAGCCAGTTAGCAGAAAGAAACGCTTTATTTATTGAAGAGAACAAGCATCAAAAAAAGAAAAAAAACAAACACGATATAGCAAAGGATAAAATTGAAATTATTAAAGTATTTGGAATTAAAGATGCATTTAATTTTGATGTTTTAGAACCTTACTTGGAGGTGGTAGATTATTTTTTATTTGATACAAAAGGAAAAGAAAGAGGTGGAAATGGAGTTCAATTTGATTGGTCAGTTTTAGATAGCTATCCGTATAAAGTTCCTTTCTTTTTAAGTGGAGGAATTGGTTTGAAAGAGCTAGACAGTGTGCGGTTATTTCTAGATAAGGAAGCTTCTAAATATTGCTATGCATTGGATGTTAATAGTAAATTTGAAATTGAACCAGGAAAAAAAGACATCGCAGCATTAAAAGAGTTTAAACAACGCTTAACTGTTTAATTATTCAAACGAAATAACAGTTACGCGATTACACATTAATAAATATGAAATCAAAATTTCACCCAGACGAAAACGGATATTTTGGACAATATGGAGGCGCATTTATTCCGGAATTGTTACACCCAAATGTGAAGGAATTAGCAGATAATTATATCCAAATTATTGAGTCTGATGAGTTTCAAAAAGAATACAAATCTTTATTAAAAGATTATGTTGGTCGTCCAACACCCTTGTATTTAGCAAAACGTTTGTCAGAAAAATACGGCGCTACTATTTATTTGAAACGAGAAGATTTAAATCATACTGGAGCCCATAAAGTAAATAATACAGTGGGTCAAATTCTCATTGCAAAGAAACTAGGGAAAACAAAAATTATAGCAGAAACAGGCGCGGGTCAACATGGAGTTGCTACAGCAACAGTTTGTGCACTGATGGGCTTAGAATGTACTGTTTTTATGGGCGAAAAAGACATTGTACGTCAATCACCAAATGTTGCTAGAATGAAAATGTTGGGAGCAAAAGTAGTGCCTGCAATTAGTGGTAGTAAAACCTTGAAAGATGCTACAAATGAAGCCATCCGTTATTGGATTCAGAATCCAGAAACGTTTTATTTAATTGGTTCAGTCGTGGGACCACATCCACATCCAGATATGGTTGCACGTTTACAAGCGATCATTTCTGAAGAAATGAAATGGCAATTAAAAGAGAAAACAGGTAAAGAAAACCCCGATACAATTATTGCTTGTGTGGGTGGAGGAAGTAATGCCGCTGGTACTTTTTATCATTATTTAGATGATGAAGATGTGGAATTGATCTCTGTCGAAGCCGCTGGATTAGGAGTGAATTCTGGGGAAAGCGCAGCCACTTCTCAATTAGGAGAAGTAGGAATTATCCATGGAAGTAAAACGATTTTAATGCAAGATGAGTATGGACAAATTTCGGAACCTTATTCTATTTCTGCAGGTTTAGATTATCCGGGGGTTGGGCCATTACACGCTTTTTTATGTGAAACCAAACGAGCAAAATTCATGAGTGCAACTGACAAAGAAGCATTAGATGCTGCTTTTGAATTAACGAAGATTGAAGGAATTATTCCTGCCTTAGAAACGGCACATGCTTTGGCTGTTTTACCGAAAATTAAGTTCAAAAAAGACCAAGTTGTCGTTGTCAACTTATCGGGTAGAGGAGATAAAGATTTAGAAATTTATATTAAACATTTAGAAGTATAATGAACGCAAAAATTTTATTTATAGAAAAAGAACTCGCGCCGATATTAAAAAAATTAAATGGCCATAGTTTATACAAAACTCTAACATCAGTTAAAGATATTAAAGTTTTTATGGAATCTCATGTATATGCAGTTTGGGATTTTATGTCCTTATTAAAAGCATTGCAAATTAATTTAACCACTGTTGCCATTCCTTGGGTTCCAAAGAAAAACTCCAATCTTGTTCGTTTCATAAACGAAATTACTGTTGCAGAAGAAAGTGATATAGACAAAGACGGAAATTGTAAGAGTCATTTTGAAATGTATTTGGATGCCATGAAAGACATGGATGCAGATACTGGTGCTGTTTTAGCATTTACAAATCAAATAACCAATATCCATTCTGTTCAAACTGCTTTAGAGAACAGTTCAGAGTTAGAAGCTGTTAAGAATTTCGTTGGGTATACATTTGAGGTTATTAAAGCAAATAAGCCACATGAAATTGCAGCTGCTTTTACTTTTGGTAGAGAAGATATTATACCAGAAATGTTTTTAAAAATTGTTGCTGAGGCTTCTGTAAATAGTTCAGAGAATTACGATAATTTTCTATACTATTTAAACAGGCATATAGAATTAGATGGAGATGAGCACGGACCACTTTCGTTGCAAATGATTGAAGAGTTGTGTCAGGATGATCAAGAGAAATGGAATGAGGTTCTAGTGGTCGCAAAAGCAGCGTTACAAGTTCGAATTGATTTATGGAGCGGGATTGAAAAACAGCTTCTTCAACCTAAAGAACAGCTAGTCTAATATGAAAACACTAGAAAAAGTATTAACAAAAAACAAGCAATTATTGTCTATTTATTTTACCTGTGGCTATCCAAAATTAAACGATACTGCCAAAGTAATTACTGCATTAGAAAAGAGTGGTGTAGATTTTATAGAAGTAGGTTTACCTTATTCAGATCCTTTAGCAGATGGCCCAACAATACAAGATAGTAGTCAAAAAGCCCTAGAAAATGGCATCAATTTAGACATTGTTTTTGAGCAATTATTAGCGATTAAAGACACCAATAAAACCCCTTTAGTTTTAATGGGGTATTTAAATCAGTTACTAAAATATGGTGAAGATAAGTTTTGTAAAAAAGTAGTTGAATGTGGTATTGATACTTTGATTATTCCGGACTTACCCATGGTTGAATACGAAAATCATTATCAAGAACTCTTTGATAATTATGGAATTACAAATGTGTTTTTAATTACGCCACATACCTCAGAAGAAAGAATCAAAAAGATCGATGCCTATACAAAAGCATTTATTTATGTGGTAGCATCTGCTTCAATTACAGGTGCAAAAGGAGAAATATCTAACAATCAAATTGCTTATTTTGAAAGAATTAAGGAAATGAATTTACAAAGTAAATTAATTGTAGGTTTTGGTATATCAGACAGACAAACTTTTACTACCGCATGTGAGTATGCGAATGGAGCGATTATAGGTTCTGCTTTTATTAAGAATATAGGAGAGAAGGGTGTTGCACAAATTGATGCTTTTATCAAACCAATCATATCTTAAAAATTATAAAAAAAGCGAAACTGAACAAGTTTCGCTTTTTTTATAATTTTTATATTTGTTTAGTTCACGCTAATTAGTTTGATGTCGAAGACTAAAACGGATCCACCAGGAATCGATCGAAATTGACTTGCTCCATAACCTAAATTATAGGGAATTAATAAAATACCCTCACCACCTTCTTTAAACAGTTGAATTCCTTCTGTCCAACCAGCAATTACTTGGTTTAATCCAAAAGAACTGCCTTCCGAATCACTTTGGTCAAAAATAGCCCCGTCCAAGAAATATCCTTTATAAGCTACAGTGACATTGGAACTGCTTATAGGTCTTGTTCCTGTACCTTGGTTATTAATTACATAATACAATCCTGAATTGGTTTTTGTTGCCTCTAAATTATTGTCCTCAATATATTTCAAAATATCTGCTTCAGTTTGAGGTTCAGAATCTGCCTCTTTAGAACATGATAAAAAAAGAAGTATTGTGAAAAATAGATATATGTATGATTTCATCATATTATTTTTTAAAATTTTAAGTGAATATACTTTGATTATTTTAATAAACTTGTTCTTCATAAGAGAAAGTTGTCAACGTATTCTTTCAGTCTTTTACTTCCTTTCATCCTTTAACTGTTGCAATTAATTATTTGATGCTAGAAATCAAATTGATACGTAATTCCACCTAAAATTTGAAAACCCTGTGTATTGAAATTTGCAAAACGCTGATAATTGGTATTTAAAATATTTTTAAGTTTAAGAAAAGCTGAAAATTTGTTATTCAACTGATAGCTTCCATTTAAATTCACATCAACAAAAGAAGGAAGTGTTTGGATGTTATTGTTTTCATTATAAAGTGCATCCTTTCTTTCACTTACATAAAAAATATTTGTAGAAGCCGCCCATTTTTTGTTTTTGTATCTTGAAGAAAAAGAGGCTTCTAAGCGGGGTAAATTCCAAGGTTTTATTGCGTTTTCTATGGTGTAAATATTATAAATTCCATCAAGATCAAAAGACATATTTTTTGAATACTTATAGGATAGTTCTGTGAAAATACGTGTTGTTTTAACATCATCATAAATCACATGAAAAGAATTTCCATATTCATATCCTTTTAATTTCTTGTCATTTACAGTCGTATTGGTTCCATCAGATTTTGAGGAATTTCTTAAAAATAATGGCTTGTCCTCTTCTTCCTTATAACTTGCTTTAAGATTAAAATGAATTTTTT
Source organism: Polaribacter sp. (assembly GCA_028343155.1). Taxonomy (GTDB): domain Bacteria; phylum Bacteroidota; class Bacteroidia; order Flavobacteriales; family Flavobacteriaceae; genus Polaribacter. The sequence goes on from JAOLXX010000019.1 coordinate 16,830, forward strand.
TATTTATTACTCCTTTAAAACCAATTGATAAATTAGACTTTTCTAAAGTTTGAGTTATAAAAAGTGTTGGAGAAATATAGGCGTTTTCTTCCGCAAAATCTTTGTAAGTATTTGTATATAAATCACCAGAAAAATCAGCATATAGCGTAAGGTGATTTTTTAGTATTGATTGCTGAAAAAAGAAATCAGGTAATACAAATACGCTGTTTGAATTGTTTTCAGAATCTAATGAGGTAATGAGTTTTAGACCTGCTTTAAAAATGAAATCTTTATAATTTATTGGATACTGAGGATTCAAACGAATTGTGTTAATCGCATATTTTGGAGCATTAAAATCTTCGTAACTATTTTTGAATTCTCCTTTTAAAAACTCGATACCTGTTTTTAAAGAAATGTCGTTTAATATTGGATGTATTGCTGTTAAGGGAAAATCTAATTTTGCATCAAGCGTTACTAAAACTTCATTACTTTTAAAGCTATCGGCAAAATAGGAAGTTTTTATTTCTCCATAATCTAAGTAGGAATCTTTAAAATTAAACGTTCCAACCAATTGAAAATAATTATAAATTTGTGCTTCATCAATTGAATTGATTGTTGGGGTTGTAAAATTTTTTTTAGGCAAACCATACCAGTTGTATAAATTTCTTTCAGAATTTAAACCTATTTTCCAAGCTAAAGAACGCTCTTGTTGCTTGTAAAATACCCTCGTTTTAAAATCTAAAAAATTACTATTTAATATTGAGTTTTTAACATTTTCTTGAGATGCTACATAGGTTGCATTGAAACCAAATTCATTTTTTGAGTGTGTATTGTGATATAAAAAAGTTTCAAAATATGGGCTTGTAAAATTCCCAAAACCAGCGGCTATATAATTTTTGTAGCTTCGTTCTTTTACAAGATTATTCCTCCTTTTCAGAGTACCACTTTTTGGTATAAATGTAGATGCAACAGGTGCAGAGAGAATTGTATATTTTATTTTTTTCTTTTCATTCTTTTTAAGCAGTTCTATTTTTGGGTTTTTCTCGATTTTCTTAGCATCCGCTATTTTAGGATTATATTTTGTTATAATATTTACAATTTCTGTTTTTATGGTGTCTTTTACTTGTTCCTTTTTTTGAGCGTTTAAACTCAAAAAAGAAAAATATATTAAAAATAATAGGAACGCTCTTTTCATTAATTTTTATTCTTTTTAGCTTCTCTGTTCTGTTTGTTTTCCTCTTTTATTGGCGAAACAGCATTTGAGGTTTTGGCCTCGTTTTCTTTAATGATTTTTAATTCTTTTTCTGCTTCTTCTACAATATCTTCAAATTGCTTAAAATTTTTGATGATGTTCTCTAAAACAAAATTTGCTTGATATACGTCTTCAAGACCGTAATAATTTTTTCCCATTATAACATAGCTTTTTACAGCCCAAGAGGTATAAGAAGAATAATTAGCTATTAAATTTTGAATTACTTTATTTGATGCTACATACTTTTTTTGTTGATTTTTAAAGAATGCATTATAATACAACGCTTCGGCTTTTAACAAACCAGTTGTTCCTATTTCTAATGTAGTATAATATTCTTTAGCAGTGTTGAAATCCTTCTTTTTTATTGAAATACGGGCAATTATTAGTTTGGCATCGTTCTCTAATTTGGTTGTTAGTTTCTCCTTTGAAAGTATTTTTTTAGCGTATTCTAAAGCGAGATCAAAAGCAGCTATTTCATAATATCCTTTCATTAAATTACTCTGAGCAAATAAAACATTCTCAGTTTCATAAGCTTCTTTTTCGAGTCTGATTAAAATTGGTAACGCATTTTCAAATGCTTCTTTTTCAAGAAATATTTGCGATAATTTACTGAGCCCATCTTCGCTATATTCACTTTGACCTTCTTTTAAGACAATTTGATAATAGGGGATTGCTTTGTCAAACTGTTTTACCTTAAAGAAAACGTCTGCTAAATAATAATTAGCTTTTAATCGGTGAATTCCATCTGGAAAAGAATCGGTATATTTTTTAAGAGCCCTCAGAATTTCTTCTTCTTCTTTAGCCTCAAAATATTTTTTTTCAGCTACAGCAAAAGTCGTATTGTCAAGATCTGCATTGGTCACATTAATAAATTTTAATGTTTTAACCCAACGAAAATAATCCTCCAGATTTCCTTTATCAATATAAATGTTTCTTGCATTTGCAACCGCTTCAATAGCATCCGGTGAATTTGGAAACTGATGGGTAGTTTCTTTAAACCTTTCGAGTGCTTTTTCATTTTCTGCATCATTGTAATATAGTAAACCTTGGCGGACTAATACTTTCGGTAAAAAGATGCTATTTGGATGTTTTTCAACGAATTTATTATAAGCTTGGTGTGCTTTTTCATTTTCCTTTATCAATGTGTAGGTGTTGCCCAATTGAAACAAAGCATCGTCTAATAACGTAGCATTTTGATACTTATTTACCACATTTGAAAGTGCTGCTATTTTTGCTTCATTGTTTCCTATAAAACCATAACTCATTCCTATTTGATATTGTGCATAATCAGCATCAGCACCAGCATTTTTTACAATAAAGGAATAAGAATCAATGGCATTTTTATAACGTCTAATAGCAAAGTAACTATCGCTTAAACGAACAATCGCATCTTCTTTTAAAGAGGGTTCTAATGAATTATTTTTTAAGAAGTTTTCGAAATGAATTCCTGCTTTTTCATATTGTTTTAATTTAAAATTACAATAACCTAAATTATAGTCAATTAATGTAAATATTGCACTCTCTGACTTTAATTCCTCTTTTAAAGCAGTAAATTTGGTATAGGCTTCTTTGTATTTGTCTAATCTATATAAGGTTTCTGCTTCCCAGTATTTTGCTTTCTCCTTTATCAAGACTTCTGCTGAATTTTTACTTTCTTCAAAAAAAGGAAGCGCTTCCTTTAACTTCTGATTATTGACTAATTGAAGCCCTCGGTACAAAGAAATTTCAGAAATTAAATCCCTGTTTTTGTTAGATTTTTTTTCAGCTAAAAACGCTAAAGCTCCTTTATAGTCTTGTTCATAAAGAAATGAAGAAATAACTAAACCCTTAATCTCTTCATACGCCTTTGAGTTTGGATATGCTTTTAAGTATCCTTGTAACACTTCTGCAACAGGTTCAAAAGCATTCCCAGCCTCGTAACTTAATTTTGCATAATTTAGTGCAGCATCTTGTTTAATTTCTATATTAAACTCCATTTCGGAAGCTGTTTTAAAAGCATTTAAAGCGGCTGCTTTTTCTTCTAAGTTAAGATAGCATTCGCCGAGATGATAATAGGCATTTTGTGCAATATCATTTTTTTTATTAATAATTTTATTAAAATTATTAATGGCATTTTTAAAATCATTTTGAGCGTAATATGCAAACCCTAATTGGTAAAAATCGGTCGTATTCCATTTGCCTTTTTTACCAACATATCCCTCTAAAAAAGAAATTGCTTCACGGTATTTTTTTAAATTAAAATAACTCTCACCAATTATTTTAGAAATTTCGGAGCGATTTTTAACTTTTTCATTCTCCAGAAGTCTTTTTCCAATTACAATACAGCGCTCAAATTCACCTTTTTGAAAACTGATATCTAACAAATAGTAAGAAATTTCTGCCTGGTAGGTATCTAGGTTTGCAATTTCTTTAAAAGTGCCTTCTGCAATTTCATATTCTTCTAATTGATAAGCAATGAAACCATAATAATATCGGGCATCGTCCCCGTAAGTAACGTCATCAAATAATGGAAGAAATAGTTTTTTTGCTAAAGAGAATTCTTTACTGATTAAAGAAGCATATCCCATTTTAAAATTGCGCTCCTTTCCTTCTTCTTTCGAAAGCATGGTAATGTCAATTTTTTGATACCATTTAAGACCGTAATCCCCTTTTTTATTTGCAAAGTAATCGTTGGCAATATTAAAAAAAGCAGTATTTATTTTATCACTATTTGGGTACTCTTCAATAAAAGTCAGTCCCTTTTTAACTGCTTCAGGGTGCTGTAGTCTTAGCGCACAGAGGGCATCATAATAGGCAGCGTTGGATTTTAAATTGCTATGCTTCTCCGCTGTTTGGTTTGTACTAGCAAATTTTTTCTGAGCCGCCGCATAGGCTTTATTGTTAAATAAATCTAAAGCAGTATTATATTTGTCAAAAACAGGAGCATCTATAATTGTTTGCTGGCTATAGCAAACAAAGGAGATTAGAAAGAGGATATAAGAAAAAAAACGTTTTTTTAAAAAAACAAATTTCATGTGTCTATTTTATTTTTTTTAATTGGTCACATATAGCTTCTGTATAATTATTTCCTTGAGTAACGAAATCTTGCGATGGAAGTTTTATGTACTTATTTTTGATACTTAAAATGAATAACGAACATACTTGAATTTTGTTTGATGATTTTCTAAAAATGTGTCGTTATTTTTGGTCAAAAGTAAGAATTGTTTATAATTTATGGTATATAATCGTTAGAAACTTTTAAGTTTGTAAAAACAAGTTATTTTATGGAGAAACCAGTTTTATATTTAGAAAACGCTGATATTTATCAAAGAGATAATTTGGTGTTATCTAAAGTCAATTTAACAATACAAAAAGGAGGGTTTTATTATTTAATTGGTAAGACAGGAAGTGGGAAGAGTAGTTTGATGAAGACATTATATGGTGACTTAAAGCTCCAAAGAGGTATTGGGAATATTGTAGATTTTGATTTGAAAAAGTTAAAAGAAAAAGAAATCCCTTTTTTGAGAAGAAAAATAGGAATTGTTTTTCAAGATTTCAAACTGTTAAATGACAGAACTGTTTTTGGAAATTTAGAATTTGTTTTAAAAGCCACAGGTTGGAGAGACAAAGAAGCGATAGAAGAAAAAATTAATGAGGTTTTAGACAAAGTAGGTATGAAAACTCAATATTTTAAGAAAATTTTTCAGCTTTCTGGGGGAGAACAACAAAGAATTGCGATTGCAAGAGCTTTGTTAAATGATCCAGAATTAATTTTAGCAGATGAGCCGACTGGGAATTTAGATCCAAAAACTTCCATAGAAGTAATGGAACTTTTGAATGAAATTCATCAAAGTGGAAAAACGATTTTAATGGCAACGCACGATTATCAATTAATTGTAAAATATAATCAAAAAACCTTGAAATGTGAAGGTGGAGCCTTGTTTGAAGTTGCTCAAAAAACTACTGTTTAAAAATAATTCTTACTATTTTTTTTGCAGCGGTTTCTGGTTTGAATTCATTTAGCTTCTTAGCGCGTTTTTCAACTTCTAAATCAGAAAATTTTTCTTTGAAAAGTTGAGCTGTTTTTTGTAAAATTTCTTCTTTTGTATTTGCAATGTTGCACAAGTTTTCTAAACCAGTATCCTCAATTAATTCAGTATTAGCAATAATATGTTTTCCTTTATAAAGTGTATTTAATAATTTGAGTTTTATGCCCGTTTTCTGAAAGGTAATCAATGTGTTTATATGGGCTTTGTTCAATAGGAGATCTAAATCTTTTTTGTCGCGAATATTTTCTAAAAAAATAGTATCACATTCATCAATTTGTGTTAAAATTCTTTTCTCTTTTATGCTGCTTGCTATCACAAATTTGTAGGAAGTATTCTTATATACATCAATTAAAAATAGCGCAGCTTTTACATTATCAGAAATTCTTAAATCTCCATGAAAAAGTATGAAATCACCATTTTTTGTATTGTTTTTAATTTCTAAACATTCATGAAAAGCTGGTATATAGTGAGAATTTTCATGAAGCTGTGAGAAGTATTTTTGTTCAAAAGGAGATATTGTAAAAATACCTTTCGCTTTTTTTATTTGTTTCTCAAAGATTTTTAATTTCCAACCTTCCAACTGAAAAAAAATCTTTTTAAAAATGCTTCTTTCACTTTTTGCTAGTCCAAAAAAATACAAATGTTCAATATTATGTGTTCTTACATAAGCATCTTTTAAATTGAATTTAGCCAAAGGATATACCGTGTGTAAACCTTCAAAAAGGATGGGGAAATTTAGATTCTTAAGATTGTTATTTAACATTTCATTAACTCTACTTTTTATTCTGAATGGTAATAAAGAAAAGAGAGAGGGAACCCTTTTTTTACGTTCGTAATAAAAGACTTTTTCACAGTATTTTTCAAGTTCTTTTTGTTTTGTTTTTTTGTCAAAGATATATGCATGTAAAAAGATTTTAACACCCAGTTGATGCAGTTCTTTGATTTTATAAAAAACATCAATTATCCCCCCGTAATTAGGTGGGTAAGGGATGTCAAAAGAAACTATGTGCAATTTTTTTTCCATTGAACACAAATTTAAAGCAAAAAAACAATAACTTGAGCTTTTTTAAAATGAATTAATGGAAAGAGAAGAATTATCTGAAATTATTTTTAAAAACCTCCACAATAATAAAGCGGTACTAAAAAAGCAATTTGTTGCTAACAGCAATAAAATTGGCTTTTTTTATTTGGATAATTTGTTGCCTAAGGAAGTTGCTTTAAAAATTTATAAAAAGTTTCCTAGGCAAGAAGAAACTGTTCAAAAGAAAAACTTAAGAGAGCGAAAACATATTGCCTATCAAATGGATAAATATGATTCTTTGCTAGCGGAAGTTATCTATGCTTTTCAATGTAAAAAAAATGTAGATTTAATTGCCAATATATGTGGAATTCGTGAGGTCTTTGCTGACGAAAGTTTGTACGCAGGAGGTTTGTCATTGATGGGGAAAGATAGTTTTTTGAATCCACATTTAGATAATTCTCATGACAAGGATAGAGTTAGATGGCGGGTTTTAAACCTTTTGTATTATGTAACTCCAGATTGGGAACATACATGGGGAGGTAATCTAGAAGTTTGGCCAAATGGGCTAAAAGAAAAGCAAATAACAATAGAAAATAAGTTTAATCGACTGGTTGTTATGACAACTCACAAGAAGTCTTGGCATTCAGTAAGTAAAGTGCTAACAGATAAGGTGCGATGTTGTGTATCTAATTATTATTTTTCTAAGGTCCCTTTGTCGATTTCAGATCGGTTTCATGTAACGACATTTAGGGGGAGGCCTCAAGAGAAAATTAAAGATGTTTTCTTACAACTTGATAACAAATTTAGAGCCTCCATACGTAAAATTTTTAAGAAAGGAATAAGAGAAAATCCACATCAATATAAAAAATAATTATTCACAATTTCTAAAAATATTCAGTAGTTTTTCTTCTTGATTTTCCCAAATTAGTTCTTGTTTCGCTTTTTTTAATTGATTTGAAAAGTCTTTTTCCAATAAGGCTTCAATTTGTTTTGCAAGGAATGCTGGATTTCTATTTTTAATAACTTCACCGACATGATACTGTAGTACGATTTGTTTCATTTCGTTTAAATTAGATACTAAAATTGGTACTTCTGCTTGTATGTAATCAAATATCTTATTGGGTAATGCAAACCGATAATTTAGCCCCAGATCTTCTTCAAAACTGATACCTAAATTTGTCAACGGTGTCAATGTTTGAAGTCTTTCTGGAGCTATTTTTCCTATAAAATGAATTTTATTGTTTAAGTTTTTATTTTTTACATGCGCTATTAAATCATCAAAAATATCTCCATGACCAACAATTACAAAAATAGCATCATCAAGAAATTCCATGGTATCTATCATCAACTCTAAGCCTCTCCCTATATTAATTGCACCTTGATATAATATGATTTTTTTCCCCTTTGAATCAAAAGGAAAACATCCCAATTCGATTTCTTTTTTTGTAGGTAAGTTAAGAATCGTTTCAAAATTAGCATTGTATTTTTCATTATAAAACTCCTTAATACTTCTACTAACTGTATAGGTTTGTTTAAGTTTTGGAAGTATCCAAGCTTCTAAAAGAGACCAACATTTTTTCACTAAAGGTTTATGGACTAACTCAGGGATTTCAGGAAATAGCTCATGGCTATCATATACTAGTTTTTTTCTTTGTAAAACACTCACCAAAAAGTTGGGTAATAATGTATCTAAATCATTGGAAAGTAATACCTCTTTTTTAGAAAAAAGTAACATAAAAAATAAACGAAAATTATATTCCGCATAAAATAAAAACCCTTTGTTACATAGAAGTCTCATTCTTTTTGTGCGATAACTTCTATTTAGCGGAGTACTGTTTTTTAGTTTCCTGCCGACCAGAAGAACATTGAAGCCTTCTTTTTGTAATGTACAGCAAACCTTATCTACACGTTGGTCAGTTGAGAGGTCATTTATTACAGAAACGAGTATTTTTTTCAATGGTTGTGTTTGCTTTGTAAAATCAAAAATATGTTTATATTATTTGATTGGATTTTAAAAGATTAACGGATCACTAAATTCGGAAACTCTTTTGTTATTATGGAAAAAAAGGGACTAAAATTCGAACTACTTTAGTGTTATTCTATTTGCAAGTTAAGTTATAATGCACATTTTTTGAGCTATTATTTACTTTTAATTCCTTATGAAACTTAGCATTTATAAACCATGTCAATAGATCCATGTCTTTTTGTAAGTGATGGAGTGGGGAAAAGGAGGCGATTCTAATTGTTAGAATTTAGATGATGTGTTTTTAAAATATTTACACTTATTTTGGGTGCTTTTATTTCTTGTTTTTTTGACTGGATACATATATATTCCATAAGGTTAAAGCCATATAAACAGTAAATATAATACCACCTACTATAAAAAATCCGCTATTCATGTTGTTCTTCTTTGTCTGATTGCTATTGCAAATAATAATATTGTTCCTGGCCAATGTGCAGAATATTGTGCTTCTGCTGTCATGCCCAAAATTCCGTAACCTACTGAATATAACAAGCAAATGAATGCTAAAATAATCGGGTACCACTTTAAAATAAAACTTTTCATCTTTTAATATATTATTTAAATTTCATCACTAAGATAGTTCATCTGAGGATATTATTATAAAGAATTTGAATATTATTTTTAATACTATTGAAAATAATTGTTTTAGAATAGCGATCATTAATTTCGATTGGCCATTGGCGCTACTGCTATAAAATCTTCAGCTGTCAATACAATCACCATAACTGCTATCAAAATTACTTGAGAAAGAAGAATATAAAGACGGCTGGGATTTAGTAGGTGTACTTCACGATGAGAATAATAAATAGTTTATACGAAGAGGTAAAGGTTAGCCCTACAATGAAGTTTTAAAACGCTTAACAAAAACTCTCTTTTAATATTATGCAACTAGCTTATTTAAAATGTTTTATTTTTTTGTGGGGATAATGCTAACCAATAAATTATTTTACGTGCTTGGGTTTCAGTGAATGCCCTTTTCTATGAAGATAACCCTTAAAAGGAAGGTGTTAATATCTATTGGACCATCCTTAGGAATCTCAACTTTTTGATTTAGTTTTTCATCCAATAATTTCATTCCTTCTTTCACATGATAATCTTCCATATAGGTCTAATACATTGGAGATGTTGATAGTGATTTATGGGATAACACCTTTTGAAGGATTTGTAATGGAATTCCCGCTTTCAACATTATTGAACTTGTGGATCTCCGGGCACTGTGCCAGGTCCACTTTTTAATAATCTTTTATTCTTAACATGAACATATCTGTTTGATCTTATAATTGATTCTCACGTTAGATTTCATTGGAAGTAGTTTTTACATTGGATCTGAAAATCCCCATTAGTTAAAATATTTAATGATTTTAGTGCATTCGATATCAGTGGAATGGATACTCTTGATTTAGATTTTTGTCTTATGGTTTTGATCCATATCATTCCCTCATCATCTGAGACCGTTGCAAGGGGTTACATAATTTTTCAAGATTTTGTATCTTTCATTTATTGAATTAATAGCACTCCCAACATTAGCCGATAGCATTTGCGACCTTCCTTCTCGTAAAATAAAACGCACTTTTTTCACACAAATCAATACATCATTAGATTGGAATCCAATCATAGAAGTTTTAAAGCTACATTACACAAAAGGCAAAAGTACCACAGGAAAACCAAGCTACAGTGGTTTATTACTTTTTAAGATGAGTTTACTACAAACTTGGGATGGATTAAGCGATTATGAAGTAGAAGATCGAGTAAATGATAGCATATCCTTTAGTTTTTTTGTGGGTTAAATGTAGTTCAAGTGGCTCCAGATCATAGTACTTTATCTCGTTTTCGAAGCATGATGACCAAAGCAAAAGCTTTGGATATACGATTTTGTAAAAAATAAATTTCAGTTAAAACCAACAGAACTCCATGAAAGGGTTACTTTCTATTGTGGTAGTTCAAATATGCTAAAAAAGTTAAAAGAATTTATTATTTAAGACAAAAAAATGAATTAAATTTGGAATTATGATTAAATATTTCAAATTTCAAAGCATTTTTCTTCTTGTATTTTTTAATGTCTGTATAACGTTTGGTCAAAATTTTGAAAGAATTTCTAATAAAGAAGGGTTCAATCAAAATACGATCAACGATATAGAGCAAGATGAGTATGGCTTTTTATGGTATGGTACCCCCAATGGTTTAATAAAATATGATGGTTATGAATTTAAGACTTACACTACCCAATCTAAATCAAACCAATCTTTAAGCAGTAACTTTATATCAAAACTCTATAACGGTAAAAATGGAATCTTATGGATTGGAACTAACCAAGGACTTAATTTTTATATTCATTCTTTAGAGAAATTTATAAGAGTAACATTAAGTGAAAGTTTATTAGTAACTAAAATAACCCAAGATGCTCTTGGGAATATTTGGTTTTCTGGAAAAAATCAATTGTATAAATGTAAGGTTATCGACAGAAAAAAAGGATTATTAGAAGTTTCCAATAATCTTTTACCTTCAACTTTCAAAAATAATATATTTGACTTTACATTTAAAAACAAAGAAACCATACTACTTGCAACTGATAACGGTTTAACAAAAGTTGTTTTAGATGCTCAAGACCAAAAAGTAAAATCAATTGTAGATTTTAAGACATTTCAAAATAAATCTATAAAAAGCATTCTAAAGGTTAAAGATTTTTTCTTGATTGGAAGTGAAAAAGGTGTTTCTAAAATTGCAATTTATGATAACGATGTACATTTAGTAAATGACTTTAATCACTTAAATAAAAATCTTTCTATAAAATCTGTTTTAAATGTAAACGACATTCTAAATGATAATTTAGGCGTAATTTGGATTGCAACAAAAAATAATGGATTATATAAGTATGATGAAGTAAAAGAAGTTTTACAGCATTTTAAATTCAACCCAAAAAATAAACTAGGTATAAGCAGCAACCAAATAAATACATTGTATAAAGATGATTTTGGTGTATTATGGATTGGTACTGCACAAGGTGGAATTAATAAACTAGACATACATCAAAAGAAATTTATTAATTATACGCACAATCCTTATGATAATAAATCTTTGTCAGGCAACCTTGTTACTGCAGTTTTAGAAGACAATAACGGAAAATTATGGTTGTCTGCTTATAATGCACCTTTGTTTAGAAGTACAACTTCTGTAACAGAAAAAACCGTAAACAATCTTAAATTTGAAAACTTAGGAATTGAAAAACTTTTAGTAGAAAACGATTTTGTAAGATGTATTTATGAAGATAAAAAAGGGTTTATATGGATTGGTTCAGATTTTTCTTTACTAGTTTATAATCCTAATAATAATAAGATTAAAAAAGTTAATTTTAATTACAATAAAGTTTCCTATTCAGAAATTTCGATTAGAGTAATTTCAGAAACCGAAACTAATGAAATCATTTTTTCAGGAAACAAAATTTTAACGGTAAAAAACCCGTGGAAAGAAATGAGGAAGCCTTCAGTTAATTTAACTGTAAAAGCCATTTTTGATTTAGGAAAAAACCGTGCAAAAACCATCTTAAAGGATACAGATAACGTTTTTTGGATTGGTACAAACCAAGGAATACTTAAAATTACTTATGCTGGCGATAAATTTATTTTAACCGACGAGCTTACTAGCAATGCAGAGGAAAATAAATTAAGCTATAATAATATTTTTTCTCTGTATAAGAACGATACTACACTTTGGGTGGGTACTTTTGGTGGAGGTCTAAATAAAATTACTTTCAATAAAAATAAAAAATCAACCAAAGTAAAATATTTCAGAAAAAACGATGTGTTGCCAGACGATGCTATATATAGTATTCTTAAATCTAAAGACTCTATCCTTTGGTTAAGTACAGATATGGGTTTGGTAAAGTTTAATACCTTTAATGAAGCTGTAAATGTATACGATGTAAGAGATGGTTTGTCTCAAAATAATTTTAGACAAGGTGCTTATTTTAAAGGAAAATCTGGCTATTTTTATTTTGGAGGCTTAAATGGCTTAACCGTTTTTAAGCCAGAAGAAATTTTGGTAAATAAACAACCTCCTAAAATTTTAATTTCTGGGCTATCTATAAATAATAAGCCCATTAAAATTGGCGAAAAGTTTAATGATAAAATTGTTCTTGAAAAATCTATTTCGGAAATTGAGGAGTTTTCAATAAGCCAAAAAGCGCAAATAATTTCTTTTAATGTAGTTGCAAAACATACGTCAATTCCTTCAAAAAATAGAATCGCGTATAGGTTAGAAGGTTTTAATGATACTTGGATAGAAACTGAAGAAGGTAAAGAGGTAATTACTTATACAAACCTATCTGCAGGAAGTTACAAATTTGAGATAAAAGCTAGCAATGTAGATGGTATTTGGGGGCAAAGCAAAACACTACGCTTACATGTTTTACCTCCTTGGTATGAAACAATTTGGAGTTTTATATTGTTTTCAGTAATTGTTATTTCGACAGTGGTTTATGTAATGTTTTACTTTTTAAAACATCAAAAATTAAAGGAAAGATTAAAATACGAAGAATTAGATAAAGAAAGAATAGAAATTGTAAACCAAGGAAAATTTAGGTATTTCACGAACTTGTCGCATGAATTTAGAACTCCATTAACATTAATTGCAGGTCCTTTAGAGCGTGTTATAGAGGAAAATTCTGATAATAAGTATTTAGCTATTATTCAAAAAAACACAAAAAGGCTTTTAAGTTTAGTCGATCAGTTAATTACTTTTCGTCAAGCAGAACAAGGTTTTATAGATTTAAATCTTGTAAAATATACCTTAGGAGATTTTATATATCCTACAACAGAAGCTTTTGAAAATTATGCTTTAGAAAAAAATATTAATTTTTTTTATAAAGTAACCCAACCTAATGAAGAAATAATCATTGACGTAGAAAAAGTAGAGCGAATTATTTTTAATTTATTGTCTAACGCATTTAAAAATACACCTTCTCAAGGAACCATTAGTATAGAGGCAGGAATACATTACGTAGAAAAAGAGAAAATAATAGAAATAAGCGTAGTGGATTCTGGAAAGGGAATTCCAGAAGAAAATTTAAAAAACATTTTTGAGCGTTTTTATCAACTAGGAAATTCAGAAAATGAAGTAAGTGGTGGTGGTATTGGTTTAGCATTTTGTAAATCTCTTATAAAACTTTTACAAGGAGAAATAGCTGCAAAAAGCACACCTGGTGTAGAAACTCGTTTTACAATTAAAATTCCATCAAAAGAGTTAAAAGATTTCGATATTAAAACAAATCAAGAATCAAAAAAGTCTTTTATTAAGAACTGGGTTCCTTTATCAAATGAAATTATTAATATAGAAGAACAATTAATGTATGCTAATGAAAAAAAAGAATATGCTATTCTTATTGTAGAAAATGAGTTGGATATACAGCATTTTTTATTCAGTACGTTGTCAGAAAAATATGATATTACAATAGCTAACAACGGAGTAGAGGGTTTAGAAAAAATAAAAATAAAAACTCCAGATTTAGTGATAAGTGATGTAATGATGCCAGAAATGGATGGTTATGAGCTTTGTAATAAAATAAAGTCAGATTCTAAAACATGTCATATTCCTGTATTACTTTTAACAGCATTAGGGGCAAATGAAGATATTGTAAAAGGTTTGGAGTTTGGTGCAGATGAATATGTAAGCAAACCATTTTCAATTAAGCATTTAGAGCTTAGGGTAAGTAAATTAATAAAAAATAGCGTTCAGCTAAAAGAGTATTTTGCCAAAAATAGTGATTTACCTAAAGAAAAAGACATTATAGAAATTTCTACGAAAGACCAAGAGTTTTTAGAGAAAATTATAGAAATGATAGAAAAAAATCTTTCCAATTCTAATTTTGGTGTAGAAGAGTTGTCAAAAGAAATTGGTTTAAGTACTTCTCACTTTTATAGAAGATTAAAGCAATTAACAGGGCAAGTGCCCAATGTGTACATTAGAAATTTTAGATTACAACGTGCTGCAAAACTTTTAAGCAGTAATCAGGGGTATAATGTGGCTCAAGTGATGTATCAAATAGGTATAGAATCGAACTCTTATTTCTCTTCATCTTTTAAAAAATTGCATGGTATCTCTCCTTCAGAATACCTTAAAAAACACTCAAGTTAATTTTATAATATTATAGATACGACGTCAATTTACTAATTTGGAAGCAAATATGTGTTTGCAATTTCACACTTCAAGATATATTAAAATCTTTTAGGAAAAATAAAAACAATATTACCTCATTAAAGTTTTATTATAAACCAAATAAACATAAAATCTTACACTTGTTTTTTTGATTTCGATTAGAAAAACGGGGCGCTCAATTATCTTCAGAGGGTTTCAAACACTTTAAAACTAACTGTTTTGCTATAAAAGTAGATTTAAGCAAGATTATGGGCTATATGAGCAATGTATAAAAACATGTATAGACTATCTTTGAGAAATTATTAACTAAAAATTATTAAATTATGAAGTTAAAATTACTTATTCTTTTAACATTTTTTGAAGTTGTAAATATTTTTTCGCAATATCAAACAGCAACTTTAACAATACCCTCAGGAACCTATACTCCAGATAGTTCTGGTAATATGACTTTTGAAACTGGAACTTTAACACATGAAGGGGCAACATTTACTTTAAAAGTTACTATAGCTGCTAAGAGTTCTATAGATGGAGAAGGTGCTTCTACAACACTTATACCGCAAGGTATTATGTCTGATGGGACAACTTGGGCTGTAACTTATACAGATCCAAACATGATTATTGCTGATGATAATGCTATTTCTTTTGATGCTGATTTTAGAGATGAAGCTACAGTAAGCTCAATTGTAGTTACTAATTTTATAGCAAATGATTCAGGATATACTGCTGTTGATATTACAGAAATACATTTTAAGTCTATAGCTGTTAATATTGCAAATAATAAGTTTGATAGAGTAGAATTTTATATTAATGATGGTGACCTTGTAAATTTAGGTAAATTACCATCGTCCCCAGAAGTGATAACTTTTGAAGATGAATATGTTAAAGCGGATGGTTCAACTGTAATACTAAGTAATGAAGCTGTTACTGCTTTTAGACTTAGTAATAATTTTACAAATCAATCAAGTGGTAATAGAATATCTGCAGGAGAAATTATAATAGCTTATAAATTTGAATTATCAACTACTTGGACAGGTGCAAACAGTTCAGTTTGGACTGATACTGGAAACTGGTCAAATGGTTTGCCTACAGCTAGTGTAGATGCTATTATTCCAAGTGGTTTAACTAATCAACCAGTTATTAATTCAGCAGTAGCGGTAAATAATCTTTCGGTAAATGCAGCAAGCACACTTACAGTAGCAAGTGGAGGTTCATTAATAGTAAATGGTTCTTCTTCAGGGGAGGTAATCTATAAAAGGACATTAACTTCTAAAGCAGGAGACGCTAATGGCTGGCACTTAATATCTTCTCCAGTAGCTGGTCAAATTTATAATAATAATTATGCTACAACCAATAATCTAGCAACAAGTACAACAGATAATACTAGAAGAGGTTTAGCTACATTTAATGACGCTAACGACCCTAAATTTGACTATTTATTAACAAATGATAATAATGCAGGAACTTTTATATCAGGTATTGGTTATTCTGCAAAAAGAGGTAGTGGTGGTCAAATTATATTTGAAGGTACTATAAATACAGCAGATGTAAATGATGTTGCTGTTTCTGCTTCAGCAGATGGTTATGTTTTGTTAGGAGTGCCGTATACTTCGTATACGAGTAGTAAAACTTTTTTAGAGGCTAATACAAATTTAGACCAATCTCAAATTTGGGTTTGGGAACAAGGTGATCCAACAGGTGGTAATTATATCGCAGAAATTGCAGCAAATGATTTTAAGCTAGCTCCAGGTCAAGGGTTTTTTGTTAAAAAAGCGAATACTGTTGCTACTGTTGATTTTGCAAAATCTAATCAGACATCAAATGATACAGATACTTTTAAAAAATCTTCAAAAACAGAAGTTAAACTGCTATTAAGTGACGGTGAAAACAATCGTTTTGCAAAATTAAATTATGCAGACAATGTAACTAAAGGTTTTGATACAGGATGGGAAGGAGAAACTTTTGGAGGTGTAAAAAATAGTTTTGATGTGTTTTCTCAATTAGTAGAAGATAACAATGGTAAAAATTATCAAGTACAATCTTTACCAATATCAGAAATGGAATCTATGATTGTTCCTTTAGGTGTAAAAGCAGCAGCAAATAAAGAAATTATCTTTTCTGCAACTTCTCTAAATTTACCTTCTGGAGTTAAAGTTGTTATAGAAGATAGAGCAAACAATGTTTTTACAAATTTAGATGAAGGCAATTATAAAATCACGTTAACAGAAGCTGCTGACGGAGTGGGTAGATTTTATTTACATACATCTTCTAAATCTGCTTTAAGCGTAGATAATAATGCAGCGTTAAATAGTATTAGCATATATAAATCAAGTGCAACTACTTTAAAAATTGCAGGTTTATCTCAAGGAAATGCAAAAGTAAATATTTTTAACATTCTAGGTAAAAAAGTATTCAATACAAGTTTTAAAGTTAACACAACAGTAAAAAATATTGCTTTACCAGATTTATCAACAGGTGTTTATATAGTTCAACTTCAAACAGCAACGGGAAGATTGAATAAGAAAATTATTTTAGAATAATTAAAAAAAAACATCAACTTTAAACAATAGAATATCATGAAAAACAATATAAAAAACACCAACAATAAAGAGCAAAATATTAATAGAAAAGACGCTATAAAAAAAATAGGAAGTTATGGTAAATATGCAGCGTTAACAGCTTTAGGAACCTATATGATTTTAAACCCACAGAAAGCTCAAGCACAAAGTCCAGAAGCTCCTGGAGCAGGGTTTTAATAAAAAGAAATAATAGGCTATCGTATTTAATAGCCTTGCAGAATAGATATATTAAAGGTAGTGATTAACAATCACTACCTTTTTTGGTTTTAGATAGTTTTCTTTGGCTTGTATTGCTTCATTTTTGGTCTGTATATAATAAAGCGCTAACTTCTAAAACTAGTGTAAATTTCTGGTTAATATGCGCTTAATTTCAACATCGTTTTTTGATGAAAAAACTCCTATTTTATTTGATTGCTAGTTTTATTTTATTCGTTTTAGTCAATCTGTAAAATATTACAACTATACAACTTGCATTGGCGCTCTAGGTATGGCATCTACCTCATATTTCTTTTCTTC
>JAOLXX010000002.1 GCA_028343155.1 Polaribacter sp.
AAATGAGTTTAATGAAATCTTAAGAGAGAATGATATTTCTAAAATCGTTGTTTTAAATAATAATTTAGCTCAGATTTTTATTAAACCAGAAGCTCAAAAGAAAGAACGCTACAAAAAATTAATAAGTTCTGCTTTTTATACAA
This sequence comes from Polaribacter sp., assembly GCA_028343155.1. GTDB lineage: Bacteria > Bacteroidota > Bacteroidia > Flavobacteriales > Flavobacteriaceae > Polaribacter. The sequence goes on from JAOLXX010000002.1 coordinate 144, forward strand.
AAGGAGCTTCTTTGTATGAATACAATTTTGGTGATTTACAAAATTTTGAAAATAATATTGAAAGAGTTCGACAATCAAGTGATTTAGATTTCGATTTAAAAAACGAGACTAAAACTAGTATTTTTGATACCATTCTAGGATTTTTGCCATTTATTATTTTAATTGCTGTTTGGCTATTTTTTATGAAAAGAATGTCTGGCGGTGGAGCTGGTTCAGGTGGTGGAGGTCAAATTTTTAGTATTGGAAAATCCAAAGCAAAACTATTCGATAAAGATACGAAAGTGAAAACTACGTTTGAAAATGTAGCAGGATTAGAAGGGGCAAAGGAAGAGGTTCAAGAAATTGTAGATTTCTTAAAAAACCCAGAAAAGTATACTTCATTAGGAGGAAAAATACCAAAAGGTGCTTTATTAGTAGGTCCTCCAGGAACAGGAAAAACATTGTTAGCAAAAGCGGTTGCTGGTGAAGCAGATGTTCCTTTTTTCTCCTTGTCAGGTTCAGATTTTGTTGAAATGTTTGTTGGTGTAGGTGCTTCTCGTGTTCGAGATTTATTCAAGCAAGCTGCTCAGAAATCACCTTCTATTATCTTTATTGATGAAATAGATGCGATTGGAAGAGCGCGTGGAAAAAACAGTATGACGGGTGGTAATGACGAACGCGAGAACACGCTAAATCAGTTACTAACAGAAATGGATGGTTTTGGTACCGATGTGAATGTTATTGTTTTGGCAGCAACAAATAGAGCTGATGTTTTAGATAATGCGTTAATGCGTGCAGGTCGTTTTGATCGACAAATCTATGTAGATCTTCCTAATATTAATGAGAGAAAAGAAATTTTTGAAGTTCACATTAAACCTCTAAAATTAGCAGACGATGTAAAAATTGAATTTTTAGCACAACAAACTCCTGGTTTTTCTGGAGCAGATATTGCTAATATGTGTAACGAATCTGCATTGATTGCTGCAAGGAATGGGAAAAAGGCAATTTATCATCAAGATTTTTTAGATGCAGTAGATCGAATTGTTGGAGGTTTAGAAAAGAAAAATAAAGTAATTACTCCTAGAGAGAAAAAAGTGATTGCTTTTCATGAAGCAGGTCATGCAACTATAAGTTGGATATTAGAACACGCTGCACCATTAGTGAAAGTTACGATTGTTCCAAGAGGACAATCTTTAGGTGCTGCTTGGTATCTGCCTGCAGAAAGAATGATTGTTCAAACTGAACAAATGTTAGATGAGATGTGTGCTACCATGGGAGGTAGAGCTGCAGAAAAAGTTATTTTTAATAAGATTTCTACAGGTGCTTTAAGTGATTTAGAAAAAGTAACCAAACAAGCGAGAGCAATGGTTACGGTTTACGGTTTAAATAGAGAAGTAGGTAATGTAACTTACTACGATTCTTCTGGAAATGATGCTTTTGTTAAGCCTTACAGTGAAGATACAGCAAAGAAAATTGACAAAGAGATTTCTAAAATGATTGAGGCTCAATACGCAAGAGCCATTCAAATATTAGATGCAAATAGAGATAAATTAGCTATTCTTGCTGAATTATTATTAGAGAAAGAAGTCATTTTTAAAGATGATTTAGAAAAAATATTTGGGAAAAGACCTTTTGATGAAATTGAAGAAAAAATAATAGAAGAAATAAAAGAAACTTCTACAGTGACAAAAAGTACTGAAGAATAAATATCTTTAATTAAATGAGTTTTTTAAAAAAGTTATTAAACATTGCTGTTAAAGAAGATAAGGAAATCCAAAAGCAAGAAGTTATTCTTTCTTTAGATGACCTTTTTGTTCATAATTTTGTGGAAAAAGGTGGAAGGTTTCTTTACTGTTCAACAAAGTCAGAAGTTACAGATAACTTAAAGAATATCCTGATAGAGAATAGTTGGAATCGTATTTCTCTATTAAATAAAAATTTAGCCACTTTTTTTAGTAAAAAAGATGCTGATATAAGTGAAAATTTTAATTCTGAGATTCCTGTCTTCATTAATTGCGAATATCTAATTGCAGATAATGGAGATATCTTATTTACTTCAAATCAATTAAAATCTAATAAGTTATCTGAAATGCCTCTGAATTTTATAGTTTATGCTACTACAAGTCAGTTGGTTAATGATGTGGGCCAAGGATTAACTGGTATCAAAACACATCATAGAGATAATTTACCAACAAATATATCTGCTATTAAAAATTACACCATCAATAAAAATGAGGATAATCTCTTAAACTATGGAAACAGTAATTCAAAAAACTTATATTTGCTCCTATTAGAAGATTTATAATATGGGTCCCCTTTTCAAAAGGATTTTTTCAGGCATTATTTACGTTTTAATTTTTTTATCTGCGATTCTGTATTCAAAAGAATCGTATATATTATTAACGTGTTTATTTGGATTATTGTGTGTTTGGGAATTTTCTAAATTAATTCAATTCAAAGGTTTTATCGGTTATATCTTCTTTGGTTTTACATTGTTTCTAATTCTAAAAAGACCTGAAAGTTATGCAACTATTGGGATTTTAGTAATCACTATAATTTCTTCACTATTCCTTACTTATAAGTTATTTACTAAAAAAGAAATTACTTTTTCTAATGATCGATCTAAGTTAGGTTTGTTAACTAGGTATGTTGTTTTTTCGATGATTTTTCTAGTTCTTTTACCAATTTATAAAGGGGTTTATAATCCTCACTTAATGATTTCCATTTTAATTATTATTTGGGTTAATGATAGTTTTGCTTTTTTAGTAGGAAAGAATTTTGGAAAAAGAAAATTGTTTGTCTCAGTTTCACCAAAAAAAACACAAGAAGGTTTTTTAGGAGGGTTTGCAATTGCACTACTTTCTGCGTATGTGATTAGTCGCTTTAATAACGATTTTACTCTTACTAACTGGTTCGTTATAGCTTTTATAGTAAGTGTAATTGGTACTATTGGAGATTTAGTAGAATCTAAATTTAAGAGACAGGCTAATATTAAAGATAGTGGCAATATTATGCCAGGTCATGGAGGTATTTTAGATCGATTAGATAGCTTGCTCTTTGTCGCACCATTTGTATATTTGTATATTAATTTTATAATTTAATTATGATTCGTTTTCACAAAGAAGGATATAAAATAATTACTATTACTTTAATAGTATCTATTGTATGCGTTTTATTAGCAGAAAAATTAATAGACCTATTTTGGTTGGTTAAAGCAATACAGCTTACCATAATTGGATTTTTAATTATTGTTTTACAGTTTTTCAGAAATCCTAAAAGAGTTGTCCCATTAAATGACAATGTGCTAGTTGCTCCTGTAGATGGTAAAGTTGTTGTTATTGAAGAAGTTGAAGAGCCAGAATATTTTAAAGGGAAAAGGTTACAAGTCTCAATTTTTATGTCTCCAATTAATGTGCACGTAACTCGATATGCAATGAGTGGTGAGGTGAAATATAGCAAATACCATCCTGGAAAATACTTAGTTGCATGGCATCCAAAAGCATCTACGGAAAATGAAAGAACTACGGTAGTTATTAATAATACTTCTTTTGGAGATATTTTGTATCGACAAATTGCAGGAGCTTTAGCAAAAAGAATTGTAAACTATGCTAAAGAAGGAGATTCAATTGTACAAGGAACAGATGCTGGTTTTATTAAATTTGGATCTCGTGTAGATCTTTTTCTTCCATTAAATACAAAATTAAATGTATCTTTAGGAGATAAAGTTAAAGGTGGTGTTCAGGTAATTGCAGAAAAATAGCACCTATGGAATCTGATTTAGACAAAGATTTTAAAGCGGCTTTTGATAGAATCACTATTTTTGAAATAACATCAATAACACCCGATTTAATGCTGAAATTATATGCTTACAATAAGCAGGCAAATTTTGGTAATCAATCTTCTTCTAATCAAGAGTCCAACGTTAGAAATGCATTTAAGTTTAATGCATGGTTGCAATTAAAGGGAATGTCGTCTGCTGCTGCAAAAAAAGAATATATTGAATTAGCAAACACTATTTTAAATACTAAAAAATAACATTATGAAAAGAGTACTTGTTTTATCATTATTAGTCCTTATAACTTTTAGTTTTTCGTTTTGTAAATCAGAAAAGAAGAAGGACGTTGAAAACGAATATAAGGTTGAAGCTAAAAAGAGTCGTTTTCCTTTTTCATTAGAAAGTGCAAAAAATGAAATTAATTTCATAGCTTATAAAACTACAGACAAAGTACCTGTGGGAGGTCAGTTCAAAAAAGTTGATATCATCACTGGAGGTGAAGGAAACTCAATTAAAGAAGCGATTCATAATACGGATTTTTCGATACCAGTCAGTAGTCTTTTTACCAAAAATACAAGCAGAGATTATAAAATAAAGAAATTTTTCTTTGGTATTATGGACAACACCAAGTTGTTATCTGGAAAACTAGTTATTGAAAATGATTCTATTGGTTCTGCAAGTATTAAAATGAACGGAGTTACAGAAAAAGTACCTTTCACTTATACTATAGAAGCAACTACTTTTTCGATGAAAGCAACGATGGATATTACCAAATGGAATGCTGTTGAAGCGTTAAATTCTTTAAATACTGTTTGTAGAGATTTACACAAAGGTGAAGATGGAGTTTCAAAAACTTGGAGTGATGTTGCCTTAAATATAAAATCTACCTTTTAAATGCTTTTATTTTAAATTACGTAAAGCTTCAGAGAGGTTTGAAAATCGAAAGGAATATTCAGTATTTTTTTCGATTTTTTTTGTAGAAATCCTACTTCCCTTTAATAGTATCACTGCCATCTTTCCAAAGATTAGTTTCAATAAAAATTCAGGAACTCCAATTCCTAAATACGGTCTTTTTATACTTTTAGCCAATGCTTTTGAAAAAGTCTTATTTGTAAGATGCTCAGGTGCAACTGCATTAAAAACACCTTCTAGGTTTCCCGATAATGATTTTATAAACATGCTACATAAATCATCAATATGAATCCAAGGCAGGTATTGGTTGCCAGAACCTAATGGGGTTATTATTGGGGTACTCATTTTTTCTAAAGCCCCTCCTTTTTTTGATAGTACTATGCCCATTCTTAAAATAGTAACGGGTATGTTTTTATTTTGAAACTGAAGCGCAGCTTTTTCCCATTTATGGCAAACATTACCTAAAAAATCACGACCAACTTTAGCCGTTTCGTCAAAAATTATTTCGGAAGTTATTGCTCCGTAATATCCAATTCCTGAAGCAGAAACAAAACCTTTTAAATCAATTTTTAGGGTCCCTATTTTATTGAAAAGTAAATTTGCTGTTTCAACTCTACTATCAATAATGAGTTGTTTTCTTTTAGCAGACCAACGTTTTTCAGTAATTCCTGCACCCGCCAGATGAATAATATAATCTGTACCTAAAAGTGCCCTTTCGTCAATATAATTAGAAGAGAGGTCCCATTTAAATTCATGCTCTTTTTTAGGGTTTCTACTTAAGATTACAACTTCATGATTTCTTTCAATCAGCATTTTTGATACTCTTTTACCAACCAAACCTGTGCCCCCAGTAATTAAAATTTTTGCCATGCTGTAAAAATAAATAATACCATTCGAAATGATTACAATTATTAATAGATAATTATTATTGGATGATTTAATTTATCTCAATGTGTTCTTACTATGTCTTTTTTAATTATTTCTTAAAGTTCATTAATACCTAATAATTACTTCGTCCAAGGGTTCTAATTTTATATAAAAAACAGAAAATCAATTGCCCTAAAATTCAGGAATTATACAATTATAAAAAATGACAATTGATGAATATATAAAAGCTATGTCAATCTTTAAATATTCATTTAATAATTCCGTATTTTTATACTGATGAAAAATAATAAAAAAAGAAAAGGTTTTGTTTTTAAAACTTATGAAGCTGATACACAATCTCCGTTTGAAAAACTGTTTGAAATTTTTAAGGAATTAATCACCCATACTTCAGGTGATTTTGACGAAGCCATTGATTGGTTAAGATCTTTGGATAAAGAATATAAACTTACAGATGATACCTATACTATTGAAGATTTTATTGAAGACCTAAAAAAGAAAGGCTATATAAAAGAGGAAATAAAAGGAGATGGAAAAGGCGCGACGATAATAACTTCTAAAACAGAAAGAGCCATTCGTCAGCAAGCTTTAAATACTATTTTCGGAAAAATTAAAAGAAGTGGTGCAGGAAATCATAAGAGTAAGTCTTCAGGAATTGGAGATGAACATACTGGCGATTTTAGAGCTTATCAATTTGGAGATTCCCTAGACAAGGTTTCTATGACGGAAAGTATTAAAACTGCACAGATTAATAATGGAATAGATCGTTTTAATCTAACTGAAAATGATCTCGTAGTAGAAGAGACTCTGCATAAATCTCAAATGAGTACGGTACTAATGATCGACATTAGCCATTCAATGATACTTTATGGAGAAGATAGGATTACACCTGCTAAAAAAGTAGCGATGGCATTGGCAGAATTAATTACAACGCGATATCCAAAAGACACCTTAGATATTATTGTTTTTGGAAATGATGCTTGGGCCATACAGATTAAAGATTTACCTTACTTACAAGTGGGACCCTATCACACAAATACAGTTGCTGGTTTGCAGTTAGCCATGGATTTGTTGCGTAGAAAAAGAAATACCAACAAACAAATTTTTATGATTACGGATGGAAAACCTAGTTGTTTACGTTTGCCGGATGGTCAATATTATAAAAACAGTAATGGTTTAGACAAATATATTGTTGATAAATGCTATGGAATGGCACAACAAGCAAGAAAATTGCACATTCCTATTACTACTTTTATGATTGCACAAGATGCTTATTTAATGCAATTTATCAAAGCATTCACACAAGCGAACCAAGGGAAAGCATTTTACACAGGATTAAAAGGTCTTGGAGAAATGATCTTTGAGGATTATGAAACGAATAGAAAAAAGAGGATTAAAGGATAAAAATATGAGATGAATTGCAAAGTAATAAAGTTGCAAAGTTTGTTTCAAATAAAATAATATATGAGTTTAAATACAATTAAAACACTTGGAGAGTTAGTAAAGTCTGGTTATCAATCAAAATCTATAAAAGACGAATTAAGAGAAAATCTTATTAGTAAAATAATGAGTAAAGAAACAGTCTTTAAAGGGGTATATGGATATGAGAATACTGTAATTCCAGAACTAGAAAGAGCAATTTTAAGTAAACATAATATCAATTTATTAGGTTTACGAGGACAAGCAAAAACACGTTTAGCAAGATTGATGGTCAATTTATTGGACGCGTACATCCCTGTTGTAGTAGGTTCGGAAATTAATGACGACCCATTAAATCCAATTTCTAGATTTGCGATTGAAACCATAAAAGAAAAAGGAGATGCAACCCCTATTTATTGGATGCATCGAGCGGATCGTTTTGCAGAAAAATTAGCTACTCCAGATGTTACGGTCGCAGATATTATTGGTGATGTAGATCCTATAAAAGCCGCCAATTTAAAATTATCGTATGCAGATGATAGGGTCATTCATTATGGGATGATCCCAAGGGCAAATAGATGTATTTTTGTAATTAATGAATTACCGGATTTACAAGCAAGAATTCAAGTTGCATTGTTTAATATTTTACAGGAAGGCGATATTCAAATTAGAGGATTTAAGTTACGTTTGCCTTTAGATATGCAATTTTTGTTTACTGCAAATCCTGAAGATTATACCAATAGAGGAAGTATTGTAACACCTCTAAAAGACAGAATTGGTTCTCAAATTTTAACACATTATCCTCAAGATATTGAAACTGCTAAAACTATTACCCAACAGGAAACGAATAAAACAATTTCACAAAAGAAGTTTATTCATGTTCCTGAGTTAGCAAAAGACTTGTTAGAGCAGATTGTTTTTGAAGCAAGAGAGAGTGAGTATATAGACTCAAAGAGTGGTGTTAGTGCCCGTTTAAGTATTACTGCTTTTGAAAATTTATTAAGTACCGCTGAAAGAAGAGCTTTATTTTCTGGAGATGAGAATACCATGATTCGTCTAAGTGATTTTGATGGAATAATTCCGGCAATTACAGGTAAAGTTGAGTTGGTTTATGAAGGTGAACAAGAGGGAGCACAAGTGGTGGCAGAAAATTTGATTAAAAATGCTGTTAAAACGCTTTTTCCAACTTTTTTTCCAGAAATCAAAAAGTTAGAAAAGCAAGAGGCAGATACACCATACGATGCTATTATTTCTTGGTTTTTTAATACCAAAGAAGATTTCGAATTGCTAGATGAATATACAGAATTACAGTATAAAAACGAGTTGGATAAAGTAATTCCTTTAGATGATTTTTTAAATGAAAGACAGCCTAAAATTAATACTTCAGATGCGTATTTTGTAAAAGAATTTATTCTTTGGGCTTTAGTAGAGTTTAAAAAATTAAGTAAATATAGGTTTGCAGAAGGGACTCAATTCAAAGACCCTTATGGGAATTTTATGAGTGGACTATAATAAAATACAGTTTCCTAAGATTTTTCTGTTTTATCATACAGCCGAATTATTTCTATGATTCGGTTTTTTTCGTGCAATTTAGACAATAGTACCTTTGGATCCTGTGGTCTTTTTTTAACCCTCTTCTATATTAGTTTTAGTTAAAATATGAAGTAGCCGATTCCGCACAACGTTCACCATCCATTGCGGCAGAAACAATTCCACCGGCATAGCCACCACCTTCTCCACAAGGAAACAATCCTGCTATTTCAGTGTGTTCTAAATTCTTTTTTCTTGGTATGTTTACTGGGGATGATGTTCTTGACTCTACTCCAATAATATTTGCTTCATTCGTATAAAAACCATGCATTTTTTGTCCAAAAGCAGCAAAACCTTTTCGCAATCTTCCCCCAATAATTTTGGGTAATAAAGAATGCAGCGGGGAAGAATTTAACCCTGGCTGATAGGAGGTCTCATTTAAATCTGTAGAAATTTTTCCGTCCACAAAATCTACCAACCTTTGTGCAGGTGCCATTTGCGATCTTCCACCAGCGTTAAAGGCTATTTTTTCTATATCTTTCTGAAATTCCAATCCCTTTAAAGCACCAAATTCTTCGTATTTTATAAAATCTTTATCAACATCCAATTCAACAACAATTCCCGAGTTTGCAAATTTATTATTTCTTCTACTTGGCGACATACCGTTTACAACTACTTCACCATTTTTGGTCGCTGCTGGAACAATAAATCCTCCAGGACACATACAAAATGAATACACACCTCTGTTTTTTACTTGGTGTACCAAACTGTAAGCTGCAGCAGGTAATAATTCGTCTCTTTCTCCAGAACAATGATATTGAATCTGATCTATAATTTCTTGAGGATGTTCTACACGAACTCCCATTGCAAAGGACTTTGCTTTCAATGCAATCTCTTTTGTATGTAACAATTCATAGATGTCTCTTGCAGAATGCCCCGTGGCTAAAATCACAGAATTAACAGCCATTTCTTGTCCGTTTTGAAGTTGAATAGCATGTAATTTATTATTTTTAATCATGAAATCAACAACTCTGGTTTCAAAATGAATTTCACCTCCAAATTTTAAAATAGTTGAACGAATATTTTCGATAATTTTCGGCAATTTATTCGTTCCAATATGAGGATGTGCATCTACTAAAATTTGTCCCGTTGCTCCATGAAAAACAAGGTTTTCAAAAATACGCCTAACATCTCCACGTTTTAAACTTCTGGTATACAGTTTTCCATCAGAGTAAGTTCCTGCACCCCCTTCGCCAAAACAATAATTAGAGTCTTCGTTTACAACATGATCTTGATTTATAGCTTTTAAATCTCGTCTTCTATTTTGTACATTTTTCCCACGTTCTAAAACAATGGGTTTGTATCCTAATTCAATACAACGCAGTGCAGCGTACATTCCTGCAGGCCCAAAACCAATAATATGTATTTCTTTAGCTTTTGAAACGTCTTTATAATCAAAGATATAATCCGATTTCTCTGGCACTTTTTCATTTAGATATACTGCTACTTTATAATTAAAGATAATGTCTTTTTTACGAGCATCTATAGATTTTCGCAACACTTTTACAGCAGAAATTTTATTTTCATCAACTCCCAAGTTTTTAGAAGCCTTGTGTAACAGAATATGTTCTTTACGTTCTTCTATTAAATTCACTCTAAGTTGTATCTCTTTTACCATACTGTAAAAATAACAAAATTAAAAGGTTTAAAATAAATAATTGTAGGGGATAAATTAGAAGTTAAGAATCAAAAAGTTGAATCTATAAAGATTATTTTAATTTGAAAATAATTATTATAAATATGGAGAATATGAAAAATAAAATCACTTTTTTTTCTATCTTTAAAAAATATTTATAAGGAAGAATTGTTATGTGAAAATAAAGGAGTATTACAAAGGTAAAATTTTCAAGTAATTGAATTTAAGATTATTAATTATTAAATTCTAAAACACAGACAATTGTATCTTAACGTTTTAAAAGATACTTTTTATTTTAAAATACTATTAAAAAGCAAATGAATTTAAACTTAACAAAACCTATCGTTTTTTTCGATTTAGAGACAACAGGCACAAATATTGCAACAGATAAAATTATAGAAATATCAATTTTAAAAGTGTTTCCAAATGGAAATAAGGAAAGTAAAACATGGTTGGTGAATCCTGAAATGGAAATTCCTCAAGAGTCTATAGATGTTCATGGAATTACCAATGAAAAAGTGCTTACAGAACCTACTTTCAAAGAGCTTGCTCCAAAAATTAACGAAATGATTGCTACTGCAGATTTGGCGGGCTTTAATTCAAATAGGTTTGATATTCCTTTATTGGCAGAAGAATTAATGCGGGTAGGAATTGACTTTAATATGAAGAATAGAAAAGCAATAGACGTGCAAGTTATATTTCATAAGAAAGAACAAAGAACTTTAGGTGCTGGGTATAAATTTTACTGCGGAAAAGAATTAGAAGGTGCACATGGTGCAGAAGCAGATACCAATGCTACCTATGAAATTTTGTTAGCCCAATTAGATAAGTATGAAGACTTAGAAAATTCTGTAACTGCTTTAAGTGATTATTCTACACATGGAGTAAGAGCCGATTTTGCAGGTTTTATTTTGATGAATGATGACAATCAAGAAATATTTTCTTTTGGAAAATACAAAGGAAGAGCAGTAGAAGCCGTTTTTAAAGAAAATTCTGGGTATCACAATTGGATTCAAAATGCAGATTTTCCTTTGTATACCAAAAAGGTTTTTAGAGAGATTAAAGAAAGAATGTCAACTAAAAAAAAGTCGATGTCAGAAGCAGACAAATTACAAGCGCTACAACAAAAGTTTAATTTGAGGTAATTATTTTTATTTTTTACATATTTACTTAACTTATACACTTTACAATTCAATGAATCAGCAGTTACATAATTAAAGATGTTTACACAATATAAAAATTTACCAGATAATTCTCGCGTTTGGATTTACCAATCCGATAGGGTGTTTATTGAAAAGGATATTAAATTTATTTCCTCCAAAGCGGTCGAGTTTATTAATAATTGGACTCGTCATGGAGAAGATTTAAAAGGATCTTTTACTATAAAATACAATCAGTTTTTAGTGTTGGCAGTAGATGAAAGTTATAATTCAATTTCTGGATGTTCTATTGATAGTTCTGTTCGTTTTATAAAAGAGTTAGAAACGGAATTAAAAATAGATTTAATGAATAAAATGAACATTACTTATAAAGATAATGAGGTAGTTAGTTTAGTTAAATTATCTGATTTTCAGATTCTTGTGAGAAAAAAAAGTGTAACTCCAGAAACGATCGTGTTTAATAATATGGTGGCTACAAAAGCAGATTTTGAAAATAATTGGGAAATTCAAGCAAAAGAAAGTTGGCACAAACGCTTTTTGGTTTAAGCATTACTGTTAAAACATCCAAAATCACTTTAAAAAATACATGAAGAATACCTTATTGATGCTTTTTTTTATAAGTCTTGTTTTTAGTGTATCTGCGCAAAGTCTAGATCCTTTAAGAACAAAAGATGTAGAAGCTCAAAATATTTGGGTAGATAGTATTATGAAAACGATGTCCCTAGATGAAAAAATAGGTCAGTTGTTTATGGTACAAGCATATTCAAATAAGGATAAAAAGCACGAAGATTTTATCGCTAAAATGATTACAGAATATCATGTTGGGAATTTAATTTTTATGCAGGGAACACCTGAGAAGCAGGCAGAATTGAATAACAAATATCAAGCTGACGCGAAACTACCTTTACTCATTGGTTTTGATGGAGAATGGGGTTTAGATATGCGTTTGAAAAACACATATCGATTTCCATGGAACATGACTTTAGGTGCCCTTAGAAATGATTCTTTGATTAAACAATTTGGAGAACGTTTAGGAAAACATTGCAAGCGATTGGGGATTCATATAAATTTTGCACCCGTAGTAGACATCAATACAAATCCTGAAAACCCTATTATTGGAAACCGTTCTTTTGGAGAAAATAAAGAAAATGTAACTCAAAAAGCCATCGCTTTTACTCAAGGAATACAAGGCCAAGGGGTTTTGGCTAGCGCAAAACATTTCCCTGGTCATGGAGATACAGCATCCGATTCTCATCACACTTTACCTGTTTTAAATTTTGAGATGGAGCGTTTAGATGCTATTGAATTATATCCATATAAGAAAGTATTTGATGCAGGAATCGCAAGTGTAATGACTGCGCATTTAAGTATTCCAAGTTTAGAGCCAGACATTAAATTACCAACTTCGCTGTCTAAAAACGTGGTCACCAATTTATTGCAACAGAAATTAGGTTTTTTAGGATTGGTTATTACTGATGGGTTAAATATGAAAGGTGCTGCGAATTATGCAACTTCCTCAGCAATAAATTTAGCAGCATTTCAAGCAGGGAACGATTTATTATTAATTCCGCAAGATGTTCCAGCAACCGTTCTTTTAATTAAAAAAGCGATTGCTTCAAAAACACTTTCAGAACAACGAATAAATATTTCTGTACAAAAAATATTAAAAGCAAAATATTGGGCGGGCTTACATCAATATCAACCTGTTAAATTAGCAAATATTCAGAAGGACTTAAATACGATCGCAGATGAATTATTGCACAGAGAATTGATTAAAAATTCATTGACTGTTGTTCAGAATGGAAAAGAAATAATTCCGATCAAAAATTTAGAGAAGCGTAAAATTGCTTATGTAAATTTAGGAGACGATTCTGGAAATCACTTTGTGGATATGTTACAGAATTACACAAAAGTAACTGTGGTTTCTGATGAAAATTTAAAGGGAATTCTCAATAAATTAAAACCCTATAATTTGGTAATTATCGGGTTCCATAAATCAAATTTACACCCTTGGAAAAGTTATAAATTTAAAAAGAAAGAACTCCTTTGGTTAAAAGAAATATCAAAAAAAAATACGGTTATTCTAGATGTATTTGCTAGTCCCTATAGCTTGTTACAAATAAAAAAAGCATCCAGTATAGAAGGATTAATTGTTTCTTATCAAAACAGTAAATTGGCACAAGAACTATCTGCGCAACTTATTTTTGGAGCAATAAGTGCAAAAGGAAAACTACCAGTTTCTATCAAAAATAACTTTTTAGAAGGTCATGGTCTTTTTACCCCAAGATTAAGTAGATTGCAATATACCATTCCTGAAGCTGTACAATTATCTTCAAAAAAATTAGAAGAAATAGATTCTTTAGCAACACACATTTTAGATGAGAAAATGGCTCCTGGTTTTCAAGTTTTAGTCGCAAGAAAAGGTCAGGTTGTTTTAAACAAAAGTTACGGATATCAAACCGATAAAAAAATAACAAAAGTTAAAAACTCAAATATTTATGATGTTGCCTCCCTTACAAAAATACTTGCGACTCTACCCCTGTTGATGAAAGCACAAGAAGATCAAAAAATATCTCTAAGTGACAATATAGGTGTCCTTCTACCAAGCTTTAAAAATACAAATAAAGCAGGTGTTTCTGTTAGAGAAATTCTTTCACATTTTGGTAAATTAAAGGCATGGATTCCTTTTTACAAAGCAACTCAAGACAGTCTTACAGGTGAAAATTTATCTATGTATTACAGTAGTGAGAAATCAAAAAAGTACACTTTAAACATTGCTGAAAATATTTATTTAAAGTCCAATTATAAAGATAGTATTTATAAATACATTAGAAAAGCAGATCAGCGAGAAGAAGCGGGTTATAAGTATAGTGATTTAGGTTATTATCTCTTCAAAGAAGTGATAGAGACGAGCTATAAAAAACCTTTAAATGTATTGGCTGATGAAGTGTTTTATCAATCTTTAGGGGCCAATAGAACAACTTATTTGCCACTTCAGAAATTCTCTAAAAAAGAAATTATTCCCACCGAAAAAGATACGTATTATCGTCAGCAATTATTACACGGGCATGTGCATGACATGGGGGCAGCAATGTTAGGAGGAGTAGGAGGTCATGCAGGTTTGTTTGCGAATGCTAATGATGTTGCGAAAATTATGCAAATGTATTTGCAAAAGGGATATTATGGAGGCAAACGTTATTTAAAAACAGTAACTCTAGATACATTTAATCATCGTTATTTCGCTGATAAAAAAGTGCGTAGAGGTTTGGGGTTTGATAAGCCACAATTAGATCCTGAAGTGAAAGCAACTTGTGGGTGCGTTTCCGAGGAGAGTTTTGGGCATTCTGGTTTTACAGGTACTTACACTTGGGCAGATCCAAAAAGTGGAATTCTTTATGTCTTTTTGTCAAATAGAGTCTACCCAACTATGGAAAATATGGGTTTGATAGAACAAAATATGCGAACAGAAATTCAACAAGTTATTCAAGATGCTATTTTAGATTAGCTATTATTTCCAGCTTGAGTTTATTTTGAGTGAAGACGAAAATGCATTTGCTTTTTTTTTTTTTTAAAAGGGGAGGGTTCAAGCAATTTCTTCAATCAAGCTTTACACTCTTGCTAGCTTCCTTTAATTGAATATGATCTTTTGAATTTGTAGGTGCAAATTTTGAGTAAATAAGAAGTAAGAAAGCAGAGCATGCGACATAAAAAAACCCAACCATCTTTCCAAAATAAAGACTTAAAATCCAACCTTGAATACTTAAGAATAGAGGGAAAAGCAACGAATTAAAACCAAATCTAAAAGTATCTATAAATTCAATTTCATCAATTTTCTTATAGGTATTTTTCCATAGTAAAAATGGGATACAACTATTTACAATAACGAGATAAAACAGAGGTTTCAAATAGTTTTTTTTAGGAGATTTTCTATTAGAAAATAATTTATTTTTAATCATTTTATTTACTTTTTCAACTTCTATGAAATCTACTTGCGCTTCATTTAACCTTTGTAAAATAGCGGCATAGCTTTCATTATCATCGATATGAACACTTAATTCTTTTAGTTGTACACTTACTTTCGCCTTTAAAATGTTAATTGATTTTGCAGGTGTATTTTTTTCAAAAATGGCTCTTGTTGTTATTTTCTTTCCATAATTTACAATAACTTTTGCCGGAAAATGAGAAGAATGTTGGTAGGTTATTCCTACAGGGATAACAGTAATTTCTAAGTCCTTATATTTCTCTAAAGCCCCAAAAATAATTCTTGTAAAACCTTTACTTAAAGGCCTTATAGTTCTTTTTTTGTCATGACTTCCTTCAGGGAAAATCATTAAAGTTTCGCCTTTTTTTAGAATATTAAAACATTTCTCAAAAATTTCTTGATTATTAGAAAGCTGTTTAATTCCGTCTCTAATCCTGTAAATAGGCATTAAGTATAGTGATTCCAAAATCTTTTTTATGAACGGATTCTTAAATGATGCAGCCCTCACCAAAAAATGATTTTGTCTGTTATTTGTTGTTGTCACATATAAAGGATCTAACAATCCATTGGGATGATTTACAGCAAATATAACAGCCCCTTTTTTTGGGATATTTTCGCTACCTAAAACGGTTATTCTTTTACTGTAAAAAAATAATCCAAGTTTTATGTAACTCCAAACTAGTGTAAACCAAATTTTCTGAATCATAAATATAATATCTTTTATTTAATCCCTTTTTTTCTTCCCCAATAGGTTGCCAATATAATTCCAGAGAAAATATCCCAAATCCCCCAAAATGCAGCTAGTAAAGCCATTCCTCCTAAACCTTCAAAAAATCCAAAAACAAGTAATAAACCCAAGCCACCATTTTGTATTCCAGTTTCAATAGCAATCGTTTTACAGTCTCTTTTATTTAGTTTAAAACTTTTCGCAGTGTAAAATCCTATTATAAAGGCAAAAATATTGTGAAAAATCACTAATAATAAAACGTGGTCAATATGGCTTATAAAGATGGCTAGGTTTTGAGAAAATGCAATGATAATTATCGTAATGAAAACCAACATTGAAATAGGTTTTAAAACTTTTTCCATTTTATTTGCCATTTCAGGATACATATGCTTTAGAAGCATTCCAAGTATTAAAGGGATTCCTAAAATTAAAGAAACCAATTTAAATAAATCAAAAGGATCTAAAGAAACTGTTTTTAATATTTGGCTGGTAGGTTCATATAGACTTCCCCAAAATTGTAAATTAAAAGGAGTCATCACAGTACAAATTAATGTTGCAAAAGCTGTTAAACTAACTGACAATGCTAGATTTCCTCCAGCCATTTTACTGAAGAAGTTTGACACATTACCTCCAGGGCAAGCAGCAATCATCATCATTCCGAGAGCAAGACTAGGCTGGGGTTTTATAACTAAAATTGCTAAAAAAGTAGCAGCGGGCAATAAGAAAAATTGTGATAAAACACCAACAAATACTATTTTAGGGTTTTTAAAAAGTAGTTTAAAATCATCTAATGTA
Source organism: Polaribacter sp. (assembly GCA_028343155.1). Lineage (GTDB taxonomy): Bacteria > Bacteroidota > Bacteroidia > Flavobacteriales > Flavobacteriaceae > Polaribacter. Next base: position 17,004 of record JAOLXX010000002.1, read on the forward strand.
ATTCCTAGTGCAACCCCAAACATAATTATGGCTATAGCTATATTTAAAATCCATAAACCACTTTCATCAAAATTTATTTTAATATCATCTATCGTTATTTGGTTTTGCATAAAATTTAATTGATGAATATTAGTTTTTAAAAGCGTATTCTATAATATTTGCACCCATTTTAAGGGCTTTCTCTCTTACCCTTTTAGGATTGTTATGTATTATCATATCTTCCCATCCGTCACTTAAATCGGTTTGATAATCATAAAAAACAATTAATCGTCCTTTATAAAAAAGCCCAAAACCTTGTGCAGCTTTCTTATCATGTTCATGAATTTTAGGAATTCCGTTTGGGAATCTATATGTTTGATTATAGATTAGATGCTTTGTTGAAATCTCTTGAAACTCAATATCAGGAAATACCTTTTTCATTTCTCTTCTTATAAATATATCTAAACCATAATTGTCTGAAATATGTAAAAATCCACCAGAAATTAAATAATTTCGTAGGTTTTTTGCATCGTCTTCAGAAAAAGATACATTTCCATGACCCGTCATAAATAATAATGGAAAGTTAAAGATATCTTCACTTCCTATTGCAACTCCTTGTGGGGTTTTAGAAATATTGGTTTTTATATTTTTGTTCGAAAATGCTATTAAATTAGGAATAGCAGTTGGGTTTGCATACCAATCTCCACCACCATTATATTTTAAAATGGCAACATCTTGTGTGTACCCTGAAAAGTTTAGAGATATAAATAAAAAGAATAAAACTTGCTTCATTAATTATTTTGATAAGAATTGAAAGCAAGATAAGGAAAACTTACTGATTGATTAATGAAATTGTATTAACAGCAACTAAGCCCGCAGTTTCTGTTCGCAACCTACTTTCGCCTAAAGAAATAGGAGTCATGTTTTTTTTCAAACATTTTTTTATTTCTACTGCAGAAAAATCACCTTCAGGACCAATCAAAATTGTAGTTTTCTCAGATGAATCTATAATAGATTTTAAAAATCTTTTTTCTCCTTGTTTTGAATTTTTGTCGAAAGATTCACAATGCGCAATACAAATTTTTCCATCAATATCTTGATTGATGAATTCATTTAATTTTATAGGCTTATTTAATTTTGGCAGTGTAAATTTTAAAGATTGCTTCATGGCAGCTTGTAAAATTTTCTCAAAACGTTCTAGTTTTACAACTCTTCGTTCGGAATTACTACAAATAATTGGCGTAATTTCATCAATACCAATTTCTGTCGCTTTTTCTAAAAACCATTCAATTCTATCATTGTTTTTAGTTGGCGCAATTGCTATGTGTAAATAATAGTTCCAAGGTTTCTGTTTTTCTACGAAATTTATAATCTCTGCAGTACATTTTTTGTCGCAAGCAAGACGAATTTTTGCATCAAACAAAAAACCCTTTCCATTGGTGATTTTAAGAATGTCATTTTCTTCTTTACGTAAGACACGGACAATGTGTTTACTCTCAATTTTATCAAAAGTAATTTGTTTTGTTGCTATAGAAATTTCCGAATTATAGAATAGTTGCATTTTTTAAGTTTCAAAATTTTTAAAAATTCAATGTTTAAGAGAGCTAAAGTATCAAGATTATTATGTTCAAAAGTTAGGGTTTTTTAATTTTGCCTACTGCCTACTTAATACTCTTCTTATAAGTTCTACGTCTTTTATGAGTTACTGGATCAAATTTTTCCCACAATTTTTTTATGGCTTCGTTATCTTCTAGTTCTGGAGTTCTAATGCAATTATCGATTCCTAATGGACCAAAAGTTTTTGTGTATTGATCAAAAATAATAGCATGTACCCCTTTATTTTGATATTCTGGATGTACACCAATCAAATAAAAAGTAACATCTTTACTATGTTTTCTTGCTTTTAATAAGTGAAATAGCCCAAATGGAAATAGCTTCCCTTTCGCTTTTTGTAGCGCTTCAGAAAACGATGGCATTACAATTGCAAAAGCGATTAGCTTATTGTGTTCATCAACAACAAACTTTATATATTCTGGATTGATAAAACTAATATATTTCTTCTTGAAAAATGCTATCTGTGCATCTGATATAGGTACAAAAGTGGATAGTTTAGAATATGCTGCACTAAAAACTTCAAACATTTCATCTACATAAGGCATAATTTCTTTTGTCTTCGTAAAATCTAATGCTTTTAATTTGAATCGTCTCTTTAAAATATTACTGATTCTATCAAAATAAACTCCATCAACCTTATTGAATTTGAACTTGTTTTCTAGGTATTCTTTCTCCTTTACAAACCCTAGTTCCTCTAAATGTTCTTTGTAGTAAGGAGGGTTATACCAAGTTATCATGGTTCCTAAATGATTAAAACCTTCCGTTAAAACCCCTGTTTTGTCTAGATTGTTAAAGCCAACAGGCCCTTCAATATATGCTAGATTATTTTCAATACCGATTTCTTCTACTTTGTTCAAAAGAATTTTACTTACCTCTATGTCATCAATAACATCAAACCAACCAAAACGCATTTTTTTAATTTGCTGTTTTTCAACTTCAAACCAATTGATGATTGCAATGACTCTACCTACAATTCTATTGTTTTTAATAGCGACATAGAATTGTGCATCTGCATTTTCAAAAACAGGGTTTTTTGTTGGATCGAAATTGTCAATTTCATCTTTTATAATTGGAGGAACCCAATACTTATTATCTTTATATAGCGAAAAAGGAAACAGTACAAATTGTTTCATTTCTTTTTTTGATGCTATCTTTTTTACTGTTATCATGTAACAAAGTTAATCTTTCTATTCGTTTTCTTTAGTAGCTTTTTATAGTTGGGTTTATGCCTTTGTCTATCTTTTCCTTTTTCTACTTTTTTTTACCTTATTTTTTTTATTTCCTTTTTTTCTTAAATAAACTCAAAATCTTATTAAAAAAAACACTTAGTTTGTTGCTGTCTTTTGTTTCTGTTTGATCTAAGTCAGTATAAGAATCTTGGTGTCTGTCAATTCTATAAGAGATACCTAAACTGCCATAAAATCCTTGTGATTTTCCTTCTTGAAGAAATCTGGTAGAGACATTGATTTGAAAATTTTTACTAAAAAGATACGCCAAACCCGTTCCAAAATTTAGATTATTTTGGTACTTTTGAAAGATTCCTTGATGTTCTATAAAGCCAGACCATAGATCACTGAAATTCTGGGTTGCAGTAATTGTGAAAGAAATTTCAGAAAAGTTAGAACCTATTTTGTCATAAAAAACATTCGAAACTACGTTAAATTCATTCGTTAAATTATGTTGAAGTAAAACACCCACTTTTGGGGTACTACTTTCCGTTTTATAAATTTCACTTACAAAATTTGTATTCATACCAACATAAATAGCTACAGAAGGAATAAATCGCTTTTTGTCAAAAGAAAATCTTCTTTTCCAACTTTTAACTTCTTTGGTTTTATCAGTATATTTTGGTTCAAATAATAAATATTTAACCCCCATAGACAATCTGCTGAGTCCAGTAGTGAAATAGTGAGAAGAGAAAATATTTTTAAAAGCTACTTTATCTCTTTGATACGTTAATTGGGTATTTAATTCTAATTTCTCTAGAAAAAAACTGGTTCTAAAAAGGAGGTCAACTCCAAAAGATTGCGGTTGTGAAAAAGTAGGTTCAATACTTGTGTTTTTGTAGAAAAAATTACTTTCAAATTGATAAACTCCTGTGCCAACACTATAAGGGCTCTCAGAAAAACCAGGTCTGTTAGAGTTTATTATCTCTGTGTACTGAGCTTGTATTGATGTGATTTCAAGTAAAGAAAAGATCAAAATAAGATGTAAGAAAAATTTCTTCATAAACTACAATATAATATTACAAGGAGTGTGTGTCGACGAACACAAACATAGGTTAAAAATGCTATTTTTTAAGCGTAATTTATACTTTTTTGAGTTTGTGAAATTTTTATAGCATTGTTAACGCTACAATTGTCTTCAAATTGTTATTTTTGATTTATATTTTTTATGTACTTAGAAATACAAATTTAAATGGTTTTATGAAAACGATATTTTTTATATTACTTTTTTACTATGCTTTTAAGATTTTAGCACGACTGTTTGCCCCTTTTTTGATAAAAAAAGCTGCAGAAACAATAAAAAAGAAGGCGGAACAACAATATGAAGGTCATCAAAAAAAGAACAGGGTGCCGGAGGGAGAAACGATCATAGATAAAAAGCCGAATAATAAGCAACAAAGTAAAGACTCTGTTGGGGATTATGTAGATTTTGAAGAAGTTGATTGAATGGGAGTACGCTCGCTTTAAATTGTAAAATTTAATGATTCACACTATTAATTTAAAAGTATTCGTTTGAAGATTTCTAATAAAGTGATACCTTATATTGCTGCCATCGTGATCTTTACGTTGGCATCCATCCTATATTTTCATCCAGTTTTAAAAGGACAAAAATTAAATCAGTCTGATATCACTCAATTTAGAGGAATGGTCAAAGAGATTAATGACTTTAGATTGGATAAAGATACCGAACCATACTGGACAGGTGCTTCTTTTTGTGGAATGCCAGCTTATCAAGTAAGTGCTTATTATCCGAATGATTTTGTAAGAGTTTTAGATCGGACTTTACGTTTTTTACCAAGACCAGCAGATTATACTTTTTTGTATTTTTTAAGTTTTTTTGTGTTGATGATGGCTTTAAAAGTAAATTGGAGATTGGCTATTTTAGGATCGCTCGCCTTTGGCTTTTCAACCTATTTAATTATCATTTTTGGAGCAGGACACAATGCAAAGGCACATGCAATTGCCTATATGCCTTTGGTTTTAGCTGGAGTTTTATGGGTTTTTCAGAAAAGATACCTACTCGGTTTTTTAGTGACAGGTGTTGCCATGGCCCTAGAAATATATACAAACCATCCACAGATGACTTACTATCTTGGATTATGTTTATTAATCTTAGGAATCGTAGAATTTATACACGCAATTAAAGAAAAGATACTGCCTATTTTTATAAAACAAAGTAGTGTAATTATTGCAGCAGTTTTATTAGGAATTGGTGCCAATTCTTCTCGTTTAATGGCTATGAAAGAGTATGCAGATTACAGTACAAGAGGTAGATCGGAGTTGACTATAAATTATGATGGCTCAGAGAAAGAAGCATCAAAAGGGCTAGATAAAGCTTATATTACAGAATATAGCTATGCAAAATTAGAAACTTTTAATCTGTTTATTCCTCGTTTTATGGGAGGAGGAACCGTAGAGGAATTATCAGAAGATTCTAATTTTTATCAAATACTAGAAGCCAAAGTTGGTAAAAAAGTGGCTGTAGAGTATTCAAAACAAGCGTTAACCTATTGGGGCGATCAAAATATCGTTGAAGCACCTGCGTATATTGGTGCCATCATTTTCTTTCTATTTTTTTTAGGAATCATCTTAGTAAAAGGACGTTTAAAACAATGGTTAGTAGCCGCAACAGTTTTTTCAATTTTAATGAGTTGGGGAAGAAATTTTGATATTTTAACCAATCTCTTTATTGATTATATTCCTTTATATAATAAGTTTAGAGCTGTTTCTTCCATACAAGTTATTGCAGAATTATGTGTTCCTATTTTAGCTATTCTAGGGTTAAAAGAATTCTTTTCGTCAAGGGTTTCTTCAGATGAAAAACAGGACGCTTTAAAAAAGGCACTTAGCATTTTTGGTGGATTCATTGTTGCTGGATTTTTATTAGCACATGCATTTTCAACTTTTGAAGGATTGAGAGATTCACAATATAGCCAATTGCCAGGCTTGATAGATGCAATAATTGCAGATAGAAAATCGATTTTATTAATGGATTCTCTACGGTCTTTATTTTTAATGTTCGTTTCAGGAGGAATTTTATGGCTGTTGTTAAAAGATAAATTAAAACAAAGCGTTGCTATTGGGATGCTTACCTTTTTTGTGTTGTTTGATTTAATTTCTGTGGATAAAAAATACGTAGATCAAGACGATTTTAAAATAGCAAGAAAGATAGAAAAACCATTTACAGCTTCTGTAGCAGATAAAATAATCTTACAAGATAAAGCACATTTTAGAGTAGCTAATTTTACTCTAAACCCAATGAATGACGGAAGTACCTCTTATTTCCATCAATCTATTGGAGGGTATCATGCAGCAAAATTAAGACGTTATCAAGAATTGTTTGAGTATCAAATAGCCAAAAATAATATGCAGGTTTTAAACATGCTAAATACGAAGTATTTTATTGCTGGTACCGATAGTGGTGAAAAAGAAGTACAATTGAATCCAGATGCAAATGGAAATGTTTGGTTTGTTGAAAAGGTAAAAGTGGTACATTCTGCCGATGAAGAAATGCAAGCATTGGATTCGATACAAACAAAAATAGAAGTAGTTATTGATAAAAGAAACCTCAAAGAAAACATTAATTTAAATTTCCAAAAAGATTCAACATCTACAATCAAACTGTTAAATTATGATGTTACAACATTAACATATCAATCAAATACATTAATAGAACAATTTGCAGTATTTTCAGAAATTTATTACAAAGACGGATGGAATGCTTATATTGATGGAGAATTAACACCCCATTTTAGAGTAAATTACTTGTTACGAGGTATGTTGATTCCAGCAGGAAAACATACAATTAAATTCAAGTTTGAGCCAAAAGTCATTCAGCAAGGAACTTTAATTTCTTTATTTTCGTATCTTATTTTGATATTCGTGTTCGTGGGTTGGTTCTTTTATGATCAAAAAAAGAAGAGATGAAAATAGGAATGATACTCGATGCTGAATTCCCACCTGATCCTAGGGTTGAAAATGAAGCACTATCTTTAATAAAAGATGGCCACGAAGTTTTTCTTTTCTGTTTAAAATATGCTAATGAAAAAACATCAGAAAGGATTAATGGGATTCAAGTAAAGAGGTATGTCTCCAATGTGTTAGAATACAAATTATCAGCTTTAGCGTATACAATACCTTTATATAATTTTTTGATGAAACAAAAGATTCATCGTTTTATAAAAGAGACAAATATTGAAGCAATGCATGTTCATGATATTCGAATTGCTGGTGCTGCTTTTAAAGTAAATAGAAAATACAATTTACCAGTTGTTTTAGATTTACATGATAATATACCAGAGGTTATGAAGTTGTATCCGCATCTTCAAAAGTTTCCCGGAAAATATATTATTTCACCTTTACATTGGAAAAAGAAAGAAAGAGAATTTATAGTAAGAGCAAATAAAGTTATTACTGTTTCTCCAGAATTTCTCATAAATATAGAAGAAAGAATCCCTTCTTCCAAAGAAAAGTTAGTTTTAGTGCCTAATACAATCAGAGAATCATTTTATAAGGATTATAATATAGATCAGTCTATCATAAAAAGATATAAAGATAAGTTCGTTGTTTTGTATCTAGGGGATACACATTTAAGGAGAGGTTTACAAACTGCAATTGAAGCAATAACTTCTTTAAAAGAAAAGATTCCGAATATTAAACTTGTGATTGTTGGAAAAAATACTACTGACGTAGTTTTGAAACAACAAGTTGTCGATTTAAAATTAGAAATTTTTGTTGATTTTGAAGGTTGGAAAAATGTTTCATTGTTTCAATCTTATATTATTTCAAGTACTATTTGTATTTCTCCATTGCATAGAAATTTACAACATGATGTTGCCTATGCTAATAAAATTTTTCAATATATGAGTTTAGCAAGACCGCTTCTAGTTAGCGATGCGGTTGCTCAAAGAAAGTTAGTAGAAAAGAATACTACGGGTCTCGTTCATAAAGATAGAGATGTAGATGATTTTTCTGAAAAAATACTAACACTCTACAAAAGTGAAGCTCTAAGGAATGAATTGGGACAAAATGGAAAACTATTCATACAAAAAAAATTTTCTTGGGAACAAACCTCAAAAGAACTACTATATTTATACAATAATTTATTATCTTGAAAGTATTAATAATTACATATTATTGGCCTCCTGCAGGCGGATCTGGAGTTCAACGTTGGTTGAAGTTTGTAAAATACTTACAAGAATTCGGAATAGAACCTGTTGTGTATACAGTTGATAATGTTACTTATCCAAGAGAAGATAAAACGTTAATTAATGAAGTGTCAACAAACATTAAAGTTTTAAAACAACCTATTTGGGAGCCTTTAAACCTTCTTTTTTGGAAGAATAATAAACCACAGAAAAATGGGTTTGCAAATTTGAGTAAAAGTCGTTTTTTGTCCTTTATACGTGGAAATTTTTTTATTCCTGATCCAAAAGTGTTTTGGGTAAAATCATCTGTAAGGTATTTGCAAACGTATTTAAATTCAAATAAGATTGATACTATTATTTCTACAGGACCACCTCATAGTATGCATTTAATTGCGCAAAAATTACATCAGAAAAATAATATAAAATGGATTGCAGATTTAAGAGATCCATGGTCAGATTTATATTTTAATAAAGATTTTAATCAGCTTTCATTTGCTAAAAATAAGAATAAAAGATTAGAAGAAGCTGTTTTAAAAAATGCAGATTGTGTATTAACTGTTAGTAATTCATTAAAAGAAGAATTCGCTAAAGCTGCAAGTAGAGTAGAATTAATAACAAATGGTTTTGATGATGAAGTTTTAACTAAGAATAGAATAGAATTAGATCACAAATTCTCGATTTCTTATATTGGTTTATTACCTAAACAAAGTAATCCAACAATTTTATTTAAAGTTTTAAAAGAACTTTGTTCTCAGAATGAAAATTTTAAAAAAGAGTTAAAACTCAATTTTATAGGTGATATTTCTAATGAAATTCAAACTGAGGTAATCAATCATCAATTAATTGATAATGTAAATTTTGTTGGTTATGTAGATCATCAAAAAGCAATTGAATATCAAATAAAAGCTCAGGTTCTATTATTGTTAATTCCTAATGTTGAAAAGTCAAAAGGGATTTTAACAGGTAAAATATTTGAGTATTTAGCAGCAAAAAGACCCATCTTAGCAATTGGCCCAGAACAAGGAGATTTAGCAGCAATTATAAAAGAGACGAATGCTGGAGTCGTTGTTGGGTTTGATAATGAAGAGAAATTGTCAACAGAAATTGTAGGGTTATATCATCAATTTAAAGAAGGAAACTTAGAAGTAAATTCTAAAAATATTGAGAAATATCTCAGAAAAGAATTGACTAAAAAGTTAGCTTCAATAATTAAAAGTCTACATTCGTAATATGGGAATTGTATTAAAACAGTCTTTTAGAAATACGATTATTATTTATGGTGCATTCTTAATCGGCGGAATAAATACGATTGTTTTTTATCCTAGAGTTTTAGAATCAGAATTTTATGGAATGGTTACAATTCTTTTATCTGCTTCTAATTTGATTATGCCATTTACTGCATTCGGAGTTCAATATACTATTGTAAAATATTTCTCGTCTTATAAAACAAAAGAAGAAAAAGATAAGTTTCTTTCTTCGGTTATGTTTTTACCATTATTAATCGCAGTCCCTTTAGGTTTTTTTTGGGATAATGCTCATACATGGATTATGAGTAAGGTAACTGAAGAGAATCAGATTATAGAAAGTTATACGTTTTCTATTTATTTAATAGCGATTGCATGTGCTTATTTTGAACTTTTCTATTCTTGGACAAAAGTACAACTCCAAACTGTTTTTGGTAATATTTTAAAAGAACTTTGGAATAGAGTTGTGGTAATGATTTTACTTTTAGCTGTTCTTTTTGATTTCATAACAAAATCAGAATTTATCTTATATTTAAGTATAGCATATGTTATTAGGGCTCTTGTAATGATGTTTTATGCCTTTTCTATTTATTTCCCGAAGTTTCATTTTAAGTTACCAAATAATATTTTAGAGCTTATTAAATATTCAGGATATATTATTTTAGCAGGAAGTGCAGGTGCTATTTTATTAGATATTGATAAAGTTATGATTCCTGGAAAAGATACCATAGAAAAAGCAGCTTATTATTCTGTTGCTGTTTTTATAGGTTCTTTTATAGAAGCACCAAGTAGAGCAATGACCCAAATTTTACAACCATTAACATCTAAATCTTTAAATGAATTTAATACAACAGAAGTTGAAAACTTATATAAGAAAAGTTCTATAAATCTACTTTTAGTTGGTGGTTTGTTTTTTCTGTTAGTTAATTGTGGTGTAAGTGAACTTTTTAAATTAATGCCAGAAAAAGGTTATGCTGGTGGTGAATATGTAGTTCTAATGATTTCTTTAGCCAAATTATATACCATGTTTTTAGGAAGTAATGGTGCAATCATAAATAACTCTAAATTTTATAGAGTGGTATTGCCACTTGCTATAGGGATGTCTGTTTCTGTATACTTTTTAAATAAGTTCTTCTATTTTAATTTAGAATTGGGTACTAATGGTTTGGCAATTGCAACCTTACTAACAATTCTTGTGTTTAATACAATTAAGTTATGGTTTGTACATCATAAATTTGCAATTACACCTTTTACAAATAAATCATGGAGATTGATTTTAATTATTCTCATTTTGTTTTATTTTTTTTATTTTTGGAACTTTACGTTTCCAGAAATTGAATTATTGAAATTTAGTATCACTCCAATAATTAACATCGCTTTAAAAAGTATAATGATTACTGTTCTCTATGTCTTTTTAGTACTAAAACTTAATATTTCTAAAGAGTTTGATTTACTTTTAAAGAAATATTATAGATAGCAATCTATAGCGTCTGTTAGCATGTGGAATATTAATGCAATACATAAGATTCTTGTTTTCTTAAAAAATAAACCAATACCATAAAAGCTAATTGCAATATAGGAATGCAAGGGGTGAAAGTTGATGCTACATCTGTTTTTGTCAAAAATAGGGGTCGCTAGTAAATGATCTAAATCTATTAACATTGAGCAGATGAAAATTAAGTAAGTAATTTTCCAGTTTTTCTTAAATAAAAAGTAGGCTATAAAAAGTGGTGCTATAAAATGTAACCCGTAATGTATTATGAATTCTAAATTCACAAGAAACTAATTGCGTTTGGGCCTTCCATAAAAAGCAAGTCTAAAATTGATAAATCAGGAATAAAACCATGCTTGTCATCAAACATTTGAACGTAGTTATCTACTAATTTTTGAGGTTGTTTTTTTACATCTGCAAGTTCTCTTAAATCTTTTTCAGTAGTTTTTACGATATACTCTCTCGTTTTAGAATATTGCTGGGATATTTGTAATGCATCAGAAATAAATAAAAAAGTATCGATGTTTACATCTTGAATAAAAGTATATTTTTTTGTAAAAATAGTATGTAAATCATCTTCGTAAAACTCGTAAAAAGGGGAGGTTCTATAAGCTGTTTGTAAAGATTTTAAATGATGATCTTGCCAAAGAGCATCATTGTCAACCAATAAATCTTTTGTTTTTTTTCGTTGAGAACTTCCTTTGTATTTATCTTTTACAGGAATATTTAATAACTGTTTTCCGTTAGAATTATAGATATAGCATCTATTTCTATAGCTTTGTTTCTGAAAATTATCTTCCATTTCAAAAACAACTGAATTAGATTTTACAATTTCAGAATATTGAGAAATAGGAGAGAAGTAGGTGGGAATAAATAATGACATATGTTTTAATGAACCCTTTTTAGTTTCAGTTTTATACTGCTGCTAAAATTATTTTTTTACTTTTCTTTTTCTATAAATACTATAACCAAAATATATTCCTATGAATGCTAAAACAAAGTATCTGAAAGAAAAAGGTTTTCCTTCACCATGCACGGTTGTAAACATTCTGTCCCAACGAATTGATTTTAATTTAGCTCCAATATTGGGTTCATTAGGATCCCAACTAAACCAAACTAATACTGGTTTTCCTAAAACATGATCAAAAGGAACATAGCCCCAATAACGACCGTCCAATGAACTGTGCCTGTTGTCTCCAATTAAATAAAAATAATCTTGTTTGAAAGTATAAGAAGCTGCGTTTACTCCATTAATATAGATGTTTTCTCCAACAACTTGTAAATCATTATTTTCATAATTTTCGATGATTTGCTTGTAGAAAGGCAATGTTTCTAAATCTATTTTGACAGTAGCTCCAGCTTTTGGAATATAAATTGGACCAAAGTTGTCTTGACTCCAACCCAATTTTTCTATATGAGGAAAAATAGCGTTGTCAATATCATGGTTTACTTTTTTAACAGAAACAGTTAATGGATATTCTTCTAAACGAGCTGCTTCCTCTTCTGTTAAATTGATATTTATTTTGTTGTCAACTGAAAACATTTTTAATTTTCGAGCAAAATCAGGATTTATACCTCCAACAACTTCTGTGTATAAAGAATCAGCATCAATTTTAGATAAATTTCCATTCTTTTTTATTGCTTTTTGTACTTTTTCATTATTCCAATATTCACTTAAAATTTTGTAAACTCCGGTTCGTTGTTTACCCATCAAAAATTTAGGATATGTACTCTGACTTATTGGTTTTTTTGCTTCATAAGTATAATAAAATTGTAATTTTGCCCTTTCTGGTAAGATATTCTTTTTTCCATTGATATAGAAATAGCCATTTTTCATTTCTAGAGAATCGCCAGCAATACCTACACAACGTTTTACATAGTTTGTTTTTTTATCAACAGGTTTGTAGGTGAATTTACCAGAAGTATCTCCCCACATGGTTGCCAAAGAATCTGCAGGCCAATTGAAACAAACAATGTCGTTATTCTTAATTTTCTGTAAACCTGGCAAACGCGTGTAAGGAAGTTGTGGTTTTTTTAAATAAGAAGCTGTTCCCGTAAAAGGTAAAGAATCATGCACCATAGGCGCAGCAATCACTGTAGATGGAACCCTTGCGCCATAATGGAACTTACTTACAAAAAGATAATCACCAACTAATAAAGATTTTTCTAAAGATGAAGTAGGTATGGTAAAAGGTTGCATAAAATAGGTGTGTACTAAAGTAGCAGCAATAATGGCAAATGTAATAGAGCTTATCCATTCACCTAATTCAGATCTTGGTTTTAAACTTCTGTCTGAGTTGTATGCCGCGTCTTTTGCATAGTTGATATAGAACACATAAAGTCCTAAACTTACAATTACTAGAAATGAATCTAATTTTTTATAGAAACCAAAAGTTCTAATAGTCTCAATCCAAATAACAGGAAACATCAATAGGTTTACAACAGGAATAAATAATAAGGCAATCCACCACTGAGGACGATTTATCATTTTCATTAAAACAATTCCATTGTAAATAGGAATTGCAGCTTCCCAAGCCTTTCTACCTGCTTTTATATACAGTTTCCAAGTTCCAAGAAAATGAACCAACTGTACTGCTAAAAAAAAGAGGAACCACTGTGTAAATGTCATAATTGTATACTTTTATTGTCTCTAATGAGAAGAATTATATTTTTTATAGTTTGAAAATAGCAAAAGTATTTTCCTTCCTAATGGATGTTTAATACATCTTTCATAGAGAAAACACCCTTTTTACCAACAATCCATTCTGCAGCAACTAAGGCTCCTAGAGCAAATCCTTTTCTGCTATGAGCTGTGTGTTTTATTTCAATAGCGTCAACTTGAGAATCATACCAAACAGTATGTGTTCCGGGAACATCAGGAATTCTTTTTGCAACAATAGGTATGTTCCCTTTTGATGCTTCATCGCCTAATTTCCAATTATTCTTGGAGGAATTTTCAATAACCCCTTCTGCTAATGTAATTGCTGTTCCACTCGGAGCGTCTAACTTTTTTGTATGATGAATTTCTTCCATAGAGATATCATAATCTTCTAAAGAACGCATCATTTTTGCTAATTGTTTGTTCAATTCAAAAAAGATGTTTACGCCTAAACTATAATTAGAGGCGTATATAAAAGCACTATTTTTTTCTTTACATAATGCAACTGCCTCTTCATATTTATCTAACCAACCTGTAGTTCCAGAAATTACAGGAACTTTGTTGTTTATGCAGTTTGATATATTGTTAAAAGCAGAAGAGGGTACACTGAAATCTATAGCAACGTCTGCTAAATTGATATCTATTATATCATCAACATCTTTTCTAATTACTATTTCATGTCCGCGAGATAAAGCGATTTTTTCAATTTCTTTACCCATTCTTCCGTACCCTAATAGTGCAATCTTCATTTTAAAAATTATATTTAATTGTGAGTCCTACTTTTGGAGCTTCCATATAAAATGGATCATTGATAAAAGTTGGCTTAAATGTTAAGTCATCATCTGTATTAAATTGAAGTAAATGTGCGTTTACACTTGCTTCTACAATTTGCAAGACATATAAAATTACTGTCGTTAAAAGAGATAAATCTCTATTTTCTTTTAATTGATTTTGTGCCCTTTCTAAAGTTTCTTCTGAGATTATTTCAATACCATTAATCGTAAACTCATCTACGAGGTTGTTTTTTCTTAGTCTGTAAGCGGTCCTGTACCTTTTATAACTACTATTATTAATTAAATAATAGTAAATGCTAGTACCCATGGCGCCCCAAACAATAGGTGCTTTCCAATACTTCTTATTGTAAACTTGTCCCATTCCTGGGAAAATAGCTGAGTAAAAAGCCGCTTTGGAAGGTGCTAAAGGATTATAAACACCTCCCTTTTCAATGAGGATTTCTGTTTCAATTACAGACTTTTTTTGCCCCAAAATCGTTGCAGAAAAAAATGCAAAGGTTAATACAAATATTGTTTTTTTTAAAAACACTTATTTTAATAAGTTTTTTAGACGGTTAAAATCTTCTTCAGAATGAAAAGGGATCGAAATTTTTCCTTTGCCATTGGCACTAATGCTTACATCTATTTTATGACCAAGGTATTCACCCATGCCTTTAAGGCTTTCTTTTATATAAGGTGGAATTTGCTTTTTCTTTGGTTTCGTTATGACTCCAGATTTTAAGTTTTTCACTAAATCTTCAGTTTGTCTTACAGATAATTTTTGACGCAAAATTCTCTCATAAATAGCTAACTGATCTTCTGTGTTTTCTACATTAATCATGGCACGACCATGTCCCATCGAAATAAAACCATCTCTCATACCAGTTTGTAAAATGGGATCTAATTTTAATAAACGTAAGTAATTAGTTACGGTAGAGCGTTTTTTTCCAACTCTAGTGCTTAGTTCTTCTTGCGTTAATTCTATTTCGTCAATTAAACGTTGGTATGACAAAGCAACTTCAATAGGATCTAAATTTTTACGTTGTATGTTTTCTACCAATGCCATTTCTAGCATTTCTTGATCGTTGGCAAGTCTTATGTATGCGGGAATTGTTTTGTTTCCTATTAATTTTGAAGCTCTAAAACGGCGCTCTCCAGAAACTAATTGAAATTTATTTTCCGACAATTTACGAACTGTAATTGGTTGAATAACCCCCAGTTCTTCTATTGAATTGGCTAATTCCTTTAAAGCTTCATCATCAAAATAAGTTCTTGGTTGAAATGGATTTACTTCAATCAAACTTAAATTGATTTCAAGTATACTTCCAACAACTTTATCTGCATTCTTATCAGTTGCAGAAATAACATTAGAAGGTTCTTGCAACAGAGCAGATAACCCTCTTCCTAAGGCTTGTTTTTTGGTAGCTTTTGCCATCTTACGAATTCTTTTTTAATAATTCTTGGGCCAAATTTAAGTAATTTATAGCACCATTACTTGTTGCATCGTAGGCAATAATACTTTCTCCATAACTGGGTGCCTCTCCTAAACGTGTATTTCTTCTAATAATAGTATCAAAAACCATGCTAGAAAAGTGTTTCCTTACTTCTTCAACAACTTGATTCGAAAGGCGGAGTCGAGAATCAAACATCGTTAGTAATAAACCTTCAATTTCTAATTCTGAGTTATGGATATTTTGAATACTTTTAATGGTATTTAATAATTTACCTAACCCTTCGAGCGCAAAATATTCACATTGAATAGGAATAATTACTGAATCTGCAGCAACTAAAGAGTTTAGTGTTATTAAACCCAATGAAGGAGCGCAATCTATTAAAATATAATCGTAATCGTTTTTTAAATTAACTAACGATTTTTTCAACATGTATTCTCGTTCTTGTTTATCGATCAATTCAATTTCAATTGCCACTAAATCAATATGTGCAGGAATTACATCAACATTTGGAGAAACTGTTTTTACAATCGCTTCTTTAGCCGATATGGTGTGTTCTAGTACTTGGTATGTTCCTAATGTTACCGAATTGATATCAATACCTAGGCCAGAGGAAGCATTTGCTTGTGGATCAGCATCAATTAATAAAACTCTCTTCTCTAGAACGCCTAGAGATGCAGCCAAATTAATGCTTGTTGTTGTTTTACCAACTCCACCTTTTTGGTTTGCAATTGCAATTATTTTACCCATTGTTATTTTTTCCTTTTGAGTAGTAAAATTACACTTTTTTTATGTTTTAATGAAACGAAAGATGTTAATAACATTATAAAATCGATAAATATTTTTTTTAGTTTTCTTAGTTGGTTTGTTTTTGCTTCTGGGAAGTTTTTTAAAATAACGAAAATGATAAATATATTGTGGTGTTGAAAATCCAATAATTAGATGTTCTCTTTGCTGTTTTTTTTTCAATTATTTTTGGTAAATTAAAGATTAATTTTCATTTTAAGGGAACATTTTTTAAAATAGCAATTAAAAATTTCCAAAATTTTTGTGTAGAAGAGATACTAGCACGTTCCTCTGGTGAGTGAGCTCCCAAAATTGTTGGACCAAATGAAATCATATCCATTTTTGGATAATTTTGTCCTAAAATACCACATTCAAGGCCTGCATGACAAGCTGCAATATGAGCTTTTTCTCCATGTAGTTTTTCATATAAATTGGAAACGATTCCTAAAATTTCTGAATTTATATTGGGTCTCCAACCAGGGTATTCTCCAGATAGTTCAATATCAAAGCCAGATAATTCAAAAGCTGATTTTAAGGAATTTACTAAATCAGATCTGTTACTTTCGGAAGAAGAACGTGTTAAACATTCAATTTTTATGCACCCATCCTTAACAATAACTCTTGCGATATTATTGGAGGTTTCTACCAAATCAGTTATGTCAGGACTCCTTCTATATACACCATCATGAGCAGCATACATTGATTTTAGAAAACTTTCTTGAACATCTATTTCTATTACTTTTTTCGGTGATTTGGTGGCGCTAATGTCAATAGTTAAATTTGGTTCTAATGTTAAGAACGCTTCTTTGATATTGTTGATAAGTAAGTTTATTTCAAAGAGAAAAGTTGCTTTTTGAATTTCGTTAATTGTAATAATAGCAATGCTTTCACGAGGAATTGCATTTCGCAAACTACCCCCATTTATTTCTGAAATCTGCAAGCCAAAGTTTAGATATCCATTAAATAAAATACGATTCATAATTTTGTTCGCATTTCCTAATCCTTTATGAATATCCATACCGGAATGTCCGCCATTTAAACCTTTAACTGTTATTAAAAATGCTGTAGTATGTTCAGGGACTTCTTCTTCAATATAATTACGTGTTGCCGTTACATCAATTCCACCAGCACAACCCATACCTATTTCGTTGTCTTCTTCTGTATCTAAATTTAAAAGAATATCTCCTTTTAAAATACCGCCTTCTAATCCCATAGCACCAGTCATGCCCGTTTCTTCGTCAATAGTGAAAAGTGCTTCAATATTTGAGTGTTGTATGTCCTTAGAAGATAAAACTGCCATTATTGCAGCAACTCCTAAGCCATTATCAGCGCCTAAAGTAGTTCCATCTGCAGTTACCCAATCACCATCAACAATCATTTTAATTCCTTCTTCGTCAAAGTCGAAAATAGTATCTGCATTTTTTTGATGCACCATGTCTAAATGACATTGTAAAACAATTGCTTTTTTATTTTCAAAACCTTTTGATGCTGGTTTTTTGATAATGACATTACCAACTTTATCAACAAAAGTAGAAAGCTGTAGGCTTTTGCCAAAATTGATCATAAATTGAATGATACGTTCTTCTTTTTTTGAAGGACGTGGAACTGCATTTAAATCTGCAAAGTGATTCCAAATAATTTTTGGTGCTAAATTTCTTACTGCTTCACTCATTTTTAAATTACTATTCTTAATTAATTTAGTACATTTCAATTACAGTTTCCTGAATTTCCTTTCTCACTTTTGCTAAATCTTTCATATGGCAATCTTCAGCTCTGAAACCAACAGGTAAAACCAATATAGATTTTAAATTTTCTGCTGCTAAATTTAGAATCTCATCATATTTTTCAGGGATAAAACCTTCCATAGGACATGCATCAATTTTTTCTAAAGCACAAACTGTCAATAGGTTTCCCAATGCTAAATAGGCTTGATTTTTATTCCATAAAAACAATTCTTCTTGTGTTTTTTTTACAATCTCTGACGTTAAAAACTTCTTAAAAGGATTGATGATTTCTTTTGGTGTTTTTCTGATTTTCTGAACTAAATTAAAGTAATTTTCTACTTCATCTGTAGTATAATTGTCTTGAATGCAAATCACTAAAACATGTGAAGCTTCCTGTATTTGAGCTTGATTCCAGGAATGAAGAACCAACTTTTTTTGAATTTCTTTATTTTTTATAACGACTAGCTTTAGGGGTTGAAGACCGTAGGAAGTCGCGGTTAAATTAAAAGCCTCTTTTAAGGTGTTTATTTGTGCTTCTGAAAGCTGTTTTTTTGAATCAAATTTCTTAACAGCATAACGCCATTTTAAACTATTTATAATGTTCATAGATTAAGTTTTGTGACACAAAAATACATCAATATTTATGAGTAAGATAGTTTTGTTGAAATCAAATAAAAATAAAGGCACACAAATCAATATTATAGATGAGTAGGGTGTTTTTTGTAGTTCTCGCTAAGTTTTCACAAATAAAAAAATAAAACGATTCAAAAAGAAGAAATAAGTACGGTGATATTACTAATTTGAAGTCTGTATTGAAGATGTTTCTTTAAATAAATTAGTAATACAAAAATCGAAAGCCACGAATAAAAAATCATTTTAATTTATTTTTCATAAATTGATGGTCGAAAAAGAGTTTGTTAAATTAAGATATTTATTATTTGCTATGAAAGAAGATTTTCTACATTATGTATGGAAATACCAGTTATTTTCTATTCACAATTTAATAACAACTTCGCATGAAAAGCTAACAATTATAAAGCCAGGAACTCACAACCATAATTCTGGAACAGATTTTTTAAATGCACAGTTGAAAATCGACCATCAACTTTGGGTTGGTAATGTTGAAATTCATCTGAAATCTTCTGATTGGTATGCGCATCATCATGAGATGGATGAAAATTATGATGCTGTTATCCTACATGTGGTTTGGGAAGATGATGCTACCGTTTTCATGAAGAATAACAAACCACTACCTGTATTGGTTTTAAAAGATTTTGTTTCTAATACTGCTGTAAAAAATTATCAAAATTTGTTTGCTTCGAAACAACGATGGATCGCTTGTGAAAAGGAAATTATGACTGTTGATGGTTTTACTTTTGAAAATTGGAAAGAACGTTTATTTTTTGAACGATTAGAAAGAAAATCGGATGAGATGAAAGAACTTTTGGTTGCAAATAAAAATGATTTTGAAGCGGTATTATTCCAATTATTGGCAAAGAATTTTGGGTTAAAAGTAAATGGAGATGCTTTTTTAAGTTTGGCAAATTCTATTGATTTTTCTGTTGTGAGAAAAGTTGCCTTAAATGAAAATCAATTAACGGCTTTATTGTTTGGTCAAGCTGGTTTTTTAGAAGAAATTATTGAAGAGGAGTATCACCAAAAATTAAAAAGTGAGTATCACTATCTACAACATAAATACAACTTGCAACCCATTTCAAATCGTCAGTTTTCTTTTTTTAGAATGCGACCATCTAATTTTTCAACAATACGAATTGCTCAATTGGTTTCTTTGTATCATGCGCACCAAAATTTATTTTCCAAAATGATGAAAACAGAAACCTTGAAAGGTTTCTATGAGATGTCCGAAGTAAGCGTACATCCATTCTGGAAAACACATTATACATTCGATAAATCTTCTAAATCATCACCCAAAAAACTAACAAAACAGTTTGTAGATTTACTATTGATAAATACAATAATTCCGCTGAAATTTTTATACAATAAGCATCGGGGAGAGATAATTGAAAATGAATTTTTAGTTATTCTTCAAAAAATAAAATCAGAAAAAAACAATATCATTTCTAAATTTGATGATATAGGGATCAAAGCTAAAAATGGATATGATACTCAAGCTTTATTAGAGCTTAAAAATAATTATTGTACCAAGAAACTTTGTTTAAAATGCGCAGTAGGAATTAAAATTTTAAATAGATAGTTGGACTTTTGAACTTGATAAATCAAAATTTTCTAGTTGTATTTTCTAGATTATTAATTCGTATTGGATACTTTATAAAATTAATTTAATATAAGCTTTTAAACTTACTCGGATTTTCTTCATGCATTATTTCGTAAATTTTTTCGAAAATATCTTCAGCGGAAGGTTTTGAAAAATAATCTCCATCTGTTCCATAAGCAGTTCTATGAGCTTTGGCAGTTAATGTAACAGGTTTGCTATCTAAGTAGATGTAACCATTTTGTTTTTCTATAATTTCTTGTAAAATATATGCAGAAGCACCACCTGGAACATCTTCGTCGACAATCAATAGTTTATTTGTTTTAGCTACACTTTCAACACAGTCATGATTTAAATCAAAAGGAAGTAAGCTCTGCGCATCTATAATTTCTATATGAATATCGACTTGCTGTAACTCTTTGGCTGCTTCTTCGACAATTCTTAAGGTAGATCCATAAGAAACAACAGTTATGTCTTTGCCTTCTTTAACGGTTTCAACCACTCCAATTTGAGTTTTATAATCCCCTAAATTTATGGGTAATTCTTCCTTTAATCTGTAGCCATTTAAACACTCAATAACCAAGGCTGGTTCATCGCCCTCTAACAAAGTATTATAAAATCCTGCTGCTTTGGTCATATTTCTGGGTACTAAAACATGAATGCCTCTAATGTTGTTTATGATACCTCCCATTGGAGATCCTGCATGCCATATTCCTTCCAATCGATGCCCTCGTGTTCTTATAATTAATGGCGCTTTTTGTTTTCCAAAAGTTCTATAATGAAGGGTTGCTAAGTCATCACTCATTATTTGCAAGGCATAGAGCAAATAATCTAAATACTGTATTTCTGCAATAGGTCGTAAACCACGTAATGCTAATCCAATACCTTGGCCAATAATTGTAGCTTCTCTAATACCGGTATCTGCTACTCTTATTTCTCCATATTTTTCTTGAAGTCCTTCTAAACCTTGATTTACATCGCCAATTAGACCTGCATCTTCACCAAAGATAATTACTTCTGGATATTTTTTCAGAAGCGCATTAAAATTATCTCTCATAATAATTCTAGCATCAACTAGCGTCTTACTTTTGCTGTAAATGGGTTTTTTTTCTAAAATATTTAAGGCATTAAAATCGGATTCACTATGTAGTTTTGATGAGAATTTTTTTGCACCTTTTTTTAAAGAATCGTTAATGAAATTTTGAAGCAATATTTTTTCTGCAAAACTTTCGTCTTTAATGAAGCGCAATGTTTTTCTTGCTGTAGATATTAGGTCTTTTCTACTTGGCTCGACAATAGCCATTAACTCTTTTTTATATCTGAGAATAAAAGCACCATTTTTGCTTTTATTTGCAACTTTACCTAAGAGTTCACATCCTTGGGTTACTTCAAGTTTTAACTCATTAATGAAAGCATTCCATGCATTTCTTTTGGCACTTAACACTTCTTTTTTGATTTCTTTCTCTAAGATAATTAGTTCTTCTTCAGCATTTACAAATCGTAAAACTTCGCCCGTTTCAGTTTCTAGTTCAAAGTCTAAAATCCAGTTTCGCATTTTTGAAATACAATCGTGCTCTTTTTCCCAGTTTAATCTTTCTTTTGTTTTGTATCTTTCATGAGAGCCAGATGTAGAATGGCCTTGAGGTTGCGTGAGTTCTTTTACATGTATTAGGATCGGCACGTGCTCTTCCCTTGCAATTTTTCCAGCTTTGTTATAAATGTCTATTAACTGAACATAATCCCACCCATTGACTACAAAAATTTCATAACCATCTTTGGAGTTTTCTCTCTGAAAACCCTTTAAAATTTCAGAAATACTTTCTTTTGTGGTTTGATGTTTTGCATGTACAGAAATTCCATATTCATCATCCCAAACACTCATTACCATGGGTACTTGCAAAACTCCAGCGGCGTTTATGGTTTCAAAAAATACACCTTCACTAGTACTCGCATTACCAATCGTACCCCAAGCAACTTCATTTCCATTTATAGAAAAATTAGAGAAATGTTGAACGCTTTTTTCTGTCCTATAAATTTTAGATGCTTGAGCCAAGCCCAATAAGCGTGGCATTTGGGCAGCTGTAGGAGAAATATCGGCACTAGAATTATATTGTTTTGTTAGGTCTTTCCAGCTTCCATCTTCATGTATACTATGGGTCGAAAAATGACCTCCCATTTGTCTACCGGCAGTCATCGGTTCTGCTTTGATATCTGTATGCGCATATAATCCCGCAAAAAATTGTTGTGCGGTTAATTCTCCAATAGCCATCATAAAAGTTTGATCTCTATAGTAACCGGACCTAAAATCTCCAATTTTAAAAGCTTTTGCCATAGCTAATTGTGGCACTTCTTTTCCATCACCAAAAATGCCAAACTTTGCTTTCCCAGTCAACACTTCTCTTCTGCCTAATAAACTACACTCTCTACTAATTTTAGCAATTCTGTAATCATTTAAAACTTCTGTTTTAAAATCTTCAAAAGAAAGTTTTTGTTTATTCTCCATATGTGTTTCCTGCAGCATTATTGTAAGATTTTTAGAGTAGTGCAAAGATAGTTTTTTTACTCGATATTTGAAAGTGCAACGATTTATTGAGAAATTCTAGTAAAAATAAGTTAATTTATTTTTTTTAAAAAAAGAAACTTTGAGTTGTAAAGATTCCTTTTAATTCATAAAAAATTACGTCTAAAAAAGTTATAAACAGCGCCTAAATTTGCACTAAATATGAATCTTATTTTTTCTGGATACGCATTTTGTTGCACTTCCCAACCATTATTAGAATAGAGTGGAAAATAAATTTCGAAGATCTCATGTACAAAATTAAAACGGACTCCATTTTCATAAGCAAAATAAATAGGTTGATTTCTGTTTTTTAGAAAAGCAACATCATTATATAATTCAACCCAACGCCAGAGACCAATACTCGTGTTGAATGAGGACATAAACTGATTGGCAAAACGGGTGGGTAATACCGATTTAAACCCTCCCTCTGTAATAATATATTGCTGACTAAAAATACCCGAATCTTCTGAACGACCAAGATAATTTAGTTGAAATAAATAATCATTTGGTCTATCTAAACCAAAACTAAAATAATCACTTTTGGTTTTATTAGTTAAAAAAGCACCCGCAAAAAATCTAAAATCTAATTGTGTATCTGAAGAACTTAATGCTCTGTATCTTAAGTCCAATGATACTTTAGAGAAATCTTTTGCAAATTCAGTGTTAAACCGAGATCTTAATTCTTTGATAATATCTGGTTTGCTGAAGTTATAACTTACACTAAATACATTGTAATTGTCTTGATCTGTTTTTTGGGTTTGAGGAGCGACTTTTTTATTTATATGAACTATTTTTGCGCTTAGAGACCTAGAACTTGATTGTCGTAATGACTTTCTTTTAAAATTAATAGCAATATATGGAATTAAGGATTCATACGACAATTCAGGGGCATAATGTAAACTGTTTCCTGAAATCCCGTAAGTAATTTTATAGATTTTTGTCTTTTCGAAAAATTGATTGTATTTTATAGAGAAATCCCCGTTTATTGAACTGCTTTTTATTGCGTATGCAGGGGCAATATTAAACTCTAAATTCCTTTTTAAAATGGGTTTGTTATTTAGTTTTGCACCTAAGATTAAACCGTTGTAAAAATTATAGTCTACGTTAGGTTTATAAAAAAGTTGATGGTACTCAGGGGCTTCAATATCTGTATAAAAAGTAAATTTTATAGGTTTGTTAAATAGCTTCTTTTTTACATTTTTCCAATTATCTAAAGTGTTGTATTCTGGGTATAAATTCTCATAATTTAAAACTAATTTGTCAAAGTCGTTATTTTTAATTTTAACGGTTTTAATACTATCAACTGTTTCAACCCATTTTTTTAATTTTATTTCACCATCCTTTAGTGCATACAAAGCCAATGGAGTAGTGATGTTTCTTTTGTTTCTTAAGACCACTTTTAAGCTGTCTTTTTCAGGAATTACAGCATCAATTGTATGATCTATTTTTTTGTTTGTGTTTAAGAAATCGTTAAAAAACCAGTCTAAATTTTTTGTGGTTTTCGCTGTAATTATTTCTTTAAAATTTTCGCTGGAAATAATTTTTAATTGATTTTTTTGATAAAACTCTTTAAAGGAACTATTTAAAATAGTATCCCCTAAGTATCCTTTTAAATATCTAAAACCTAAGCCTGCTTTGTATTTGTTAACAATTTTTCTATTAAAATTTGACAAAGAATCTGCCGAAGTATTCAATGATTGGTCTAAAAACTTACGTGCGGAAAATTGATAGATAAAAGGGTATTTGTCGCTAAACTTTAATTTAGAAAGATTGAAGGTTCTTATAAACCAATAATTAGAAACATTGCCTAAAAGTTTAATTTCCGGATAAAATGCTTCTATATATTCGATCATTAGATAGTTCTGTATGCCATCAATTAGCCAATAATCGGTTCTTTTATTTAAGAGCAATGTGTTTTCTATATACCTTTTGGTTAAAGCCTTAAACATGGTAATATCCCATTTAAAAGTATCTGAAAAAGGGCGTAAAAAACCAGGCAATTGGTTCAATCCATAAATTGGATTTTTTCCCTGTGTAGCTTTGTCTATATAAATTTCTAAATGTGGGTATTTCCCCAAGTACTTCTTTAAAAATAAAAATTCTCTATTTAAAATAGTGGTCGTCATTTTGGGGTCTAATTCTTCTGAAAAAACATCTGTATAAACTGAAATTGATTTAGTTTTAAAGGTTTTTAATTGCTTTGACTTGTTAATTCCTAAAATAATATCAGTCTTATTTTTTCCAATTAAATAGTAACTGTTCTTGTTTTTCTTTAGAGTTTCATATTGATATAAATTTGATTCTACAACAAATTCTTTAGGGATTTCAATTTCAACTTTAAAATCAGTTCCTTTTTCATATAAATCATCCAAATTTAAGTTACTCATTAACTGCCAGCCTTTATCGTAAACTGCAGGTGTTATATACCAATTTCGAAGATGATAGCCCATTTTAGTTTTACCATATTTTGTGAAACGAGCACTTGGTATTTTTACGAAGTAAGTAATTGAAATCGTAGTCTTTGCTTCTGGGATTAGAGGTTTGTTAAGAAGTATTTCGATAATATCTGCTTGATTTTTTACTTCTTTAAAACTTACATTTTCGAAATCCACAGAAAGACTTTTGATTGTTGTTGAACCTAAATCTTTTTCTTTAGCAAAGTATAAATCTTTTTTAAAGTCTTCAATAAGTCTTTTAGACAAAGGAGTTTTTCTATCTCTATAACTGTTTGCCCAGTTATGAAGGTATATATTAGTTAAAATTGAATCTGATGTATTGTGAAAAATAATTTCTTGTTGAATCTTAATGACATCTTTTTCTGTATCTAAAATCGCTTTTAAGTTGATTATATTCTCTTGTGAAAACACAAAAGGAGTTGCTAAAATGCATATTAATAGGATGTAATAACGATTTTTCAATTAAAATTATTGTTTTTTATAGTTGCCTGACTTGAAAAACAAGGCGCTCAAATATATATGAAAAAGAAAGAAAACCTTTCTTAAAAGTAGCTTAGAAATTAGGTTTAAATTGGTATTTAGAATAAAATTTATTTAAATGATCAATAGCTTCATCGCTGGTGTCTACTAATCGAAACAGATTTAAATCTTTTTTACTAATAGTACCTTCTTCTAAAAGTGTGTTTTTAATCCAATCTAATAAACCACCCCAGAATTTTTTACCAACTAAAATGATTGGAAAACGTCCAATTTTTTTCGTTTGAATTAAGGTAATCGCTTCAAAAAGTTCATCCATAGTTCCAAAACCACCTGGCATTACAATAAAACCCTGAGAATATTTTACAAACATTACTTTTCTAACAAAGAAATAATCAAAATCTAAACTTTTACCTTGGTCTATCCAAGGATTATCATGTTGTTCAAAAGGCAATTCAATGTTTAAGCCAACAGAAGCTCCTTTTCCTCTATTCGCACCTTTGTTTCCAGCTTCCATAATTCCGGGTCCACCTCCCGTAATTACTCCATAACCATTTTGAGCTAATTTAAAAGCAACTTCTTCTGCTAACTTGTAATAAAGGTGATTTGGATTTGTCCTTGCAGAACCAAAAATAGATACACAAGGGCCTATTTTACTTAATTTTTCGTACCCTTCTACAAACTCAGCCATTATTTTAAAAATAGCCCAAGAGTCATTGGTCTTTATTTCGTTCCAGGTTTTTGATTGTAGTTTTTCTTTTATTTTTCTATCTTCATTAATCATAATCAGTTTTTTTTAATTTAATTTGTTTGAAAAATAACGTCTACTAAACTAGTTCTTTTTTTAAAAATTTGGCAGTATAACTGGTTTTATGTTTTACAACTTGTTCTGGAGTTCCTGTACACAAAATTTCTCCACCATTTTTTCCACCTTCCATTCCAACATCAATAACATAGTCGGCTAATTTTACAACATCTAAATTGTGTTCAATAATTAATACCGTGTTTCCTTTGTTTGCCAGTTTATTTAGCACCTCCATAAGCACATTAGTATCTTCAAAATGAAGTCCTGTTGTAGGTTCATCTAGAATATAAAACGTATTTCCAGTATCTCTTTTAGATAATTCTGAAGCTAACTTTATACGTTGCGCTTCACCCCCTGAGAGCGTTGTAGATTGTTGTCCTAATGTAATATAGCCCAGTCCAACATCTTTAATTGTTTTTAATTTCCTATGGATTTTAGGGATGTTTTCAAAGAAAATAGTAGCATCCTCAATTGTCATATTCAATACATCGGAGATGGATTTTCCTTTGTATCGAATTTCTAAAGTTTCTCTGTTAAAACGCTTTCCTTGACAGGTTTCACACATTACCTGAACGTCTGGTAAAAAGTTCATTTCTATGACTCTAACGCCTCCGCCTTGGCAAGTTTCACATCTTCCTCCTTTTACATTGAAAGAAAATCTACCGGGTTTGTAGCCACGAATTGCTGCTTCTGGGGTTTTAGCAAATAAGCTTCTAACTTCTCCAAAAGTCCCTGTATAAGTTGCTGGATTGGATCGAGGAGTTCTTCCAATAGGAGATTGATCAATATCAATTACTTTATCTACATGTTCTAAACCTTCAATCTTTTTATACGGCATTGGTTTTTTAACCCCTCTGTATATG
This sequence comes from Polaribacter sp., assembly GCA_028343155.1. Classification (GTDB taxonomy): domain Bacteria; phylum Bacteroidota; class Bacteroidia; order Flavobacteriales; family Flavobacteriaceae; genus Polaribacter. The sequence continues at coordinate 44,493 of JAOLXX010000002.1, forward strand.
TGAGCGTTTAAAATTGGATATAAAGTTTCGTTTATTAAAGTTGATTTTCCGCTTCCAGAAACCCCTGTTACACAAATCATTTTTCCAAGTGGAAACGCCACAGAAACATTTTTTAAATTGTTACCATTTGCCCCTTTTAGTTTAATAAATTTTCCATTTCCTTCTCTCCGTTTTTTAGGAACTTCAATTTGCTTTCTATTTGTTAAATAATCAGCAGTCAAGGTGTGTTGTTTTTTTAAATCTTCATAAGTTCCTTTGCTGACAATTTCTCCTCCATGTCTTCCAGCACCGGGACCAATATCTAACACAAAATCTGCATGTTCAATCATTTCTTTATCATGCTCTACGACCAAAACAGAGTTTCCAATATCTCGTAATTTTACCAATGAATCTATTAGTTTTTCATTGTCACGTTGATGTAAGCCAATACTAGGTTCATCCAAAATATATAAAACACCTACTAGTTGCGAACCAATTTGTGTTGCCAACCGGATTCTCTGAGCTTCACCACCAGAAAGTGATTTTGAAGTTCTATCCAGCGCTAAATAATCCAAGCCAACATCTAGCAAAAATTGAATTCTAGTCCTAATTTCTTTTAAAATTTCTGAGGCAATTATGAGTTGTTTTTTAGACAACTCTTTTTCAATATTTTTAAACCAATTTGCTAATTCTGCAATGTCCATTTGTGCTAAATCACTGATGTTTTTATCAATAATTTTAAAATGAAGTGCCTCTTTTTTTAGTCGTTTTCCACCACAAGTTGAACACGAAACTTCATCCATAAAACCTTTTGCCCAGCGCTTAATAGAAGTACTTTCTGCATGCGAGTATTGGTTGGTAATGAAAGCGATGATTCCTTCAAAATCAATTTTATAATTTCTGGTTATACCGACTGTTTTAGATTCAATTTTAAAAGATTCATTTCCACCATTTAAAATGATATCCAAAGCTTCTTTTGGAATGTCTTTAATTGGGTCTGTTAACTTAAATTGATAGCGTTCTGCTATGTTTTGAATTTGTTTGAAAATCCAACTCCCTTTCTCGACTCCTAAAGGAATAATTCCTCCATTTTGAATTGAAACAGTTTCCTCTGGAATTACTTTTTTTAAGTTAATTTCATTTGTAATTCCTAACCCATTACATCTGTCGCAAGCACCTTTGGGTGAGTTAAAAGAAAACGTGTTTGGTTCTGGATTTGGATAGGCAATTCCAGATGTTGGACACATTAATTTTCTGCTGAAATAACGCGAATTGTTATCCTCTATATCAATAACCATCATGATGTTGTCGCCAGAATACAAGGCAGTCTTTATAGTTTCCTCTAGACGTTTTTCTGCAGATTTATTAATTAGTAGACGGTCAATAACAACTTCAATGTCATGTGTTTTGTACCTGTCTAAACGCATTCCTTTTTCAATTTCTTTGATTTCACCATCTACTCGAACACGTAAAAAACCTTGTTTAGAAATTTGTTCAAAAAGCTCTCGATAATGCCCTTTCCTAGATTTTATTAAAGGTGCTAAAACTGCAATTTTCTTATTGTCAAAATCTTTTAAAATAAGTTGTCTAATTTGCTCATCAGAATAACTTACCATTTTTTCTTTTGTATTGAAAGAATACGCATCTGCAGCTCTAGCAAACAACAGTCTTAAAAAGTCATAAATCTCTGTAATGGTACCTACCGTAGAGCGTGGGCTCTTGTTGGTCGTTTTTTGTTCAATAGAAATTACTGGTGACAGTCCATCAATTTTATCAACATCGGGTCTTTCTAAACCTCCTAAAAACTGACGTGCATAAGCAGAAAATGTTTCTATATAACGTCTTTGTCCTTCGGCATAAATAGTGTCAAAAGCAAGAGATGACTTACCACTTCCGCTTAAACCAGTAATAACAACTAATTTTTCACGAGGGATTTTTACGTCAATATTTTTTAAATTATGGACTCTTGCTCCGTATACTTCTATGTATTCTTGATCTTTCAACTGAGTGGTTTTTTTCTGAAAAAAGCAAAGTTAAAGAATCCTATTTTAATCTAAGAATGATTGTTTAATGCTTTTGTATTAAACTTTCTAACAAAATGAAATACCTTTTGAAAACAAGAAGTTAAAACGCATTGCTATGAAATCATAAAATACTATCTTGCATTTTAATATTTTGAATATAAAATGATTGATATTATTCGCCATTTTTTTGAAAGAAACGGTTTTCATGTTTCATCAAGACTAGCTGACAGATTGGGTATGAGGGCACTCAATGTGCGACTTTTTTTTATTTATGTCACTTTTTTCACAGTAGGTTTGTCTTTTGGTTTTTATTTAACCTTGGCTTTTTTATTAAAGTTAAAAGACATGTTGTATACTAAAAGAAGTTCTGTATTTGACCTTTAGAATATGAAAATAAATGTATTAGAATCTAAAATTAATAAAACATTATTTTTAGTTGTTACTATTATAGCACTTGGTACAATTGGCTACATGTTACTTTCGCATTATTCATTTGTTGATGCTTTGTATATGACTGTAATAACAGTCACTACTGTTGGATTTGGTGAGTTAAAACCATTTACATCTGAAGAAAAAATTTTTACAATATTTTTAATTTTAACAAGTATAACTATTTTTGGATACGCCGTTTCAGCCTTTTCTGAGTATTTAGCTAGCGGTAGATTATTTGAACATTTTAAGCATAGAAAAGTGGAGAAACAAATAGCAAATTTAAAAGGGCACACGATTGTTTGTGGTTATGGTAGAAACGGAAAACAAGCAATTTTAAAATTAAAAAATTACAATAAAAATTTTGTTGTTGTAGAAAGAAACAAAGAAGTATCTGAATTTTTAGATTCTGAAGGAATATTAAATATTAATGGAGATGCAACTTTAGATGAAACTCTAATGGGAGCAGGTATTGATAAAGCGGCTAACTTAATTACGGCATTGCCTTCTGATGCTGATAATTTATTTGTTGTTTTAACAGTGAGCCAATTAAATATAAAATGCAAGGTAATCAGTAGAGCATCGAACGAATCTTCTTATAGTAAATTAAAAATAGCAGGTGCAAATAATGTCATTATGCCAGACAAATTAGGAGGAGATCATATGGCGTCTTTAGTTGTAACTCCAGATGTTATTGAGTTTGTAGACCGATTGACGGTAGAAGGAGAAACCACTGCAAATTTAGAAGAAATTGCTGTAAATGATTTACCAAAAAAATATATCGGAAAAACTCTTCTAGACCTAGATTTAAGAAAAAAAACAGGTTGTACTGTTATTGGTTTGGTAAATTTAGATAAAGAGTATATCATAAATCCAGAGGCAAACTCGGCATTAATTGCAGGATCACTTTTAATTGTTTTAGGAAGACCCCCACAAATTATTAAACTAAGAGAATTGTTTTAAAATTTCAGCCAAAATCTTTTAAATAAGTTTTGGTGAGACTCATAGGCACACTACAAGAAAAGATTTTTAACACATAAAACTTGTTGAAAGAGTCATTTTTTATCATATTGCGTATTGCACACTGAAAATTAATAAAAATAAATTATGTACAAAAAAATTTTTACCCTCTTTTTAACGGTAGTTCCAATGTTGTCATTTGCTCAAGAGTTATCTATGGATCAAACAATAGAGGCAAAATTCAAACCATTTGCTAATGCTGTAAGTTCAGTCGTTTTTTATCCAATCTCAATTGTTGGGATAGAGGTTCCAATTGTAATTATTGTTTTATTAGTTGGCGCTTTATTCTTTACAGTATATTTTAAGTTTGCTAATATTACTTTGTTAGGTGTTGCTATTCGAGCTACTAAGGGGAGATATGATGAAATTGATCATCACTCAGTTGATGAAGCTGCTGGAGACGCGACTCCAGGAGGAGATGTTTTTGAAAGTGTTCAAGCAGAAGGAGTTGTAGGAGAGGTCACCCATTTTCAGGCGTTAACAGCCGCACTCTCTGCAACAGTAGGTTTAGGAAATATTGCCGGGGTTGCTGTTGCAATTGCAATTGGGGGTCCAGGAGCTACTATATGGATGATTGTAGCTGGTTTTTTAGGAATGTCTACAAAATTAGTGGAAGCTACTTTAGGAGTAAAATATAGGGAAGTTGGAGCGGATGGAAAAATATATGGTGGCCCAATGTATTACTTGAAAAAAGGATTAAAAGAAAAAAATTTAGCAGGATTTGGAAAAGTTTTAGCTGGTATATATGCTGTTTTTGTAATTGGAGGTTCTTTTGGTGGTGGAAATATGTTTCAATCGAACCAAGCTGCTGCGCAATTTAAACAGCTTTTTGGACTAGATTCAGGTTTTTTCTTTGGTGTTTTAATGGCAATACTAGTAGGTATAGTCATTATAGGTGGAATTAAAAGAATAGGGCAAGTAACAGAAAAAATAGTACCCTTTATGGGAATTATGTTTGTGGGTGCATCTGTCATAATAATTGTGATGAACTTTACAATAATTCCTGAAGCGATGTTACAAATTTGGAAGGGTGCTTTTGATCAAACATCAATTGTAGGAGGTTTGATTGGGGTGATGATTGTTGGTTTTCAAAGAGCTGCTTTTTCAAATGAGGCAGGTGTTGGGTCAGCATCTATTGCACATGCAGCAGTTAAAACGAAGTTTCCAGCAAGTGAAGGAATTGTTGCTTCAATAGGTCCCTTTGTAGATACGGTAATTATTTGTACAATGACTGCTTTGGTAATTGTAGTAACCAATTTAAAAAGTAATTTGTTCAATTACGCAAATCTAGATGAAGGCAATAATGTTATTATGAACAGTACTGGAGCACATCTAGGAGGCGTAGATTTAACCTCTGTGGCTTTTGATTCTGCAATTCCTAATTTTTCTATTTTGCTAACAATAGCAGTAATTTTATTTGCTTTTTCTACCATGCTTTCTTGGTCTTATTATGGAATACAAGGATGGAAATATTTATTTGGAAAAAGTAAATTCGCAGATATTTCATACAAAGCACTGTTTTTAATTTTTGTTGTCATCGGTGCTTCTTCTAGCCTAGGGTCTGTAATAGAATTTTCCGATGCTATGATATTTGCAATGGTGTTCCCTAATGTTATAGGCTTGTTTTTGTTAGCTCCAAAAGTAAAACTTGAACTGGTAAGATATTTAAATGCCATTAGTTATAATAGAGAAAAATAAATTTTATTAAAATGAGTTTCTTTACATCCTATTTCTGGTACAATAAGAGTCAAAGAAATGGGGTTTTATTTTTAGTAATACTCATTATTTTTTTTACAATCAATTATTTTTTTTGATGTTTTTTCCAAAGATGAAATAATAGAAATCAATCAACCAGAAATTCTCGCTTTTCAGTATCAAATAGATAGTTTAAAATCTATTGAAATTGAAAATAGAAAACCAAAGATATATCCTTTTAACCCTAATTATATAACAGATTATAAAGGAGAGCAATTGGGAATGTCTTTGCAAGAAATAGATAGACTACTAGCATTTAGAAAAATGAATAAGTTTATCAATTCAAAAGACGAATTTCAAAACATAACAAAAATTTCTGACTCTTTATTGAATAGAATCTCTCCTTATTTTAAATTTCCAGATTGGGTTGTTAAAAGAAATCAAAAATCAAATTCAAATGTCATTCCGATGGCTGTTGAGAAATCTTACAATACGAAATCAAAATATAATTTATCAACTACAGACATAAACAAAGCAACAGTAGAAGATTTTAAAACCATTAGTGGAATTGGTGCTGCATTTTCAGAACGTATTATTAAGTATCGTTCTAAATTACAAGGATTTTCATTCGAAAGTCAACTTTATGAAGTTTGGGGATTAGAAAAAGAAGTCGTCGAAAAAGTGTTAGCAACCTTTAAAATTTTTGAAAAACCATACATTAAAAAAACAAATGTAAATACGCTTACTTTCAAAGAGTTATTGAAAAATCCATATATTGATTATGAGTTGTGCAAAAAAATATTTGATTATAAAGACGAAGTAGCTGAGCTTCAAAATATTTTAGAATTAAAAAAGATCAAGGGTTTTCCTTTGGATAAATATGATAGAATAGTCTTATATTTGATGGCTGAATAAACACACAAATTTCTATACTAATGAACAGTATGTATTTTACTGAAGAGCACGAAGCTTTTCGTGCTAGTTTCAAAGATTTTTTGCAGAAAGAAGTAGTCCCTCACATCAATAAATGGGAGAAAGAAGGAAGTATAGAACGTTTCATTTGGAAGAAATTTGGAGAGATGGGGTACTTTGGTTTAAATACTCCAGAGGAGTTTGGTGGTTTAAATTTGGATTTATTCTACACGGTTGTCTTTTTAGAAGAATTACAAAAGATTAATTCAGGCGGATTTGCAGCAGCAATCTGGGCACACGAATATTTAGCAATGACACACCTTATAGAAGAGGGTGATACTTTTATTAAAAATAAATATTTGGCACCAAGTATTTCAGGAGAGATGATTGGTTGCCTCTGTATTACAGAACCATTTGGAGGTTCTGATGTTGCAGGGATGCGTTCTACAGCAATTAAGAAAGGAGAGACCTATATCTTAAATGGATCAAAAACATTTATTACAAATGGTGTGTTTTCAGACTATTTAATTGTTGCAGCAAAAACAGATCCGTCAGACAAACATAAAGGAATCAGTCTTTTTGTGGTCGATAGGGATTCAAAAGGACTCACAGCAACTAGTTTAGATAAATTAGGTTGGAAAGCTTCAGATACAGGAGAAATTGCTTTTGATAATGTAGAAATTCCTGCTAAAAATTTATTGGGAGATGAAGGAAAAGGATTTCCATATATTATGCAACACTTCGCGTTAGAACGTTTAATTATGGGAGTAAATGCCCATGCAAGAGCAGAATTCTCCTTAGATTATGCTATAAATTACATGAAAGAACGAGAAGCTTTTGGTAAATCTTTAGATAAATTTCAAGCATTGAGACACAAGATTGTAGAAATGGCGAGTAGAGTTGATATGTGTAAAGAATATAATTATTCAATTACAAAGCGTTTAGATCAGGGGCAGTACGTTGTAAAAGAGGCAACGATGTCTAAGTTATTGTCAACAAAAATGGCAGATGAAGTAATTTATGACGCCTTACAAATGTTAGGGGGCTATGGTTATATGGAAGAATATCCAATGGCACGTTTATTACGTGATAGCCGACTAGGCACAATTGGAGGTGGAACTTCAGAGATTTTAAAAGAAATTATAGCAAAAATAGTAATTGACAAAAAAGAGTACAAGCCAGTGATGTAGCTTTTTACAGGGCCTTCCCTAAAGGTCGGGCTTTGCGTTTTATTTTTTATATCAAATAAAAGATATCACTACAATTCTTAACGCAAATTTAGAAGTCAAAAATAATTTAGTATTCATAATTCATATTTCAAAATTTGTAATTACTTTTGCAGTCCAAAAAATAAACTAATAGTTTAAACACTATTCAAAATATAAAGAGACTATGAAAGGAGGTGCCTACTTATGTTAATTATACCAATTAAAGAAGGAGAGAATATAGATAGAGCTTTAAAGCGTTACAAAAGAAAATTTGATCGTACTAAAACGATGAAGAACTTGCGTGCTAGAAAGAACTTTACAAAGCCATCTGTAGCTAATAGAGCTCAAAGAATTAAAGCTTCATACGTTCAAGGATTAAGAACAAAAGAAGAAATAGGTTAGCAATAACTTATTTGAAATATCAAACTCGTAATGCATTTTGCATTACGAGTTTTTTTATGTTTAATTTTTTGTAATTTTACCAATTACCAATTACTAAATAACTAATAATTTGATCGATTCATTTTTAGCATATATTACTTTAGAAAAAAAATATTCTATACATACAATTACTGCTTATAAAAATGATTTAATTTCTTTCACAGATTTTTTAGTTACCCAATACAATCAAGAAAATTTGTTAGAAGTTCACTATCCGCAAATTAGAAGCTGGATTGTCACGCTGGTTGCTGATAAAATATCGAATAGAACAATCAATAGGAAAGTAAGTTCTTTAAAGTCTTTTTATAAATTTTTACAAAAAACGAAGCAAATAGCTGCAAATCCATTATCAAAACACAAAGCCTTAAAAATAGAGAAAAGAGTTCAGGTGCCTTTTTCATTTAAAGAGATTGATGCCGTAGTTAAGGAAGTTGCAATTGACAATGATTTTACATCCGTCAGAAATAAGCTGATTATAGAGTTATTATATTCAACTGGAATAAGAAGAGCAGAGCTTATTCATCTTAAAGAAAGAGATGTTAGTCTGTCAGATAGAACAATAAAAGTCCTAGGGAAAAGAAATAAAGAACGATTTATTCCTTTGTTATACTCGGTAATTCAAACCTTAAAAGACTATTTAGAATTAAAAAAAGAATTTACAAGCGGAGAAGAAGAACTCTTTATTACAGAAAAAGGAAATAAATTATATGAAACACTTGTCTATAGAGTTATAAATTCCTACTTTAGTAGAGCATCTTCAAAAGAGAAAAAAAGTCCACATATATTGCGGCATTCTTTTGCAACACACCTCTTAAATGGAGGCGCAGATTTAAATTCAGTTAAAGAGTTGCTAGGGCATTCATCTTTAGCATCAACACAAGTCTACACTCAAAATAGTCTTGATGTTTTAAAAAAAGTATACAAACAAGCTCACCCTAGGAGTAATAAAAATAAATAATGTATGAAAGTATTCACGCAATCCGTTAATTTTAATGCAGACAAAGAACTTATAAATTATGTAGATGAAAAAGTTTTAACATTGGTTAAGTTTCATGATAAAATAGTTGATGCAGAAGTTTTTTTAAAAGTTTTGAATATTAGTGATAAAGAAAATAAATTAGTAGAAGTTAAAATTAATATTCCAGGAAGTGAATTGATTATTAAAAGAGAAGCAAAAACCTTTGAAGAAGCAGTTAATGCTGCGGTAGATAATCTAAAAAGACAATTGAAAAGATCTAAAGAAAAACACAGAGATTCATTAATCTCTTAAAATAATTAAAAAAAATAAAAATATAATTATAAAATGTTTTAGAATATAAAAAAACTTTATACATTTGCAATCCGTTAGAAATAGCGGGTTATTTTTTTGCATTAAAAGCCGATGTAGCTCAGCTGGCTAGAGCAGCTGATTTGTAATCAGCAGGTCGTGGGTTCGAGTCCCTCCATCGGCTCAAAAATAACAAGTTCATTAAGATAGTAAATTAGAGGGGAGATACTCAAGCGGCCAACGAGGACGGACTGTAACTCCGTTGACTACGTCTTCGCAGGTTCGAATCCTGCTCTCCCCACAATTTGCATTTTGCGAAAGTAGCTCAGTTGGTAGAGCGTCAGCCTTCCAAGCTGAATGTCGCCGGTTCGAACCCGGTCTTTCGCTCAAAGAGTTTTGTTGAGATAAAAAAGAGTAATATGCACTCGTTTTTATGAAAAACAAAAAGAGAGGCAAGAAGTTTATGTTGAATAAAGTCGAAATAAACCTTTTCCTTCACTCGAAATTATCAACAAGCCGGTGTAGCTCAGTTGGTAGAGCGCATCCTTGGTAGGGATGAGGTCGTGGGTTCAAATCCCATCGCTGGCTCATTTAATGTGTATTATTAGAGACTAAATATATTTAACTAAGAATTAAAAATTAATAATTATGGCAAAAGGAACTTTTGACCGTTCGAAACCACACTTAAACATTGGTACTATCGGACACGTAGATCACGGTAAAACAACTTTAACTGCGGCTATTACTAAAGTATTAGCTGATGCAGGATTCTCTGAAGCTAGATCTTTTGATCAGATTGATAATGCTCCAGAAGAAAAAGAAAGAGGTATTACAATTAATACTTCACATGTAGAGTATCAAACAGCAAATCGTCATTACGCACACGTAGACTGTCCAGGTCACGCGGATTACGTAAAGAACATGGTAACTGGTGCTGCTCAAATGGACGGTGCAATTTTAGTTGTTGCTGCAACAGATGGACCAATGCCACAAACTCGTGAACACATCCTTTTAGGGCGTCAGGTTGGTATTCCTCGTATTGTTGTATTCATGAATAAAGTGGATATGGTTGATGATGAAGAGTTAATTGAATTGGTAGATATGGAAGTAAGAGAATTACTTTCTTTCTATGAATACGATGGAGATAATGGACCTGTAATTGCTGGTTCTGCTCTAGGTGCATTAAACGGAGAGCAAAAATGGGTTGACAGTGTATTAGAATTAATGGCTTCTGTTGATGCTTGGATTGAAGAGCCTGAAAGAGAAGTTGATAAAGATTTCTTAATGCCGGTTGAAGATGTGTTTTCAATTACTGGTCGTGGAACTGTTGCTACAGGTCGTATCGAAACAGGTATTGCAAATACAGGAGATGCTGTAGATATTATTGGTATGGGTGCTGAGAAATTAGTTTCTACGATTACTGGTATTGAAATGTTCCGTCAAATCCTAGATAGAGGTGAGGCAGGAGATAATGCAGGAATCTTGTTAAGAGGTATTGCAAAAGAAGATATTAAAAGAGGAATGGTAATCTGTAAACCAGGTTCTGTAACTCCACACGCTAAATTTAAGGCAGAAGTATATGTTCTTAAAAAAGAAGAAGGTGGACGTCATACTCCATTCCATAACAACTATCGTCCACAGTTTTATGTAAGAACTACGGATGTAACAGGTACTATTAACTTACCAAGTGGAGTTGAAATGGTTATGCCAGGAGATAACTTATCAATTACTGTAGATTTACATCAACCAATTGCATTAAATGTTGGTTTACGTTTCGCTATCCGTGAAGGTGGTAGAACAGTAGGTGCAGGTCAGGTAACTGAATTATTAGACTAATATTTTATTAGTTTATTGATGGGTAAATATAAAGGGTGTCACGCTGCAAAAGCGTGATGCCTTTATCAATGAATAAGAAACGGGTTTAGCTCAGTTGGTAGAGCACTGGTCTCCAAAACCAGGTGTCGGGGGTTCAAGTCCCTCAATCCGTGCAACAAAACATAAAAGAAAAATGAAATTTATACAATACATCAAAGATTCTTTTGACGAATTAAGTAACCATATGACTTGGATATCTAAAGAAGATGCTCAAAAAACAACGGTTACTGTAGCTGTTTTTACAATTGTATTCGCATTAGCTGTTGCTGGTATAGATTATGTTTTTCAAACAGGATTAGATAACTTTTTTGGAATGTTTAAATCTATTTAATTATGGCAGCTGATTCAGTAATGAAATGGTATGTTGTAAGAGCCATTGGAGGACAAGAGAATAAAGTAAAAGCTTATATAGAAACTGAAATTTCTAGACTAGGATTATCTGACAATGTAAATCAGGTTATTGTACCAACAGAAAAAGTGGTTCAAATTCGAGACGGTAAAAAAGTACACAGAGAAAAAGTATATTTTCCAGGTTATATTATGGTGGAGGCAAATCTTTCAGGAGAAGTACCTCACGTAATTAAAGCGATAACTGGAGTCATCGGTTTTTTAGGAGAAACAAAAGGTGGTGAGCCAGTTCCTATGAGAAAATCGGAAGTAAATAGAATGTTAGGAAAAGTTGATGAACTTTCTATTCAGGATGAAAATATTGCAATTCCTTTTAATATCGGAGAAACTGTAAAAGTTGTTGACGGTCCTTTTAATGGATTTGATGGAACGATAGAGAAAATAAATGAAGAAAAGCGTAAACTTGAAGTAATGGTGAAAATCTTTGGAAGAAAGACCCCATTAGAATTAAGTTATATGCAAGTAGAAAAGATATAATTGTTACACAAATATATAATATCGGTTTGTTTTTAGCTTCCAAATTAAAACAAATCACAAAACATTTTTAAAATGGCAAAAGAAGTTAGTAAAGTAGTTAAATTACAAGTAAGGGGAGGCGCAGCGAATCCATCGCCGCCGGTTGGACCCGCTTTAGGAGCTGCTGGTGTTAACATTATGGAGTTTTGTAAACAGTTTAATGCAAGAACGCAAGACAAACAAGGTAAAGTTCTACCTGTTGTTATTACTGTTTTCAAAGATAAATCATTTGATTTTCTTGTAAAAACTCCTCCTGCAGCAGTCCAGTTACTAGAAGCGGCCAAAATTAAAAAAGGTTCCGGAGAACCAAACAGAAAGAAAGTAGCATCGGTTACTTGGGATCAAATTAAAGTCATTGCAGAAGATAAAATGGTAGATTTAAATGCCTTTGAAATTTCTTCAGCAATGCGTATGATTGCAGGTACAGCACGTTCTATGGGATTAACAGTAAAAGGTAATGCACCAGCATAAACTTTATAAAAAGTAGTAAAAATGGCAAAATTATCAAAAAAGCAAAAAGAAGCTTACGCAAAGGTAGATAGCTCTAAATCTTATGGTTTATCAGCAGCTTCAGCGCTAGTCAAAGACATTACCAATGTAAAGTTTGATGCATCAGTAGATTTAGCGATTCGTTTAGGAGTAGATCCTCGTAAAGCAAATCAAATGGTTCGTGGAGTTGTAACATTACCTCATGGAACAGGAAAAGATGTAAAAGTACTAGCATTAGTAACTCCAGACAAAGAAGCAGAAGCTACAGCAGCAGGTGCAGATTATGTTGGGTTAGATGAGTACCTTCAAAAAATTAAAGGAGGATGGACAGACGTTGACGTAATTATTACCATGCCTAGTGTTATGGGAAAATTAGGTCCTTTAGGTAGAGTATTAGGTCCAAGAGGTTTAATGCCAAATCCAAAGACTGGTACTGTAACAATGGATGTCGCAAAAGCTGTTCAAGATGTAAAAGCTGGTAAAATTGACTTTAAAGTTGATAAAACGGGTATCATACACGCTGCAATTGGAAAAGTATCTTTTGATGCTCAAAAAATTGAAGAGAATGCAAACGAGTTAATACAAACAATTATTAAATTGAAACCAACAACTGCAAAAGGAACGTATGTAAAAAGCGTTTTTATGTCTAGCACGATGAGTCCTAGTATAGCCGTTGAGGTGAAAGCTGTTTAATACGTTAAAACTTATAATCATGACTAGAGAAGAGAAATCACAAGTAATACAAGATTTAACAGCAGTATTAGCAGACACAAATACGTTATATTTAGCAGACATTTCTGGACTAGATGCACAAGCAACTTCGAACTTACGAAGAGCTTGTTTTAAAGCAGGAGTTCAGTTGTCAGTTGTTAAAAATACATTGCTTGCAAAAGCAATGGAAGCTTCAGATAAAGAGTTTGGAGACTTACCATTGGTATTGAAAGGTAATACATCAATGATGATTGCTGAAGCAGCAAATGCTCCGGCAAAATTAATCAAAGAATTCAGAAAGAAAACAGACAGACCTTTATTAAAAGGAGCGTTTGCAGAAGAGTCTGTTTACATTGGAGATGATCAATTAGACGCTTTAGTAGATATTAAATCTAGAGAAGAGCTAATAGGAGAAATCATTGGATTATTACAATCACCAGCTAAAAATGTTATTTCAGCATTACAATCAGGTGGTCAAACACTTTCAGGTATTATTAAGACATTATCTGAAAAATAAGTACGCGCACAAATAAACTATAATAAACAAAATTTTTAAAAACAATTAACATGGCAGAATTAAAAGATTTCGCAGAGCAATTAGTTAACTTATCAGTAAAAGAAGTTAATGAATTAGCTACTATCTTAAAAGATGAGTATGGTATTGAGCCAGCAGCAGCAGCAGTAGCAGTAGCAGGTCCAGCAGCAGGTGGAGAAGCAGCAGTAGATGATCAAACTGAGTTTGATGTAATCTTAACAGCAGCAGGTGGTTCTAAACTAGCAGTTGTAAAATTAGTTAAAGAATTAACTGGTTTAGGATTGAAAGAAGCTAAGGGTATCGTAGATAGTGCTCCTGCAGCAGTAAAAGAAGGTGTAACTAAAGATGAGGCAGAAGGTCTTAAAAAATCTTTAGAAGAAGCTGGAGCTGAAGTAGAACTTAAGTAAGCTAATACTCCCGATCACGCTTGGCGAGACGGGGAAACAAATTTAGGTTTAGGTACTAGAAACTATTGTTTTTAGACCTAAACCATTTTGTGTATATATTCGTTTTTTATTTTATTTAGATTTTAATCAAAAAAATATTCTCTTTTGGCAACGAAAAACACTACTGAAAGAATCAACTTCGCTACTTCTCAAATGATTAAAGAATATCCAGACTTTTTGGATATTCAGGTAAAATCTTTTCAAGATTTTTTCCAACTTCAGACTAAGGCAGAAGAAAGAGGTGAAGAAGGTTTGTACAAAACCTTCATGGATAACTTTCCAATTACAGATACAAGAAATCAGTTTGTATTAGAATTTTTAGACTACTTTGTCGATCCTCCAAGATATTCAATTCAAGAATGTATTGAAAGAGGTCTAACACACAGTGTGCCTTTAAAAGCACGTCTAAAATTGTATTGTACAGATCCAGAACACGAAGATTTCGAAACGATTGTTCAAGATGTGTATCTTGGTACAATTCCTTACATGACAAACTCAGGTACCTTTGTAATTAATGGTGCAGAACGTGTGGTCGTTTCACAATTGCACAGATCACCTGGTGTGTTTTTTGGGCAATCTTTCCATGCAAATGGTACAAAATTATATTCTGCAAGAGTAATTCCTTTTAAAGGTTCTTGGATAGAATTTGCTACCGATATCAATCAAGTAATGTATGCTTATATTGATAGAAAGAAAAAATTACCAGTAACAACATTATTCAGAGCCATCGGTTTTGAAAGAGATAAAGATATTTTAGAAATTTTTGATCTTGCAGAAGAAGTAAAAGTATCTAAATCTGGATTAAAGAAAGTATTAGGACGCAAATTGGCGGCTAGAGTTTTAAAAACTTGGCATGAAGATTTTGTGGATGAAGATACTGGTGAAGTTGTATCTATTGAAAGAAATGAAATAATTTTCGATCGTGATACAATTTTAGAAAAAGAACATATTGATGAAATAATAGGAGCAGGTGCTAAAACCGTTTTACTTCATAAAGAAGATAACGATATGGCAGATTATGCTATTATTCACAATACACTACAAAAAGATCCTACAAATTCTGAGAAAGAAGCTGTAGAACATATCTATAGACAATTACGTAATGCAGAACCGCCAGATGAGGAGACTGCAAGAGGTATTATAGATAAGTTGTTCTTTTCTGAACAGCGTTATAATTTAGGTGAAGTTGGTCGTTTTAGAATGAACACGAAGCTTCAGTTAAATGAACCAATTGATCAAAAAGTATTAACAAAGTTAGATATTATAACCATTATTAAATATTTAATTGAGTTAATCAACTCAAAAGCAGAAGTTGATGATATTGATCACTTATCTAACAGACGCGTAAGAACTGTTGGTGAGCAATTAGCAGGTCAGTTTGGTGTTGGTTTAGCACGTATGGCTAGAACAATTCGTGAGCGCATGAATGTGCGTGATAACGAAGTGTTTACACCGATTGATTTAATTAATGCTAAAACATTATCTTCTGTCATTAATTCTTTTTTTGGTACCAACCAATTATCTCAATTTATGGATCAAACAAATCCATTAGCTGAGATTACTCATAAGCGTAGATTATCTGCCCTTGGACCTGGAGGTTTATCAAGAGAAAGAGCAGGCTTTGAGGTGCGTGATGTTCACTATACTCATTATGGTCGTTTATGTCCAATAGAAACTCCTGAGGGACCAAATATTGGTCTAATTTCTTCACTTGCAGTATTTGCAAAAGTGAATAATTTAGGATTTATTGAAACTCCATATAGAAAAGTAGATAATGGTGTTGTGGCAACAAAAGAGCCAATTTATTTAAGTGCTGAAGAAGAAGAAGGTATGAAAATTGCCCAATCTAATTTGGAACTTAAAAAAGATGGAAGTATTCTTTTAGATAGAGTTATTGCTCGTGAAGAAGGAGATTTTCCAGTAGTGAATCCAGATGCAATTAATTATATGGATGTTGCACCAAATCAAATTGCTTCTATATCGGCGTCTTTAATTCCGTTTTTAGAACATGATGATGCCAACCGTGCATTAATGGGATCAAATATGATGCGTCAAGCAGTTCCATTATTAAGGCCAGAATCTCCAATTGTAGGAACCGGTTTAGAGCTTAGAGTTGCAAAAGATTCTCGTATTTTAATCAATGCTGAAGGTACAGGAGAAGTTACCTATGTAGATGCAAACAAAATTACGATTAAGTATGATAGAACAGAGGAGGAAAAACTAGTAAGTTTTGAATCTGATGAAGTTTCTTATAATTTAATTAAATTTAGAAAAACCAATCAAGGAACAAATATTAACCTAAAACCAATTGTAGAGAGAGGAGATAGAGTTAGTGAAGGTCAAGTTCTTTGTGAAGGTTATGCAACTCAAAAGGGAGAATTAGCTTTGGGAAGAAATATGAAAGTAGCCTTTATGCCTTGGAAAGGGTATAACTTTGAGGATGCGATTGTAATTTCTGAAAAAGTAGTTCGTGAAGATATTTTTACATCGATCCATATTGATGAGTATTCTTTAGACGTAAGAGATACAAAATTAGGAACTGAAGAGTTAACTAATGATATTCCAAACGTTTCAGAAGAAGCTACAAAAGATTTAGATGAAAATGGAATGATTCGTATTGGAGCAGAAGTAAATCCAGGGGATATCTTAATTGGTAAGATTACACCAAAAGGAGAGTCTGATCCAACTCCAGAAGAAAAATTATTACGTGCTATTTTTGGTGATAAAGCAGGTGATGTAAAAGATGCATCATTAAAAGCTTCTCCATCATTAAGAGGTGTAGTAATAGATAAAAAATTATTTAAAAGAGCTGTTAAAGATAAAAACAAGAGATTAAGAGATAAAGAAGCATTAGTTGCTTTAGAAGCCTCTTTTGTATCAAAATTCGAAACTTTAAAAGATCAATTAATAGATAAATTATTCACGTTAATTAGTGGAAAAACATCTCAAGGAGTCTTTAATGATTTAGGTGAAGAAGTTTTACCAAAAGGTAAAAAATACACACTTAAAATGTTAAATTCTGTAGATGACTACATTCATTTAACAGGTTCATGGACAACGGATAAAGATTTAAATAGATTTGTAGGTGAGTTGGTTCACAACTACAAAATTAAAGTAAATGATTTACAAGGTTCTTTACGTCGTCAAAAGTTTACGATTTCTGTAGGAGATGAATTACCAGCAGGAATTTTAAAACTAGCGAAAGTTTATGTTGCTAAGAAACGTAAATTAAAAGTTGGTGATAAAATGGCAGGTCGTCACGGAAATAAAGGTATTATTGCTCGTATTGTTAGAGCAGAAGATATGCCTTTCCTTGAAGACGGAACCCCTGTAGATATCGTTTTAAACCCATTAGGTGTACCTTCTCGTATGAATATTGGTCAGATTTATGAAACTGTTCTTGGTTGGGCAGGTCAAAAATTAGGAACTAAATATGCAACACCAATTTTTGATGGAGCTTCTTTAGATCAAATCAATGAAATTACAGATGAAGCTGGTGTACCAAGATTTGGACATACTTACTTATATGATGGAGGAACAGGAAAACGTTTCGATCAACCAGCAACTGTTGGTATCATTTATATGATTAAGTTAGGACACATGATTGAAGATAAAATGCATGCACGTTCTATTGGACCTTATTCATTAATTACACAACAACCTTTAGGAGGTAAAGCTCAATTTGGAGGTCAACGTTTTGGAGAGATGGAAGTTTGGGCACTTGAGGCATATGGCGCATCGAGTATCTTGAGAGAAATCTTAACGGTAAAATCAGATGATGTAATGGGTCGAGCTAAAACATACGAAAGTATTGTAAAAGGCGAAGTAATGCCAGAACCAGGTTTACCAGAATCATTTAACGTATTAATGCATGAACTGAAAGGTTTAGGTTTAGACGTTAGATTAGAAGAATAAATTTTTTCAGTAACCAGTTTTCAGTAGCAATTAAGTTACTGAAAACTGAATACTGCCAACTGAATACTTACTTAAAAGACATGGCAAGAAAACAAGAAAAGTACACTGTAAAAAAGTTTAATAAAATCTCAATTGGTTTATCTTCACCAGAAGCTATTTTAGAAATTTCTAAAGGTGAAGTCTTAAAACCAGAAACAATAAACTATCGTACCCACAAACCCGAAAGAGATGGTTTATTTTGTGAGCGTATTTTTGGTCCTGTAAAGGATTATGAATGTGCTTGTGGAAAATACAAAAGAATTCGCTACAAAGGAATTGTTTGTGATCGTTGTGGTGTAGAAGTAACAGAAAAGAAAGTACGTAGAGATAGAGTTGGTCACATTAATTTAGTGGTACCTGTAGCTCATATTTGGTACTTTAGATCATTACCTAACAAAATGGGATACCTTTTAGGGTTGCCATCTAAAAAGTTAGATATGATTATTTACTACGAAAGATACGTAGTAATTCAGCCAGGTATTGCAAAGAATGTGGAAGGAGAACCATTACAAAAAATGGACTTCTTAACGGAAGAAGAATACTTAGATATTGCCGAAGAGTTACCACAAGAAAATCAATATTTAGACGATGCTGACCCGAATAAGTTTATTGCAAAAATGGGTGCAGAGTGTTTAATTGATTTATTAGCTCGTATTGATTTAGAAGCTTTGTCTTTTGAATTAAGACACAAAGCAAATACAGAAACTTCTAAGCAACGTAAAACAGAAGCATTAAAACGTTTGAATGTTGTTGAATCGTTTAAAGATTCTCAAAAAAATAGAGAAAATAATCCAGAATGGATGATTGTCAAAGCGGTACCCGTAATTCCACCAGAATTACGTCCTTTGGTTCCATTAGATGGAGGTCGTTTTGCAACTTCGGACTTAAATGATTTATACAGAAGAGTAATTATTAGAAACAATCGTTTAAAAAGATTGGTAGAGATAAAAGCTCCTGAAGTTATTTTACGTAATGAAAAACGTATGTTACAAGAATCTGTAGATTCATTATTTGATAATACACGTAAATCATCAGCAGTAAAAACAGAATCTAACAGGCCTTTAAAATCTTTATCAGATTCATTAAAAGGAAAACAAGGACGTTTCCGTCAAAACTTATTAGGAAAGCGTGTTGATTATTCTGCACGTTCTGTAATTGTTGTTGGACCAGAATTAAAGCTTTCAGAATGTGGTATCCCAAAAGATATGGCAGCTGAACTTTACAAGCCTTTTGTAATTAGAAAACTAATTGAAAGAGGGATTGTAAAAACAGTAAAATCTGCAAAGAAAATAATAGATAGAAAAGAACCTGTTGTTTGGGATATTCTAGAAAATGTAATTAAAGGACATCCTGTTTTATTAAACAGAGCCCCTACACTACACAGACTAGGTATACAAGCATTTCAACCAAAATTAATTGAAGGTAAAGCAATTCAGTTACACCCACTTTCGTGTTCTGCATTCAATGCCGATTTTGATGGAGATCAAATGGCGGTTCACTTACCTTTAGGACCAGAGGCAATTTTAGAAGCACAATTATTAATGTTGGCTTCCCATAATATTTTGAACCCTGCAAATGGTGCACCAGTAACAGTACCTTCTCAGGATATGGTACTTGGTTTATACTATATGACAAAAGAAAGAATTTCTACTCCAGAATTACCAATTCGAGGAGAAGGATTAACTTTCTATTCACCAGAAGAAGTAACGATCGCTTTTAACGAAGAAAAAGTTGCCTTAAATGCTGGAATTAAAGTAAGAACTCAAGATACTGACGAGAACGGAGCGCAAGTAACCAAAATTATAAAAACTACCGTAGGTAGAGTTTTATTTAATGAAGTTGTTCCAGCTGCTGCGGGTTATATTAATGAGGTATTGACTAAGAAAAATTTACGTGGAATTATTGGTGATATTTTAAAAGCTACAGATATTCCAACAACAGGAGATTTCTTAGATCAAATAAAAAACATGGGATATAAATTCGCTTTTCAAGGTGGTTTGTCATTCTCATTGGGTGATATCATTATTCCTAAAGAAAAGCAATCTATGATTAATGAAGCCAACAAAGAGGTGGATGTAATTGTAGGGAACTATAATATGGGTATGTTAACGCAAAAAGAGCGTTACAATCAGGTAATTGATGTTTGGGGTTCTACCAACAATAGATTGACTGAATTATCTATGAAAAATTTACGTGAAGACCAACAAGGGTTTAACTCAGTATATATGATGCTTGATTCTGGTGCAAGGGGTTCGAAAGAACAAATTCGTCAGTTAACAGGTATGCGTGGATTAATGGCAAAACCTAAAAAATCGACAGCAGGTGGTGGAGAAATTATTGAGAATCCAATTCTTTCTAACTTTAAGGAAGGATTATCAATTCTTGAATACTTTATCTCTACACACGGTGCACGTAAAGGTTTAGCAGATACTGCATTAAAAACTGCAGATGCTGGTTACTTAACTCGTAGATTGGTAGATGTTTCTCAAGACGTTATTATTAACGAAGAGGATTGTGGAACATTAAGAGGATTGGAAGTTACTCCATTAAAGAAAAATGATGAGATTGTAGAATCTTTGTCAGATAGAATTGAAGGACGTGTTTCTTTACATGCTGTATATCATCCATTATCGGGAGAAGCTATAATTGAAGCAAATCAACCAATTTCTTCACAATTTGCCATCGCTATTGAGGAATCTGGTATTGATAGATTAGAAGTAAGATCTGCATTAACTTGTGAGTCTTTAAAAGGTATTTGTGCAAAATGTTATGGTCAAAGTTTATCAACCCTGAACAAAGTACAGATTGGTGAAGCAGTTGGTGTAATTGCAGCACAATCTATTGGAGAGCCTGGTACTCAGTTAACATTACGTACATTCCACGTTGGTGGGGTTGCTGGTAATATTTCTGAAGAAAATAAATTAATTGCTAAGTTTGAAGGTAAAGTTATTATTGATGATTTACGTACAGTTACTGGAAAAGACAATGAAGGTAAAGAAATTGATATTGTAATTTCAAGAACTGCAGAAATTAAAATTATCGATAAGAAAACAGGAATTACTCAAAGTACAAATATTCTTCCTTATGGTTCTATTATTTTTGATAAAGAGCGTAAATCAATTAAAAAAGGAGATGTGATTGTTCAATGGGATTCATTTAACGGTATTATTGTCTCTGAATTTGGTGGTAAAGTGAAGTTTGACAACTTAACACAAGGTGTTAACTACTCTGTAGAAGTTGATGAGCAAACTGGTTTCCAGGAAATTGTAATGATCGATTCTAAAAACAAGAAATTGATTGCATCTTTAATTATAGAAGATAAAGATGGTAACGCTATACGTTCATACAGTTTACCAGTAGGTGCACACATAATGGTTAATGATGGAGATGAAGTTGTATCTGGTCATACTTTAGTTAAAATACCTAGAAAATCTGGTAAAGCAGGAGATATTACAGGAGGTTTACCACGTGTAACAGAATTATTTGAAGCGCGTAACCCTTCTAATCCATCTGTTGTTTCAGAGATTGATGGTGTTGTTTCTTTCGGGAAAATAAAGCGTGGTAATAGAGAAATTATTATTGAATCTAAAACGGGAGATATTACTAAGTATTTAGTAAAACTTTCTAACCAAATTTTAGTTCAAGAGAATGACTTTATTAAAGCAGGTATGCCTTTATCAGATGGAGCAACGACTCCTTCAGATATTTTGAGAATAAAAGGGCCTTCTGCTGTTCAGCAATACTTAGTTAATGAAATACAAGAAGTATATCGTTTACAGGGTGTGAAAATTAACGACAAACATTTCGAAGTTGTTGTGCGTCAAATGATGCGTAAAGTTAAAATTATTGATTCTGGGGATACTTTACTTTTAGAGAATCAATTAATTCATAAAATTGACTTTATCAAAGACAATGATGCTATTTATGGAATGAAAGTTGTTGAAAATGCTGGAGATTCTGAAAATATTGTTGCAGGTCAAATTATTTCTGCGCGTCAGTTAAGAGATGAAAATTCTTTATTAAGAAGAAATGATCATAACTTAGTAGAAGCAAGAGATGCAAAGCCAGCAACTGCAGAACAAGTTTTACAAGGTATTACAAGAGCATCACTACAAACAAAATCGTTTATTTCTGCAGCTTCCTTCCAGGAAACTACAAAAGTATTAAATGAAGCTGCTGTGAGTGGTAAAATAGATATGTTAGAAGGTTTAAAAGAAAATGTAATTGTTGGTAAGAGAATTCCAGCAGGTACAGGTATGAGAGCTTACGAAAAAATTCTAGTTGGTCCAAAAGACGAAATAGAACAAAGTTTATAATACCCGTTTCACCGGATAATTATTTAAAAGTTGAATTGTTTATCGTAATTTAATTACTGTATTCAATTCAACTTTTATTTTTTGTATCTTTTTAAAAATTAAACAATTTAACGACATAAATTATGGGAGAAAATAAAAATAAAGACGGACAAATAAATATTGAATTAGATCAAGAAATTGCAGAAGGAACCTATTCTAATTTGGCAATTATTAATCACTCAATGTCAGAGTTTATTCTTGATTTTATTAATATTATGCCAGGTGTTCCAAAGGCAAAAGTGAAATCTAGAATTATATTAACGCCACAACACGCAAAAAGGTTAGCCAAAGCTTTAGGAGAAAATATTAGAAAGTTTGAACAAGCACATGGGGAAATTAAAGATTATGAGCAACCTCCCATTCCAATGAATTTTGGACCTACCGGTCAGGCATAAAAGAATAAAGTGAAACATTAAGTTTCGCTTTTTTTTTTTTGAATTTAATTTTTAAAATAAAGAATAGGGATTCGTAGTTTAGTAGTACATCGTTTAAAAAAGGGACTCAATTTTGTATAATTAAAACTGGTGTAGAGAACAAGAATTAAAAATAATAATGCACCAATACCAACTTCAATTGGTGACAAATTCCTACCTAACATTTTGATTCCAAATCCAAAAAAACTACCATATAAAAGTATAAAGTGAATGACATAAATAGCTAAGGTGTTTTTCCCAATTTTTAAAATTAGAGAATGCTTTAATTTTTTTTCTAAGCTATAAAAGAAAGCAAAATAGAGGAGTACATAACCCAATTTTGTAAATAAATAATTATAATTTGCAGCCTCACTTATTACTTCAATTCTAGTAATATCAAAGACTTGTATCAGAATATTTGAAGAATAAACGATGAGTGTTAAACCTATAAATATGAATGAAGAAATTAGGATAGTTTTAAAGTGTTTTTTACCTAGGTTCCAGTAAAACAAAGTTGCTATAAAGGCGCCAATTGAAGAATAGCCATACCAAGGGAGTATTCTAAAAACACTACCATTACTCTTAGAAATATAATTATGAATCACAAGCGGAACCCCTTCGATGTTAAGCACTCTGTATAAAGGTTCAAAGACGAATATTATGATTCCTAAAATCAGGGTGGCTATTGAAAAAAAAATCACTTTTTTATTACACAGAAAAAAGATACTGACTGTTAAGATTAAACTTACTCCAATACATTGTAAAACATCTACCGCAAAAAAAGAACTGGATATAGTACCTAAAAAAAAATTTTTAAAATTAATCCGGATAAAATATCCAATACTAATTAAATAAAAACCTCTGGTAACCCCTTTTTTTATTCGGTAATTTTCTAATCCTTTTTCTTTTGCCTTTAACAAAAGATAAGTGAAAATTAATCCAGATATTGTGAAAAATATTGGTGCAGTAATACCTCTAAAAAAAGACCATAAGGCAAAGCCATCAGAGTTTAAATTCCGGTAAGAATTATCCAAAAGAGTATCTATAAAATGACCTTGCAGCATCATTATAATAG
Source organism: Polaribacter sp. (assembly GCA_028343155.1). Lineage (GTDB taxonomy): Bacteria > Bacteroidota > Bacteroidia > Flavobacteriales > Flavobacteriaceae > Polaribacter. The sequence continues at coordinate 68,245 of JAOLXX010000002.1, forward strand.
CAAAAGCACGCACAATATCAATAAAGTATAACCTGTCTCTCAAACCCTGGGGGAGTATATAATATGTATCATTTCAGATGATAAATTTAGATTTTATATTGAAAGCTTATACTTTTTTTATTCATGTAACGTCAGGAATATGTTAGATTGTTCTTGTTCTGTTCAATAACCAAAAATCTGCTAAAACTAAAGCAGTCATTGCTTCTATGATAGGTACAGCTCTTGGTACCACACAAGGGTCATGTCTTCCTTTGCCTGTAATTTCCGTTAGCTCATTTTCAGAGTTTATCGTTTGCTGAGAACTCATAATAGTTGCAACTGGTTTAAAGGCTACCCTAAAGTAAATGTCCATTCCATTGCTAATTCCACCTTGTATTCCACCAGATAAATTAGTCTGTGTTGAACAATCTGCGTTAAAAACATCATTGTGTTCAGAACCCTTCATCTTTGCTCCACAAAAACCACTTCCAAATTCAAAACCTTTTACAGCGTTAATAGAGAGCATTGCGCTACCTAGTTGTGCATGTAGCTTGTGAAATATAGGTTCCCCTAGACCCACAGGTACATTTTGAGCAACACAGGTAATTGTACCTCCAATTGTATCTCCAGCTTTTCGGATTTCTTGTATTTTTGTGATCATTTTTTCTGCAGAAATTGCATCAGGACAACGAACAATGTTCGTTTCAGTTTTAGAGAAATCTAATTCTTGGTATGGTTTGTCAATGAAGATTTCTCCAACAGAAGAAGTATAAGCATTAATTTCTATGCTTGCTATTAGTTGCTTTGCCAGTGCGCCTGCAACTACCCAGTTTGCCGTCTCACGTGCAGAACTTCTTCCACCCCCTCTATAATCTCTAATTCCAAATTTTTTATCATACGTATAATCTGCATGAGAAGGTCTGTAAATATTAGTATTGTGATTATAGTCTTTCGATTTTTGATTGGTGTTTTTAATGATAAATCCAATGGAAGTTCCTGTAGTTTTTCCTTCAAAAATACCAGAATGAAACTCTACAGTATCAGGTTCTTTACGCTGTGTGACAATTTTAGATTGTCCAGGTTTCCTTCGATTCAATTCTTCTTGAATTGCTTCTAAGTCGACTTCTAAACCAGCAGGAAAACCATCAATAACACCACCAATTGCAGTTCCATGAGACTCTCCGTATGTTGTAACTTTTAATAAATTTCCAAAAGAATTAAATGACATATTTTTTTGTATTAAAGTAAGTTGCAAATATACTAAAGTCTCCCCAGGAATTTTAATTTTTCTATATTTTATGATCATTTCTAGTCTTTTTTTATATCTAAAGACAAGTTGAATTTAAAGAGGATAGCTGAATTATTATACGATATTCAAAATAATAAAAAATAATACCTTTTTTGTTTTACATACTTAAAAAAGCTTTCTATATTTGCACCCGAATTCAGAGAATTTCTGATGAGACTTCTGGAGAAATGGCAGAGCGGTCGAATGCGGCAGTCTTGAAAACTGTTGACTGTAACAGGTCCGGGGGTTCGAATCCCTCTTTCTCCGCATAATTAAACCCTAACACTCTTTAAATGAGTTAGTTGGGGTTTTTTATTTTATTATTTAGTCCACATTTAGTCCGCATTTAGTCCGCGATAAGTTTGTTGATAGAATAAGTCGCTGAAATTATTATTGACTTTTACAGATAGTAGAGAATCAACATTACATCTCTTTAAAGTGATTAAAATTCACAATAACCCATATAAATAGCAAGTTGCGAATTTATCCTTTAGTCTAAATAGTCACCTTTCCCCTTAAATGTTTCTTCGTTATAATACTTTTTTAAAAACTTCACATAATCAAGTTCTGTATATTTTGCCATTTCAGAATATTTAATTTTTTGTTTTGAACCTTACAAATGACTCTGTTTCAAGAATCCTTATCATTACTAAAAAATACAGCCCAAATCAACACAAGCAAAATACCTAAATAAAAATAAGCACGGGAGATATCAGTAAAATAAGAGAGGGCAGCAATCAAGGAAAAGCATACTAGTGGACCAATAATATTCATAATTGAAAACGTTCGTTTTTCTTTTTTTGAATCTCTTTTCAGAAAGGAACTTTCTTTTTTACTAAGTTCTAAAAATTTATCATAATCCTTGTTAGCCTTCTCTGTGAGATTTAATTTTTTAAAAGCTAATGACCTATTTTTGTAGGCTTCCTTTAAATCTGTGAAAGTTTCAATAGATTTAGTGTAATATTTGATTGCAGTTTTATAGTTATCATTTTTAAATTCTTCATTACCTTTTTTTAAATATGCTATTGCTTCGTTTTTTAAGTTTATGTCAATAATATCTTTCCGACTTTTAGTTGGTTCAATATTAATATTTGCTTCATCCTTTGTGTGAAGGTGTTTTTTCCAAATGTATCTATTACCAAACTTAGAAAAACAAAGTAAGTATATCACCAAAAAAGGAGACCAAATAAACCAGCCACTAATAAAAAATCTATCATTTACAGTCATATGAAAAAACCCTATCAAAGCAAATAAAAAATATATTAATATTGAGAATATTATCTTAAGAATTATTCTAAGGGCTCTATTTTTCATAATATCTTTTCCATTTTTAATTGGTTCAATATTTTTATTGATATCAAGTTCTTTTTTGACGGAGTAGTTAAACATATTTTTACCACGCAATATGAACGGAGTTCCAATAAACAATAAAAGTAGCCCTTTAGTATCCTCCTCAACAATGCCAATTTCTCCCAATATTTGCGTTCCAATTGCCCAAAAACAAAACCTTCCAAAGCCAAAAAAAACTTTTTTCCAACTTGGTTTTATATATTGAAATAAACAAATTACTGTCCCTATGGGTCCAAGTAACCCAAGCCAAAAAGCAATTGAAGAGTTTTTATTTGCAGATGAAGCTATATTATTGTTTGCAAAGCCGTAAATAAGAAGATTTAAACCAGCAATTTTAATATAAAATAATATTAAGGTCATAGTTTTAAAATTAGAATATTCAATATATAAATATAAATTATAATTATTCCTAAAAACAATAAATTATTCTTGGGGATAAATTGTACACAACACAATCAAGTTATCGAACTTATTCCTCCAAGACCTTTATAGGCTTAGAGAGTTTACAGAAACATATAAAAAACACAAACTACTGAGTGTATTGTAACCCTTTACGCTTCCTTTAAAGACATACACAGTACTTATAGACCCCATTTCATTTAAACTCTTTTTTAAAGTGTTTTTGCTATATTAAATAATCCAAATTATTAGTACTTTTTTAGTAGTTTAGCAATTAAAGTTTGCGAGGTAATTTAAATAACTATGTCATATTTATTTAAAAAGGTCGTTTAAGTAACTTATATATCTGTTGTAAAAAGAAAAAGTCTTAATGAATATCCCTAATAGAAAAAAATCTAAGTAAACTAATAAAGAACCTCAACTAGGAGACTTTCATTTATGACTTACTATTAGCCTATAATCTACCAAAGGCAACTATTATGAGGTTTCAAAATGCTACATTAGCATCAGTAGAGAAACCAAACGAAAGGTAAATAATCGAGAAATTAATCTAGTACAGAATGCAATATTTATATGTTTTAACTTTTCTTTTTATATCTCTTAATATTCATGGACAAGTTGTTTTAGATGCAGACGGTCCGGGAAATACTTATAATTTAATTACATCAGTTTTAGCTCCTGGCTATAATCCAATTGAAGTGCCTGATTGCAATCATACAAGCTTTGGTGACCATATTGATGAAGTTTATGATACTGATTTAAATGCAAATGTTTTTCGTTTTTATATTCATGTGTCACCAGATGATGATAGATGTATTAAGTTTGATAGGCAACGTAATGAAATAAAAACATATGATCAATCGCCAGATAACTTACTTGGTATCGTTGGAGAAAAAGTGATTTATAAATGGAAATTTAAATTATCAAGCGGGTTTCAGTCCTCTCCAAATTTTACGCATTTACACCAGTTAAAATCCGTTGGAGGTTCTTTAGCAAGTATGCCAATGTATACGCTAACAGCACGTAAAGGAAGTCCAGACCGCTTAGAATTGCGCTATGCTGAAACGGAAACACAAATCACATTGGCACAAACCGATTTATTACCTCTGGTTGATACCTGGATGGAAGTTACTGAAAGAATAGAATACGGAATTTCCGGAACTTATGATATAGAAATAAAAAAGATAAGCGATAACTCTGTTCTATTTACATATACAAATAATGACATTGTCAATTGGAGGCAAAATGCAGAATTTGTAAGGCCAAAATGGGGGATTTATAGAAGTCTAATTAATTCACAAGACCTTAGAGACGAAAATATATTGTTTGCAAATTTTAGTATTCAAGAAGTTGAAACGCTATCACTAGCAACTTCAGAATCTAATATAGGATTTTCTATTTTTCCAAATCCGGCTAAAAATAGTATACACTTTAGCGGCCTGCACCAAGAAGCTGATAAGATAGAGGTGTATACAATAGATGGAAGAAAAGTTATAGAAAAAGCAATCAAAAACCCCACTAAAGAGGCTCTTGATGTTTCTATATTAAGCAATGGGTCCTATATAATTAAAGTTTCTGGAAGCCAGTTAAACCAATCGAGACTAATTACAATATCTAATTAATGAAGAAAATAATTTTCATTATGGGTGTTTCAACAGAAAGAGCCCAAAACTCGGTTGATGTTGCTCCTGCAATTTTATATTTAGCATCTGAATATAATGGTTTTATAACAGGAGCAACTTCAGCTATAAATGGAGGGGTATATAATGTGTAAGCAAATTATCTAAAATACTTTAAATCAGTATGATGTTAATTATTTATTTTTTTTAAAATTTAAATTTATTCGTATTTTAGTAAACAATTAGGTAAACCAAATAATTAATACTTTAAAAATGAAAAAAATTACGCTTCAATTATTTTTACTATTTTCTATTTCGATAATAGGTCAAACAACCTATAATATTGATGATCCAGAAGATCTTCGAAATGTTATTTATCAACCTGGTGATGAAATCATCTTAAAAAATGGGACATATAGTACAGATGAAAGAATGATTTTCTTGGGTTCAGGTACAGCAGAAAATCCAGTTACTTTTAGAGCAGAAACTCCTGGAGGGGTTATTTTTACAGGTGGACCTAGGTTAACTATTGGAGGAGAAAGTGATGGAGATGTAACTGCTACTGGAGAGTATTTAGTTGTGGATGGTTTTCATTGGAAAGGAGGTTATGGGGCAAGTAATTTTATCGAATTTAGAAATGGTTATGATTATGCACATCACAGCACTATTCAAAATTGTGTAATTGACGGTTTAGGAATAGAATCAAGTGAACTAGCAGAAGATCTAGCAGATGAACAAATCTCAAAACACAGATGGATTGTTTTATATGGAACTTACAATACTGTCATTAATTGTTCTTTTATGAATAAAGTTAGTGCAGGTGCTATCATTTTAGGAGAATATGCATATAATGCATTTCCAAATGTTGCGGATGGTGAACCTGAAATAAACAATAGTTGTCAAGAAGTAGGTCATAAAATAATGAATAATTATTTCTTTAATTATGAAAAAATGACCGAAAAGTATGGCACAAAAGCTAACGGAGACGCATTATCAAATTCAGGTGATAGTGAAACTATTCGTATTGGAACAAGCTCTAACCAAATGGTAAATAGCAAAGCAATTGTAAGCAATAATTATTTTGTACAGGCAGATGGAGAAAATGAAATTATAACGAATAAAAGTAAAGGAAACACCTATACAAATAATACGTTTAGAAGATGTAGAGGTTCTTTAGTTTTAAGACACGGCTCTAATGCGACTTTAGATGGTAATTACTTTTTAGGTGAAGATGTAGAGGGTACAGGTGGTATTAGAATTGTAGATAGTGAACATACAATTACAAACAATTATATTCAAGATTGTATTACTGAAGTCAGCAATGCAAAATGGAATAATGGAATTACGTTTTTAGGAGGAAGTGCAAATGCAGCTGTAGCTTGTACTTCTGATAATGTTTCTAATGGTTATCAAAAAGTTGAAAACATCAATCTTTCTAACAATACTATTATAAATACTAATGCTCCTTTATTTTATAATGAAGACAAAGGATCTACAGATCCGAGAGGAACTGTATCTAACAATTTAATTTACTTTGCAGAGTCAGATCCAAATTTAACAGCTGTTATTTCTGGTGATAGTGAAACTGCGTTTAATAATTTAGGAACTGGGTTAACTTATACAGGTAATGTATTTGTAGGTACTTCACTAGGTGCAACTTCACCCGGTTTTTCTGAAGAAGCAGGTATTACAGCAACTGCAAGTGGAGAGATTTTTACATTCTCTGGAGCAACAGGAAAAGGTGCAGATATGGGTACTTATGTCCCAACAACAGATGCTATGGTTGGTCATGGCATTGGAGCTTGTTTTGCAGATTATACTGGAGCTAACATTACAAATGGAGATTGTACAATTACAGTATCAGAATCTTTAACAGTGAGTAGCTTATCAGTATTAGATCCTATTGCTGAAAGTTACGATGTTTCTGTTACTGCTAATATTGCTTGGACAGCAGCTTCAAATGATTCTTGGATAACGATTGATGTAAATTCAGGGACAGGAAATGCTACAGTTTCTATAACAGTTACAAAAAACGATACAACAAGTGCTAGAACGGGTTCAGTAACTTTTACGCAAGTTGCAGGAGGTGATGATATTGTTAGAATGCTTAGTATTACTCAAAACGGAGCAGATTTAACAAGTATCTACGATTTAATAAATACAGGAGATGTTAATGATCCAGTAAGTGTTCATTCGTTTTCAGAACAACAAGATGAAAATCATTCCAGTCCAAAAACTAATTATGCTACAAATACTTTAGATAAAGATAATGGATCTGTTTGGGCAGCAGATGATGATGCTGTTTTATCTGGAGATTATAAAGGTGATGGAGAATATATAATATACGATTTAGGAAGTACACGTGAAGTGAATGTGGTACAATTTACTACTACCAATAAATCAGATTCTTTCGGATTTCAAGTGTGGGCTTCATCAACAGGAACAGATCTAGCAGATTTTACAAAAAAACTTCCAATTTCAGACGATTTATTATTAACAGCAACAGGAACAACAGATTTTAATCAATATGAAATTTCTGGAGGTGTAAATGCTCGTTATATAAAATTAATTGGTTTTGGTAGATTTAATAGTGATGGAGATAGCAGAGAAAGTGCATGGAGTGCAGTGGGCGAAATTGAGTTTTATGGTGCTTCAAGCTTATCAGTAAATAATTATAATGCCTTAAATGAAATCGCTATTTACCCTGTTCCAGCAAACAATGTCCTTTATATTAAAAGTGTAAGTCAAAATATAAAAGAAATCAATATTTATAGTATTGATGGAAGAAAAGTACTAGAAAAAAAGATGATTGACATCGTTCAAAACGCCAATTTAGATGTTTCAAGACTAAAAAGTGGTTTGTATATTGTAAAAATTGAAGATGGATATAGTTCAGTGTCAAAGTTGATAACGATTAAATAATTTTTTTTCAACTAAATTTATTAAAAAGCTGGACTTTATAAGTTCGGTTTTTTTTAACTATTTAAAAAATAGATTTTTTAAAAAAAAAATCTATTTATAATTTTTATCCTCCAAAATTATTTCTATTTTTGGTAAACCAAATTGGTAATCCAGTTTGTTGGTTTTATAAATTTTATAAATACTTAAACACTTTCTTATGAAAAAAACATTACTTTTTATTTTTGCAATTAGTAGCTTGTCTATGTCGGCTCAAGATCCTGTGGTCTTAAATGCTACTTTAGATCCATTGGCTAGAACAGGTAGTTCTGATTGTTCTTGTGCAGGATGGATGAATAAAGACTTAGGAGATCAACTTGAATCTTCATCTTGGAATTCAGATACATCTTTTGGAGCAAAATTTGATGATACAGAATCTGACGTGATGTATCAAGAAATTGCTGTATTAGCAAATACAGACTATAAATTTACATATGTGTACAATTTTGAAGCTAAAGGAACTGATGCTTTGTCTTCTCAATTAGATGTAAGAATTTTAGCAGGTTCAGCTTATACAAGTGGGTATACACCAGCTTATCCTGCGGCTGCTGATGGTGTTTCTAGAGATTTTGGTTATCCGGATATTGCTGATGTAGAAAATGCATCTAATAACTTAGTTTCTGAGATTTTAGATTATCCAGGGGATAAAGATTTTAGAACAAGAGAAATAACTTTTAGTACTGGGTCTAATACGAGTATAGCGATTTTTTTAAGAGGTATTGGTCGTGATGTAACAGGTTCTAATAGTAAAGGTTATGCTTGGTCTAATGGACAGCACGAAATTAGAATTGATGAAGTGTCTATGACTAATGAAGGAGCTACAGCTTCTGTAGATGATTTCTTTTCTTCACAAATTAGTGCATATCCTAATCCAGCAAAAGATTTTATACAAGTTTCTTCAACTAGAGAAATTACAGGTATTGCAATGTATAATTTAATAGGTAAAAAAGTTGTAAACTTTTCTTCTGTAAATAACAACAGAATTGATACTTCTAAATTAGCAAAAGGAATTTATGTATTAAAAGTTTCAAGTAACGAACTTGTAGGGACTAAAAAAATTATTATTGAGTAGAGTTAAACTTTGAATTATTGAATTAAGAACCTATTTACGAATTAAATGGGTTTTTTTGTAAATAGTTATCATATTTTTTTTATTATCCAATTTTATATCTAAATTTGGTGAACCAGATTGGTACGCCAATAAATAATTAATTACTTTTTTAAACAAAAAATAAAAATTATGAAGTTAAAATTTAAAATAACATTATTACTATTAATGTTTGTAAGTATTTCTTTTTACGCACAGGGAGAATATACTCTGAAAGGTGTTGTAAAAGATGCTCCTAGTAATTCTGCTTTACCAGGAGTTACAATTACTATATTAAATAGTAATAAAGGAACACAAACAGATTTTGATGGTAAGTATACTATTAAAGTTAAAAAGGGAGATGTACTTCGTTTTTTATATTTAGGATTTGCTGCTCAATCTATTATTATTGATGCACAAAAAGAATTAAATATTACATTAGTTGAAGATGCTTCACAATTAGACGAAATTGTTGTTGTAGGTTATGGAACGCAAAAAAAATCTCATCTTACAGGTTCAATTTCAAAAGTTGTAAACGAAAATTTAGATCAAATTGCAGTAGCAAGGGTAGATGATGCTTTAATTGGTCAAGTATCTGGTGTTAATATTCAAGCAACTTCTGCAGAAGCTGGTGGTGCACCTACTATTAGAATTAGAGGTACTGGGTCTATTTCATCTGATTCAGGACCAGCAATAGTAGTTGACGGTATAATAGTAGATTCTGATTTTCTTGGTATTTTAGATATGAATGATGTAGAATCTTTTGAAGTATTAAAAGATGCAGCATCTGCAGCTATTTATGGTAGTGAAGGGTCTAATGGTGTAATTTTAATTACCACCAAATCTGGAAAATCTGGAAAAACAAAATTTACTTACGACACTTATACAGGTTATAAACAAGCTTTTGGAAGTGAAGACTACTCAAGAAGTCTTTCGGACTGGGCAGCTCTAGAATTAGCTGAGACAGGTACTAATACAAATGGTACTTTATACGCTCAAGAATTAGCAAAAGTAACAGGTATTGATAGAGATTGGCAAGAAGTTTTCTTTGATGGAGGTTTTATTACAAGTCATTCTTTTGCGGCAAGAGGAGGTTCTGAAACTACAAAGTTTAGTGTATCTTTTAGATATCTTCATGATGAAGGAGTTGTGATAACAGACGATTACAAAGTATACTCTGCAAAAGTAAAAGTAGATACTAAGTTGTCAGAAAATATTAAGTTTGGAGTTAGTGTTACACCTTCCTACTCAAAGAAAAGAGCATTGCCTACGTCTATTCACAATCCAATAAGACAATCGCCTTGGTTACCTATTTATCATACAGCAGAAACGCTTCAATTTATAGATAGAGATGCTTATCCAAATGTTGGTGTAGGAGATTATTTTAGAGAAGATCATTTAGATGAATTAGATATAAATGGTGATGGTAGTAGTACTACTTCTCGTACATCTGGAGATCAAAATCCATATGCTCAATATGTTGAAAGAGAACACTATGAATTTAAAACTAAAATATTAGGTTCTACATACTTGAGTTATAAAATTTTAGATGGACTTACTGCAAAGACTTCTTTAGGTATCACATTAGAAGACGGTAAAAGAACAAGATGGAATGGTACAGAATACCATCACTCAAATGGAGCTGATTTTGAGTTAAGAAATAGATTTAGAACTAGATTAATTTCAGACAATACTTTATCATACAATAAATATGTTGGAGATCACGAATTTAATTTTTTATTAGGTGCTACAATTCAACAAAGAACATCTGAAACTGAAACTACTAATGGTAGTGGATATTCTAATGATTTGCTTAAAAACTTACAAGGAGCAACAGTTATTACCAAGCCATTAGATGGTCAAATAAATCTTACGAGAAGAAAGACTGGTTATTTTGCAAGGTTTAACTATTCTTATGCAGATAAATATTTATTCAATGCTTCTTTCAGACGAGATGGTAGTTCTGTTTTTGGAATTAATTCTAAATGGGGTAATTTCCCAGCAGCATCTGTTGGTTGGAATGTCTCTAAAGAAAGTTTCTTAGAAGATAACGATGTTATAAGTAACCTAAAATTTAAAGCAGCTTATGGTCTTACAGGAAACGAAAACTTTAGTACAGGAAGTGATGTAACAAATACTTGGCCTTATTTAGCTTTATTACAATCTACCAATTATATTGGAGATGATGGGGCTATATTAGCAGGTTTTTCAGCTTTAAACATTGCAAATCCATTATTACAATGGGAAGCGTCTAGGGAACTTAACATTGGACTAGATTATGGGTTTTTTAACAACAGAATATCTGGTTCTTTAGACTATTATAAGAGAACTAGTGATGAATTATTATTAGATCAAGATGTTTCTTATGTTACTGGATTTAGTGGAGGAATCGTAAATAAAGGAGAAGTAGAAAACAGAGGTTTGGAATTAGAATTGAGAACCAAAAATATTGCTACGGAAGACTTTAGTTGGTCTTCAACTATAATAGCTTCTATGAATAGAAACGAATTGCTAAATTTTGGTAACGATGACGGGAATTTAACTGTAGATGGATTTGGAAGAAATACACAGTGGATAAATAAAGTTGGTAATCCAATTTCTTCTTTTTATGGATATGTTGTAGACAAAGAAATATCAAAAGAATACTGGGATACTCCATATAACAGAATTAATGGACAAGCAGAAGATATTATTGTTAAAGATTTAAATGGTGATGGTATAATTACTGATGATGATAAGACTATTCTTGGAGATCCTTATGCAGATATTACTTGGAGTTTAACTAATGACTTTAAAATGGGTAATTTTGATTTCTCTGTAATGGTTCAAGGAAGTCAAGGAGCACAGGTAAGAAACGTTGGGGACCAATATTTCTATCATTTTAGTGGTGCTACGCTAGATGGTGCGCCAGAAGCCCTAGTTGCTAATGGAACGATACCAGATGTGTCTTTCCTTAAAGCGAAAATTTTTACTGATGATATTGTTCAAAATGCAGGCTATATATCGTTACGTAATGTAAACCTTGGGTATACATTACCTGATGATGTAATCTCAAAAATCGGAATTCAATCATTAAGAATGTATGTTTCTGGTCAGAATTTAATTTATATAACTTCTGATGATTATCACGGTTTTAACCCAGAATATATTGACACAAACAATACACCTATATCTTATGGTTCTCAAAGAGCAGGTACACCTTTGTTTAGTACGTATTCATTTGGTTTAAATGTTAATTTTTAATCTTAAAAAAAATAATAATGAAAAATATAAAATATTTATTTTTTGCGCTAATAGGAACAATTTTTATTTCTTGTGATGCAGATGAGTTTTTAAACCCACTTCCAGACACAGTTAATGCTGCTGATGGATTTTATCAAAACGACGAACAAATTTTGGCTGGAGTTTTGGGAATGTATGATGCACTTCAAGGTGTAAATGAAAATACTGAAACAAATAGTTCTAACTTTAACAGAGGTGTGCAGTTTGAATATCTCTTAACTGAGCATCGTTCTGACAATACAAGAAGTGCAACCCTTGAAGGATCTAGGGCTGATTTTCATAGATATGTAACCGAAGCAATTAACATACAATCTGAAGATTATTATCAATCTATGTATGAAATTATTTTTAGAGCAAATACAATTCTTGCTTCTTTAAATGCTGCTAATGCCGCAAATGTTGGAAAATATTCAGCGGAAGCTAAATTTTTGAGAGCCCTAGCATATTTTAATTTAATCAGACTTTATGGAAGTGATGATGATTCTATAGGTGGTGTGCCATTGGTAACTAGTTTAGTAACTGCTGCAGATGAAACGGAACTTTTTACGAGAAAACCAAAAGCAACAGTTTATGAACAAATTGTAAAAGATTTAGAAGATGCAATTGCTAATTTAGATAATAGTGCTAAGTCAAGAGCTTCAAAAGCTGCGGCTCAAGGAATTTTAGCAAAAGTTTATTTGTCTCAACCATCACCTGATTTTGATGGTGCAAAAGATTTATGTGAAGCAATTGTAGCAGAAGGTTCTTATAATTTACAAGCTGATTTTAGAGATGTTTTTTACGATGAAATGAACAGTGAAATTATTTTTGCTGTTAGATATACTTCAGGAGATCCAAACGAAAGTCAAGGTTTTTCATCTGAATTTACTTCATTTAAACGTCAAGGAAGACAAGATGGTTTAAATATTGTGAATCCTAATTTAGTAACTGCTTTTAATGAAAATGGAGGTAATAGAACGGCAGTTTCTTATATTGCTTTTGGTGATGATGCTGAACAAGAGTCTGCACCTGGTGTTCCTGCTCCATTAAGTGCTGAAGTTGCAAAATTTTTACCAGAAGGAACCGATGTTACAACAGATCCTGATGCACCAAAATATGGTACTTTTCCTAGACTTGCTGGTAATGATTGGCCAGTATTACGTTATGCAGATGTATTATTAATGCATGTAGAAGCAATTTTACGAGGTTCTGGTGCAGTTAGTACTAGTGATGCAGCCGCTTTAGCTTCATTCAATGCTATTAGAAATCGTGCTGGTCTAGATAATGACACTGATGGTTCAATAACAATAGAAGAATTATTATTAGAAAGAAGAGTAGAATTGGCTTTTGAGAACCAACGTTTCTTTGATTTGTTAAGATTTGGAGTTGCTGATGACGTATTATCTAATCATTCAGCCGAAGATAATAACTTAGATGTATCAGTTTATCCTAGTTATAATGCTAGAGCTTTACTATTGCCAATTCCTTCGAGAGAAATTAATTTGAGTAAAGGTCTTTTAAAGCAAAACCCTGGTTATTAATACACAAAAAATAAAAATATGAAACATAAATTAAGTACCTTGAATAACGCCATAAAAATTGCGTTAAGTTTATTTGCGATAGTTTTCGTAATAAGCTGTGAAGAAGCCTTTGAGTTTGATTTACCAGATACTGGGTCTATAGCAGATGCTACATTGCCAGAAGCAAACTTTAGCTTCGCTCCAAAACCAGAAGATTTTAGAGTTTTAAAATTTGTCAATACATCTAATGAATCAACTAAATACGTTTGGGATTTTGGAGATTCTACAGATCTAAGTACAAATCTAGATAGTATAACCAAAGTTTATTTCTTTGAATATTTAGATAGTGAAGGTTACAGTTCTCTTAAGAACAACGAGCTTCTTATAAGTAATGAAAAACTTGAAAAAGACCCTGATCCGATTTATCTTGATAGCGTTGAAAATGTTATTAATGAAATTTATACGAGTCTTGAGAATGTTACTTACACACTTGGAGACATCAATAGTGCTGTTAAAGAGTTAAAAGATCCTATGTATATTTACCTTAATGCAGATCCAGATGTTACCAAAACAACAGATTACCAAGTAACATTAACGGCTTCTGATGCAAACAATGCTTCAGGAGTTCTAACTGAGACAATTCAGCTACAAAATGTTTTTGTACCTATAAATCCAACACTTGTACTTGGAGACTTTGAAAGTTCTTCGCTTACTTCTACTTGGAGAATAACTCCTTTTACAGATGGAACTACAAATGCTCCTAATTCTTCATCTGATGGTTCTAATAACAATTATGATGGTGTAGATACTGGATCTAAAACACGAGGTATGAAATTTGCGGCAGATACATCTGACCCTACAAAACCAAATAGTAGAAGGTATGGACACCAAAAAGTAACAGTTTCTCCATCAACGGTAGATCGTACAGTAAAATACATTATAGAATATGAATATGCTATAAAACTTGCTGCAAAAGCTGGAAGTAATATAACCGTACAAATTTTAGACGGACAGTTTACAGATGGAAAAGATGCTTTAACAGCTAATACTTTAGCAACATCAGTTGCTGACGAATTATTAGGTAAAGGAAACTTCACAACGGTTAAAAAAGAGTTTAACTCTAATGATAGTGGCTTAATTACTATATGGATTTCTGGTGATACAGATCAAGATGCATATTTAGACAATGTTAAAATATATCCTAAACCAGGAGTAAAATATTAAAAAAATAAAAATTATGAACTTATTTAAAAAAGGAATATTTGCATTACTTATAACTATTGTTATAATTTCATGTGAAGAAAATGACACTCTAGTTAACCCAGATGCAGGTAATATAGGTACAGGTCTTACGCAAATTACATTTCCAAAAATTCCAACAAGTTCGGTTGAAATTAGTGGCGATGGGTCAATAGTTACCATAAGACCACAAGGTTTAGGAATTGATTCTTATGTAGTTGATTTTGGAGATGTAGATAGTGAAGAAGATGTAGAAATAATTTCTGAAGATGCGGGTACTGCTACTTATGATTATCCCAATAATGTTGCAGAATTTACATACACAATAACTGTAACTGCAAAATCTAATAAGGGTTTTCCAGATGTTGTTCAAACTATAGATGTAGAAGTTGAACACGGATTTACTCCTGTATCATCAGCACCAGATTCACCAACGATTCTTAATGAAAATACAGTTGCTATTTTTAGTGATGGTATTGAAAGTGATGGTGCATTTATTGCATATACAAACAGTATATCTGATTCTGATTTTGAGGATGGTAATGCAGAATATAATGAAGTAGAAGTTGGAGATATAAAAAATAAAGTAATTCAGTATTCTAGACTTCATGATGCTATTGCTGCCTCTATTGCTTTTGATTCTGCTATTAATGTTGCAGATGTTTTTGGAACAGATGCTTCTGCTGATTATCTTCACTTAGACCTTCATTCTATTCATGATATTGGTGTTGATAAAGTAAAAATATCATTAGCAGGGAAAACTTTTGAACAAACTTTAACGGATGATGTGTGGACAAGTGTAGATATAGATTTATCTGCTGAAGGAATCACACAGATTGATGACATAAAATTAGAATTAGGGACAGGAGGTACAGCAAGTAATGAGGCAAGTCTTAATGTAGATAATATTTATTTTTATAGAGAAGCACTTTCAATTCCTGAATTTTCTTTTGATGATGTAGCTAGTGATTATGATGTTACATTTACAAATGCATCTGAACTTGCAACTAGTTATAGTTGGGATTTTGGAGATGGTATAGGTAGTTCAACAGATGAAAACCCAACATACAGTTATATTAATGATGGTTTGGAGAAGACGTATATGGTTACATTAACAACTACAAATTTTATTAATAAACCTACTTCTATTACAAAAGAAATTACTGTTGGTGGTCCATCTGGCCCTATTGATCCGGTAATTATTCATGGAGATTTAAATTTGAATGATTCTTCTATGTCTGCTGCTTGGAAAATAGCTAATTCACCATCTGGTAAGAGTGATCCTTTTGGACGTAGTGCTGATGGTTCTTGTACAGACTACGATGGTGTAGCAACAGGATCAAAAACTAGAGGTGCAAAATGGTCTAGTTCTCAAGGTGCATCAGATATAAATGGTACACCTGTAGCTGGTAATACTAGATATGCTTATCAAGCTGTAACTTTGACCCCTAATACAGATTATGTTTTTGAATATGCATATGCTATAAAGACAGGAGGGTCTGCAGACAATGCTATTGTTGCTAGCATTTTAAACGGTCATTTTGATGGTTCTGAAGTGTTAAGTACCAATCCATTGATTAAACATATTGGAACAATTGCTAATGGTAAATTTGGGGACAATTCATGTTCTGGAGGAACTATTGTTCAAGAAACATTTAGATCTAACGCTGTTGGTGAGGTAGCTATCTTTATTTATAGCTTTACTGATGTTGTTGATGCTTTCGTAGATAATATTAAAATCTACCCGGCACCTTAATCATCTTAAATGAAAAATTTCCGAATAAAAGTATTATTCTTTTTAACAATACTAATTTTTACTTCTGTTAACGCTATTTGTCAAGAAAAGACAAATAGCGTTGAAGTATCTAAACTGAAAGTTGAAAAAAAGCGAAAGAAGAAAAGAAAGAAAAAAGTAAGGCTTCCAAAAATTGATTTAAGTCATTGGAAAGTAACGCTACCAGTTGCAAATAAAGAAGGAAAACCTGTTGAAATTAGTCCACCTGAGATTTTAGATTTTGCAAATAACAAAATTGCAAAACCCTATATGTATATAGATTCAACAAAAGGAGCGATTGTTTTTCACGCCATGCCTACCAATTCTAAAACTAGAAATACAAAGTATACTAGATCAGAATTAAGAGAGCAAATGGTGCCAGGAAGTAATTCTACAAACTGGACATTTAAAGATGGAGGCTATATGAGAGCAAAAATAGCTATGCAAAAAACAACCAAAGATAGTGATGGTAAATACCATAGAACTATTATTATGCAAATCCATGGACGTTTAACAAATGAACAACGAGATTTAATTGGTGAAGATGATAACAATGCACCACCAATTTTAAAAATCTATTGGGACAAAGGGAAAATTAGAATAAAGACTAAGATTTTAAAAAACCTAAATGCTACATATGAAGAAATGTTACATGAAAAAGCATGGGATAACGATGAAGGTTTCAATTTTGAACAAGAAGTAGGTTTCAGAAAATTTACATTAGAAGTAAAAGTTACAGAAGGTAAAATGGTAATTATTTTAAATAGAAATGAGTATAAAGTTTATGAAAATATTCATATGAGAAAATGGGGTATTTTTGAAAATTACTTTAAAGCCGGAAATTACTTTCAATCTAGAGATAAAGGAGCATTTTCTAAGGTTCGTTTTTATGAATTAGAAGCTAGCCATTAATTAGTGTCGATTAGGTAATATTTATGTTCATAAAAAAAAAACTTAATTGGAAATGAAGTTATAGAACAAGAAATTTTATTTTTTTATCTTTGTTGTCGAGAGTATCACCGAAAGCATCCAATAAAAAAATAACATATACACATTGCTAAAGCAAGGTAAATACTTACAAAAAATTATAATTAAAAAATAAAATATGAAAAAACCTACTATCGGATTTATAGGACTTGGACTTATGGGTGGTAATATGGTAGAAAATCTTCAAAAAAGAGGTTTTGAGCTAATAGTAATCGATCTTAATAAAGAAGAAGTTGCAAAAGTTATTACTCGGGGTAATGCATCTGAAGCTAGTTCTCCAAAAGAATTAGCTGCAAAGAGTGATATCATCATGTTATGTCTTACAACTTCTGCTGTTGTTGAAAAGATTGTTTATGGTGAAAATGGTATCCTTGCTGGTATTAAAGAAGGTGCTGTTTTGATTGATTTTGGGACATCGATCCCTGCATCTACTATAAAAATAGGTAAAGCTCTTGCAGAAAAAGGTGCTGGAATGATTGATGCCCCACTTGGACGCACACCAGCGCATGCAAAAGATGGCCTGCTTAATATTATGGCTTCAGGTAATAAAGACACTTTTGAAAAAGTAAAACCAGTACTAGACCAACAGGGTGAAAATGTATTCTATCTTGGTGCGGCTGGAGCTGGACACACAACGAAGCTTATCAATAATTTTATGGGTATGACTACCGTTGTTGCTATGTCGCAAGCTTTTGCTGCAGCAAAATTAGCAGGTGTAGATACGCAACAATTATTTGACATCATGTCTTCTGGGCCTTCAAACTCTCCATTCATGAAATTTTGCAAACATTATGCTGTTGACAACGTAAGTGATCTAGGTTTCTCTATTGCTAATGCCAACAAAGATTTAGGATATTTTGTGCAAATGATGAATGATCTTGGTACAACTTCTCTTATTGCTGAAGCTACTTCTACAAATCTTAAGGCTGCTGTTAGTGCTGATATGGGAAGCGCTAATGTTCCAGAAATTTTTGATTATTTTATGCAGTTAGAGAAATAGTTAATCTCTTAATTTTACAAAAAAATAGGAGATAATAGGAAAGAAACCTAAAGTTAGGATGTTTTAAGATCGGAAACAACGTGTAGTAAATTGTCTTAAAACAAAAACAGCTCAGAGAGAAGGATCGCTGAGTGTAAAATGCAATATTAATCTAATTTTTGTAGGTTATAAAAGTAATAGTGTTATTGCGCTAGCGATTTATTTGAACTTAGGAAGTTTTTAAAAGGTATCTGAAATAATCTATTTTTACTGGCAAGTATTTCTATATATGCCTCATAGAGTTGCTGTTCGATTTTAATAATTTCAATATTTTTATTTTGAACACTCATCTCGAGTTTCAATAGAATGAGCGGTGAAATTCCTTCAATTTTTTTGTAGGTATTTAAAAGCGAAGACACACTGCTATTTGCTGCTTGATCCTTGTATACTTGATAGTTCGTTACTGTTCTTCTAAAGTTTTCTTCAGCAGTAGTTTCTTCTTTTTTTTGTAGTTTTTGGAGTGTAAATATTTCACTTTCAGTACGGAGCTTCTTGAAATAATAATCTCCTTTTTTTTCTCTAACGTTTCCAAAGAATGGGAGGTTTATACCCATTCCTATTGCGAATTTTTCTTCAAATAAGTTACTATTCTTACCACCATATTTTACTTGAACAAAATCAATAATTTTTTTAGATTTTGCGACATCTAATTTCATTTCGCCTTCTATAGTTTCTAGTTTTAATTTTTTCAACTGAATTTTTAAGTTGTCTTTTGGAGTTTTTACAATAAGAGCACACTCAATAATTTGTGCTGGAGTTATAATATCATCGCTTTTTAGATAATGATTGTTTTTACGATTACCAATCATGAGTTGTAATATGGCATCATGATATGCTTGTGCTTGCTGAAGATTTTGTAAAATAATTTGATTATCAAAGATCGCTTCTTCAGTTTCAATAAGGTCATTTACATTAAAAACTTCGGTGTAAATAGCTGTCTTTAAAAGTGATATTTTATCCTTTAATTGCGTTTTTCTTAGCTGATAGGCACCAATTAGTTTCTTATTGAATACGTAAGCAACTAAGAAATAATAGCGGTCTTCTAATTCTTCAATAAGTCGGATGCGTCCTTGAATTTGTACTTCATTAATTTTTGATTTGTAGACCTTTTTATTAGCAAGCCTCCCTCGCAAGCTATTGGGTTTAACCCTGATGGTATATTCTTGTCTAGGTAGAAGTAAATCTCTTGTTTCGGTTCTAAACTCTACATTGTCTATTAGCTGTAAATTATGATTGTAATTTTTAAGAAATGCTAATTGAATAGAATCAAATTTTACCTGTTCTATTTGATTTGCTCCAAGAAGCAATTGGGTCGTTGAAATTCCTTTTTGTGCATTTCCAGAAAGGAAAGACATCCCTATAAAAAATAATAAAAGTTGAAGTCGACACGAAAAACACATTTTATTTTTGGTTATTTTTATTGAGCTAAGGTTAAGGTTACTTTTTCTTTTTGTAAAAAAGGATTATCAGGTGGTATTTCAATAATTACTTCTCTACCAAAAGTTTTAAGTTCTTTTATCTTTCTAATTCTTGGTGGGATTTCAACAATTCGAGAGCCTAAAGTTTTAATAATACCAATATTTTGGATGTCAGGTCTTGATGTTGAAAAGACGGTAATGGTATCTTGGAGTTTTACCTTTAAAAGGAGGTCCTCATGTATATAACCGATAACTAATGTTGGGCTTTCTTCATAGAAAGTAACCAAGGGTGTAAAAGAGGCTATTTTTTCATCTTCATTACAATGAATAGTTCCAATCAATCCATTTGAGGGAGCTATAATGGTTTCTTTTTCTTTTTTTAACTGGTAATACTTCAACTCTTTTTCTAGTATTTTAATTCTAGAAAGCAATGGATTATTGGAAGCGAATCGCTCCGTTTTTAAATTGTTTATTTGTGTGGTTAGAATATCCACCGCAAATTTTAATTCTTCTTTTAGGGCGATAATTCTAATAAGTATCGGATTGGAATTGGCTTGTTGAGAAGTGTTACTTATATCAATACTTTTTAGCGTATTGGCTAGTTTTTTGTTGTTCTCTAATTGTGCATAATATTCTGCTATTTGCGCCTTAAATTTACTTCTTTTTTCGTTGAGTAAAATCGTAGTCTCTGCAATGCGACCGTCAAGATCAGTTTTCCAAATCGAGTATCTAGTAGTTAATTCTTCGATGCTGTAGATTGCATTATTAATTTTAACGGGCAATATGGAAGAAAATACATCAAGTAAAATAGCTCCTTTTTTTACTTTTTGTCCTGTCGTCACATGAATTCGAGAAACTTCTATTGGGTTTTCCATATTAATTTGCGTTTCCTTATTTTCAGCAAAACCATAAAAGGTAACTGAAGTATTCATTCCTAATGAAAAAGAAACGATTAAAAGGATACCTGCAAGTAAGGCAGCTATATGTATAGGACTAAATTTTTTCATAGTCATCTATAAAGTTAATTTTTATGTTAAACACGCCTTCGGTTTTAGATAGTTTATTTACAATGTATTTGGCTTTTTCTTGATCAACAACTTTAATCTTAAATGCAAATAGTACTGTTTTAGATCCCGCTTTATTTTTGCCTTTTCCAGCTACATTATATTTTGTTAGTGAGAATTTAACACAGTTAATTTTTAAAATTTCTTCAATTTTTTGCCAAGTATCTTCAGATTCTAAAGCGCTATCTGGAACTTCAAATTGAAGGTTCCCAACGACATGATTTGCTTTACTAATTGGTGAAAAGTAAATCAAAAAAACGATGGAACAAAAAGCAATTGTACCTATTAGTGCAATATGAATTCCATAGATACCTGCAGAAATACCGACTGCAATAGAGGTAAACATAAAAACCATATTTCTTGGGTTTCTCAAGGTAGTTCTAAATCGAATAATCGCTAGGGCTCCTAGCATTCCTAGACCTCGTGCCAGACTGTCACCTATTGCCTGCATTACGGTTGCTACCGGAATAGAAATCAAAATTAAAGATTGAATAAAATATTTAGGACTCTCAATTTCCCGAGAAGTTCTTTGATAGGTTATCGCTATTAAAGAGGAAAGTGCAAAAGAAACTAACGCAATCACAATGATGTTGGTTAGTGAAGTTCCTTCTAGGTTATTGTTCAGGTTTGAAAGGTCAAACATATAATTGAGGTAAGGGGTTTGTATATTTAATGAAAAAATGTAAATTTAGGTTTTTTTTCTAAGTTATTGTTATCCAGTTTGTTTTTACTCAAAAAACATTTTTCTTTCGAAGCATAAAAAAATGTATATTTACTTCAATGGATTTATTCTCAATAGCAATTAAAAAAAATATTTTACCTTTTGATGGTATTTCAAATTACCATGGCCCCATTTTAGATACTAACCAATGTGATTTTTATTATCAAAAATTAAGAGATACAATTCATTTTAAAAATGATGAAGCAATTATATTTGGTAAAAAGATAATTACTAAAAGAAAGGTCGCCTGGTATGGAACATCAGAATTTTCTTACACCTATTCTAAGATTACAAAAAAGGCAAAGATATTTACTAAAGAATTGTTAGCACTCAAAGAAATAATAGAAAATGCAAGTGGAGAAACCTACAACTCTTGTTTGTTAAATTTATATCACTCAGGAGCAGAAGGAATGGCCTATCATTCAGATGCCGAAAAAATGTTAAAGAGAGATGGCGTAATAGCTTCACTATCTTTAGGAGCGGCACGTAAATTTTCTTTTAAGCACAAACAGAACAAACAACGTGTAGATGTTCTCTTAGAAAACGGGAGTTTATTGGTTATGAAGAAAGGAACACAAACAAACTGGTTACACAGATTACCACCAACGAAAAAAGTAAGTACAGCGAGAATTAATTTAACCTTTAGAACAATAGAATTATAATCTTATACTTACTTTTGCTGAAAATATTTTTCATTGGAAAACATAAAACAACAATCTATAAACCTTAATAAATATATTAGTTCTTCAGGTGTTTGCTCTCGAAGAGAAGCTGAAAAATATATAAAAGAAGGCAGAATTACAATTAACGGTAAGTCAACTCAGTTAGGAAACAGGGTCGGTAAAAATGATGTTGTAAAGTTTGATGGACGGCTTGTTAAACCAAAAGACATAATTTTATATATTGCCTTAAACAAACCTGTTGGTATTGTTTCAACAACTGATGAAAGAGAACCAAACAATATTATTAAGCATGTCAATTATCCAGAAAGATTGTTTCCAATTGGACGCTTAGATAAACCCTCTGAAGGTTTAATTTTTTTAACAAATGATGGTGATATTGTGAATAAAATTCTCCGAGCAGGAAACAATCATGAGAAAGAGTATTTTGTTTCTGTAGACAAAGCCATTACAGATGAATTTATAGAAAAGATGCGTAATGGAATTCCTATTTTAGGAACCGTAACTAAAAAATGTTTAGTAGAAAAAATCAGTGCAAAAATATTTAAAATTGTTTTAACACAGGGTTTGAATCGCCAAATTCGTAGAATGTGCGAATACTTAGAGTATGAAGTAACCAAGTTAAAAAGAACCCGAATCATGAATGTTGATCTTGGTTATTTGCAGGCAGGAGATTGGCGAGAATTAACAGAAGAAGAAATGAAAGAAATTAACGCTATGATTTCTACATCTTCAAAAACTCAAGAAGCCTCACGAGTGAAAGAAAAACAGAAGCAGCAGGTTTTAAAGAAAAAACCAGCCCCTGCTAAAAACGATTTTAATAGAAAAAGTGCTTCTTTTAGAAAATCTTCACCAAAGAGCCAAAGAGCCAATTTGGGGTTTTCATCAAAAAGAAAACGGAGATAACTTTTAGTACTTACTATTTCTATGGTACTAAAAAAGTTCAATAAAAGAAAGATTTTCATTTCAAACCTTAACCGCTTTTTTTGAATGTAATAGTACAAGGCTATTTTTTCGTTTTTATAACACCTCGTTTATTTCTCACTTCTTAAATAATAGTATCTTTGCCATCAATGAAATTCAACCTAAAAACCACAGACCCAAAAAGTCAGGCAAGAGCAGGAGTAATAACGACTGATCATGGAACTATAGAAACGCCAATATTTATGCCTGTTGGCACAGTTGGTAGCGTAAAAGGGGTGCACCAAACAGAACTTAAAAACGAAATAAAGCCGGATATAATTTTAGCAAACACCTATCATTTATACTTACGACCAGGTTTGGATATTTTAGAGAAAGCAGGGGGTTTGCACAAGTTTATGAACTGGGACAGTAATATTTTAACGGATTCAGGAGGTTATCAAGTATATTCTTTATCCGGTAGAAGAAAAATAAATGAAGATGGCGTAAAATTTAAAAGCCATATAGATGGTTCTATGCACTTCTTTACACCAGAAAATGTAATGGAAACGCAGCGAATAATTGGAGCAGATATTATTATGGCTTTTGATGAATGTACTCCCTATCCTTGCGATTATAATTATGCAAAACGCTCGATGCACATGACCCATAGGTGGTTGAATAGATGTATGAATCATTTAGAAAAACTACCTTTTAAATATGGGTTTGAACAAACTTTTTTCCCAATAGTTCAAGGAAGTACCTATAAAGATTTACGTGCGCAATCTGCTGAATACATAGCAAATGCTGGAGCGCAAGCAAACGCAATTGGAGGTCTTTCTGTTGGGGAACCAGCAGAAGAAATGTATGCAATGACAGAAGTGGTTACTGCAATTTTACCAGAAGATAAACCACGTTATTTAATGGGTGTTGGGACACCAATAAATATTTTAGAGAATATCGCTTTAGGTATTGATATGTTCGATTGTGTAATGCCAACAAGAAATGCGAGAAATGGAATGTTGTTTACAGCGCATGGAACCATCAATATTAAAAATAAAAAGTGGGAAGAAGATTTTTCTCCCATTGACGATATGGCAATTACTTGGGTAGATACCCTATATTCAAAAGCCTATTTACGTCATCTTTTTGCTGCAAAAGAAATGTTAGGAAAACAAATTGCATCCATTCATAATTTAGGTTTTTATGTATGGTTAACCCGTGAGGCAAGAAAACATATTTTAGCAGGAGATTTTAGAGAATGGAAAGATAAAATGGTGAAACAAATGGATAAGAGATTGTAGTGGTTCGTTTTTAGTTAACGACAAGAACTAAAAAACAACGACAAAAAACCAACAATAATAATTTGAAAATAATAGACTGGTACATATTAAAACAATTTTTGGTAACTTTTGTGTTCACCTTATTAATCTTGATTCCTATTGCTATTGCGATTGATATCTCAGAAAAGGTTGATAACTTTTTAGAACATACAGATTTAGGGTTTCAGCAAATAGTAGATGAATACTACAAGAATTTCATTATTTATTATACAAATACCTTTATGCCTTTGGCATTATTTATTGCTGTAATCGTCTTTACGTCTAAACTCTCAAACAATACAGAAATTATAGCCATTACAAATGCAAAAGTTTCTTTTACACGATTTTTGTTTCCTTATTTTGTAGGTGCTTCCTTAATAACTATTATTTCTTTAGGGATGAATCACTTTGGGGTACCAAATAGTAGTAAAGAAAGAAAAAAATTCGAAAAAGAATATCTGAAAAGTAGACGGCAAAAAAATGAATTTAAATTTGTAAAAGAGTTTAGTTTACAGCTAACAGACAGTACTTATATATTTATCCGAAATTTTAATACAGAAAAAAAATCAGGTTATGATTTTACATCGGAAGTTTATGATGGTATTCAATTGAAGTCAAAATTAGTTTCAAATAGAATAGCTTACAACGTTAATGATTCAACATTTACCCTTTCTAATTGGAAAATCCGTAAAATTTATTCAGATAGAGACCATATTTCTTCTGGATCAAAAATTGACACCGTTTTCAACTTTACACCCAAAGATTTAATTTATAAATCTGCATTGGCACAGGAAATGCCTTCAGGAGAATTAAATGAATTTATTGAGATTTCTAAAAAAAGAGGGGTTAAAAATTTGAATGCATATTTGGTAGAGTTTCATAAAAGAACAAGTTTACCAATTGCCTCCTATATATTAACAATTATTGCAGTTGCTTTAGCTTATAGAAAAAGAAGAGGAGGTACAGGGGTCAATTTAACAATAGGTATTGGCATTATGTTTTTGTATGTTTTCCTGATGAAAATATCAGAAGTATTGGGTGCTGTTGCTGGGGTTAATTCTTTTTTATATGTTTGGATGCCAAATATTGTTTTCGGTTCTTTGGCAATCTATTTATACTTAAAAGCAAGAAAGTAAGTTATAAGCTGTTAGAAAAAAAGTAACTTCTTTTTAATCAAATAGTCAAATTTTATAGTATGTTTGTCTTTGAAAACAACTAAAAATCAAATAATTATTATATGGAGTATTTAGATTTTGAAATGCCAATTAAAGAGCTTTTAGATCAACTAGATAAGTGCCAAATTATAGGTAAAGAAAGTGATGTAGACGTAAGTGCTACTTGTAAGAAAATTCAAAAAAAATTAGAAACAGCTAGAAAAGATATTTATAAAAATTTAACGTCTTGGCAAAGAGTTCAATTGTCTAGACATCCTAATAGACCTTATACTTTAGATTACGTGAAAGCTCTCTGTGGAGATACTTTTATGGAGCTTCATGGTGATAGAAATGTAAAAGATGACAAAGCGATGATTGGTGGTTTGGGTAAAATTGGCGATCAATCTTTTATGTTTATTGGTCAACAGAAAGGATACAATACCAAAACCCGCCAATATAGAAACTTTGGGATGGCAAATCCAGAGGGCTATAGAAAAGCATTGCGATTGATGAAAATGGCAGAGAAATTTAATATTCCTGTTGTTACATTGTTAGATACTCCAGGAGCGTATCCAGGCTTAGAAGCTGAAGAACGAGGACAAGGAGAAGCGATTGCTAGAAATATTTTAGAAATGACGCGTTTAAAAACGCCTATTATTACGATTGTCATCGGAGAAGGAGCTTCTGGTGGAGCTGTAGGAATTGGAGTAGGAGATAGAGTCTATATGATGGAAAACACTTGGTATACCGTTATTTCTCCAGAATCTTGTTCGTCTATTTTATGGAGAAGTTGGGAGTTTAAAGAACAAGCTGCTGCTGCGTTAAAATTGACGGGTACAGATATGAAGCGATTAAAGTTAATCGATGGTATTATTCAAGAACCTGTTGGTGGAGCTCACACAGATAGAGTAGGTGCTTTTAAAGCTGTTCAAGAGCAAATTATTACTGCTTTTGATGAATTAAAAGATTTAAATGACGCAGAGTTAGTTTCCAAAAGAATGGATAAATACTCCCAAATGGGTGTTTATAACGAATAATTTTTCACTGTACATATTACAATTATAAACAGATCACAGGAATTATTAAAGAAATATATTCACTAAAAAAGCTGAACATTGATATCATTGTTCAGCTTTTTTAGTGTCTATTATTATAGCTATTGTTGTTTATGTATGATGTCTTAGGACCACTATTTATTTTTTAAGAGAAGTTTCTTTTGGTATTTTCCCTGCACAACATCGATGAGTACCAAAATAGCAATTACAAAGTAAAAAGTAGTTTTGCTCATTGGTACAATTTTGTTTCCAAAAAGTTTTATATGAGCCAAATGCCCACCTTCTGTAACCAACATAATCCCTACAATAAAAAGAATAAATAAGCCCAACACTTCATACATTCTATTTTTTGCTAAGAAAGTAGCTATTCTATCCGCTAAAAATAGCATTAACAAACCACTTATAACAATGGCTATTGCCATAATTATAAATGCACTTGTAGCACTTTTTATTTCACTAGTAAGACCAATTGCAGCTAAAATTGAATCAAAAGAAAACACTAAGTTCATCAGTACAATAGTGAAAATTACTGCATTAGAAGATTTCGCTTTTTTAGCATCGCTATGAACATCGTTATCTAAATTTTCGGTAGCAATCATATGCCAAATTTCTTTTATGGCTGTGTAAAGGATAAATCCACCTCCAATTAAAACAATGATACTGTGACCATTAAATGAAAACTGTACAACATTCTCAATTTTCGCTGTTAGTAAAGAAAAAGGTTCTTGAAAAAAATCAATGATAGAGACTAAGACAAATAGTAATAAAATTCTTAATACAATTGCTATTAAAATTCCTGTTTTTCTAACTTGTTTTTGAGTTGCTTCTGGCGCTTTTTTAGACTCTAAGGAAATATATAATAGATTGTCAAAACCAAGAACAGCTTGTAAAAGGATGAGCATACATAGTGTAAAAATACTTTCTAACATTTTTTTATTTTTTAAAGTTTGAACCTTGCAAAGTTACAAAGTTACAAAGTTTTAAAGTTGCCAATTTTTAATATTTTTTGATTGAAACGTCTCACTTTTCTAAAGACTAAAAACCATCAACGACTCATGTAAAAAAGTGTTTACATAAAACACGAATACTTACAAAAGCGATTAAAATAGCAGTAGCTTTTTTTAGTTGGATTGGCGAAAACAGCTGATTACTAATAGTGTTTCCAATTCTTCCACCTATAAAAACGGTCACTAATAAGACGGATGTTAGCGGCCAATTAATTATAAAATCAGGATTAGAATATTGACCCATCAAACCAGCGATAGAATTTACTAAAATAAAAAGACTTGCCGTTGCAGCAATTCTCTTTGGCGTATCCCAATTGGTTAAATGTAAAAGAGGTGCTAAGAAAATACCTCCTCCGATACCAATCATTCCAGAAATAAAGCCAATAAATCCACCAAAAGCAGCATTTTTAACCTTTTTTGTAGGGATGTTTTTTTTATTTGAAGCAACAATTCGTTTCGTAATCCACATTGAAATTGCTGCAAATAAGAGCGTAAATCCTAATAGTATAAAGAAGAACTCTTGACTTATTTTTAAGTAACCACCCAAATATGCAAAAGGAACACTAAATAAAACCAATGGAATTATTTTTTTTAAGTCTAATTTATTTTGTTGATAATATAGGAATACATTTCCAGAAACAACCACGATGTTACACAGTAGCGCCGTAGCCCTTATTTGCGTATAAATAATTCCTGTTAAAGCAAGGATGGCTAAATAGCTAGAACCACCACCAAAACCAACAGAAGAATATAATATTGCAACTGTAAAGAAGAGTGAGATTATGTGCCAATAATTAAAAAAAAGGTCTAATAACAAATTCTGAGTTTATTGATTGTTGGGTGTTTTTTTTATTTATAATAAGAAAATAAAGGTAGAATAAATATTAAGAAAATAATTAATAATTTACAGCCTTTTTAAATTTTCTATATATTCATTCATACATATATATATATATGTTGTAAATTTGGAGACTATTTATTAAAAAAAAGAAAATATGATTGATGAAAACCAAAAAAAGTATTGGAATAAGAATTTAAAGTACTTAGTAATGTTATTAGGTATTTGGTTTTTGGTCTCTTTTGTATTTGGAATTCTTTTAGTTGATGAGTTAAATACGATTAGACTAGGAGGTTTTAAACTCGGTTTTTGGTTTGCGCAACAAGGTGCTATTTATGTTTTTGTAATTCTCATATTGATATATATACGATTGATGAATAAGTTGGATAAAAAGTTTGGATACAATCATAAATAGATAAAATAAAAAATTATGAGTATTCAAGTTTGGACGTGGATTTTAGTAGGTATTACTTTTACACTTTATATTGGAATTGCAATTTGGTCTAGAGCAGGAACAACAAAAGAATTTTACGTCGCTGGAGGTGGTGTTTCTCCTTTAGCAAATGGTTTAGCAACTGCTGCAGATTGGATGTCTGCTGCTTCATTTATCTCAATGGCAGGACTTATTTCCTTCAACGGTTACGATGGTTCTGTTTATTTAATGGGATGGACAGGAGGTTACGTTTTATTAGCTTTATTATTAGCTCCATATTTAAGAAAATTTGGAAAATTTACAGTTCCAGATTTTATTGGAGATCGTTATTATTCTAATGTGGCAAGAAGCGTCTCTGTTTTTTGCGCACTTTTAGTTTCATTTACATATGTAGCAGGTCAAATGCGAGGAGTAGGTTTAGTTTTCTCTCGTTTTTTAGAAGTTGATATAAATAGTGGAGTTATCATTGGGATGATAATTGTACTTTTTTATGCAGTTTTAGGAGGAATGAAAGGAATTACATACACACAAGTTGCACAATATTGTGTTTTGATTTTTGCTTTTATGGTTCCCGCAATTTTTATTTCTATCCAAATGACAGGAAACCCAATTCCGCAATTAGGGTTTGGAGGAATGGATGAAAGTGGTATTTATTTATTAGATAAATTAGATGGATTACATAAAGAATTAGGTTTTGCAGAATACACCTCTGGAAGTAAATCAACTTTAGATGTATTTTTTATAACTGCTGCTTTAATGTTTGGTACTGCAGGGTTACCACACGTAATTGTAAGATTTTTTACAGTAAAAAGAGTTTCTGATGCTCGTAAATCTGCTGGTTGGGCATTATTGCTCATTGCAATTTTATATACAACAGCACCAGCAATAGCAGTTTTTTCAAGAACCAATTTAATAGAAACAGTTAGTAATAAAGAATATGAGAATCTACCAGATTGGTTTGGTAATTGGGAAGAAACAGGATTGATAAAGTTTGATGATAAAAATAATGATGGAAAAATTCAATATGTTGCAGATGCAACTGTGAATGAATTATTCGTTGATAAAGATATAATGGTTCTGGCAAATCCAGAAATTGCAGGATTACCAAATTGGGTAATCGCATTAGTTGCCGCTGGTGGTTTAGCAGCGGCTTTATCTACAGCAGCAGGTTTGTTATTGGTAATTTCATCATCAGTTTCTCACGATTTAATTAAGAAAATGATCAATCCTAATATTTCTGATAAAGGAGAATTAGTAGCAGCTAGATTAGCATCGGTTGTGGCAGTTTGTGTTGCTGGTTACTTCGGAATAAATCCACCAGATTTTGTCGCCGCAACTGTGGCATTGGCCTTTGGGTTAGCAGCTGCATCTTTTTTTCCAGCAATAATTTTAGGTATTTTTAGTAAAAGAATGAACAAAGAAGGTGCAGTTTCAGGAATGCTAATTGGTATTTTATTGATGCTTTTTTATATGATGAAGTTTAAATTCGATTGGTTTCAAGGAGGAACAAAAGAAGATTGGTGGTTTGGTATATCACCAGAAGGATTTGGAACAGTTGCAATGATAACAAATTTTGTTGTTTCCATAGTTGTTTCAAGATTTACACCACCACCACCACAAGAAGTCATAGAAATTGTAGAAAATATAAGAATTCCTAGTGGAGTGAATGAAGTGCAAGAACATTAGGAAAGATTCAGAAAGTTTGTCCTTGGTTTATAGATTGATGTTGTTAATAGAAAAAATAATAGAAAAGTAGCGATTTTTTATAGTTTAGAGTTTTAAATAGATCATATATATAATGAGCAATTATCACATCAAACATTTAGAAGAGTATTATCAAGTTTATAGAAAATCCATTAGCGAACCAGAAAATTTTTGGGAAGAAATCGCGGAAGAACATTTTGTTTGGAGAAAAAAATGGGATCAAGTTTTAGAATGGGATTTTTCCAAGCCAGAAATAAAATGGTTTCAAGGCGCCAAATTAAATATTACAGAAAACTGTATAGATAGGCATTTGGCTACAAGAGGAGATAAAACAGCCATTTTATTTGAACCTAATAATCCTGAGGAATCTGCAGAGCATATTACTTATAAACAACTTTCTGAAAGAGTCAACCAATTTGCAAATGTATTAAAAGCGCAAGGGGTAAAAAAAGGAGATAGAGTTTGTATATACGTTCCTATGATTCCAGAATTGGCTATTGCAACTTTAGCGTGTGCAAGAATTGGTGCAATTCATTCGGTGGTTTTTGCCGGCTTTTCTGCTGTGGCATTGGCAACAAGAATTAATGATTCCGATTGTAAAATGGTCATTACTGCAGATGGATCTTACAGAGGCGCAAAAACAATCGATTTAAAAGGAATTGTAGATGAAGCCTTAGAAAATTGTGCTGGTGTTGAAACTGTTTTGGTTGCAAAAAGAATCCATACCGATATCTATATGAAACCTGGTCGTGATCAATGGTTGCAACCGTTATTAGTTGAAGCATCAGTAGCATGTGAAGCAGAGCTTATGGATGCTGAAGATCCTTTATTTATTTTATATACTTCCGGTTCTACAGGCATGCCGAAGGGAATGGTGCATTCAACAGCAGGATATATGGTTTATTCAGCATATACATTTAAAAATGCGTTTCAATATAAGGAAAATGATGTGTATTGGTGTACGGCAGATATTGGTTGGATAACCGGTCATTCTTATATCGTTTATGGTCCTTTAGCCAACGGAGCAACCACAGTGATGTTTGAAGGTGTGCCAAGTTATCCAGATTTTGGGCGTTTTTGGGAAATTGTAGAAAAGCATAAGGTGAATCAATTTTATACAGCTCCAACAGCCATTAGAGCTTTAGCAAAACACGGAACAGAATTGGTAGATAAATATGATTTATCTTCTTTAAAAGTGTTGGGTTCTGTAGGAGAGCCGATAAATGAAGAAGCATGGCATTGGTATAATGACACTATTGGAAAGAAGAAAAGTCCGATTATTGATACTTGGTGGCAAACAGAAACGGGGGGCATTATGATTACACCAATTCCTTATGTAACACCGACAAAACCTACCTATGCAACCTTACCTTTTATTGGTATTCAACCTTGTTTAATGGATGAAAATGGAAAAGAATTAAAAGGAAATCAAGTAGAAGGAAGGTTGTGTATAAAATTTCCTTGGCCAAGTATCGCTCGAACTATTTGGGGAAATCACCAACGTTATAAAGAAACTTATTTTTCTGCATACAATAACAAGTATTTTACAGGCGATGGCGCTTTACGAGATGAGGTGGGGTATTACCGAATTACAGGTAGGGTAGATGATGTCATTATTGTTTCTGGTCATAATTTGGGAACTGCAACCATAGAAGATGCGATTAACGAACATCCTGCAGTAGCAGAATCTGCAATTGTAGGTTTCCCTCATGATATTAAAGGGAGTGCTTTGTATGGGTATATTACTTTAAAAGATACTGGAGAAACTAGAAAACAGGACAATTTAAGAAAAGAAATCAATCAGTTGATAACTGATCGAATTGGTCCCATAGCAAAACTAGATAAAATTCAATTTTCGGACGGATTACCAAAAACACGTTCGGGAAAAATTATGCGACGTATTTTACGTAAAATAGCGTGTAATGAAATGGATAATTTAGGAGATGTTTCCACCTTATTAAATCCGGAAGTTGTAGAAAGTATTATAGAGAATAGATTGTAAAATAATTTAATTTTTTTTTAGCGTGTTTTTACGAAAAATAAAAACTGCGCTATTTCACTATATCTTTTTGCTTAAAAAAGCAAAAAGGATGTCGTTTCTATCGCTCACGCGAGTCGCTTCAGTAAATAATTGAAATATTTTTTTGACCTCACAGGTTTTTAAATCCTGAGAGGTCTTTTAGGATGTTGTAACTTTGTAAATATGTCAGTATTTTTTAAATGGCATATAAATTGACAATTGCTAGTTACTTATATTTTAAAATAAATTATGCAGCATCTTAAAGATTCAAAAAAAAATAAACCCAAAGTTTCCATCTTAAAAGCGTTTAAAACAATTATTTGGCCAAAGCGAAAATTAGTTTTCTTAGGGTTGGTTCTTATTGTTTTAAGTAGACTCTCTAGCTTGGTGTTGCCTTGGAAAAGTAAGGCTTTGTTAGATGAGGTAATTCCGAATAAAGATTATGACCAGTTATATCATTTATTATTTATCGTTGGATTGGCAATTTTAGTACAATCCATCACCTCTTTTTTGTTAACCAGAATTTTAAGTGTACAGGCACAGTTTTTAATTTCAGAATTAAGAGCGCAAGTTCAAAAAAAAGTAGTGTCTTTGCCCATAAGTTTTTTTGATAACACAAAATCTGGTGCATTAGTTTCTAGAATTATGAGTGATGTAGAAGGAGTTAGAAACTTAATAGGAACCGGTTTGGTTCAACTTGTTGGTGGAACAATTACAGCGGTAATTTCTATGATTTTACTGATTCAAATAAGTCCATCAATGACCTTTTTTGTGTTGGTTCCTGTTGCAGTTTTTGGCATCGTGGCTTTAAAAGCATTCAAATACATACGTCCTATTTTCAGAAACAGAGGCATTATAAATGCAGATGTAAAAGGAAGGTTAACGGAAACGCTCTCTGGAGTGAGAGTCATCAAAGCCTTTAATGCTGAAGCACAAGAGAATAAAACTTTTGAGAAAGGTGTAGACAAGTTGTTTCAAAATGTAAAAAAGAGTTTAACGGCAACAGCATTTATGACAAGTTCTGCCACTTTCTTATTAGGAATTGCTTCCACAGGAATTATGGGAATTGGAGGTTATAAAATTATGACAGGCGAATTAACTGTTGGAGATTTTCTTTCTTTTACCTTACTGTTAGGTTTTATGATTGCGCCTATTGTTCAAATGAGTAATATTGGTAGCCAATTAACAGAAGCACTTGCTGGCCTAGACAGAACTGAAGAACTAATGAATATGCCTGCCGAAGAGGACGATCTACAGAGGTCAATTGTTATAGAAAACATGAAAGGAACCCTTGTTTTTGATAATGTGTCTTTTTCTTACGAAGCAGGAAAAGAAGTATTAAATAATATCAGTTTTCAAGTTCCTTCTGGTTCTGTAACTGCTTTGGTTGGAAGTTCTGGTTCTGGAAAATCTACAATAGCGGGCTTGTCTGCTACCTTTTTAAATCCAAAATCAGGTAAAATCACCATTGACAATCAAGACATGTCTAAAGTAAAATTGTCTAGTTATAGGAAATATTTAGGTGTCGTTTTACAAGATGAATTTTTGTTTGAAGGAACTATTAAAGAAAATATTTTATTTCCAAGACCTAATGCTTCCGAAGAAGATTTACAAAATGCTGTAAAAGCAGCTTATGTTAATGAATTTACGGATCGCTTTGAAAAAGGTTTAGATACTTTAATTGGAGAAAGAGGGGTAAAACTCTCAGGAGGTCAGCGTCAACGATTGGCAATTGCTAGAGCAATTTTGGCAGACCCTAAAATTATAATTTTAGACGAAGCAACCTCCAGTTTAGATACAGAAAGTGAATCTTTAATTCAAAAAAGCTTGTCTGAATTAGTAAAAGATAGAACGACCATTGTCATTGCCCATCGACTAAGTACCATAAAACAAGCTGATCAAATTTTAGTTATAGAAACTGGAAGTATTGTTGAAAGAGGTACACATGAAGAGTTAATTGCAACAAAAGGAAGGTATTTTGATTTATTTACCTACCAATCAAAAATTTAAAAATTTGGTTTTTTGTAAACTTTCTCCAAAAAAACGATAGAACTATCTATTAAAATAAACGAAAATCAACTTATGAAAAAAATACTTTTATTCTTTATAATAGTATTAGCAATTTCTTGTAAAAACGAATCAAAAAAGAACAAAAATAAGGAAGCAATTATTGAAGAAAAAAAAGGGAATTTTCCAGTAGAATTAGGAAAAGTTTTCGAAAAACATGGAGGCATCACTACTTCGAAAAAAGTACAAATACTATCTTTTAATAAAGGAGAAGAAGTGCATACAGTGTCATTAAATTCTAGAAAAACAACAGTTAATACGCCAGAATATTCTTTAGGTTTTGATGGGGAAGAAGTATGGTTAGATGAAGTTAAAAAAGGAACTTTTAAAGGGAACCCTACTTTTTATTATAACTTATATTTTTATTTTTGTGCAATGCCTTTTGTTTTAGCTGATGATGGAATTAGTTATGAAAAAGTAGCTGATTTGGTTTTTTGAAGACACAAAGTATCCAGGAAATAAAATTTCATTCAAACCAGGGAAAGGAACTTCGCCAGACGATAATTATTTTGTGTATTACCACCCAGAAACATATCAAATGGAGTGGTTAAGTTATACCGTTATTTTTTTCGATAAAAAAGTTTCTAATATAGTTGCTATTATTCAATATAACCAATGGGAAGATTTAAGTGTGTTGATATTGCCAAAAAAAAATTACTTGGTATAAAAAAGAACATAATTGAGTTCTTATAACCTCTATAAAACCTTTTACAGAATTTACATTACCTTTGGTTAGTCGAGGTAAGTTAGCTGCTCCTTTTTTTGAAAAACGCGTTAATTAGTTCGTTAGATAGCCGTAGCTTAAAATTTGTCCGTTTACCATTATTTTTTTCCTTTTAGATGCTCACTGATTTTATCATACACTGTACAATAATACTCATGAAATCTAGTAAGCAAAATGTTTTCATTCTTTTTTGTGTTTCTAAGAATATCTAAATCGAATAATTGAATGCCTGCAACTTCTTCCTTTTGAGGGATTAAATCTGAAATAGGAGCTTTCAATTCTCCTATAAAAACATGATGAAACTCATTGTCTTGAATTCCATTTTTGTGAGAAACTTGGTGTATTCTTGTTCCAATTTTAATGAGGTCTTTTTCTTTAATATTTAAACCAATTTCTTCAAAAATTTCTCTTTTTGCAGAGGCTAAAACTCCTTCTCCAGCACCAATGTGACCAGCAACAGAAATATCCCACAAACCTGGAAACACTTTTTTTGTCAGTGCCCTCTTTTGGAGGAGTATTTTTTCATCCGAAGTAAATAGCCAGATATGAACTGTCGCATGAAACCAACCGTTTTTATGCGCTTCAGATTTCAGTGCTCTTCTACCTGTTAGGGTTCCTTCAGGGGTTAAAATATCAATAAGCTCGTCCATGGCAAAAGACAAGATTTTCACAAATCTTCAAAAATAGAAAGGAATGAGAACTTGTGAAATTCGTGTCATTGAATTAATTATTTGAAATAAGAAAAGGTTTCTCCTTCTTCTATTTTTAATAATGTTTCATAAATCATTTTAATTACATTTTCTACATCCTCTCTATGCACCATTTCAACCGTAGTGTGCATGTATCTTAAAGGTAAAGAAATCAATGCAGACGCAACACCTCCATTGCTATATGCAAAAGCATCAGTATCTGTACCTGTTGCTCTAGAAAGCGCAGAACGTTGGAAAGGAATGTTTTTAGCTACTGCGGTTTCTGTAATTAAATCGCGTAATTTTTGTTGAACAGCAGGAGCATAAGCAATCACTGGCCCTTTTCCCATTTCTAATAATCCTTCTTTTTTCTTGTCTATCATTGGTGTGGTAGTGTCATGCGTAACATCCGTAACAATAGCAACATTTGGCTGTATTGTTTGTGTAATCATTTCTGCTCCACGAAGTCCAATTTCTTCTTGTACAGAATTTGTAATGTACAATCCAAAAGGCAGTTCTTTTTTATTTTCTTTTAGTAGACGAGCTACTTCTGCAATCATAAATCCACCCATTCTATTATCTAAAGCACGACACACAAATTTGTCTCCGTTTAAAATATGAAATTCATCTGGATAGGTAATTACACAACCAACATGAACGCCTAAGGCTTCCACTTCTTTTAAGGTTGTACAGCCTGTATCAATAAAAATATTGTCAGGTTTTGGTGCTTCTTCATTTGCTTTATCTCTTGTGTGAATTGCTGGCCAGCCAAAAACGCCTTTTACAATCCCTTTTTTAGTGTGAATATTTACAATTTTACTAGGTGCAATTTGATGGTCAGAACCTCCGTTTCTAATGACATAAATCAAACCATTATCTGAAATGTAATTTACATACCAGGAAATTTCATCTGCATGCCCTTCTATTACTACTTTGTATTTTGCATCTGGATTTATAACTCCAACAGCAGAACCATAGGTATCTGTAATAAAAGTATCTACATAGGGTTTTAAATAGTTCATCCAGATTTTCTGACTTTCCCATTCATAGCCCGTTGGAGCAGCATTGTTTAGGTATTTCTCTAAAAAGGTGAGTGATTCTTTATTTAAGATTGATTTTTTTGACATGTGTGTGTTTAAAAAGTTATTAAGTTAGAAGTATATAAATTAAAAAAAAAGTTTTTAATGATAATTTGAATCTTACTTTTTTTTGCATGTTGTATAGATAACCTTGTTGCTTGATTTCCGTAAAAATAAAACGATTTTTTATTTTTACGGAAGTTAATCTTAAAAAGTTGTAAAAAAAAAATACTACTCATTACAATTATTGATAAATAAAAGGATAAAGTTAGTTTTTGAAAATTTTAATTATAGCCTAATTAATTCATCTTGATTGAGAAGAATGCCCAGTGTTGATCGTATTTGTGTAATTTCTAAAAATCGTTTTATTTTATTATAAATTAAGACTAAATAATTCCTATTTTTGCCGTGTTAATGGAATTTAATTGATGAATTTATCCAAATTAAAAGAAGCTAGAATTAGAAGGAAGTTTGATAAAATGCTTTCAAGATTAGAAGAAAACAGCACTGTTTCTAAAAAAGAGATCATAACCGTTGGTATTTTAACTACGGATGAAATTTCATCAAAAATAGAGTTACAATCAAAAGTTGAATCGATACTTGGGATTAGAAATTCTAAAATCTATAGTTTTAAGAAATTTGATAAATCAGCTACTGTCTCCTACAAACATTTTTCAGAAAAAGATATGAATTGGAATGGCACATTTGTACAACCTAACTTTCAAATTTTTTTAGCACAACCGTTTGATTTATTAATTGGTTATTTTGATGTGAAAAATTTATATTTAGAAAAAGCAATTTCACAAGCCAATGCTAGTTTTAAAACTGGTTTTTCAGGTATCAATTCAAAATTATATGAATTAGAAATTGCTGAAGCAGTAATTAAAATAGACGAATTTCTTTTAGAACTCAAAAAGTACCTTCAAATTCTTGAGAAACTAAAAAATTAAACTTTAAGAATAAAGTTGTGTATTCTTAGTAAGAAGATACAATTTAGTAATAATA
The DNA here is from genome assembly GCA_028343155.1 of Polaribacter sp. Classification (GTDB taxonomy): domain Bacteria; phylum Bacteroidota; class Bacteroidia; order Flavobacteriales; family Flavobacteriaceae; genus Polaribacter. The sequence goes on from JAOLXX010000002.1 coordinate 106,625, forward strand.
TCCATCTTAAAATTGTAATTTTACGACCTTAAAACATTATAAAATGCAGAAATTTATTGGAACTGGAGTTGCGTTGATTACCCCTTTTAAAAAAGATTTAAGTGTAGATTTTGATGCACTTGTAAAGTTGGTAAACTACAATATTGAAAACGGAACAGACTATCTAGTTATTAATGGTACAACCGCTGAAAGTGCTACAATTACAGCCGAAGAAAAGCAAGAAATCATACAGGTCATTATCAATACAAATAACAGTCGATTGCCCTTGGTTTTAGGTGTTGGAGGTAATAATACGGCGTTGGTTGTTGCAGAATTAAAAACAAGAGACTTTACAGGTTTGGATGGAATTCTTTCTGTAGCACCCTATTACAGTAAACCAACTCAGGAAGGATTTTATCAGCATTTTAAAGCCATTGCAGAAGCTACAGATCTACCTATAATTTTGTATAATGTTCCTGGTAGAACTGCTAAAAATATGGAACCTGCTACTACTTTACGTTTGGCAAAAGATTTCGATAATATTGTAGCCGTTAAAGAAGCAGGAAATAATAAACAACAATATTATACTTTATTAAAAGACAAGCCAGCAGATTTTTTAATTATATCTGGAGATGATGATCTAGCATTGGGTGTTGCCTTAGCAGGTGGTGCTGGAGTGATTTCTGTTATTGGACAAGCATTTCCAAAGCAGTTTTCTACCATGATCAATCATGGATTGCAAGGGAATAATAAAGAAGGTTATGCACTTCATTATAAAATGATGGATATTGTAGACTACATTTTTGAAGAAAATAATCCTGCAGGAATAAAAGAAGTTTTACAAGTGTTAACTATTTGTAGTAATGAAGTTCGTTTGCCTTTAGTAAAAGCAAGTGCGCCGTTGAGTGCTAAAATCACTAAATTTGTTTTAGATTTTTAGTGATTGACCCTGCCTGAAACTATAAAAAAGAAGCGCTTATCATTTTTTAAAAAAACGACCTCAAAAAGTTGAATTAATATTAACAAATCTTTAGTAACAATTAATCGCTTTACTAAGGTTTTTTGTAGATAATTGTACTGCACAATTTACTGTGTAAAAAAACGTTTTATTAATCCATATTTAATCACTAATTTTGCACGATGCAAAAAATTAAAAATTTAGCGTGTTTATTGATGTTTTCACTTGTCTTATTGTCCTGTGGTGAATATCAGAAAGTATTAAACAAAGGTACCGCCGAAGAGCAATATAAAATGGCGAACAAAATGTACGAAAGTAATAAGTACAGTAAAGCTTTGCGGTTGTTTGAGAAAATTACACCAACCTACAGAGGAAAACCTCAAATGGAACGAATCCAATTTATGGTTGCTCAATCAAATTTTAATGAGAAAAGTTATAGCACTTCTGGTTATTACTTTGATCGATTCGCTAAAAATTATCCAAAAAGTTCAAAGAAAGAAGAAGCCTCTTTTTTATCTGCTTATAGTTATAAATTAGCATCACCGCGTTTTAGTTTAGATGCAACAGATACAAATAAAGCTTTAGAAGCATTTCAAACATTTATTGATACCTACCCAGATTCTGATAGAATTGAAGAGGCAAATACCCACTACAAAGAATTAAGATATAAGCTTCAAAAGAAATCTTTCGAAATTGCAAAAACCTATTATAGAACAGCTGATTATGATTTAAGAAATTATAAATCTGCAATTCAGGCTTTTGATAATTTATTGTCAGATTATTTAGGTTCAGAATTTAAAGAGGAAGCTTATTATTACCGATTAAAAGCGGCACATGATTTTGTTTTAAAAAGTACAGTAAGAAGAAAACCGGAACGTATTAAAGATGCTATTGAAGCATACGAAAAACTGAAAAGAAACTTTCCTGAATCTAAATTTATGGAAGCTTCTAATGAAATGTTAGCGACTTTAGATGCAACAGAAAAAGAGGTAGCAGCGATATTTGCAAAACAAAAAGAATTTAAAAGTTCACAAAAGAAATAAACGAATTATGGATTACAAAGACACAAAAGCAGTATTGAGTACGATTACTTATGATAAAAATGAAATTGAAGCTCCTACACAAAATATTTATGAAGCAATTTCTATAATTGCTAAAAGAGCAAATCAAGTAAGTGGTGACTTAAAGAAAGAATTAGTTGATAAATTAGAAGAGTTTGCAACTTTTAATGATAGCTTAGAAGAAGTTTTTGAAAATAAAGAGCAAATAGAAGTTTCTAAATTTTACGAAAGATTACCAAAACCAACAGCGATTGCAGTTGAAGAGTGGTTAAACAATAAAGTATATTTTAGAAACCCAGACACTGAATAATGTTTGTCTTAAGTGGTAAAAAAATTCTTTTAGGAATTACTGCTGGAATTGCTGCATACAAAACAGCTAGTTTAGTTCGTTTATTTATAAAATCAGGCGCAGAAGTCAAAGTTATTATGACTCCTGCGTCTAAAGACTTTATAACACCTCTCACACTTTCTACACTTTCGAAGAACCCTGTTCACTCTACTTTTTATAATACAGAAGAAGAAAATGAACAGTGGAATAATCATGTAGATTTAGGGCTTTGGGCAGATTATTTTGTAGTTGCGCCAGCAACAGCAAATACACTCTCAAAAATGGCCAATGGTACTTGTGATAACTTATTGTTAGCAACCTATTTATCAGCGAAATGTCCTGTTTATTTTGCACCTGCAATGGATTTAGACATGTATATTCACCCTTCTACAAAAGAAAATTTAGCTACCTTAAAATCTTTTGGAAACACAATTATTCCTGCAACTTCAGGAGAGTTAGCAAGTGGTTTAGTAGGAGAAGGTAGAATGGCAGAACCTGCTGATATTGTTTCCTTTATAGAAAAAGATATTTTATCATCTTTGCCTTTAAAAGGAAAGAAATTGCTACTTACTGCTGGTCCAACCTACGAAGCAATAGACCCTGTTCGTTTTATTGGAAATTATTCTTCTGGCAAAATGGGTTTTGCAATTGCAGAAGCAGCTGCTAATTTAGGTGCTGAGGTCTATTTAATTTCGGGTCCAAGTAATCAGCAAACAAAAAACGTTTTAATAAAAAAAATAGATGTAGTATCTGCTGAAGAGATGTACGAAGCTGCGCATAGCTATTTTAAACAGGTAGATATTGCGATTCTTTCTGCTGCAGTTGCAGATTATAAATCAAAAAATATAGTTACCCAGAAAATAAAAAAGAAGGATGCTACGTTAAATATTGAGTTAATACCTACTAAAGACATTTTAGCTTCTTTGGGTGAAATAAAACAACAGCAGTTTTTAGTTGGTTTTGCATTAGAAACTGATAACGAGTTAGAAAACGCAAAAAGTAAACTAAAGAGAAAAAATTTAGATGCAATTGTATTAAACTCTTTACAAGATGAAGGAGCTGGTTTTGCAACCGAGACAAATAAAATTACTATCATTGATAAAAATTTGAAAGAAAAATCTTTTAAATTAAAATCGAAATTGGCTGTTGCGAAAGATATTATGAACGAAATCGTAATTAGCATTAGGGATCAGGAATAAATAGAATTTGAATGTAGAGCGTATAGAAAGTTCTTGTTTTTTTGTTTTATTTCCAGTTTCTAAAAATATAAAATCTAAAAAAAATGCATAAACTTATATTCTTTTTTCTGATCTTATTTTCAGTTTCTTTAACCCAATCACAAGAATTAAATTGTTTGGTTACAGTCAATTATAATCAAGTTCAAGGCTCAAATACTCAGGTTTTTAAAACTCTGCAAAAATCGTTGTCGGAGTTTATAAATCAAACAGAATGGACGGATGAAAGCGTAGAACCTGCCGAAAGAATAGACTGTGCTCTAACCATTATTATAACTTCTAGAGATGCAAATACTTTTACTTCAACAATACAAATCCAATCCACTAGACCCGTTTTTGGTGTTACTTATGCAACACCTATATTGAATTTAAAAGACAATGATTTTAACTTTAAATACAACGAGTTTGATCCATTAATTTATAATAAAAACTCATTTGATAGTAATCTAATTTCTACCATCGTTTTTTATATGAATGTTATTCTTGGTGCAGATGCAGATACTTTTAAAAAGAACGGAGGAGAAGCCTATTTAAAAGAAGCTCAGAACGTAATGTTGCAAGCACAGCAAAGTGGCTTAGGTGCTTGGCAAAATGTAGTAGGGAAACAGAATCGTTTTTCATTGATTGATAATTTATTATCACCAAAATTAACTGACTTTAGAACAGCAACTTATAACTATCATAGAAAAGGATTTGATGCTTTTTCAAACAATAAAAAAAATGCAAAACAAACGATAGAAAATGCTGTGATCTCTTTGGAAAAAATCTATAACAAAACGGTAGGTAACTATTTAATTCGTTTGTTTTTTGATGCAAAAGCAGACGAAATTGTAAATATATATTCTGATGGCCCTGTTACAAGAAATCAAAATAAACTTACGCAAGTACTCAAGAAAATATCTCCAAACAATAATTCTAAGTGGAGAAAGATTAAATAAAACATTAATTTTGATGCAATTTTCACTAATTTTATTTTTCTAAAAATTAGTCAATTTGTTAACACAACTTTCTATCAATAACTACGCTTTAATCAATCATTTATCTATTGATTTCTCTTCAGGATTGTCCATTATTACGGGGGAAACAGGAGCAGGGAAGTCTATACTTTTAGGTGCTTTGGGGTTGGTTTTAGGGAACAGAGCAGATTTATCTTCCTTAAAAGATACCTCCAATAAATGTGTTGTAGAAGCAAAAGTGGCAATTTCAAACTATCAATTACAAGATTTTTTTAAGGAAGTTGATTTAGATTACGAAGCAGAAACTATTATTAGAAGAGAGATTTTACCCTCAGGAAAATCAAGAGCTTTTGTAAATGATACGCCCGTTACACTCACTGTTTTAAATGAATTGAGAGCGAAATTGATTGATGTGCATTCGCAACACCAAACCATACAGCTGTCTGATACGAATTTTCAGTTTTCTATTATTGATGCCTTGGCAAAAAATAAAGAAAGAATTGAATCCTACAAAAGAGGTTACAGTCAGCTAAATAATTTAAAAAAAGAGCATGCCCAATTAGAAGCAAAACAGCTTGAGGCAAATCAACAATATGATTATAATTTGCACCTGTTTAAAGAACTAGAAGCTGCAAATATTCAAGTTGATGAACAACAAATTTTAGAAGAAAAATTAGAGATATTAAATAACATAGAAGAAATAAAAAGTAATTTATCTGAGGCCATCGGAATTACAAATACGGAGGAAATTGGAATCCAAAGTTTACTAAGTACTCTAGAAAATAGACTCACAAAAATTGCCTCTTTCTCAAGAGAATATCAAGAAATTTCCGAAAGAATTACTTCTGTAAAAATTGAAATTGATGATATTGTTGCTGAATTAGAAACGGCCAATGAACTCGTAGATTTCAATCCAAATGAAGCAGAAGAAATTAATGATCGATTGCAATTGTTGTATAATTTACAACAGAAACATCAAGCACATTCTAATCAAGAGCTCATCAAAATTTTTGAAGAACTCTCAAACAAAGTAGCGCAAGTAGCAACTGCAGACGAACTAATCGAACAAAAACAAAACGAAATAATTTTAGTGATAGAGAAATTAGATAAAGTTGCCAGCTTAATTTCTAGCGCACGAAATCATGCCACACCAAAATTAACCAAAGAGTTACAAGTTTTATTAATGGATTTAGGAATGGAAAACGCCCGTTTCTCCATCAATATAACCCCAACAGATACGTATCATTCCAATGGGAAAGATGCATTAGAATTCCTGTTTTCAGCAAATAAAGGAGGAAACTTTGGAGCGTTAAAGAAAGTAGCTTCTGGTGGAGAATTATCAAGAATTATGTTGACTGTTAAAAAAGTATTATCAGCAAATACACAATTACCCACCATCATTTTTGATGAAATTGATACAGGAGTTTCTGGAGAAGTATCCAATAAGATAGCTGCTATTATGCAGCAAATGAGTAACGATTTGCAAGTAATTGCAATTACACATTTACCACAAATTGCAGCAAAAGGAAGCCATCATTACAAAGTGTATAAAGAAGAAATAAACGGAGTTACTACGACCAACTTGAAGCAATTATCAACAGACGAAAGGATTATTGAAATTGCAGAAATGTTAAGTGGAAAAGACATCTCTGAAACAGCACTTACGCATGCAAAAGAATTGTTGCGTTAGTTTTAAAAACAAGAAGTAAGTTCCAACAACCAAACAACCAATCTACGACTATGTACAATTTATTAAAAGGAAAAAAAGGAATTATTTTTGGCGCTTTAAACCAACATTCAATTGCTTGGAAAACGGCCCAAAGAGCACATGAAGAAGGTGCAGAATTTGTGTTAACAAATGCACCGGCTGCAATGAGAATGGGAGAATTAGATGTTTTGGCAAAAAAAACAGGTTCACAAATTATTGCTGCAGATGCAACTTCTATCGATGATTTAGAAAACTTAGTAGAAAAATCTATGGAGATTCTGGGTGGTAAAATCGACTTTGTTTTACATTCAATAGGCATGTCAGTAAATGTTAGAAAAGGGAAGTCTTATACAGATCCAAACTATGACTTTACCACAAAAGGCTGGGATGTTTCTGCTGTTTCTTTTCATAAACTATTAAATGTTCTATACAAAAAAGAAGCCATGAATCCATGGGGATCTATCGTTGCCCTGACTTATATGGCCGCACAGAGATCCTTCCCCGATTATAATGATATGGCAGATAATAAAGCTTATTTAGAGTCTATTGCTAGAAGTTTTGGCTATTTTTTTGGTAGAGATCATAAAGTACGAGTCAATACAATTTCCCAATCACCAACGCCAACAACAGCTGGAACAGGTGTAAAAGGATTCGATGGTTTTATCACTTATTCAGAGAAAATGAGTCCACTTGGAAATGCAACGGCATTAGAGTGTGCAGATTATACGATTTCTATGTTTTCGGATTTGACCAAGAAAGTAACCTTACAGAATTTATTTCATGATGGCGGATTCTCCAATATGGGGGTAAGTGATGCAGTTATGGAGCGGTTCGAATAATTTTTTTTGAAGCTTATCCTGCTTTTGCTACTCGCTTTCCGCTCAAAAACGGGAGAGTTAAAACAGACCGCTCAATCAGGGCTAAACTTGTTTGCCAACTTTCAGGATACAAAAAAATAAAAAGCATTTTTAAAGAGGACAGTTTTTAGAAATAAAATCTTTCAACTTTTTTAATTTTTCTACATTTACAATATCGTTTAAATCTACTTAATTTTGAAACGCTCAAACTTTGAAACTTAAATTTTCTTTAATAATCCCTGTCTACAATCGTCCAAACGAAATTGACGAACTATTAGAAAGTCTTACAAAACAAGATTTCTCTGATGATTATGAGGTGCTGATTATTGAAGATGGTTCTACCGAGAAAAGTGATGTCATTGTTAAAAAATATAAAAGTAAGCTTACTTTAAAATATTTTTTTCAAGAAAACAGTGGTGCAGGAGCAAGCCGAAATTTTGGAATGCAAAATGCATCTGGCACTTATTTTATTATTTTAGATTCAGATGTTTTGCTTCCAACTCAATATTTATCTGAAGTGAAAAAAAGTTTAGTAACTCATTTTACAGACGCTTTTGGAGGGCCTGATGCAGGGCATAAAAGTTTTACTTCGCTTCAAAAAGCAATTAATTATTCTATGACTTCCATGTTAACTACTGGCGGAATTCGTGGAATAAAAAAAGGTTTGGGGAAGTTTCAACCAAGAAGTTTCAATTTTGGGATGTCGCAGAGAGCTTTTAATAAAACAAAAGGTTTTTCTAAAATGAAAAACGGAGAAGATATCGACTTAACGTTTCGTTTGTGGGAAAATGATTTTGAAACACAATTGATTGAAGAAGCATTTGTCTACCATAAAAGGAGAAGTTCTGCTCAACAATTTTTTAAACAAACATTCGGTTTTGGAAGGGCAAGACCAATTTTGAATAAAAAATATCCGCAAACAGCAAAACTAACCTATTGGTTTCCTTCTTTGTTCATTATAGGAATTGATGTCAGTATCATTTTAATGATTTTTGGTTATGATCAGTTATTATATTTCTACGGATACTATTTCTTGTTAATCTTCTTAGATTCTTTATTTAAAAATAAAAATTTATATGTTGCATTTTTAAGTATGTTTACTTCTTTAACTCAATTTTTAGGCTATGGGTTGGGATTTTTAGAATCGAAGTTATATCCAAAGAAAAAATAGGGTCTACAGTACCTCATAAGTTTTTTAAATCTTGTGATGTCTGAAATTTATAGGAACAAAGTTTTTTATTATTTAAAAAACGCTTTAGATTCCTCCCAATACACATCCATTTCAGTCAAAGACATGTCAGAGAGTTCTTTGCCTTCTTTTTTAGCCGCTTTTTCTAGATACTGAAAACGATTGATAAATTTTTTGTTTGTTTTTTCTAAAGCATTTTCAGGGTTAACTCCAATAAAACGTGCGTAATTTATCATAGAAAATAATACGTCTCCAAATTCTTTTTCTGTATTCTCTTTGTTACCTGCTTTTATTTCTTCGTTTAACTCTGTCAGTTCTTCTTGTACTTTTTCCCACACTTGTTCGGGTTTTTCCCAGTCAAAACCAACTCCTGCAACTTTTTCTTGAATTCTAGCCGCTTTTACAACTGCAGGTAAACTTTTTGGGACACCTTCTAAAACAGAAGTACTACCTTCATTTAATTTTAGTTGCTCCCAATTACGTTTTACCTCTTCTTCATTTTTAACAATTACATCACCATAAATATGAGGATGTCGGTGTATTAATTTGTCAGAAATAGCGGTGGCAACATCACCAATGTCAAACGCCTCTTTTTCGCTACCAATTTTTGCATAAAATACGATGTGTAAGAGTACATCGCCCAATTCCTTTTTAATTTCTGGTAAATCATTATCTAAAATAGCATCGCCTAGCTCATAAGTTTCTTCAATAGTAAGATTACGTAAACTTTCTAAGGTTTGTTTTTTATCCCAAGGGCACTTCTCTCGAAGGTCGTCCATGATATCTAACAAACGGTTAAATGCTTTTAATTGCTCTTTTCTAGAATTCATTTATGAGTTTCTAAGTTGTAAAATTAAAACGTGATACTTAAAATTGAAAGCTAAGACACTAAACTGCTTCTAATTAGAAAAATCTATTTACTCTTTTACACTTTCTTTAGAAACTTCTTCCACTTTTGAAAAATCCATTCCTGCCTTTACCAATATATTAAACCATTGAATTACTTTTTTAATGTTTGATGCGTAGACTCTTTCTTCATCATAGTTTGGTAATACTTCAGTAAAAAAAGCAGTTAATTGTTTGCTATTTTCTTTGTGAGAAATTGCTTCTTTACCTGCTGTTTTTTCAAACATAGATGTAAAGATATCTAGCAAAGGCACATCTTCTTCGTAGGAGTAGATTGCAATATTTTCTAAAAGACTTACGTTTTGAGTAGCATTAATTGCCAAACGTTTTTTTTCTATCAAAGACTCTGCAATTACTGCATTTTTTGATTGAGAGATTATCTGAAATAATCCTGGTCTACCCGTTACTGATATAATTGTATTAAATTCCATTGTTTTTTTTTGACTATTTACCTTTTTTAGCATTTGGGAAGCGCATTCGATACTCTGAATTAATTTTCCCTTTAGAAATATTATCTAATTTCTTTTTTATTAATCTTTTTTTTAAGGAAGAAAGTTTATCTGTAAATAAAATTCCATCGATATGGTCATACTCATGCTGAAAAACTCTTGCAGCTAAGCCATTTAAAGTTTCTGTATGCGTTTTAAAATCTTCATCTTGGTATTCAATCGTGATTTCTGGCTGACGATAAACATCTTCTCTTACATCAGGAATACTCAAACACCCTTCATTAAACACCCATTCTTCTCCATCTTCTTTCAGGATTTTCGCATTTATAAATACTTTATTAAAATTTTTCAAAGCGGCTCTATCTTTATCAGACAATTCTTCATCTTCAGCAAAAGGAGAAGCATCAATTAGGAATAGGCGAATTGCTTTACCTATTTGAGGTGCTGCTAAGCCGACACCAGAAGCATTGTACATGGTTTCTTTCATGTTAGCAATCAGTGTTTTTAACTCAGGATAATCCGCATTTATTTCTACAGCAACTTTTCGTAAAACTGGATCTCCGTAGGCAACTATTGGTAAAATCATTTCTTTATTTTTAATGTTTGCAAAAATACAAATATTGAGAGCTCAATAAAACTATTTATTATATAAATATGATTGTAAAATAATGGTCGCACTAATTTCATCAACCATTGCCTTGTTTCTGCGTTGTTTCTTATTCATTCCACTGTCAATCATTGTTTGAAATGCCATTTTAGATGTAAAGCGTTCATCAATTCTTAAAAAAGGGATTTGAGGAATTTTATTTTCAAGTTTTTTTAAAAAAGGTACTATCAAAGCTTCGCTTTCACTATCAGTGTTGTTCATTTGTTTTGGTTTCCCAACTAAGAAAAGTGCGACCTTGTTTTTAGAGATGTATGCTGTTAAAAAAGAAATTAATTCCTCCGTATTTACAGTTGTTAAACCGGATGCAATTATTTGCAACTCATCTGTAACGGCAATTCCCGTTCTTTTTTTTCCAAAATCTATTGCTAAAATTCTAGCCATCTAAAATTGTTTTTACAAAAATACGTTTTTTAAACAAATCAGAAATATCTATTAAAAAAAGGTATCTTAGCTTTTCTGTTTTTGTAGATAGATTTATATTTGCGTAAATTAATTTATTAGTATGAAAGATATTAGAAAAATTATAGAATCAGCTTGGGAAAATCGTGAGTTATTAAAAGAACAAAAAACGATTGATACTATTCGAAAAGTAATTGATTTATTGGATAAAGGAGAATTACGAGTTGCAGAGCCTGTAAATGATGGTTGGCAAGTGAATGAGTGGGTTAAAAAAGCAGTTGTTTTATATTTCCCAATTCAAAAAATGGAAACTTTAGAAGCTGGTATTTTCGAATATCACGATAAAATGCCTCTAAAAACAGATTATGAAGCTAGAGGAGTTCGTGTAGTTCCTGGTGCATCTGCAAGACAAGGTTCTTACCTTTCCCCTGGAACCATTTTAATGCCATGTTATGTAAATATTGGTGCTTATGTAGATGAAGGAACAATGGTTGATACTTGGGCTACAGTAGGTTCTTGTGCACAAATTGGTAAAAATGTTCACCTTTCTGGAGGAGTAGGAATTGGTGGTGTTTTAGAACCATTACAAGCAGCACCTGTTATTATTGAAGACGGTGTTTTTGTGGGGTCTAGATGTATTGTTGTAGAAGGAGTAAGAGTAGAAAAGGAAGCAGTTTTAGGTGCAAATGTTGTTTTGACAATGAGTACTAAAATTATAGATGTTACGGGGAATGAACCTGTTGAAATGAAAGGGGTAGTCCCAGCAAGATCGGTTGTAATTCCAGGAAGCTATACAAAGAAATTTGCCGCTGGAGTGTTCAATGTGCCTTGTGCATTGATTATTGGAAAAAGAAAAGAAAGTACTAATAAGAAAACATCCTTAAACGATGCTTTACGTGAATATGATGTAGCTGTTTAAGATTAGTTATATTTATTCTAATAAAACGCACAATTATATTGTGCGTTTTATTAGAATATTATTAAAAAAATAGCATTGAATAAAATAACAGCAATTATACCTACTTTTAATGAGGAAGTAAATATCGAAGCAGCATTAGAATCAGTATCTTTTGCTGATGAAATTTTGGTGATAGATTCTTATAGTATAGATAATACTGTTGATATTATTGAAAAAAAATACCCTCAAGTAAAATTAATGCAACGTTTGTTTGATGATTTTTCTAATCAAAAAAACTATGCTATTGATAAAGCTTCTAATGATTGGATTTTTTTATTAGATGCTGACGAAAGATTAACTCACAATTTAAAAGATGAGATAAAAAGTAAGCTCGTAAATACTTTTTCTAATGATAATATTGGTTATTCCTTTAATAGAGATTTTTTCTTTATGGATAAGCATATTAAGTTTGGGGGCTATAGTAATAATAAGGTTATCCGATTATTTAATAGACAATTTTGTAAGTATAATGGTAATCTAGTACATGAGAAAATTATAGCAAAAGGAAATATTGGACAGATTAAAGAGCCTATTAAACACTATTCATATAAGAGTTTTAGTGAGCACTTAATAAAAGTTCAGAGGTATAAAGAACTCCAAGCTAAGGAGCTTTTTATAAAAGGAGAAAAATCTTCTATATTTAAAATTTTAATAAAACCAAAGACTAGATTTTTAAGTCATTATTTTTTTAAACTAGGGTTTCTAGATGGTTTTCATGGATTTGTAATAGCGGGGATTCAAGCTTATGGTATTTTTATCAAGTACGTAAGTTTAAGACTATTAAATCAAAATAAGAAATAAATTTAATTATTGATTAGGAATTAATTTTTGATAATTCCAAAATCAGTATATTTTAACTTTAAATCACGAGTGTTTTTTCTAATCTCATTATTTATTGCCCAACTTTTTTCATTAGCGTAACCACGAGGATGATCTAAGTGAATTACGATAGCACTGAAACGAATCTGTTTAGATTTTATACCTAAATTAACTAATCTCTCACCTAATTCTCTGTCTTGGCCACCATATTGCATGCGCTCATCAAAACCATTGATAGCCAAAATATCTATTTTCCAACCAGAAGCATTATGACCATTCCATGTTGGTTTAGTTGGTGTAAAAAAGTTTAGGAGTTTAGCCTTTGTTCCAAAAGCTTTTAATTTATTATTTTTAAAAGATTTTTTTAGTCCGTTTTTTAGTAACCAATTAATAGAAAAACAATTGTTTTTTTCAATATCATCTTTGGTTATTAATTTAGAAATATTCATTGGTAACATAAAATATCCTCCGGATAAAAAATAACCTTCTTCTTTATTATTATTATGTATTTCAACAAAGTCTTTTCGAGGAATACAATCTCCGTCAGACATAATAATATATGGTGCTTTACAAGCATTAATAGCTTTGTTTAAGATTTGAGATTTTTGGAAACCATTATCTTCATGCCAAACATGATTAATAGTGTATTTTACTTCTTTTTTTAACTTTTTAATTTCAACTCTTGTATCTTCTTTAGATCCATCATCGGCAATAACAATTTCAAAGTTTAAGAAAGTTTGTTGGTTGTATCCACATAAAACTTTTTTTAACCATTCAATAGAATTGTAAGTGCTAATAATTATAGATATTTCCATTTAATTTTTACTATTTAGATAGACAAATGTACATCCTTTATTTAAAAAGATTAAATCAGTTATTAGAAAAGTATATAAAATATTAAAGATGATTGATTATTTAAAGATTGAAATATCTTTATTTAGTTATTTTTGCAAAAGGTTATTATAATTTATTTGTAAACATATATATATGAAAATCTTATTTACAGGAAAAGATGATTTTAATTACAATAGAGTAAGGGTGTTACTTGCTGGGTTAAAAGAGAGAAGTGATGTGGAGGTTGAGTTTTTTCCGATAACAAAAAGAAAAAATTTTGATAAAAAAAAATTCATAGAGTTACAAAAAGAGGTAGATTTTATTTACATACCCCCTTTTAGGCATCATGACGTAAAGTTTATTAAGAAATTAAGTACTAAACCTGTTGTTTTTGATCCTTTAATTTCGAAATATTCTACAAAGGTTATTGATTATGGTCATTTTTGGAAAGCTCCTATAAAATATTTATTAGATAAAGTAGCTTTCTCTAACAGTGATTATTTAATAGCAGACACATTAGAACATAAAAAATATTTTGCAAAAAAGTTTAAAATAAACTCTAATAAAATAGGAGTTGTCCCTGTTGGTGTTGATACTTCACTTTTTTATCCAACCTCAAAAAATAAAAAAAACTTATTTAAAGTTGGTTTTTACGGTTCGCTAATTCCTTTACAAGGAGTAAAAACTATTTTAAAAACAGCTCGGTTACTTAAGGATAATAAAGATATAGAATTTGATATTATTGGTAAAGGTCGCCAATATAAAGAGGTGAAAGAATATGTAGAAAAACATCATTTATTTAATGTAAATTTATTAGGATGGGTTAATTATGATAAGCTTAATGAATTTATAAATGAGTTTGATATTTGTTTAGGTATTTTTGGAGAATCATTAAAGGCAGATTCAGTGATACCCAATAAAGTTTTTCATTATGTAGCCTTAAGTAAATGCGTAATTTCAAAAGACACTCCAGCTATTCGTGAATTGTTTACGCCTAGAAAAAACATTATTTTAACTCCTAATAAGCCAGAAGAAATAGCTAAGCAAATTTTGGAGATGAAAAATGATGTAAATTTAAGAGACACAATAGGGAGTAATGCTAAAGAGTTTGTAACGGAAAATTATAATCATGTTCAAATTGCTAGTATTTTTATTAATTTATTAAAAAAATATTCTTTAAATAATTAAAAAAAATCTATTCTTAATATTAATTTAGTGTGAAATTAGATTTATTCTTTTGGTAGGTATTTATATTTAAAATTATAATTTATGGAAAAAGTAGGAGATAACATAACTGTAGATGCTGTAATTACTTGGGTTGATGGACAAGATAAGCTTCATCAAGAGAAAATTAATAAATATGTTATGGACAAACAGAGAATTAATTCTACTGGGTTTAAAACACGATATAACCAAGTAAATGAAATTGAATTTTCTGTAAAATCGATCCTTAAATATGCCAAATTTGTAAGAAATATTTTTATCGTTACAGATAATCAAGTCCCCGATTTTTTAAAAGATAAAGAAAAAGCAAAGCGAGATTTTCCTAATGTTTTTGTTATAGATCATAAAATAATTTTTGAAGGATATCAGCAATATTTACCTACATTTAATTGTTTGCCAATTGAATCATTATTATATAAAATACCTGGTTTGTCAGAACATTTTTTATACTTAAATGATGATTTTTTTTTATTTAGAGAAGCAAAATTAACAGATTTTTTCATTGAGAAAAAACCTGTAATTAGAGGTGTATGGACTTCTTTTTATGAAAATATTTGGTATAAAAAAACACAAAGAAAATTATATAAAATACTAGGTAAAGAAGGAAAGAATAACAGTTACGGTTTTAAGAAAGGACAACAAACAATTGCTAAAATATTAGGGTTTAAAAAATATGTAAGATTAGATCATACAATTGCTCCTCTAAAAAAATCTACTTATGAAAAGTTTTATAATGAATTTCCTGAGTTACTAGAAAGAAATATTAAACACCGTTTTAGACATCCTGAGCAGTATACAAATCAATCTTTAGCAAATCATTTAGAAATAAAGAATAATACTTTTTTTTTAAAAAATGATTATCAACTAGTTTATTTTCAGAATTATAAAAAACCTTTATTTTGGATAAAATATAGACTCAAAAAAGCAAATCAAAATAACCAACTTTTTCTTTGTATGCAAAGTTTGGATCAGTGTCCAGAGGATAAATTAACTTATATAAAAAAATGGTTGGTTAAAAAATATGATTAAGCTTTAAATTTTTAGTCTATTTTTAAAGTGCATCATTTTAAAAATAGACTAAAAATTTAAAGCTTAATTATGTTGTTTAAATCTTTAGATACGTGAATGAAGTGTTTTTTACTTCTAAAAAATAAGTACATTTTTGATAATCAAAGGGATTTAAATGATTTACTAAAAATGGAATTACAAAATAGATGTAACGATTTAGTTTAGATTTATAAAGTATTTAGAGAAGTACTTCTATATATATGTAAAATTTAATAAAATATTACGCCCAATTTTTTTTCAAAAAACAAACAAACAATAGAAGTAGGTCTATATTATATATTAAATTTGCCTTAAAATAATATAAATATAAAATTATCAATCTGTTAAGAATTGGTAGATCTTATTCAAGTTTTAAGAGTGTAAATTCATGCAAAAACAATTTTTCAAAGAAGCTATATCTTCAGAAATATTTAATATAATATCACTAGCATCAAAAGAACTACAGGTTGATAGTTATGTTATTGGTGGTTTTGTAAGAGATTTTTTTCTAAAAAGAGGAACCGCAAAAGATATTGATGTAGTAGCTGTTGGTAACGGAATTGAGTTAGCTCAAAAAGTTTCGAAGTTACTGCCAAATAAGCCAAAAGTACAGGTTTTTAAAACATACGGTACAGCAATGTTGCGTTATAAAGATGTCGAAATCGAATTTGTTGGTGCTAGAGAAGAATCGTATTCTGAAGGAAGTAGAAATCCAGAGGTAACAGAAGGTACTTTGCAAGATGATCAAAATAGAAGAGATTTAACTATAAATGCTTTGGCTTTAAGTTTAAATGAAGATAATTTTGGGCAATTGTTAGATCCTTTTAACGGAATTGATGACTTAGAAGCTAAGGTTATTAAAACCCCTTTAAATCCTGATATTACTTATTCTGATGATCCGCTAAGAATGATGCGTGCAATTCGTTTTACAACACAATTAAATTTTAATATTAATGTTGAATCTTTAGAGGCAATTACAAGAAATGCATATCGCTTAAAAATAATAACAAGAGAAAGAATTGTTGATGAGTTAAATAAAATTTTAGCATCACCAAAACCTTCAATTGGATTTTTATTGTTGGAAAAAACAGGTTTGTTAAAACAAATTTTACCTGAATTAGATGCTTTAAAAGGAGTAGAGGAGGTAGAAGGACAAACACATAAAGATAATTTTTATCATTCATTAGAAGTTGTAGACAATATTTGTGGATATACAGATAATGTTTGGTTGCGTTGGGCTGCTTTATTGCATGATATTGGTAAAGCACCAACCAAAAGATTTAGTAAAAAAGTAGGTTGGACTTTTCATGATCATGAATTTGTAGGGTCTAAAATGGTTTATAAATTATTCAAAAGGTTAAAAATGCCTATGAATAATAAAATGAAATTTGTTCAAAAAATGGTATTATTAAGTTCTAGGCCAATTGTTTTGGCTACTGAAGTTACAGATTCTGCTGTTAGGCGTTTGGTTTTTGATGCAGGTGATGATATTAACTCTTTGATGACTTTGTGTGAAGCAGACATTACAACAAAGAACCCTAAGAAATTTAAACGCTACCATCAAAATTTTGATTTAGTAAGAACTAAAATCAAGGAAGTAGAAGAAAGAGATCAGGTTCGTAATTTTCAACCACCAGTTACTGGTGAAGAAATTATGAAAGCTTTTAACTTAAAGCCTTGTAGAGAAATTGGGCAAATAAAAGAAGCTATTAAAGAAGCAATTTTAGAGGGTGAAATTCCAAATGAATATCAAGCTTGTTATAATTTTATGATAATAAAAGGAAATAAGTTAGGTTTAATAGTTCGCAGTTAAAAATTCATAAAGCATTTATATTCTAATAAAAAATAAAAGTATCTGTTATTATTTCTAACTATAAAAATAAAATTAATTTTATAAGCATTAGAAAACCAAAGTGAAACTGACTTTTAAGTAATTGTCTCTGTAGATGATTGTAATAAATAAAAATTTAAACTCATTGAAGAGTTTGAAAAAATCTATAATTTCCCTATAGAACACACTAATTAAGATAAAGATTTAGGGTTTAGAAAAAACATAATGCTAAATAATCTATAAAATTATCTAAAGGTGGTTTGTTGATTTTCAATGCTGGAGATTGTGTACCATATAAGCATTTTATAAAAGCTTATATAAATAATTTTGAAGAAGACGTTATTTTAAAAGGACGAAGGGCAATGCTCTCAGAAGAACTTACTTTAAATCTTAAAAAAAAATTTAATATTAAAGCATTAAATTTATTTAATGTTTTATTTTTCAAAAAGTAAAAAGAAAAAATTGGAATTTATAAACCTTTTTTTAATTTATCTTACAGTAGTGATAAAAAATGGTTACTTGGATGTAATTGGGGTATTTCTGAAAAGACAATTTATAAAGTAAATGGCTTTGATGAAGATTACGTAAGAGCTGCAGTAGGAGAAGATAATGATGTTGAATTGAGGCTCAAGTCTATTGGGATTAAAGGTAAATCTGTAAAAAATAAAGCAATTATTTATCATTTATTTCATAAAGAAAAATATTTTAAAGAAGATTTGTTTTTTAATAAAGAGATTTTTAAGAATAAAAAAGAAACGAAAATTATTACTGTCTAAACGGATTGGAAAAAGTATGTTGATGATTTTTATTATAAACTTTGCATTGTAACCAATTTAAAATATTCTCCTTTTTTAAGAAGTAATTCTTCATGTTTTCCTTGTTCTACAATCTCTCCTTTTTTCATTACAACAATTTTATCTGCTTTTTGAATTGTAGATAATCTGTGTGCAATTACTAAAGAAGTTCTATTTTGCATTATTTTTTCTAATGCAACTTGTACCAATTGTTCAGATTCTGTGTCTAAAGCAGAAGTAGCTTCATCTAAAATCATAATTGGTGGGTTTTTTAAAACTGCTCTTGCAATAGATAAACGTTGTTTTTGTCCGCCAGAAAGTGTATTTCCACTATCTCCAATATTTGTGTTGAATTTTTCGGGTAAATCTTTTATAAACTCATTTGCATTTGCAATTTTCGATGCTTCTAAAATTGCTTCATCACTTGCATTTAGAGTGCCAAGTTTTATGTTATTAGTAATTGTATCATTAAATAAAATAGAATCTTGAGAAACAATACCCATTAAATCTCTCAGAGATTTTTTTGTTACTTCTTTTATATTGGTGTTGTCAATTAAAATATCTCCTTTATTTACATCGTAAAAACGAGTAATTAAATTTGCCAATGTAGATTTTCCACTTCCAGATTGACCAACTAAAGCAACTGTTTCTCCTTTTTTAACAGTTAATGAAAAATTATTTAAAACATAATCATCTCTGTATTTAAAGGAAATGTTTTTAAACTCAATTTTGTTTTCAAAATTTCCTTTAACAATAGCGTTTGGTTTGTCTGTAATACTGTTTTTAGTATTTAAAATTTCCATTATTCTTTCTGCAGAAGCTTCCCCTTTTTGGATATTATAAAATGTTGTTGTTATTAATTTAATAGGATTAAGAACTGTATAGAATAAAACAATGTAACCTAAAAATTTTCCAGCTTCTAATGAACTTGTTTTAGATAAAACTTCTGTTCCTCCATACCAAAGAATAGCTATTATTGTTGCAGAACCCAAAAACTCGCTTATCGGAGATGCCAATGTTTGCCTATGAAAAACACTGGTCATTAATTTTTTAAAATTATTGGTAGAATTATTAAATTTTTTTTCAAGAATGTTCTCTGCATTAAATCCTTTTATTACTCTTAAACCTGTTAGTGTTTCTTCTATAAATGATATAAATGTTCCGGTTTCTTTTTGTGCCTTTATTGATTTGGCTTTTAGTTTTTTACTGATAGATGAAATTATGAAACCAGAAATTGGTAATAAAATAAACACAAAAAGTGTTAGTTTTAAACTCATAAAAAGCATTATTGATATCGAAATAATAACCGTTAAAGGTTCTCTTACGATTACTTGTACTGAACTTAAAATAGAGTTTTCTACTTCTTGTACATCAGAAGTCATACGTGCAATAATGTCTCCTTTTCTTTTTTCTGAAAAATAGGAAATGGGTAGCTCTATAATTTTTTCATATAATTTATCTCGTAAATCTTTTACAATACCTGTTCTTAAAAAAGTGATAGCATAGGAGGCTAAATATCTAAATAAATTTTTTAGAAAGAAAAGAGAGAGAGATAAAGTACAAATAAAAACTAAAACATTAATTTCTCCGTCATTAATTATTTTTTGAGAAATAAAATAATTAAAACTTTTTTCGGCAAAGCTACCAATCTCGGTTATCCCTCCATAAATTGGTTTTGCTATTATTTTTTTATCAGCGCTAAATAAAATATTTAAAACAGGTATAAAAGCTAAAACAGATAAAACATTGAAAAGAGCATAGAAAATGTTAAAAGCAATATTTAAAAGAGTAAATTTTCGATACTTCTTTTCGTATTTTAAAATGTCTTTGAAATAACTCATTAATTTAATTTCATTTCTTTAATAATTCTTTGAATTTTAGCAACTAATGCTACTTCAGTTGCTGATGCATTATCTTTAGAGTCCAAAGAAGAATTCACACTAAAGTAAAACTTTATTTTAGGTTCTGTTCCACTTGGTCTTGCTGCAATTCTTGTTCCGTTAGTCGTTTGATAAATTAAAACATTAGACTTTGGTAAATCAATCGTTGCTATTTCACCAGTAATTAAATTCTTTTTTGTGGAAGCTTCGTAGTCAGAAAGCGATGCTATTTTTTCTCCATCAATTTCTTTTAATGGATTGTTTCGCATGTCACTTAGTATTTTCTGAATTTCTGCAGCTCCATCTTTTCCTTTTTTGGTGATAGAAATTAAATGCTCTTTGTAAAATTTGTTGTTTACATAAATATCTAATAATTCCTCATAAAAAGAGCTTCCGTTTTGTTTTGCATAAGCAGCAACTTCACAAGCTAACAGCGTAGCAGTAACTGCATCTTTGTCTCTCACAAAATCACCTACCATATAACCAAAACTTTCTTCCCCACCGCCAATGAAGTCTAGTTCAGGGAAATCTTGAACCATTTTAGCAATCCATTTAAAACCCGTCAAACCAACTTTGGTTTCTACGTTATATTTTGCAGCAACATCATTAACTAACTCTGTAGAAACAATAGTAGAACCAATAAATTGTTTTCCATTAATTTTCCCTGAGTCTTTCCATTTTCTTAATAAGAATTCAGTCATCACAACCATGGTCTGATTCCCATTCATCAGCTTCATGTTTCCATCGGTATCTCTAACTGCAACACCTAATCTATCGCAATCAGGGTCTGTACCAATAACAATATCAGCGCCAATTTTATTTGCTAAGTTAGTAGCCATTTCTAAGGCTTCTGGCTCTTCTGGATTTGGAGATTTTACCGTAGGGAAGTCTCCATCTGGTTTTCTTTGTTCTTCAACAATATGAACATCAGCATACCCTGCTTTTTTCAATGCATCTGGTACAGAAACAATGGAGGTTCCATGTAAAGAGGTAAAAACAATTTTTAAGTTATTGCGATCTATTTTGTCAAACAAAGAACCATTTTTTACAGAAGCTTCAATAAAAGTGGCATCTACCTCTTTACCAATAACTTCTATTAAGTCTTCGTTTGGTGTGAATTTAATTTCAGAAAAATCTAATGAATTTACGTTTCCTATAATTCCACTATCATGAGGAGGTACAATTTGTCCACCATCAGCCCAATATACTTTGTATCCGTTATATTCCGGTGGATTGTGAGAAGCGGTTAAAACAATACCAGCATCACATCCTAAATGACGAACAGCGAAAGATAATTCTGGAGTAGCACGTATATCTTCAAAAAGAAATACCTTTATATTATTTGCAGAAAAAACAGCCGCAACTATTTTTGCAAACTTTTGACTGTTATGTCTACAATCGTATGCAATCACGACACTTAATTGGTCCTTTTTTACATTTTCTAATAAGTAATTAGACAAACCTTGCGTAGCTCTTCCTAAAGTGTATTTATTAATTCTATTGGTTCCAGCACCCATTATTCCTCGCATGCCACCGGTACCAAATTCCATATCCTTATAGAATCTGTCTACTAAGTCTGGAGAGTTAGAAGTAATTAGTTCTTGAATTTCTTTCTGAGTTTCAGAATCAAAAGTTGAAGATAGCCATTGTTTAGCTTTATCTAAAATAGTATTCATTTGAAAAATTGTGTTACTTAAACGATTTGCAAATATACATTTTAGAAATTGAGTTTTTCTTTTATTGTATAGTGTTTTTCGTTACTTTTTGTCTTTATTATTAATTCACCAATAAAACCTGCTAAAAACAATAAAGTTCCTAAAATCATAGAAGTTAAGGCAATATAAAACCAAGGATTATCAGTTACTAAAATAGCCTTGGTGCCATTAAATACGTTGTATAATTTTAAGACACCAATATAAAATGCGGTTGAAGTTCCAAAGAGAAACATCAATGATCCCCAAAGTCCAAAAAAGTGCATCGGGCGCTTGCCAAATTTTGATAAAAAAGAAATGGTAATCAAATCCAGAAAACCGTTTATAAAGCGATCCATTCCAAATTTAGTCTCTCCATATTTTCTTGCTTGATGTTGTACTATTTTTTCACCAATCTTTGTGAATCCTTCATTTTTAGCTAAAACAGGGATATATCGGTGCATTTCTCCACTCACCTTTATGGTTTTAATGACTTCTTTTTTGTAGGCTTTTAGCCCACAATTAAAGTCATGTAATTTTAATCCTGATGTTTTTCTAGCAGCAGCATTAAATAATTTTGAAGGAATATTTTTTGTAATAATATTGTCATAACGTTTCTTTTTCCAGCCAGAAATAAGATCAAAACCTTCTTTGATAATCAAATGATATAATTCAGGAATTTCGTCAGGATGGTCTTGTAAATCTGCATCCATCGTAATGACTACGTCCCCTTTTGCAAGTTCAAAACCAGCATCTAACGCTTGAGATTTACCATAATTTTTTTGAAAGCGAATTCCTTTAATATTCTTATCTTTTGAGGACAATTTTTCAATAACATTCCAAGAATTGTCAGTACTTCCATCATCAATAAAGATGATTTCATATGTGTAATGATTGGTTTGCATGACTTTTGTAATCCAATCGTATAATTCAAGTAAAGATTCATCTTCGTTAAGAAGTGGTATTACTAAGGAAATATTCATGTTAAATGAGTTGTAAAGCTGTTAGGTTTATGAAATGTTGAAAAAAAGTAAAACCCCATTACTATTCTTCTTCTTTTTTCCTTTTTAAGATTAAAGCGAATAACAATCCCATAATTGAAGAGATTGCTAGTGTTGAAAAATAGCCTTTTATTTGTGCAACTAGTGAAAAATTATCTTGCGTTCTAAGTTTGTCTATTTCTTTTTCAATAGCATCAGTAGGCGCGCCAAAGTTTTCCATCATTGTTGTTGTTTTTGCAATAGTCAACTCTTTTACGGTGGCTTGTAATTCAGGATCGATAACTAAAAAAATTAGTATAGTTATAGCCGTAGAGAGTAATAATGCCAAAGCATTAGAAATAAAAAAAACGGAAAAACCTTCTTTAAAAGTTACAAAACCTTCTTGTATTTTTTTTAAGCTGCCAATTACCCAAAGTCCGTTTACAAAAAAACCCACCATAACAAGACCCAAAAACCAGAAACTAGCAAAAAAGTTAAGGTCAATGGCATAGGCATAAAGTGTTAATAGTATTAAGAAAAGTCCGTAGGCTATTCCGAAATTAATTCCTTTTGATTTGATAAGTTGATTTTCCATTTCTTTTTGAATTTTTGTTAATTCACAAATATAATCATTTCATTGTGATATTTTTCTATTGAAACTATCAAAACAATCATCTGTTTTGACCAAATAAAAATGTTGCAAAATTTCATGAATTATAATTGCTAAAATAAAAATAGATTGTAAATTTGCTGCGGCAAGTCCTACACAACTAGCTCCCTTTGAATCCTCCAGGGCGGGAACGCAGCAAAGGTATTAGGTTGTAGCAGTGTGATGTAGGTAGCTTGCCATTTTTTATGTCCTAAATTTTCATTCTGAAAAACTGTTTATTTCATTTTAACTTTTTAACTTTACAACTTCATACTTTAAAACTTATTAATGTCTAAAGTTGTTTTAATTACCGGTGCTTCTTCAGGAATTGGGAAGTCAATTGCTACTTTTTTGTCAGAAAAAGGGTTTAAAGTTTATGGTACAAGTAGAAGTCCAAAAAATATAGAAAATTTTTCTTTTGAATTGATTGCCTTAGATGTTTTAAAAGTAGCAACGATTCAAATGGCAATCGATTATATAATCAAGAAAGAAGGAACGTTAGATGTTTTGGTAAACAATGCTGGAATGGGAATTACAGGGTCAATTGAAGATACGCCAACTGATGAGATGAGAACGGTTTTTAATACAAATCTTTTTGGCGCTATTGATGTAATGAAAGCTGTATTACCTCAAATGCGAAAACAAAAATCGGGTTATATTATCAATATAACTTCTATTGCGGGCTATATGGGTTTACCTTTTAGAGGATTGTATTCTGCAACAAAAGGTGCTTTGGAGCTGATTACTGAAGCAACAAGTATGGAAGTTAAACACTTTGGTATTCACGTTGTAAATGTTGCCCCAGGAGATTTTGCTACAAATATTGCTGCGGGAAGATACCACACACCCGTATTTGAAAAATCTGCTTACACAGAAGCTTATCAAGCAAACTTAGACTTGATGGACGGACATGTAGATTGTGGGATGAATCCATTGGAAATGGCAAAAGCGGTCGCTAAAATTATAAATACTAAAAACCCAAGAATTCATTACAAAGTTGGCGGATTTATGGAAAAGTTTTCTATCGTTTTAAAACGAGTCTTACCAGATAGAGTTTATGAAAAAATGTTAATGAATCATTTTAAATTATAATTTTTACATACAGAGAACTCAAAGTTTTTAAAACTTGTGAGGTCTAAAAATATCCTTATTTAAAAACCTATAATTATAATGTAGTAACTATCTTTGCGTTAGGGATTGAAGTGGAAATCCTTTTTATTGTCAGTTCGAGTAAATTTGTGAAGAATGAACAAATTTGTATCGAGAACAAAATAAAAAGATTGCAGCGTAAAGCCCGTTTAAACGCCCAAAAAAAAGAATAATTATACTAAATATCTACAAATGAAATTTTTTATTGATACTGCAAATTTAGCCCAAATTAAAGAAGCGCAAGCTTTAGGGATTTTAGATGGTGTGACAACCAACCCATCTTTGATGGCAAAAGAAGGAATTACTGGAGCAGCAAACATTATCAACCATTACAAAGAAATTTGTGAGCTGGTAGCAGGGGATGTTTCTGCAGAAGTTATTGCTACAGATTATGAAGGAATGGTAAAAGAAGGTGAGGCTTTGGCCGCATTAAATCCGCAAATTGTGGTAAAATTACCAATGATAAAAGACGGTGTAAAAGCATGTAAGTATTTTTCTTCAAAAGGAATTAAAACGAACGTAACTCTTGTGTTTTCAGCAGGTCAAGCATTGTTAGCAGCAAAAGCAGGAGCAACCTATGTTTCTCCTTTTATTGGTCGTTTAGATGATATTTCTACAGATGGTTTAAACTTGATTTCAGAAATTCGTTTAATTTATGATAATTACGGTTTTGAAACTCAAATCTTAGCAGCTTCTGTGCGTCATACAATGCATATTATTGACTGTGCAAAATTAGGCGCTGATGTTATGACTGGGCCGCTTAGTGCTATTGAAGGCTTGTTGAGACACCCATTAACAGACAGTGGATTGGCAAAGTTTTTAGAAGATTATCAGAAAGGTAATTAAAAATAGTTTTTAGTTCTTACGTATATTTTAAATATAATTATTAGAAGCTACCTGCCTGCCGCAGGCAAGGTTTCCTGCTTTTCATTATATCTTTTTTATGAAAAATAAAAAAGGATGCCATTACAATCAGGGCTAAACTTGTTTAGTTACCAATAGCAAAATTATAAACGGATTATAGTTTTGGTGCGTATTAATAACTAAAAATTAACAACTAAAAATTTCTAAATCTTATAAAAGATTTAAAATAATGTATCCAGAAAAAGAACTCGCACAAATTGTCGTTTCAGCATGTTATCAATTTAATATTGATAAGGTTGTTATTTCTCCAGGTTCAAGGAGTGCTCCACTTACCATCGGTTTTTGCAATCATCCAGAAATAGAAACCTTAAGTGTTGTTGATGAACGCTGTGCTGCTTTTTTTGCTTTAGGAATTGCACAACAGACGCAAAAACCTGTTGCAATTTTATGTACTTCAGGTTCTGCTTTGTTAAATTATTACCCTGCAATCGCAGAAGCATTTTACAGTAATATTCCGTTAGTTGTAATTTCTGCAGACAGACCAAAACACCTAATTGATATTGGAGATGGGCAAACAATTCGGCAAGAAAACGTGTTTGAAAATCATATTTTATTTTCAGCAAACTTAGTTGAAAACTCCAAACTCCAAACTTCAAACTTAAAATTGATAGTTGAAGCCTTACAAATAGCATTTTCAAAAAAAGGACCTGTTCATATCAATGTTCCTTTTGATGAACCTTTGTATAAAACAGTTTCTGAGTTAAAGAATTTTAATATTGAAAAGTTAAAAGTTCCTGCGCTTGTTGCCAATGAACCGAAACAATTGGTCGATTATAATAAGTTAACTTCAATTTGGAATACCGCCAAAAAGAAAATGATATTAGTAGGTGTTCATTATCCTGATGCTGATTTGCAAAAATTAATGGATCTGTATGCTGAAGATGAATCTGTGATTATTCTAACAGAAACGACGTCTAATTTGCATCACAAAAACTTTGTAAATTCTATTGATCAATTAATCTTTTCCTTGACGCAAAGTCAGTTTCAAGATTTACAGCCCGAGGTACTCATTACTTATGGAGGTATGATTGTTTCTAAAAAGATTAAACAATTTTTAAGAAAGTATCCACCACAACATCATTGGAATATTGCAACCGAAAAAGCGACAGACACATTCTTCTGCTTGTCAGAGTTTATTCAAAGAAAACCAGTAGCTTTCTTCTCTAAATTTAAGAAGTCTATTGTGTTTATAGAAAGCGATTATCAACCAAAATGGTTGCAAATTCGCGATGAAAAAAGAGTAAAGCATGCTGCTTATTTATCAAAAACAAAGCATTCTGATTTTAAAGTTTTTGAACAAGTTTTTGAAAGTATTCCTATCAACTGTCAGCTGCAAATTAGTAACAGTTCAATGATTCGATATGCACAATTGTTTACCCTTCATAAAAACCAGCACGTCTTCTGTAATAGAGGTACGAGCGGAATTGACGGAAGTACTTCTACTGCAATTGGAGCTGCTTTTGCAAGCAAGAATCAGACTGTTTTTATCACAGGAGATTTAAGTTTTTTTTATGATAGTAATGGATTGTGGAATTCGAACATTCCTGTAAATTTTAGAATTATATTAATCAATAATTCTGGAGGCGGAATTTTTAAAATTATTCCTGGACCAAAAACAACAAATGTTGCTAGCTATTTTGAAACACCTCATTGCCTCACAGCAGAGTATTTATGTAAAATGCATCAGTTTTCGTATGAAAAAGTGTTTTCAACAGCAGGCTTAAAAGAACAATTAGAGGGTTTTTATGAAGTATCTGAAAAACCAAAAATATTAGAGATTTTTACGCCAAGCGAAGAAAATGACTTAATTTTGACATCTTATTTTAAACAGATACAATAATGGGTTTACAAGAGGATTTACCAGCTGGAGAGATGGATTTAAAAGAAGGAGACAAGGTACAGTTAATTATTGAAACTGAAACCAGTTTGGGGTATACCGTTTTAATAAATGAAGAATTTGATGGGCTACTTTTTAGAAGTGAAGTTTTTCAGGAATTAGAAGAAAATATGGAAGTTGCTGGTTATATAAAAAATATTCGTGAAGATGGAAAAATAGATGTTTCCATAAGACCACAAGGTTTTAGAAATGTTATTGACTCTGATGTAGACAAAGTGCTTTCCAAATTAAAAAAGAGTAGAGAAGGGTTTATTTTAATCACAGATAAAAGTTCTCCAGATTCTATTCGTTTTCATATGAAGATGAGTAAAAAAGCATTTAAAAAAGCTGTTGGAAATTTATATAAACAAAAACGAATTGATATTCAGGAAGATAGAATCGTATTGTTGAAGTAACATGTGAGCTTCTTCTAGTCATAGATTTATATATTTTTAATAATCGATAACTAATTACTGGCTGTTGAGTCTTAAAATATTTTCATAAAAAGCATCCGCATTTGGGTTGGCAGGATCCATTTCCTATATCCATTTCTGTAATACTTTAATGCTTTTTTTAGCTGTTTTCCAGTTTCATAATATCTACTTATATAACAATCACCCAAGTGAGAAGTTGGGAATAGTATGAATTGATATAAGGTGTTGATTCTTGCAAATAATAACTAATTAAATTGGCAGAAGTTCCTTCTCCAATAAAAGAAATAAAAGGAGAAGTTCTGTAAGTTCTTTCCATATAAGAGAGTACTTCATCTCTAACAAATTGATAAAAAGCGGAATTACTTGCAGTTAATCTTCCATTATCTAAATTGAAGTAAGTGTCTTTTTTTCTCGTTTTCTCCATAGAAATACCAACAACAATTTGTTTTGGAGCTTTGTCTTTTGCAGCAAATAAAACGGAATTACCAACATAGACATCAAACAAGTATTCTGCATTAAAAACAACTGTTAATGGGTAGTTTTTGACACTATCTTTTTCATAATCTTGTGGTAAATAATTTTTTATATTTCTAGTTGATTTTAATATTCTTGATTCTATTTTTTTTTTTTTTTTGAATGAGTTTTTGAGAAAACCCAGAAAGGCAAAATAGCATAAATATTAGTGAGAACGATTTCTTTATCATAAATTTGAATTTTTTATTTTTGTAACCAATTTATTTTGTTCTTCCAACATGAACGTCTAAAATACAAAATTATGATACAACCCGAGTGGAAAACGGTGAAAGAGTTTGAAGATATTACATACAAAAAATGTAATGGAGTTGCTAGAATAGCGTTCAATAGACCGAATATTAGAAATGCTTTTAGACCAAAAACAACCAAAGAATTGTATGATGCTTTCTATGATGCAGGCGAAGATGTAAATATTGGCGTTGTGTTGCTTTCTGCAGAAGGACCAAGTACCATTGACGGAGTGTATTCTTTTTGTTCAGGTGGAGATCAAAAAGCGCGCGGTCATCAAGGTTATGTTGGTGAGGATGGTTATCATAGACTAAATATTTTAGAAGTTCAGCGTTTGATTCGGTTCATGCCAAAAGCAGTAATTGCTGTAGTTCCGGGATGGGCAGTAGGAGGAGGTCATAGTTTACACGTGGTTTGCGATTTAACTTTAGCAAGTCAAGAACATGCTATTTTTAAGCAAACGGATGCAGATGTTACTTCTTTTGATGGGGGTTATGGATCAGCGTATCTTGCAAAAATGGTTGGACAGAAAAAGGCCAGAGAAATTTTTTTTTTAGGAAGAAATTACTCTGCGCAAGAGGCTTTTGATATGGGAATGGTAAATGCAGTAATTCCCCATGATGAGTTAGAAAGTACGGCTTATGAATGGGCGCAAGAAATTTTAGAAAAAAGTCCAACGTCTATAAAAATGTTAAAGTTTGCTATGAATTTAACTGATGATGGTATGGTTGGTCAGCAAGTATTTGCTGGTGAAGCAACTCGTCTAGCCTATATGACGGACGAAGCAAAAGAAGGAAGAGATGCTTTTCTTGAAAAAAGAAAGCCTAATTTTCCTAAAAAATGGATACCATAGTTTAGTTTTTAGTTTGAACTCTCTTAGATTCCAATCTTTAAATTATTTAATTTTTGAATAATATCAAATGAAATCACAAATAGTCACTTTTTTAATAAAATGTCCAGATCAAAAGGGATTGGTTGCAAAAATCACTAGTTTCTTTTACGACAAAGGATTTAATATTTTAAGTTGTCAGCAATATGTAAATTCCATTGAAAATACATATTTTATGCGAGTTCGTTTAAATGCAGAAGGAACCAATATTTCAAAAACAGCATTAGAAAATAGTTTCTTAGAATTAGCAACGCCTTTGGGTTTTAACTGGTCTGTAAATTATGGAAACAAAAAACAAAATGTTGCTATTATGGTTTCCCATACCAGTCATAATTTGTACGATTTGTTAGAGCGATCCAAAGAGGGACGCCTAGATTGTAATGTGAAAATGATTATTAGTAATCATGATAAGCTGAGACCAATTGCAGAAATGTTTAACATCCCTTATCATTATTTACCTTTTACAAAAAAAACGAAGTTGGAACAAGAATCTCAAGTGATCCAATTATTAGATTCAAATGAAATAGATTTGATAATTATGGCGAGGTATATGCAAATTTTGTCATCACATTTTATCAATCATTATCCTGAGAGAATTATCAATATTCATCATTCTTTTTTGCCTGCTTTTCAAGGAGCTAATCCTTATAAAAAGGCCTATGAAAGAGGTGTGAAGCTTATCGGAGCAACAGCTCACTATGCTACCGAAGATTTAGATGAAGGTCCTATTATTGAACAAGATGTAAAACCTGTAACCCATGAAAGTACTCCAACTACATTAAAAAGAATTGGAGCAGACATAGAGAAATTGGTCTTAGCAAGTGCTGTAAAAAATCATTTGAATAATCAAATTATAGTTTCAGGAAACAGAGCGATTGTCTTTCCGGAAGCTGGTGAGTAATCCCTTTTTAATTTCTCTAGAAGGAAAAAACTGTTGTAAAAAAAGTAATAAATAAAAGTATGAGTTTTCTCCCTTTAGGAAGATTACGATGGGAAAATGAAAATAATCTGTATTGGGCGCAATTACGCAAAGCATATTGAAGAGTTAGCTAATGAAAGACCCAGCAGTCCTGTCGTTTTTCTAAAGCCAGACTCCGCTATTTTACCCAAAAAAAACCCGTTTTTTATTCCACCATTTTCTAATGATGTTCATTACGAGGTAGAGGTTTTGGTTAAAATTAATAAAGTGGGGAAACACATCGCTACAAAGTTTGCGCATAAATATTATGATGAAATCGGATTAGGCATCGATTTTACTGCGCGAGATGTACAAGCAAAATGCAAAGAAAAAGGATTGCCTTGGGAGAAAGCTAAAGCTTTTGACGGAAGTGCCGTTGTGGGTCAGTTTTACCCGAAAGAGCAATTTGATTTAGGAAATTTAAAATTTCAATTATATAAGAATAATGAAATTATTCAAGATGGAAACACAAATGCAATGTTGTGGAAAACAGACGAATTAATCTCATATATTTCTCAATATTTCACCTTAAAAAAAGGCGATATCATTTTTACAGGAACTCCAGCAGGAGTTGGGAAAGTCTTAGCAAACGATATCCTAAAAGGTGTTTTAGAGGGTGAAGAGGCTTTTAAAATTAGAGTGAAATAAGAAATAAAATTGCGTGCGATACTTTATTTATTTTCGACTATCGAATCCAAAAAATCTGTGAGAAGTCGTTTAGATTCATTGACAAATTTTTTTACAAGTTTGAAGAAGAGTATAATAAAAGTCAATAGGGTGGTTTTTTTTGGTTTATTTCATTTGTAAGTTTTTGTAAATAATTTAAGAGAATGTCAATAAAAGAGATAATTAAAAAAGAGCTTCTATATTTGGTAACGGTATAATAAAAAAAGAATGAACGCAGAGATAATAACTATAGGAGACGAGATTTTGATAGGTCAAATTGTAGATACAAATTCACAATGGATTGGTCAGCAATTGAATAAAATTGGAGTTTCAGTGTATCAGATAACTTCGATTCAAGATGAAGAACAGCACATTCTTAATGCTTTTAAAGAAGCACAAGAAAGAGTAGATATTGTTATTATTACGGGAGGTTTAGGTCCAACAAAAGATGATATTACTAAAAAAACAATTGCAAAGTTTTTTAATGATACTGTAACTATTGAATACCCAGAAGTGTTTGCACACATTCAAAAATTATTTATAAAAATCAATCATCCATTTAGGGAAATTCAACGAACTCAGGCGGTGTTGCCTTCAAAAGCAACCTTGTTAATGAATGATTTTGGTACTGCACCAGGAATGTGGTTTTATGAAAATGAGACCTTATTTGTATCACTTCCAGGTGTTCCTTATGAAATGAAAGGTTTGATTACCCATCAAGTTTTACCAAGAATTCAAAAGCAATTTAAGTTGCCTTTTATCATCCATAGAACAATAATGACCTATGGACAGGGAGAAAGTACAATTGCAGAAAGAATTGAAGATATAGAAAACAACCTTCCACATTACATAAAACTAGCTTATTTGCCCTCATATGGTAGAGTTCGTTTGCGCTTATCGGGCAGAGGTGAAAACAAAGAGATTCTTGAAAAACAATTAGCTAAAAAAGTTGATGAAATTTACCAACGAATACCAGAAATTATTACGGGTTTAGATGATGATAGCTCATTAGAAAAAAGAGTAGGAGCGTTGCTGAAGAAAAAGAACCACACAATTGCTACGGCAGAAAGCTTGACTGGAGGTAAGATAGCAGCAACTATGGTTTCTATTGCTGGCTCTTCGGCTTATTTTAAGGGAAGCATTGTCGCTTACTCAGCAGAAACAAAAATTAATTTGTTAAATGTATCT
This sequence comes from Polaribacter sp., assembly GCA_028343155.1. Classification (GTDB taxonomy): domain Bacteria; phylum Bacteroidota; class Bacteroidia; order Flavobacteriales; family Flavobacteriaceae; genus Polaribacter. Next base: position 138,870 of record JAOLXX010000002.1, read on the forward strand.
CCTGAAACAATTAAAAATAAGACACTAGTTAGTAAAGAAGTTGCTTTAGAAATGGCAAGAGGAGTTAGAGAGAAATTACAAACAAATTATGCAATTTCCGTAACTGGAAACGCTGGCCCAACAAAAGATTTTAACGATAAAAGCGTGGGTTTGGTTTGCATTGCTTTTGTGTCAGATGATAAAGAGATCGTACAAGAATTTAATTTTGGACAACCACGGGAAAAAGTGATTAATAAGACAGTGAGTAAATCACTTGAAATTATACAGAAAGAAATTCTTTAAAAATTCATGAATTGTTTTGTTCAGAGTAAGATTTATTTGTAGATTTGCACCTCGTTTAGAGATAACACTAAAAATACTGTCGAAAAGATGTCTAGAGTTTGTGAATTAACAGGAAAAAAAGCAATGGTTGGGAACAATGTTTCTCACGCTTTGAATAGAACCAAGAGAAAGTTTGACGCTAATTTAATGACAAAGCGTTTTTACATTCCAGAAGAAGATAAATGGATTACTTTAAAAGTATCTGCATCAGCTTTAAAAAATATTAACAGAAAAGGTATTTCTGCAGTTATAAAAGAAGCGAGAGCTAACGGATTTTTAACTAAATAAGCTTAAGCGATTTAAAATTTTATAAGATGGCAAAAAAAGGAAACAGAGTTCAAGTGATTTTAGAATGTACAGAGCATAAAGCTTCAGGAGAAAGAGGTACTTCTAGATACATTACAACAAAGAACAAGAAGAACACTCCAGATAGAATGGAAATCAAAAAATTCAATTCTATTTTAAAGAAAATGACTGTTCATAAAGAAATTAAATAATCAAAAAATATCTAGAACTCAGAATAGAGCATATAGATTTAAAAACATAGACAATGGCAAAAAAAACAGTAGCATCGTTACAAACATCTTCAAAAAGATTAAGTAAAGCTATCAAAATGATAAAATCTCCAAAATCAGGAGCTTATACTTTTGTAGAAGCAATCGTGCAACCAGAAAAAGTAAATGACTTTTTAGCAAAAAAGTAATTTTTACTTTATAAAATATTCAAAAGCTATTTTCTAATTTAGAAAGTAGCTTTTTTTTATGAATAAGAATTGCGTATTTTTGATCCTTATATGATCTTAAAAGTATTTAAAGGCAAGTTGAGTTTTGTGTTACCTACTTTTTATGCTGAACTTGTTTCTGTGTTTTGTTATTATTTGATCTTGAAATATTTACTTTTAATAATTTAATGTAGAATTGCGAATTTTAAAGGGTCAACTCCTAACGCAGGGAATTTTAGTAATACTTTAATCCAATAAAAGGAACGTTTTTAACATGCTATTATATCGTACAAAATAGAAAAATGAGTTTTTTTAAAAAAATATTTTCAAAAGAAAAAAAGGAAACCTTAAACAAAGGATTAGAAAAAACTAAAGAAAGTTTCTTTGGTAAACTATCTAAGGTTGTTGTGGGAAAATCTAAAATAGATGCTGATGTTTTAGATGATTTAGAAGAGGTTTTAATAGCATCTGATGTTGGTGTTGATACCACGCTAAAAATCATCAATAGGATAGAAGCAAAAGTTGCCAAAGATAAATATGTTGGTACAGACGAATTAAATACCATTCTTCGCGAAGAAATTGCTGGTTTATTATCTGAAACGAATGTAGGCAATGAAACTGATTTTACAATTCCCTCTTTACCTACTGATTCGGAAGGAATGAAAACACCCTATGTCTTAATGGTTGTGGGTGTAAATGGTGTTGGGAAAACAACGACTATTGGTAAGTTAGCAGCCCAATTTAAAAAACAGGGTTTAAAAGTAGTTTTAGGAGCTGCAGATACTTTTAGAGCCGCGGCAATAGATCAATTACAAGTTTGGGCAGACAGAACAGAGGTGCCCATTGTACGGCAGGAAATGGGTTCAGATCCTGCTTCTGTAGCGTTTGATACTTTAAAATCTGCCCTTAGACAAAATGCAGATGTTGTTATTATTGATACTGCTGGTCGATTACATAATAAAGTGAATTTAATGAATGAATTGACAAAGATCAAACGCGTTATGCAAAAAGTAATAACAGATGCTCCTCATGATGTTTTGTTGGTGTTAGATGGTTCTACAGGGCAAAATGCATTTGAACAAGCAAAACAATTTACCCTGGCAACAGAAGTAACTTCTTTAGCGGTTACGAAGTTAGATGGTACTGCAAAAGGTGGTGTTGTCATTGGTATTTCCGATCAATTTAAAATTCCTGTAAAATATATTGGAGTAGGAGAAGGAATAGATGACTTACAAGTATTTAATAAATACGAGTTTGTTGATTCTTTTTTTAAATAGGAAAAAAAGTAAAAAGGCTCCACATATCTGTGAGGCCTTTTTATTTTAAAATGAACTGTATAGAGTTGCTTCAATTTTAATTCAACGAGTTAATACTATTGAGTGAAGTTTTAGGGAGGGTTACCCCTGGTAATTAAAATACAGAGGGGTATTATTCTTTTATTTTTTTATCTTTAAAAGCGTCAAATTTATTAGTTTGTTTCTTTGGCCAGCTATTATTGGAAGTATCTATATCAGCAGTCTCAAAATCAGGGTCAAGAAAAATACTTCTAATCTCTTGTGTTGAAGCAAATACTTTTTTAACCGAAGTATCATTCTTCATCCAAATTTGAGATGGAAAAGTTTGCCTTTCAATTGTGCCATCAGCATAGGTTAATTCAACAATAATTGGCATTATCAAACCTCCAGGCTTCTCAAATTCTACGGAATAAATAAATGTGGGTATTTCTTTTCCTTTTGCATACGAATCCATTGCGCTAGGGTTTGCATCTTCTTTTTTATCAGTGATGTAAACTAACTCACCTAGATTATCAAAATACTGTTTGTATTGTTCTTTTAGTTTTGTAACTCTTTCTCCTGGTTTGTCAGTTAAATATAAAGGTTTTACTGCTTTAATTCCGATGTCAGTTACATCTGTTGTATAAAACCAACCTCTCCAAAACCAATCCAAATCCATACCAGAGGCATCTTCCATAGATCGGAAGAAGTCAGCAGGAGTTGGGTGTTTGAACATCCAACGTTTAGAATAGGTTCTAAAAGCATGATCAAACAATTCAGGTCCCATAATGGTTTTTCTTAATATGTAGAGACCAGCAGCAGGTTTTGTGTAAGCATTTGGTCCAAATTGTTTTACATAATCTCCCTGAGACATAATAGGGGAGATGTTACTTTGATCTCCACTCATATATCTTGTAATTTCTTTTGCAGGATTTGTAGCAAATAATTCAGGATCATACACCAATTCCGCTAAAATTTCTACAAAAGAATTTAAACCTTCATCCATCCAGGTCCATTGTCTTTCATCGGAATTCACAATCATCGGAAAAAAGTTGTGTCCTATTTCATGAATAATTACACCCAACATGCCTTTTTTTGTTCTGTCGGAATAGGTTCCATCAGGGTTTGGACGACCAAAGTTGAAGCAAATCATAGGGTATTCCATTCCTTGTCGCTCTGAATGCACAGAAATTGCTTTTGGATATGGATAATCAAAGGTTAATTTTGAATATTCAATAAGTGTGGTTGCAACTGCTCTTGTTGAATGTTCTTCCCATAATGGATTTCCTTCTTTAGGGTATAAAGAAACCGCCATGACCGTTTTTCCATTTATATTGGTTGCCATTGCATCCCAAATATACTTTCTTGAAGATGCAAAAGCAAAATCTCGCACTCTTTGAGCTTTAAATTTCCAAGTTTTTGTATTTGTAGCACGTCCTTTCTCTGTTTTTTCAGCTTCTGCTTGTGTTACTATAAAAACAGGGGTTTTATAAGATGTTTTTGCATTTTTCCACCGTTTTCTTTGTTCTTTAGTTAAAACATCTTTTTCATTTTGTAAGACACCTGTTGCGTCTACGATATGATCTGCGGGTACTGTTATGTTGACTTCATAATCTCCAAACTCTAAAGCCCATTCAGAACGCCCCCAAAACTGCATATTTTGCCATCCTTCTACGTTATTATAAACAGCCAATCTTGGGAAGAACTGAGCAATTGTATAATTGTTGTTTCCATCAGGAAAGGATTCTAATCCAGAACGACCCCCATCTTTATTGATATCGTTTATTTTATAGTTCCATTGAATACTAAATTTAAAAGTTCCTCCAGAATCCAGGGGCTTTGGTAAATCAATACGCATCATGGTACTGTTGATAAAGTAAGACAAAGGGATGCCATTACTTTCTACTTTTTCAATCTTAAATCCAAACCCCTTATTTTCTTTCATATACTTACTTTGAAATTTTTCTGGAGTAATAAATTCAGATGCACCTGTAGATTTTACCAAAGGAGTTTTAGAGTCGTTTGCTCTCATGTTTTGGTCTAATTGAACCCATAAATAGTCCAATTCATCTTTGGAATTATTATGATATGTGATTTTTTCATTACCATAAATTTTGTTGGTACTTTCTTCCAATCGAATGTCCATTACATAATCAACTTTTTGCTGAGAATATTGACTTCCAGGAGCTCCTGAAGCAGTATGTTGGTCGTTGGGAGTAGCCAAAACATCTTTTAGCTGTCTAAATTTATTCTGGTCAATATGTCCTTGTTCTATTTTCTTTATTATTTGTTCTTGTGCAAAAGAGCTTACAATAACAAATAATAAAGAAAATAAGAAGATATAATTTTTTTTCATACGTTGAATTTATTTGTTTATAAAATTAGTTATTAGATAGTCAATTTGTTAAAGAATAATAAACCTTTATCAAAATAGGATTTTGATAGAATATCTAATTTTTTACATTCATATTTAATACGTTAGCATTGATTTAATGATCATTTCATTCTTTAATTTTACTCTTAAATTTTTCGAATTTATTTTTCTTTTCTTTTGGCCAGCTATTGTTAGATTGGTCTACATCAGCAGTTTCTTGGTATGGATCTATTGTGATTTTAGAAATTTCTTTCCTAGAAGAAAATACTTTTGTAACTTCTTTGTCATTATATCTCCATATTTGTGCAGGATATATTTTTCTTTCACTTGTACCATCGGTATAGCTAAAATGAACAATAATAGGCATTACTAATCCACCCGGTTTGTTGTAGGTAATTTCGTAATGAAATTTTGAATTTGTATCAGTACCAAAACCTAATCCGATTGTTTTGTCTTCGATAAAATCAATAGCATCACCATTTACCTTTGTGTGGTATTTTTTAACACTTTTAATACCGATGTCTGTTACATCAGTTGTGTAAAACCAACCTCTCCAAAACCAGTCTAAATCGATACCAGAAGCATCTTCCATAGTTCTAAAAAAATCTGCTGGCGTTGGGTGTTTAAACATCCATCTTTGAGAATAGGTTCTAAAGGCATGGTCAAATAATTCTTTTCCCATAATGGTTTCTCTTAAAATCCATAAGGCAGTAGCTGGTTTTCCGTAGGCATTATTTCCAAATTCATATACGTGATCTCCTTTGGACATAATTGGCGCAATTTTAGATTGATCTCCACTCATATATTTAACAATATTTTTTGGATATCCCCTTCTGATCGGAAATTTTTTATCATAAGCTAATTCTGCTAACATTTCTACAAAAGAATTCAATCCTTCATCCATCCAAGTCCATTGTCTTTCGTCAGAATTTACAATCATAGGAAAAAAATTATGACCTACTTCGTGAATTGTTACTCTTATCATTCTGTATTTTACTCTGTCAGAATAGGTGCCATCTGCTTCTGGTCTTCCTGGGTTGAAACAAATTTGAGGATATTCCATTCCCATTTGGCCATCTACTGAAATCGCTTTATGGTATGGATAATCAAATGTGTATTTAGAATATGTTTTTAATGTTTGTGCAACCGCTCTTGTTGAATGGGTTTCATATAAAGGGTTTGCTTCTTTAGAATATAAAGAATAGGCCATGACCGTTTTACCATTTATATCCACTGCCATAGCGTCCCAAATAAATTTTCTTGAGGAAGCAAATGCATAATCCCTTACATTTTTAGCGACAAACTTCCACGTTTTCATTTCTTTTGATTTGCTTTTTTCAATTTCTACAGCTTCTTTTTGTGTGCGAATTAATACTGGATTATCAAAAGTATTTCTTGCTTTTGCCAATCTTTTCAACTCTTTCTTGGTCAAAACGTCTCTTTCGTTTTGTAGTACACCAGTTGCTCCTAACATATGATCTTTTGGTGTTGTAATATTTACAGTATAGTCTCCAAATTCTAATGCAAATTCACTTCTTCCCCAAAATTGATCATTTTGCCAACCTTCAACGTTATCATACACACACATTCTTGGATAAAATTGAGCAATTACATAATTGTTATTATCATTTTCAGTAAAGTGTTCAAAACCAGATCTACCCCAAATTTTTCTATGGTTGTTAATGTTGTACCACCATTTAATTTTAAATGAAAAAGTTTCACTAGCTTCCAATGGTTTTACCAGGTTAATTCTCATCATTGTTTGATTTACGGTATGAGATAATTTACTGCCATCAGTATTTGTTACGCTAATAATGTTAAAACCACCATCAAAAGGAGTTTCAGAGAAACTACTTTCAAATCTTTTTTTACTAAGACTTTTAGAAATCTTAGTGGGTTGAATGTCTGGAGTTTTAGAGTCTTTTGCTCTCATATTTTGGTCTAGTTGTACCCATAAATATGACAATTCATCTTTAGAATTATTATGATAAATAATAGTCTCGCTACCTGCTATTTTTTGGTTTTCATCATCTAAAATAATGTCCATTACATAATCAACTTTTTGTTGCGAGTAATTTACACCTGGAGCCCCTGAAGCAGTTCGCTGACTATTAGGTGTTGCTAATTCGTATTTAAGTTGTTTGAACTTGTTCTGATTCGTATGCCCTTGTTTAGTTATTTTTTCTTGGGCAAACATCATGGTTCCAACTAATAACATCGTTAGTATATGTAGCGTGGTTTTTTTCATTTGTAAATGAATTAAATTAGTGAACAAATTAAGAATAAGTTTATAAAAAGCGTTAAAATTTTAAAAAACCTTTATCGTTTTCAGCGATTAATAAAATACTTTTATGATTTTGACCAACTTTCGTTTTTATTAAATTTTGTTGTTTTGGAAAGTGACTTGTTAAAATTTTATTTTCAATTTCGATGCTATTTATCTCAGTTACATTTTCAATTTCTAGATATAAATAAATTAAATCTCCATCATATTCTTTTCCGATATAGGTGAAATTTCTAGAAATATTGTTAATTTTTAAATGTAGTTTTTGTTTTAAATACTTTTCAAAATAGGTGTCATTTTCTTTAAGTTCGTCTTTTGTATCAATTTGTAGGTCTATATTGAATTCTTTGTTTAGAGCGACTTCAATATCATCCATAAAAACATTAATGGTAATTTGCAGTGTTTGTAATTCGCTTCTAAATTCAATTTGTGTTAAGCTCAAATAATATTTGTGGGCAGAAAAAGAGAGTAGCGGAATTATAAAAAAAAGTAAAAGAGTATTTTTAATTTTCATTATGATAATAAAACAATTACAGTACTAAATTAGTCTTTTTTTATGATTTTTAAATAAGAAACACTTTCTCTTTCTAAAATTTTAATCACTTCTATCAGTTTACTTTCTTTATGTAATTTATATATTCCTAAAGGATTGCAGTATTCTAAAAAATGAAAATAATTTTCTGCAGGAATTTTTAATTTTTCGAAAAAAAAATTTTCTCCTAATTCTGATATTATTTTATAGGAAAATTCTTCTTTTTGTTTCAATTCTTTAAGCAAAGCCCATAAACGTTCTGAGTCTTTAAAAGGAATTTTTGCAGCAACACCAACACCTTCAAAAGAATTTGCAACAGTATTTACGACTTGAGGTCTAACTCTTTTATCTATATTATCGTCAGCTTCAACAATTTTCATATCTATTTAGAAAAATCCATAACATTTCTTAATATAGAATCTTTTTTATTTGTTGGTACTGCGTTTACATCTAAAGTTAATCTACCCATTAAATGATTTTTTTTTAATTCAAATTCATCTAAAACATACGTGTTTGGTTTTAACTTGATTTTTAACGATTCGTTTGCGATATCTTTTTTAGAAATAGTTATTATTCTTGTGATGTGTTGAATGGATGAAATTTGTAAAGAATCTCCCAAAGAAACAAAAATATCGAAACTACCATTATCTAGAGAAAACGTCTCTTGGTTTGTTTTTAGGTTGATAACATTTGCATTGCTTACAATACCTATAGAATTTATAGTTTGTCCAGTAATCAATATTCCTTTTTCTTGTGACAACAAAGAAAGCTGAAGTGCTTCTTAAAAATGTAATAAGAGAATTATAAACTTGTGTTAAAGTAAAGTGTATAAAATTACTATTTTTGAAATATGAAAAGAATGATAGTTGCCAGTACTTCAACAATTCATGGAAGTAGCTATTTAGCCTATTTAACACCAACATTAAAAGATCATTTTAAAAGTGTTAAAGAATTATTATTTATTCCTTATGCAAGACCAGGAGGAATTTCTTATGATGAATATACCGCTATTGCTAAGAAATCGTTTTCAAAAATGGATATTGATGTTAAAGGGATTCATGAATTTGAAAATCCTATAGATGCAATAAAAAAATCGGAAGCAATTTTTACAGGTGGAGGAAATACGTTCGAATTGGTAAATCAATTATACAAAAACCATGTATTAAGTACTTTAAAGGAAGTTATCAATGAAGGAACTCCTTATTTAGGAACAAGTGCAGGAAGTAATATTTGTGGTGTAAACATGATGAATACCAATGATATGCCAATCGTTTACCCTCCAAGTTTTAAAACTTTGGGTTGTATTCCTTTTAATATTAATGCACATTATTTTGTTCCAATAAAAGGGACAACGCACATGGGAGAGACCAGAGAAATTCGTATCAAAGAATTTCATGTTTTTAATGAAATTCCTGTTTTAGGTTTGCGGGAAGGAAGTTGGTTAGAGATAAGAGGTGATAAAATTGTTTTGAGAGGAAATTTTACAGCAATACTTTTTCAGCAAAATAAAGATCAAATTGAGTTAGAAAGTGGCTTGGCAGTTGTTTTTTAGTTTGAGAGATAGAAAAGGAACCTTTTTTATTTCAATACAACCAAAAAACACCTACTAATAATTCACATAATCTACAATTTCTAGACCATATCCAATCATACCAACACGTCTTGTTTGTTGTGTATTTGTAATTAATTTTAATTTACTGATATTTAAATCGTGTAAAATTTGTGCACCAATACCAAAATCTTTGTTGTCCATTTTAATGTCTGGAGCCTTTAAGTTTCCGTTTTCTTGATTCTCTTTTAAAATAGATAATCTATTCAGTAAATTTTGAGATTGATGTTGTTGATTCACAAAAATGACCGCTCCTTTTCCTTGCTCATTGATTACCTGAAACATTTGGTCCAATTTTTTATCTGCATTATTTGTCAAGGTTCCTAAAATATCATTATTCACTAAAGTTGAATTCACTCGTGTTAAAATCGGTTCATCTCTGGACCAAGAACCTTTAGATAACGCAATATGAATTTGATTATTCGTGGTTTGCTGATAGGCTCTTAATCTAAATTCACCAAACCTAGTTTTTATATTAAAGTCTTCTTTAATCTCAATTAGCGAATCATGCTCCATTCTGTAAGCAACTAGATCTTCAATAGAAACAATTTTAATATCAAATTTTTTAGCGACTTTTAAAAGTTGAGGCAAACGTGCCATTGTTCCATCCTCATTCATGATTTCTACAATAACACCTGCCGGTTGTAAACCCGCTAAGCGAGCAAAATCAATTGCAGCTTCTGTATGACCAGTCCTTCTTAAAACGCCTCCTTCTTTTGCTCTTAAAGGAAAAATATGGCCTGGTCTTGCTAAATCGAAAGGTTTTGTACTTTTCTTTATTAAAGCTCTAATTGTTAAAGCTCTATCCGAAGCAGAAATACCCGTTGTAACTCCTTTTCCACGTAAATCTACAGAAACAGTAAAGGCGGTTTCCATTGGATCTGTATTGTTGTTCACCATCATGCCTAAGTCCAACTCTTTACATCGCGTTTCAGTCAAGGGGGCACAAATTAATCCTCTTCCATGAGTTGCCATGAAATTAATCATTTCTGGGGTAACTTTTTCAGCAGCAGCTAAAAAATCGCCTTCATTCTCTCTATTTTCATCATCTACAACAATAATAACTTTACCATTTTTAATGTCTTCGATAGCTTCCGAAATTGAGTTTAATTGTATGTTTTCTTTTTTATTTTGAGCTGTCATATAGGTTATGCTTCTTTTTTTTGAAATATATTTTTAAAGAGATTTATTATGGGTTGTGTAATTACATCTATATTAAAAATCCCTTTGTCTTTGGTGGCTCTTCTTGTTAATAGAATAGCGATAGGAATCATGATAAATGCTGCTATCCAAGAGCCCATAAATGCTGATATAGAGCTCTCTTCGGCTAAGTTTTTACCAAAAGTGTTGCTAAAGAAATAGGTTACATAAATAGCGATCGCAAGAATCATTGGCAAACCAAATCCTCCTTTTCTAATAATAGAACCTAAGGGTGCTCCTATAAAAAAGAGAATTAAGCAAGAAAGTGAAAATGCGATTCTGTTATAATATTCTGTATCAAAAAAGTTTAAATTTTTTCTCCTCCATTTAATTGGATTCTTATTGTTTTTTACAGAATTTAAAACCCTTTCTACTTTTGTTGAAGCTGAATTTAGAATGTTAATTTTATTTTGAAAATCAAAATTTTCTAGAACATCTGAATGGATGTCTTTAGCTTTTATGGAATCGGAATATTTGTATAAGTCTTTAGCTGCAAAAGTAGCGTATGTATTTTTAGATTTTAGTCGTAATGTTTCATCATAATCCGCCTTTAAATCAGGTATGGTGTCTCCTAATTGATTTAAACTTAACATCATAAAGTTTTTGGTATGATTTTCCTTATCTAAATCTGTTTCACCAGTTATTGAAGAAATGTCAATATTAAATTCATACTCCTTAAAAGTAGCATTTGAGGCTGCCATTTTTTTCTTTTTTATGGTGGTTGTAGCAGATTTTATATGCTCTTCATAATAATATCCATTATATAGAATTAGCGTCATATAACGACTCCCTTCTTCTGAAACAATTTTTCCTTTTTCTGCCGTAATTACTTTTTGGTTTCCTTTGCCTCCCGTTAAATCGTAAATTAAAACTTTCTTTAGTAAGTTCTCTTCCTCGCCATACTTTTCATCAAACTTGATTTGAAATCCTGGAATATCACTATTAAAACTCCCTGGTATTAAAGCCATCGCAGGTTTCTTCTTTTTAATGTTTAGGTATAAATTCTTTTGCTTTAAAATCGCATAAGGATAAATATTATTTAAAAATAAAAAGTTAATTCCACTCAAAATAATTGCTAATAAAACTAAAGGCCTTACCAGGCGCTGCAAAGAAACTCCAGCGGATTTTGCGGCTGCAAACTCGTAGTTTTCCCCTAAATTTCCCAAGGCCATAATAGAAGACAATAGGACTCCAATTGGTAAGGCTTGTGGTGTAATGATAAGGGTTGTATAGTATAAGAATTTTAAGAGAAATGGTAAACTAACACCTTTTCCAGCAATGTTTTCGAATGTTTGCCATAAAACTTGCATTACCAAAACAAAAAGCACAATCAGAAATGTAGCTGCAAAGGGAACTAAAAAAGTTTTTAGGATGTATTTATCTAAAATTTTCATCTAGGCAAAAATAGTTTCTTATCTTTAAAGAAGCTACTAATTTTCTTTTAATTGGATAAAATGTTAGTCTATAGAGAATTTCAGCTTTTTGTATTTTTCTCGGTCAAAAGAAAAGAAACTGCTGTTCAAGGTTTTGTTACTTTTAAAAGCTGTGATTTTAAAGGTAGTTTTAGATCCATTAGTACCTGTCTGTATCAATTTGTAGATGTGCTTTGTTTTTGCATCTATTGCTAATTCAACTTTTATAATATCTGAATTGCTATCGATAGGATTTAATGTCACAAATTGAATGTTTCTACCTTGTAGGTTTTTTAATACACCCATTTCAAAGTTGTATCCTTCCTGGTAAAAAGTTAATAGTTTTGATGGGTAAATAAAGCCATCATCATCTCCAAAGTCTCCATTTGTAATTGATACTTCTTTTTCATCATTGTTGATCACATAAAGTTTTACTCCATCAAAGATAAATTTATTTCCTAAATAATTCAGCTGATATTTTTCTCCTTGTAATGTGATTTCACCTCTTATTGGTGGTTCATCACCTTCTTTTATACCTGCAGCTTCATTACTTAGTGTTTGACTAAAATTGAGATACATGTTTTTATAAGCGCCCATTTTGTTAGAGACTTCATCTAAAAGTAATTTTGCCTTTTCTGAATTTTGGGAAAAAGTAATTGTTGTTATAAATAAACTAAAAAATAGCACAGTTATTTTTTTCATTCTTATTGATTCTTTTCGTTTTCTAATAATTGTTCTAGGGCAATAAAATCTGCCACCAAAACTTGTCTTGCTTTACTTCCTTCAAACCCTCCAACAATACCAGCAGCTTCTAATTGATCGATTAGTCTACCAGCTCTATTGTAGCCTAATTTTAATTTTCTTTGCAGTAAAGAAGCAGATCCTTGTTGTGCTGTTACAATAATTTCTGCTGCCTCTTTAAAGAGTTTGTCTCGGTCTGAAATATTAATATCAATACTTGTACCACTTTCATCATCTGTATATTCAGGTAACTGATACGCTTCTGCATAGGCTTTTTGTGAACCAATAAAATCTGTTATTTTTTCCACTTCTGGCGTGTCTACAAATGCACACTGAATCCTTTGAATTTCATTTCCTGCGGTATATAATAAATCTCCACGACCAATAAGTTGGTCTGCACCCCCCGCATCTAAAATAGTTCTAGAATCTATTTTAGAGGTAACTCTAAAAGCAATTCTTGCAGGAAAATTTGCTTTGATAATACCTGTAATTACGTTTACAGAAGGTCTTTGAGTTGCAACAATTAAATGAATACCAATAGCTCTCGCAAGTTGTGCTAAACGTGCAATTGGTGTTTCTACTTCTTTACCAGCAGTCATAATTAAATCTGCAAACTCATCAATAACTAAAACAATGTATGGTAAGAATTGATGACCCTCATTAGGGTTTAATTTACGCTGCTTAAACTTTACATTGTATTCCTTGATATTACGAACCATTGCATTTTTCAGTAAATCGTATCGATTGTCCATTTCAATACACAGAGAATTTAGTGTATGAACAACTTTGGTCGTATCTGTAATAATTGCCTCCTCCACATCTGGTAATTTTGCTAAATAATGGCGTTCAATTTTGTTAAATAAAGTCAATTCTACTTTCTTAGGATCTACCAAAATAAATTTGACTTCTGCAGGGTGTTTTTTATATAAGAGTGATGTTAAAACAGCATTTAAACCAACTGATTTCCCTTGTCCTGTTGCACCAGCCATTAATAAGTGAGGCATTTTTGCCAAGTCTACTACAAAGGTTTCGTTAGAAATGGTTTTTCCTAAAGCAATTGGTAATTCCATAGTAGATTCCTGAAATTTCTTTGAAGAAATAACAGAATGCATAGAAACAATGGTTGATTTTTTATTAGGAACTTCAATACCGATAGTGCCTTTTCCGGGAATAGGAGCAATAATTCTAATTCCTAAAGCCGATAGAGAAAGTGCAATATCATCTTCTAAATTTTTAATTTTAGAAATTCTAATTCCAGCTTCTGGTACAATTTCATACAAAGTAATTGTTGGCCCTACGGTCGCTTTTATTTCGGCAATACCAATTTTATAGTTTTTTAAAGTTTCTACAATTTTATCTTTATTTGCTTCTAATTCTTCAGGGTCAATAGAAATAGTTTCATTGTATTGCTTTAAGAGATTAAAAGTAGGAAATTTAAAGCTTCCCAATTCTAGCGTAGGGTCAAATTCCCCAAAATCTTTTACCAGCTGATTTGATAAATTTTCTGTAGAATGTTCTTCTTCTCTGTTAATTGCAACATCAATTTCTACAACGATTTCTTTTTCCTCCTGTACAGGGATTTGAGTTTTTAATACAGGTGAAAGTTTACTTTCTTTCTTTATAATAATTTCTTCTTCGTCTGTTCCTACTTCAGAATGTTTAGTAATAGTAGGCTGTAAATTTTCTAATGAAAGCTCTACTCCAGATTTTTCTCTTTTATCAGTTTGTAATGAAATTGTATCGGAAGCCTCTTTTTTATCAGTAGCTATGAATTCATTATTTAAATTTGCATTTTGAACTAATTCTTCGGTACTTTTTTCTTCTCTTTTTGTTTTTAACTTTTCTAAGTAGGTATCAAAATTAATTTTGTAACGTAAAATTAAATAGGCAATAAAAAAGAAGCTTAAAAGAATGACCAAACCTGTTTTTCCAATGAAAGCTTGTAAGTATTCATTGATTTCAAAACCTATGATTCCAGAGAGAAGTGCGTAATTTCTGTGAATAAATCCAAATGATATTGAAAGCAATAACATCGCTGTCAATCCCCAATTCCAAGAAATTATTATTTTAGAACGTTTCTTTTTTAGCAGAATGAAGAGCCCTGATATAAATATCTGTAAGGGAATAATAAAAGCGCCAATTCCAAAACTCTTATAAATGAAAAAGTGACTTAAGTTCGCGCCAATCTTTCCTAATAAATTTTCACTTCTAACGCTTCTGTCTGTTAATTTTGTAAGTGAACTTTGGTCTACTTGCCAACTGTAGAAAAAGGAAATAAAAGCAATACAAAGAAAAGCTGAAAATAAAATCAGGAAAGTTCCTGAAATTGTTTGTGCTTGTCTTGTTTTTATAAAAGCAAAAAAATTCGATTTTTTTCCCGAAGAATCTATAATTTCTTTTGCGCTTTGTTTCCTTTTATTTATCAATGTTTTGAGGTCTATTTTAGCAGTAAATATACATATTTACTTAAAACAATAAAGTTATTTTAGGGATGTAAATAAAACAAGCAATAATTAATGAAGTAAAAGCAGCAAAACTTGGTGCTCCTGCAGCAATATCTTTTATAAAACCTATTTCTTTATGATAGTTTGGATGTACAAAATCTGCTATTTTTTCAATAGCAGTGTTTAATGCTTCAGCAACTAGAACCAAGCCAATTGAAAGAACTTGGAACATCCACTCTAGATTAGAAATATTAAAATAAAACCCAATAATAACAGTAATTATAGCCACAAATAATTGTGCTTTAATACTATCTTCAGTTTTCATTAAGAGCCACATTCCTCTTAAAGCAAATTTAAAACTTCGAAGTCTTCCTCTTAAAAAGTTATCATTAGATTTTTTCATATGCTATAGTGCTTTTAATGCAGCGGTGTAATTTGGTTCGTCAGCTATTTCTGATACTTGTTCAGTGTATTCGATATTTCCATTTTCATTAATGATGATAATTGCTCTTGAATGTAAATTGGCTAGAGGGCCATTAGTGATATCTAATTGGTAAGATTTACCAAAATTTCCATTTGCAAAATCGGACAACATTACGACATTTTTTATGCCTTCTGCACCACAAAAGCGTCCTTGAGCAAAGGGTAAGTCTTTAGAGATACATAAAACAACAGTGTTTTTTAGGTTGGCCGCTTTTTTGTTAAATTCTCTTACAGATGCTGCACAGGTCCCTGTGTCGACACTTGGAAAAATATTTAAAATTACTTTTTTACCTGCAAAATCTGTTAGGCTTTTATGAGATAAATCTACTGCAGTTAATTTAAAATTAGAAGCTTTAGTGCCTGCTTCTGGTAAATGACCTAGGGTATTAAACTCATTTCCCTTTAATGTAATGTTTGCCATTTTTGTAGTTTTTTTTATGAATTCCAAAAATAACTTTTTTTTGTAAAACTTTCTACTTTAAATAAAACTTTAGACACTTTCTATTTTAAGTTCTAAAAACTTATATAGTATCTTCGCAGTCATCAAAATAAAGCTTGCATTGAATATTTCTCAATACATATCAGAATTCAAATATAATTGGAAGCTTGCAGCGCCTGTAATGTTGGGTATGCTGGGACACACATTAGTGACTTTTGTAGATAATATTATGGTTGGGCAAATAGGAACTGCAGAATTAGCTGCAATTTCTTTAGGAAACAGTTTTATGTTTATTGCGATGTCTATAGGTATTGGTTTTTCTACAGCGATAACACCATTAATTGCGCAAGCAGATTCTTCAGGTAATTTAAAGCAAGCCAGAGCCACTTATAAAAGTGGTTTATTCTTATGTACAGTATTGGGTGTTATTTTATTTTTAGGAGTATACTGTTCAAAGCCTTTATTTTTTTTAATGAAGCAACCTAAAGAGGTTGTAAAATTAGCAATTCCATATCTAGATTTGGTGGCTTTTTCTTTAATCCCTTTGGTTATTTTTCAAGCAATTAAACAGCTTAGTGACGGAATGTCTATGACAAGATACCCTATGTACGCGACCTTAATTGCAAATATTCTAAACGTAATTTTAAATTATGTATTAATTTTTGGGAAATTTGGATTTCCAGAAATGGGAATTGTTGGTGCAGCTTATGGCACCTTAGTTTCTAGAGTTATAATGGTGGTCTATCTAGCACTTTTATTGCGTTTTAAGGAGCGATCATCTCAGATCGTAAAAAACATCAAATTTTTTGTTTTAGATTTATCAATGATAAAGAGAATTATCAACTTAGGATCCTTAAGTGCATTGCAGATGTTTTTTGAAGTCGGTATTTTCACCTCTGCTGTCTGGCTAAGTGGTTTGTTAGGTAAAAATCCACAAGCAGCAAATCAAATTGCATTAAATTTATCTTCTATGACCTTTATGGTTGCTATGGGATTAAGTGTAGCAGCCATGATAAGAGTCGGAAACCAAAAAGGGTTACAAGATTATAAAGCGTTGCGTAGAATTGCTTTTTCTATTTTTTTATTAGGCGTATTATTGGCTGTTTTCTTTGCTTTACTATTTTTTATTTTTCATAAGAGCTTACCAAATATTTATGTAAACTTAAACGATGCCAATAATTATTCAGATACGATAGAAGTAATTTCTATTGCTTCAAATTTATTATTAGCAGCAGCATTTTTTCAAATTTCAGACAGTATACAGGTTGTTTTTCTGGGTGCTTTACGAGGCTTACAAGATGTGAAAATCCCAACAATACTTACTTTTATTTCTTATTGGGTTATTGGTTTTCCTGTTTCTTATTTTTTAGGAACAGCTGAAATGTACGGTAGTTTTGGTATTTGGTTGGGGTTGCTTGCGGGCCTAACGACAGCTTCTATTTTATTATTTATAAGATTTAATTCATTAACTTTAAAACTCATTAAACAAAAACATGAACCTACCTAAATTTTTATTGGCAGATAACAGCAATTTTCCTGAAGACATTTTTGTGCTTCATACAGAGTTTCCTCGTTTTATAATCAATTTAAAAGATGATGAAATAGATTGGTTTGAAGATTTAACAGGCGAAAATGAGGAGGATATTGCCACGGAATTAGCAGATTTAATGGACAAAGCGGGTGCTTTTTATGATAAAGAAATGAAAGATTTCGAATAATGTTTGCTATCTTTCATTCTGAGCTAAGCTTCGCTTAAACTTTTTTTTCGAATAAAAATAATAGTAAAATCCTTTTTTACACCACTAAAACTTAAAGTAAGGGTTGTATCTTTGTACTTATTTTAAAAGTGAATGAAAAAGTACATATCAGAATTTATTGGAACATTTTCTATGGTTTTCTGTGGTACAGGAGCAATGACCATTAACGAGGTTACGAACGGAGATGTTACGCATGTTGGAATTGCAATTACTTGGGGACTCATTGTTATGGCCATGATTTATGCTTTTGCAGAAACATCAGGAGCCCACTTTAATCCAGCAGTTTCTATTGCTTTTGCCTTTGCAAAAAAGTTTTCTTGGAAAGAAGTTCCTAAATATATAATCGCTCAAATTTTGGGTGCTTTTCTAGCGAGTTTAATCCTCTATTTCCTATTTCCTACAAGTGAAACTTTAGGAGCTACTATAGCAACTGTAGATGTTTGGCGTGCTTGTGTGTTGGAATTGTTATTGACCTTTTTCTTGATGGTGGTCATTATAAATGTTTCTACCGGAAGTAAAGAAATTGGTTACGTAGCAGGGATTGCGATAGGAGGAGTCGTTTTATTAGAAGCCATGTTTGCGGGTCCTATTACAAATGCATCTATGAATCCTGCACGATCCATTGCTCCAGCGATTGTTTCAGGTAATTTGCAGCATCTTTGGATGTATATTATTGCACCAATTTTAGGAGCCCTATTGGCTGTAGTTTCTTGCAAATTAGTAAAAGATAAAAACTGCTGTAATAATGAAGAATGTTAGTGTTTTAGGTTGTGGCTGGCTTGGTATGCCGTTAGCAATTTCTTTGTTAGATGAAGGTTATTCCGTTAAAGGTTCTACTACAACAGAAAAAAAAATATCGCTTTTAGAAATCAATAATATTGATCCTTATCTGCTTGATATTTCTTCTTTTGAAGAATTTTATGACTTCTTAGATTCAGATATTTTAATCATCGCAATTACCTCTAAAGATATTGATGGTTTTGAAAGTTTAATTTCTCAAATTGAAAATTCTAGTATTCAAAAAGTAATTTTTATTAGCTCAACTTCTGTATACGGAAAGCGCAATAAAATAATGACAGAAGAAGATGAAGTTCTCCAAACTCCTTTGTCAGCAATTGAAAATTTATTTAGAGAGGATACTTTTTTTGAAACAACAATACTTCGTTTTGCAGGTTTATTTGGTGATGAAAGGCATCCTTCAAACTGGTTTAAAAATGAACGGAAAATACCACAACCAAAAGGGTTTGTGAATATGATTCATAAAGAAGATTGTATTGAGATTATTCATGAAATTATTGATCAAAATTGTTGGAACGAAACTTTTAACGTCTGCTCTAATCATCATCCAACCAGAAGAGAGTTTTATACAATTGCAAAATTAAGTAACGATTTTGAGGTTCCTAAATTTGAAGATAATGATGTTTATGAGTGGAAAATTATCAGTTCAAATAAAGTGCAAAAAAAATTAGACTATACTTTTATTCACGATGATTTGTTGAATATTTAGTTCAAAAATTAGAAAGCTGAAAAGCAGCAAAGTTTGTCAGTTCTAGTGATTCTGTTTTTACTGTGTTGTGTAGCTACATTTTTTTGTTTTCACTAAAAATTAACGATACTTCCGTTTCCTCAAATAATTAAAAACAAATCCAAAAGCAAATAAAATAAGTAGAGGAAAAACCACATTAAAAAACTGCCAAAAAATACGTTCTTTAAAAGTTTTTTGTTTGTCTAATGTTTTAATTTTTAATGTTTTGTTTCTTAATTGAATGACCCCAGTATCATCTAATAAATAGTCAACAGTATTTAAGAGGAAGTCTTTATTTCCAAATTGTTGATTTGTCCATTTATCGCTATTTAAATCATAGGGTTGTCCTTTTAAAATTTGATTTTTTCCAATATCACCATCTGCAATCACGACCATTTTATTATTATTTGAATGCGCTTTATAAAGAGAAGTTTCAAAAGGTTTTACACGGTTTTTATATGCAGAATTAAAATTACCCTCAAGCAAAACAGCAAACAGTTGATTTCCACTTTTATAATTAGCTTCAATAACTTCTTCAGCAATAGATTGCAAGTGAATAAAATTAGGTGTTCCAACTTTCTGTGTCAATAAAGAACTTACTAAAAGAGGTGTTTTTTTTATGTTGTTTTTTAGAGTATCAATTTGATTTGCAAACTGTAATCTTACGGGGGAAATGTTTTTTGTAATCCCATGGTTTGGGTTGCCACCTACTAAAGGATGATAAAGCCAATCTAAATTTTTAAACTGTGTTTGACCTCCAATTTTTCCTGTTGCTAAGGGGATCTGAGCAGCATACAAATCTTTAATCAATGCGCTGTTTATTCTAATTCCGTAAGAAAACAACAAGTCTGTTAGGTTCAAATCTCTTGGATATGCTAGCATTTTTCCATTTGAAAACAAACTGTCTTGGTCTGCCTGTACTTTGTCAAGCATCCATAAAGTCCTTCCGCCATTGGTAATAAATTGATCTAAGGTAAATTTTTCTTGTGTTGTGAATTTTTCAGTTGGTTTTGCAATAATTGCCAGATCTAAAGTGGTTAAATCTTGTAAAGTTTGCTGTGGACTTTTAGCGACGGAATCTAACGTAAATTTTGCTAATCGGTATTTTTTAGCAATTTCACTTAAAAAACTATATTGATATAGATCGTTCAATTCTCCATTGCCAGTGATAACAACAACTCTTTTTTGTCTCCTTTGCGTAATAGAGTTGATGGCGCTTGAAAAACTATATTCTAAATTTTCAATTGCTTTTTGCAGCTGTTCCTCCTGCGAAGTAAGAATCCTATTTGGCAACAAAGAAACGATGGATGATTTATTTCCGTAAGAAATTTCTGCCCATGGGAAAATAATTGCTTCAGACAATTTTCCTTCCTCTTCTACGGTTAATTGACTGGGTAGCATACCGCGCTTAATTAATTCTTCTTGTTGATAATCTGGAATTTCAAAATTGATTTTTATGTTTGAATTTTCAGCAGATAATTCTTCAATATACTGGCGTGTCTCTGTCTGCAATCTTCTAAACTCAGACGGAAAATCGCCTTCCAAATAGACGGTAATTAAAAGATGTTTATCCACTTTTGAAACAATATTTTTAGTTGTCTCGGAAAGTGTGTAGCGTTTGTTTTCAGTTAAATCGATACGCTTGTAAATTGATTGGTTGATGCTATTTAAAAGTAGCAAGCCAACAATGAGAATTGTACAGTTTTTTATTTTTTTATGCATTGTCCAAACGCATTTTAGTGAGATATAAAAAGAAGACTGTTATACTGAGAAAATAGAGTAGGTCTCTAGTATCAATAACGCCTCTAGAGATACTCTTAAAATGCTCATTGATTCCAATTTTTTTGATTGTTAAATCATTTCCTAAAGAATTCGAAATTGCATCAAATCCATAATATAAAAAGAAAGAAATAAAGACGGAGATTATAAAAGCTACAATTTGATTTTTAGAGAGTGTAGAGGTAAATAGACCAATAGAGGTATAGGTTCCTGCCAAAAACAACAAGCCCATATAAGAACCAATTGTACTACCAAAATCAATATTTCCAATAGGTTTTCCTAATTGATAAATAGTGTATACATAGGTCAACGTCGGAATTAAAGCGACAATAACCAATAGGAGTGAAGCCCAAAATTTACCTATTATAATTTGCCAATCAGAAATAGGTTTTGTTTTCAAAAGTTCTATGGTTCCACTGTTAAGTTCTTCCGCAAAACTTTTCATGGTAATGGCAGGAATCAAAAATAAAAATAGCCAAGGTGCTAAAAAGAAGAATGGATTTAAATCCGCAAATCCAGCATTTAAAATATTGAAATCGTCTTTAAATATCCATAGAAATAAACCATTTACCAGCAAGAAAACACCAATTACTAAATAAGCTATTGGTGATGCAAAAAACGAGTTAAATTCTTTTTTTAAAATGGTTATCAATATTTATTTTTTAGTTAATATTAAAGTTTAAAAGGTGCCTATTTTTAAGTAAAAACCAACAAGAAACAACCTGAAACAAACCTATTTGTCATGTCAAAGGTGTGAAATCTAGTTGAGAATCATTGATAAAATTAAGAGTAATTGAGTCTCTATATCCCAAGCCTAATAATGTGGATGCACCGCCGACGGTATCAGAATTACTTCTGTAAATAGCAATTTCAAGATATCCAGCAGCATTAAAAATAGCTAATTTACTACCATCATATTGGATATTATCATGAGCATTATTACCTGCAACTTGATTGTATTTTGTGAAAATTTTAGTAAAAGAATAGCGTCTTGCACTTGCTTTAAAGCGACGACCTTTTCCAATTTCTTGAAACATTTTTTGACTAATATTACTAATTACATTTCCATAATTATCAATATAAACAACTCCACCGATAATCTGATTTTTAGCTTGGTTTACTTTTGGCTGAATTTCAACAAGCTTTTTAAATTCCTTAACTTCTTTACCAATAACTGTTAGATTACCACCCCTAGCAATAAAACAAGCAACTTGTACAAAAACATCTAACACAGGAAAACTACTTTCAATTCGGTCATGAATATTTATTTCAACAATTTTAGAAGGTTTGATTTCTGAGGCAATCATTGAGATAATCCCATTATCAGGACAGACAAAAAAATGATTGTCTAATTCTACAGCAATATGTTTGTTGTCAGCACTTAATTCTGAATCTACACCTATAATATGAATTGTTTTATCAGGAAAACTTTTGTAAGAGTTTTTTAAGATATAAGCAGTTTCTGTAATGTTAAATGGAGATATTTCGTGGGTGATATCTACTATTTTAGCGTCTGAGAGTTCTGAAAAAATAGCTCCTTTAACAGCACCGACAAAGTGGTCTTTTGTTCCAAAATCGGTTGTTAAGGTAATTAGAGGCATTCCTATTTACTGTTAATTAATTGTGTAAAAGTTCTTAATTATTTACGCAAATCTAATCATTTTAGAAAATTTATTCGCTATTTTTAGTTGAAATATAAAAGGAATCAATTTATAAAAAATAATCATTTGAACGAACGCATTATAGAGCTTACAGAAATTAGTCCAAAAGATTTTTTTGGAGCACAAAACAGTACTATTGAGCAATTAAAAAAATATTTTCCAAAAATTAAAATTGTTGCTCGCGGATCTAATTTAAAGATTTATGGAGAACCAGAAATTTTAGACGCGTTTGAAACGCGCTTGGAACGCTTGATGAAGTATTTCAATAAATACAATACGCTTGATGAAAATAGTATTGAGCGTATTTTAACATCTACGGGGAATGAAGAGAAATCAGTTGGTGCAAAAAATGCAAAGGATGTTTTAGTTCATGGAGTGAGCGGAAGGTTGATAAAGCCTCAAACTGACAACCAAGGTAAAATGGTTACTTTAATGGGTAAAAATGATATGTTGTTTGCTGTTGGTCCGGCAGGGACTGGAAAAACCTATACTGCTGTTGCTTTGGCTGTAAAAGCATTAAAAGAAAAAGAAGTTAGAAAAATTATTTTAACCAGACCTGCTGTAGAATCTGGAGAGAATTTAGGCTTTCTTCCAGGAGATTTAAAAGAAAAATTAGATCCTTATATGCAACCTCTATATGACGCTTTGCGTGATATGATTCCGCATGAAAGGTTAGCATCTCATTTAGAAAAAGGAGTTATTCAAATTGCACCATTAGCATTTATGAGAGGTAGAACTTTAGACAATGCATTTGTAATTTTAGATGAAGCACAGAATACAACTCATAATCAAATGAAGATGTTTTTAACAAGAATGGGTAAAAGTGCAAAGTTTATAATTACAGGAGATCCCGGTCAGATTGATTTGCCAAGAAAACAAGTTTCAGGATTGAAAGAATCTTTATTAGCTTTAAAAGATATTCAAGGTATTGCCCAAGTATATCTGGATGATAAAGATGTCGTAAGACATAAATTGGTGCGCAAAATTATTAGTGCTTATAAAAGTATAGAAACAGAATAGCGATTAGTTTTTAGTTGTTGGTTAAATGACTTTAGTTTATTTTTGTAGCCAATAACAAATAACAATTAATTAAAAGAATGAATACAATTAACGAAACGAACTTTCAGTTTCCCAACCAGAAGTCTGTTTATATTGGTAAAGTAAGAGAAGTTTACAATATTGATGAGCAACTTTTAGTAATGGTTGCTACAGATAGATTGTCTGCTTTTGACGTTGTTTTACCTCGTCAAATTCCGTTTAAAGGTCAGATTTTGAATCAGATTGCAACAAAAATGATGAATGATACAGTAGATATTGTTCCAAATTGGTTGTTGGCAAACCCTGATGAGAATGTAGCCGTTGGTCATTTATGTGATCCTTTTAAAGTAGAAATGGTAATTCGTGGTTATGTTTCTGGTCATGCAGCAAGAGAATACAAACTAGGTAAAAGAATTTTGTGTGGAGTGACAATGGCAGAAGGATTAAAAGAAAATGATAAATTTCCTTCTCCAATCATAACACCTTCCACAAAAGCAGCAAATGGAGATCATGATGAAGATATTTCTCGTGAAGCAATTCTTTCCCAAGGTATTGTTTCTGAAGAAGACTATATTATCTTAGAAAATTACACAAAGGCACTGTTTCAAAGAGGGACAGAAATTGCTGCGAAAAGAGGATTGATTTTAGTAGATACTAAATATGAATTTGGAAAAACAAAAGAAGGAAAAATTGTATTGATTGATGAAATTCATACACCAGATTCTTCCCGTTATTTTTATGCAGAAGGCTATCAAGAAAGACAAAATACAGGAGAAATACAGAAGCAATTATCGAAAGAATTTGTTCGCCAGTGGCTAATTGAAAACGATTTTCAAGGAAAAGAAGGACAACAGATTCCTGAAATGACAGAGGAAAAAGTCATTGAGATTTCTAATAGATATATAGAATTATATGAACAAATTACTGGAGAAAATTTCATAAAAGCTCCTACACAAAACATACTAAATAGAATTGAAGAAAATGTTTTGAAATTTTTAACTTCAAAGTAGAAATAAATAAATTACAGCGATTTGACAGGTTAAAAACCTGCCCAATTTTCATAAATATATAAAAAATTAATTACTATGATTATAGAACCAAGAACAAGAGGATTTATTTGTTTAACATCTCATCCAAAAGGATGTGCACAAAATGTTAAAGATCAAATAGCATATGTACAATCTAAAGAGAAAATTGAAGGCGCTAAAAAAGTGTTAGTATTAGGTTCTTCAACAGGTTTTGGATTGGCTTCAAGAATTACAAGTGCATTTGGTTCAGATGCAGCAACTATTGGTGTTTTCTTTGATAAGCCAGCAACAGCAGGAAGGCCAGGTTCTCCAGGTTTTTATAATACAGCTGCTTTTGAACAAGAAGCAAAAAAAGCTGGTTTGTATGCTAAAAGTATTAATGGAGATGCATTTTCAAACGAAGTAAAAGAACAAGTTATCAATCTAATTAAACAAGATTTAGGTCAGATTGATTTAGTGATTTATAGTTTAGCATCACCAGTAAGAACACATCCAACATCTGGAAAACGTTTTAAGTCGGTTTTAAAACCAATTGGAGAAGTATTCTCTAACAAGACAGTAGATTTT
This sequence comes from Polaribacter sp., assembly GCA_028343155.1. Lineage (GTDB taxonomy): Bacteria > Bacteroidota > Bacteroidia > Flavobacteriales > Flavobacteriaceae > Polaribacter. The sequence continues at coordinate 164,059 of JAOLXX010000002.1, forward strand.
CATACAGGTAATGTTTCAGAAATCTCTATCAACCCTGCTGAAGGAGAAGATGTTGAAAATACGGTAACTGTTATGGGAGGTGAAGATTGGAAAATGTGGATGGATGCTTTACAAGAAGCTAATGTTTTATCCGAAGGAATTAAAGCAGTTGCCTATTCTTATATTGGCCCAGAAGTAACAAAACCTGTATATAGAAACGGAACAATTGGAGCAGCAAAAGATCATTTAGAAGCAACTGCTCTTACAATCTCAGATACTCTAAAATCGATTGGAGGAAAAGCCTATGTTTCCGTAAATAAAGCATTAGTTACACAAGCAAGTTCTGCAATTCCTGTAATTCCTTTATACATTTCTTTGTTGTACAAAATAATGAAAACAAAAGGAATTCATGAAGGTTGTATCGAACAGATTCAACGTTTATATAGCGAGCGTTTGTATACAGGGAAAGAAGTTCCCTTAGATGATAAAGGAAGAATTCGAATTGATGATTTGGAAATGAGAGAAGATGTGCAAGCAGAAGTTGCTAAACTTTGGAAAAATGCTACTACAGAAAATTTAGCGGAAATTGGAGATTTAGAAGGATACAGTAAAGAATTCTTTAAACTATTCGGTTTTAAAGTTGATGGAGTAGATTATGATGCTGATGTGAATGAATTAGTTGAAGTTCCAAGTATTCAATAAAATAGCAATTAAAAATTAATAAAACCTCTTAGTTTATACTGAATTTCTTTTGGTAATAACTATGAGGTTTCTTTTTTTAAGTATATTGTAATTACAGATTTATGGAAAAGGTAAAATCAAGAATAGGCTTATTAACGATACTTATAATTATTGTTGTAATTATTTGGGTTGCTTCAGCAACATTGATTATTTACGGATTGGATAATTGGTCTGATAGAGGAACTTTTGGCGATTTGTTTGGAGCTGTTAATGGATTATTTGCAGGATTAGCTTTTGCAGGCTTAATATATACAATCGTTTTACAAAAAAGAGATTTAGAATTGCAAAAAAATGAAATTCAATTAAATAGAAATGAATTAAAAAGATCTTCCAAAGCGCAAGAAAAGTCTGAAAAAGCATTGTTTGAACAAGTAGAGCAAATGAAGATTACATCTAAATTAAATGCGTTAAATACAATTATAAATTATTACAACTTACAAATCTCTTCTTCAAATCATTCAGAAGAAATCATTTTTAAATTTAAAGAGAAAAGAAAAACTGCTATTAGAGAAATAGATATTTTAATTGATAGAGTTGGAGATGATGAATTTTATGAATAAATTTTTATGAAAGCAGTAACCGTTAAAAAAATAAAAGACGAATTATCACACAGATCAGCTAACGATTTGATGGAGTTATGCCTAAAACTCTGTAAATTTAAAAAAGAAAACAAAGAGTTATTAACTTATTTGTTGTTTGAATCTCATAACGAAGAAGGGTATATAGAGGGTGTAAAAGAACAATTAGATGATTTGTTTGAACAAATAAATACAAAGAGTTATTTTTACATTCGTAAAAGTGTGCGTAAGATTTTAACGTTGACTAAAAAGTTTATTCGATACTCTAAAAAGAAAGAAACAGAAGTCGCATTATTATTGTATTTCTGTCATAAATTAAAAAACTTTAAACCTTCGATTAACAGAAGTACTAGATTAGTAAATACTTTTGATAGGCAAATTATATTAGTTAAAAAAGTCATTGCTACCTTACATGAAGATTTGCAATATGATTATCAATTAGAATTAAATGATTTATTAGATGATTAAAAAAGAAAGACCAATTCTATCAGATCTAGTAAACGCAGGAACTTCTGATGTTGAAAGATTCCAAAACGAAGTGATTCGTCCTATTATAAAAATGCAACACAATTTTTTAATTGCTTTTTTTAAAAGCTATGTACAGCAAAGAAAAATTGATTTTATCAGTCTTACATTAGAAAAAAAAAACAAGCATATTAGATCGATGCTTACAAAGGATATCAACTTTAAAAACATTCTTCTAGGCAGTATTATTGCCCATTTTTCTGTAGATGAATTTTCTTTTTATCACCAAAAAACTTCTGAAGTAAACAGAAGGATTGTACAGATAACCAAACAAAGATTGCAGGATAGTATTTCTGAATTATAGATGAAATTGTTGTTTTTCAAAAATCAACCAAAAATTTTAAATGAAAGTATTTTACCTCTTTTTGATGGTAATAATAACTGTTTTAGAAGTGGGCGTATTGCTAAAATCAGCTTTACTCTTTAGAGGCACTAATACATTTGCCTCAGGAAAATAAGTGGCAGTACATTTTTTTGGGATGTCATAAGGAATCACCAGAAAACCTTTTGCTTCTCTTTCTTCTTTCTTAAAATGACTTGTTAAATCTACTAAATCTAATTTTTTTAAATTGAATGATTTCATGTCTTTTTCATTCATTAAAATAACTCTTCTCTCATTTAAAATACCTCTGTACCGATCGTCTAATCCATAAATAGTGGTGTTATATTGGTCATGAGTTCTCACGGTCATCATTAAAAATTGATTTTCTTCTAACTTAATTTCTGAGGGTTTATTAACGCTAAAATTAGCTTTTCCCGTTTTTGTTGGAGTAAAGTTATTTTCCCTCACATTGTTTGGTAAGTAGAATCCTCCTTTGATTCTTATACGTCTATTGAAATTCTCGAAACCTGGAATCGTTGCTTCAATTTTATCACGAATCAAATCGTAATTTGAAACTAATTCAGACCAATTCGTATTTGTGTCCTTCAACGTTGCATTTGCAACACCAGATACAATTGCTGGTTCACTTAGCAGTTGAGTTGAACAAGGAGTAAGTATTCCTTTTGATTGATGCACAACTCCCATCGAATTCTCAACAGAAACAAATTGTTCATTTGTTGCTTGAAAATCTTTTTCTGTTCTACCCAAACATGGAAGTATAATTGCTTTTTTACCTGTAATTAAATGACTCCTATTTAGCTTGGTGGATACTTGAACTGTTAAGTTGCAGTTGCGCAAAGCTTCTGCAGTATATGTGGTGTCTGGTGTTGCAGAAATAAAATTCCCACCCATTCCAAAAAAAACTTTTGCTTTCTTTTTATGCATTGCTTCAATGGCTGTAACTACATCAAAACCATGTTCTCTTGGTGCTTTAAAGTTGAATTCTTTTTCTAAATTGTTCAAGAAAGAAGCTGGAGGTCTTTCCCAAATACCCATTGTTCTGTCTCCTTGAACATTTGAGTGACCACGTACAGGACAAGTTCCTGCTCCTTTTTTTCCAATACTCCCTTTTAACAATAAAATATTTACAAGTTCACGAATATTATCAACAGCATTTTTATGTTGTGTTAAACCCATTGCCCAACAAATAATAATATTTTCATTGTTTATAATGAGAGCTGTAGCTTCTTCAATTTCTTCTATACTTAAGCCTGTTTGAGGTAATAGTTCTGCTATAGAATACCTGTCTAAATCTTCTAAAAAAGTAGTAATGTTTGCAGTTTTTTTATTAATAAACTGATGGTCGAAAACAGTATTTGGTGCTGTATCTTCTTTTTGTTTCATCAATTTTAAGATGATTTTTAACAAAGCGACATCGCCATTGATTTTTACTTGTAAAAATAAATCTGTTAGATTTTGTCCTTTTCCAATCCATTTCAAAGGATTTTGGGGGTCTTTATAATTTATTAAACCAACTTCTGGAAGTGGGTTTATGGTTATTATTTTTCCGCCACGTTTTTTTGTTTCTCCCAAAGCACTTAACATTCTTGGGTGATTGGTGCCTGGATTTTGACCCATAACAATTACCAAATCAGCATGATTAAAATCATCTAAAGTCACAGACCCTTTTCCAATTCCTAGTGTTTCTGTTAATGCAATACCACTAGATTCATGACACATGTTGGAACAATCAGGGAGGTTGTTTGTTCCAAATTGACGCACAAACAATTGATATAAAAAAGCGGCTTCATTACTCGTTCTTCCCGAAGTGTAAAAAATAGCTTCATCGGGAGAATCTAAAGAGTTCAATTCAGTACCAATCATTTTAAAAGCAGCATCCCAAGAAATTTCTTCATAATGACTCGCGCCTTCTGGTAAATACATGGGTTGTATAATTCGTCCACTTTTACCAATCTCATAATCTGACAACTCCGACAATTCTTGTACAGAATTAGATGCAAAAAACAATGAAGAAACTTTGTTTTTAGTAGCCTCTTCGGCAACCGCTTTTGCACCATTTTCGCAATATTCGGATAAAAGAGCTCTCTTGTCATCTGGATCTGGCCATGCACAACCAGGACAATCAAAACCATTTTTTTGATTTATTTTTGATAATAAATGAATTCCTTTGCTAAGGCCAACTTCATTTTTAATATGAGATAGTGCAGAGGCAATTGCCTTTACTCCAACAGCCGTTTTTGGGATATCTGATAAACGAATTCCTGTTAATTTTTCTGGTGGATTTTCATTTGGATCTTTAGACATAACTAGGTTTTGTTTTAACAAATGATGGGTTGGAATAAATGGTCATTTTTTGTGTTCTTGTAAATCCAATTAAGCAAATACCAAACTCTTTTGCAAAATCTACAGCCAAAGAAGAACAGGCAGAGACGGCAACAATAATAGGAATTTTTGCGATGAACGCTTTTGATACAATTTCGTAAGAAACGCGCCCGCTGACAATTAAGTAATTTGCATCCTGTAACGCTTGTTTTATCAATAAATCTCCAATAACCTTGTCTACAGCATTGTGTCTTCCAATATCTTCTTGAATCGTTAAAAATTCATGTTTTTTATTAAAAACAGCAGCAGCATGGCTTCCTCCAGAGCTTATAAATGTATGCTGTAGACTACTCATTTTAGTGAGCATTTCGTGTAAAACATTAGTTGAAAATGTAGTTTCTTGTGTTAGTTTTTTGCCTTCAACCTTAATGTCTTTTAGTTCTTTTTTACCACAAATTCCACAGGAAGAAATAGATAATAATGTTCTTTTATTAAGATAACCTTTTCCTAATAAATCTTTCGGAATAGTAACGTTTACAATCGAAGGAATTCCGTTTTCTTCGGTATCTATTTGGAACAATAAAGGGCTATCACTTTTATAAATATCCTCTGAAAAAAGCAGCCCTCGAACCAATTCTTTGTCATTGTCTGGAGTTCTCATAACCACAGTATAAGCGGTGTTATTAATATTGATTTGCAAAGGTGCTTCTACCACCAAAACATCCTGAATAGGAGTAGAATTTTTTGTAGTGATTTTGAATGCTGGATAGGTCGTTGTTTGCATGAATGGAAAGTTAAGCTTTCTCTACAAACTTAATGAAAATGTAATAGCTTTTGTAACCTGTTTACTTTAAAATCACTTGATTTTTGAGCATAAAATACAAATTAGTTTATTTTGTATGTCTATTGAGAAAAATAAATACAAATTTCCACCTTCTTTAATTTTTGTTTCTTTTCGAATTTGAGTCACGCTTTTTGGAAAGTTTCTAATTGTAATATTTGCTTTATTTTCTGGTAAAAACTTCTTGATTTTTTTCTTATCATAAGGTGTGATTTCTTCAATTTTAAAAACTCTTCCAGGGAAATCGATGATTTCATTTGAAGTGTATAAATGCGAATGTTGATGGAGTTTAAAGATATTGAATTGATCAGAAATTTGATGAAATCCACCAGATTTTAAAATTGCAGCATTGGGTTCATATAGATAGGAGCTTGGTTCTGAATAAAGAGAACTTACATCCTCTTTATAGTTGAAGTTAAAAGATTGAGTTCCATTTTTACCAATATTTATTGTTTTAATTTTGATTGCTTTTTCATAATTTTTTTCTAATAAAAACAACAATTCTTTTACTTCATTTTGAAGTGCTACAATATGAATTTCTTTCACAAATTTCAAGTCATTGATTGTGCTTGTAATATCTAAAATAGGAGCATTTTTAATTAAAATTTGTTTAGTTTTTAAGAATAATAAATCAATATTTTTTGGCACATTAGGCAAACAATCTTCTAGTAAAAACACCTTTCCTTTTAAATTATTTCTTCTTGATGGATCGATATAAATACAATCGAAATTTTCTTTTGTATTTTTTAGATATTCAATTCCATCACCCCAAAAAGTAGCGCAATTTTTTATATCTAATTGTTGATAATTATGTTTTACAATTGTTGATAAACCTTCGTTTATTTCACAATGAATCACTGTTTTAAATTGTTTCGATAAATAGAAACAATCGACTCCAAGGCCACCGGTAATGTCAATAACAGCCGTTCCTTTTACTAAGTTAGATTTGTATTTTGCAGCAATCTCAGAGGAGGTTTGTTCAATGCTAATTGTTGGTGGATAATAAATGTTTTTTGCCTGAAACCAAGAAGGTAGCTTCTGTTCAGATTTTTTTTTAGAAACAATTTGGTTTGCCAATTCTTGTATGGAAACAGCATCAAAAGGACTTCCTTTTAAAATCAATTTTGTAAGGTCAGATTTTAAATTATCTGCAATAAACTGCTGAACTTCTGGATGTAATATTGCTAAATTCAAAAGTTCTTTTAAATATCTTTGGTGATGGATTTTACAAACTTATAATCCGATAAAAATTCTTTTAAAATTACTTTTATAGCCGTGTATAAAGGGACAGCGGTAATCATTCCAATCACACCAAAAAGTAATCCTCCAATAATAATAATTAAAAATATTTCTAAAGGATGAGATTTTGTCGTTTTAGAAAAAATCAATGGCTGACTTGCAAAATTGTCAATCAATTGCGCAATAAAATACCCAATCATTACATAAATTGTTGTGGGTAAAATTTGAGTTTGAAAGTCTAGTCCAATATTACTTGTCATCGACAAAACAAAAATTATTACGGCACCAATTAGAGGGCCAACGTAGGGAATTAGGTTTAACAATGCACACAAAAAAGCAATAACTACCGCATTGTCAATGCCAAAAATCAATAAGATAATTGTATATAAAATAAATAGAATAGTGATTTGTAATAGCAACCCAATAAAATACCTTGATAGTAAATCATTAATGGTCTCTAGTGAATTAAAGAATCTTTCTTCAGTTCTATTTGGTATAATTGTCATTATACCTTTCTTTAATAATTGACTGTCTTTCATAAAAAAGAAAGAGATGAATAAAATAGAAAACAACCCAACACTTAAGGACCCAATTGCACCTATAATTGCATTTAAAAAGTTTGGAATTTCTTTAAATTGAGCAACAAAATCAACATTCTTTAATTCACTCAAAACATCAATTCCTTTCGTTGAAAAATAAGCGTTTATTTGACTAAAAATTTCTTGAATATTTACTTGTAATTCATCGACTTCTAATAAGGATAGATTTTTTCCTTGCTTAGCAACCAAAGGGATAAACATTACAATTAGACCTGTTAGTAGTCCCAGCATTAAAAGCATAGAAAAAACGACAGCGAGTGTGTTTGGGAATTTTAATTTTCTTCTTAAGAAAAGGATGATTGGGCGTGCAATTAATGATAAAATTCCTGCAATAATGATGTAAATAATTACAGATTGAATTGTATATAAAAAGTAGCCTAAAAGAACAACCCCAATAATTATTCCTAAAGCTCTTAAAATTCCGTTTGCTAATGCTTTTGAATTCATTTGTTATATGCTTTTATTTCCCCCATATTTAGTACCATGCCAAATAAAGAAAGGTGGTGTTTTGTTGGTAATTTTATTCCTGATGCTGTCTTTTTCAATTCTGACCAAGTTGCATAAACACCTCCGATAGGTATAATTTTTGTCCACATTTTAAAAGAAGTAGGGATGTAGTTTTTGTCTAAAATCCAAAGATAAGAATCTCCAGGAGTTGTTCCTCCTGAAGTGAAGGTAACTAGAAGCGCCTCTTTACTATTGTAATTTACAATGCGTCTTTCTGTGCCAGCATCAAAAGTTTTGTAAGGAGCAATTAACCAAAAACTATCGTTGTTGAAAAAGTCGATTGCTTTCTTAATAATTTTTGTGTTTTCTACTTTTATCCCTTCAACAAAAAGGGTGGATTTTTTTGGTTGATCTGTATGTAAAATCACCTTATTTTTATCCCAAGAGATTGTTACGATACTTTTTTGTTTTTGCCATTTATAAAAGTGCTTCCCTCTAAAGCTCCATTCAAGAGTTTCTGTATTCTTATAAGCTTCATTGTCAATTGCCTTCAACATTTTATTTGCCAAAGCATCTGCCTCTTTCCCTGTTTTTCCTTCAGGTAGCGATTCATTATTTGCAAAATAATAAATTCCTCCTGCAACGATTATAAATAATAAAAAAAAATTGATACACTTGAAAATAAGTTTCATTTTTTTAATTTGACGATAAGCTAAAATATCATTTTTTAAAAGAAGAAACTATTTGTTCGCTTCTTAATATTCTAAAATATGTTTTAGGATTTCCATTTTTTGTGGTTTTCCTTTATCTGCAATTGGAAATTCTGCCACTTGTTTTATAGGAACAATATCTGCCCAAACGTCTAAATTATATTCTTCTGGTTCATCTGAAACACCAACATCTCTAACTTTTACAGCGGCAGTTTTTATAGTAAATTCGACCACTAAAGTTCTGTCAAATTCATTTTGTGACATGGGTCTTAAAGATTTTCATTGATTTGGTAACATTTGATTTAGAATCCATTCTAAAACTTGAGTTTTATCAGTATCTCTTTCTATTTTTTTTAAACTTACAAAAAGTGTTACAGATCCGTAGTTTACGGAATGATGAAAGCCCGTATGTGCTTAAAACCAATCCGTCCAAGTGCATTACTGTTATCGATGTTTTTTTACTTTCTAAAATAGACAATAAGATTCTATTTGCGTTAGAACCATGGAGGTAAATTTTATCTTCTCTTCGAGTATATGCCATCGGAATTGTGATGGGATTTCCTTCATGTATATAGTCTACATAGTATAGAAAACCAGCATTTAAAATAGTGTTTATCTTTTCTACATTATAAACAGCTCAGTTGGCACCTCTTTTTATTCTATTTAATTTTTTTTTTCGCTTTCATTTTTACAGTTTTTTAGGAATACTAGATTTTTTTGAACTTTTTAGGTTTAAAAATTCTCTTTGTAGAAGCAGGATATTCTGCGATCAATTTTGAAGGTCGAATTGGGCGTTCCATAAAATTTCCAGAACAAGTTGGACAAATATTTTTAAAAAGTGCCACCGCACAAGTTTTACAGTAGGTTCATTCAAAAGAGCAAATCATAGCTTCTGTTGATGAGACAGGTAAGTCTTTATTACAATGTTCGCAATTTGGTCTAATCTCTAGCATATTTTTTTTAGTATAAATATAACTATAATTTTTTTTAGACCGTTTAAATACTTAAAAATCAGGGAAAATCTTTGTAAACTTCTTTGGTAGTTCCTTTGAAATAAGAATTTTATTTTCTGTAAAAGGATGTATAAATTCAAGAGATGATGCATGTAAATACAACCCTTTTCCATTCAAAATTTTAGTTTCTAGATAATACTCTTTATCACCTAAAATTGGATTTCTAATGGCAAATACATGTTTTCTAATCTGGTGCTTTCTTCCTGTTTTTAGATGTAACTTTACAAGGTTTAAATATTCAAAACGTTCTGAAGGAACAGATTTTAAGACTTCAAAATCAGTATGTGATTTCTTTTGATCAATAGGAAAATTTATAATTCCGTTAACGTCCATTTTTCCTATAGTAATTGCATGATAGGTTTTCTTAATCTCTTTATTCTTGAATAATTCCCCCAATTTAGTAATTGCGGTGCTTGTTTTTCCAACTAATAAAACCCCACTTGTAGGATAATCCAATCTATGAATCGGTTGTGATTTTATTGCGTCTGCTTGCTTGCTTTTTTTTAAGTTTTGAGCCAATCCATTTGCAATGGTTACAAATTTATTTCCACTAACTAAAATGCCAGCAGGTTTGTATATAATTGCGAAGTAATCATCTTCAAACAAGACCTCTAATTTTAACTTCAACCTTTTATAAGCCAGCGTTTCTGGTGATTGAAAAAGTTCAATTTTTTCTCCACCATTGATATATCTTGCCGTTGTAGCAAAACTACCATCAATAAAAATAAGCTTTTTTTTAATAGCTTTTTTAATGCCTGATTTAGTCGGAATTGTTTTAAAAATACCAACCCCATATTCCTGAAAACGAATTGGTTGCTCTAATTTTTTTACATTATGAATTTCTGAAAGTTGTATCATTAATCAAATTTAAGATTGATCTCTTTTAACTTACGGTTGGTGAAATTTATTAAATCTGAAAAGAAAATAGTAAAATCTTCTTCTAATTCTTGCTCTAATTTTTTTAAATCTTTAATAGCTAAATTCATTTTAGATTTTCCTTTTGTTCTGTGATTCATGCCATTCAAAACTTTTTCAATTCCTTCTTTAAACTGATAATTGTATAGGATATTATATTCAATCATGTAGTGAATAAATTGTTGAGACCTATCAGGTAGTTTGTCAGATATTTCACTAAATAAATGATTGATAGTATTGGTATATATGTCTAAAGAAATTTCAGAGTAGTTTGACCAGTTTTTAGCCAAAAAATAATCGTAAAAAATATCGATGATGACACCATCATAATGTTTATAACGTTCATGTAATCTGCGTTTGCTTTTTCGAACAATTTGATGCGCGTCTGTAAAGGCATCTATTTCCCTGTGTAAGAAGATGCCTTGCTGAATTTCTTTAGAATAGTTCTCATAATTATTCCCTTTAATATGGTCCGCAATAAAATTACCAATCATAATATCGATATTGTTTTCTGATAAATAAAGGTGTGCTAAAAAATTCATTGGTTAAATGTAAACAAAAAACCACAATTAACTCTGAACTCGTTTCAGAACTAATTGTGGTTTTCTAAATTTTTTAAATTGCTGCAATTGCAGTAAAGATCGTTGCTAACTATTCAACATTACCGGCATTACCAACATCGTTACTTGTTCGCCTTCATCTGTGCCATCAATAGGCGTTAAAATCCCTGCTCTGTTTGGTAAAGACATTTCTATTATAACTTCGTTAGAATTAAGGTTGTTTAACATTTCGCTTAAAAAACGAGAGTTAAAACCAATCTGCATATCATCACCTTGATAATCGCAACTTAAACGTTCATCTGCTTTGTTTGAAAAATCTAAATCTTCTGCAGAAATATTTAATTCTGTTCCTGCCATTTTCAAACGAATCTGGTGGGTAGTTTTGCTAGAAAAGATAGAAACACGTCTTACAGAGTTTAAGAAAGAAGCTCTGTCTAGCGTTAATTTATTTGGGTTTTCCTTAGGAATAACGGCTTCGTAATTAGGATATTTACCATCAATTAAACGACAGACTAAAACGATGTTATCAAATGTGAATTTTGCGTTTGCGTCATTGTATTCTATGGTAACATCACTTTCAGAACCTCCTAAAATTCCTTTCAATAAATTTAAAGGTTTTTTAGGCATTATGAATTCTGCCGTTTGATCTGCAGTAACATCTGTTCTTGTATATTTTACTAATTTATGAGCGTCAGTTGCTACAAAAGTTAAACTTTGTGAACTAAACTGAAAGAAAACGCCACTCATTACCGGCCGTAAATCGTCATTCCCAGCAGCAAATATTGTTTTAGAAATTGCAGTCCCCAAAATATTTGCAGGCACTACTGTCGTATTTGGTGATGGTAAAGAAACTGCTTTAGGAAATTCATCTCCACCAAAATACGCCATGTCATATTTTCCCTGATTAGAACTGATCTCAATCGTATGATCACCTTCTGTTTTGAATGTTAAAGGCTGGTCTGGAAACGTTTTTAAAGTATCTAATAATAAACGTGCAGAAACAGCAATAGCTCCAGAACTATCACTTTCTACATCGACTACAGAGCTCATGGTAGTCTCTAAATCTGACGCTGAAACTTTTAGTTGGTTCTCAGAAATTTCAAACAAGAAATTATCTAAAATTGGTAATGTGTTGTTGCTATTTATAACGCCTCCTAAAACTTGTAATTGTTTTAGTAATTGGGCACTTGATACAATAAATTTCATTTATTTTTCTTTTCTTAATTAGTCTTACAAATATAATCTTATTAAGTGATTTTAAAAATTAATTTATCAACAGGTTATGAGCATTTTGTATTCGTATTTAGAATACTGAAATTTGGTTTACAAAACTTTTTTTTATGAATAACAAACTGTTGAAGTTTTCCTCAGGTTTGACTAGAAGAATTGTAATTATTGGAATACTTTCACTAAATTTAAAAAGTCTTATATAAATTTGTATGAATTAGGAGTCTGAGTTTATCTTAAATACAAAACTATTAAGTCCCTTAAAATGGTTTCTTTTTAAACCTATAGGTTATTGTGTTTCCCCGATGTAAAACTATCAAGATCAAAATCTATAGGGAATTGTATCGGATACACAACGAAGCTTTAATTAATAAAAGTAGGTTATGAGGTATTCACTTGTGAGAATTGTCTTCATGCATTCACCTTTTCACCTCTTCTAATATAGTTTTAAAAAATATAGTTTCAATAAAATTATGAAAGAAAAAAAAATACGTTGGGGAATTATTGGTTTGGGGAAAATAGCGAATAAATTTGCTACAGATTTAATGACCTTAGAAAACATTGAATTGGTTGCAGTAGCCTCTAGAAATCAACAAAATGCAAATGATTTTGCCCAGAAATTCAACGCTAAAAAAGCATATAATTCTTATCAGGATTTAGCAAAAGATGATGAGGTTGATGCTGTTTATATTGCAACTCCACATAGTTTTCACAAAGAGCATACATTACTGTGTTTACAAAATAAAAAAGCAGTATTGTGTGAAAAACCTTTTGCAATGAATCTACATGAGGTAACAGAGATAATTGCAGCTGCCAAAGAAAATAACGTTTTATTAATGGAAGCTTTATGGACGTTTTTTTTACCCCAATATGCGTATCTTTTAGATATTATTGAAACTCGAAAATTTGGAAAGCTAAAAACAGTTGCAGCAGATTTTGGTTTTAAACCTGCATATGATATAGAAAGCAGGTTGTTTAAAAAAGAAGTTGGGGGTGGAAGTTTATTAGATATCGGAATCTATCCAATTTTTGCCGCATTATCTACTTTAGGAAAACCAGATTTAATTGATGCAAATGCTACCTTTTTTGAGAATGGAGTAGACGCTAGTTGTGAAATGATTTTCCATTATAAAGATGCCAAAGCAGCTTTAAAAAGCACTTTAACTGAAGAAACACAATCAACAGCTATCTTTACTTTTGAAAAAGCGATTGTGAAGCTTAATAGACAATTTCATGCACCATCATCGGTAACTATTTTTGAAAATAAAAAGGAAAAAACAATAGATTTTAACTGCAAAACCATTGGTTATAATTTTGAAATTGAACATTTTAATACGCTTTTAAGAGAAGGCAAAACAGAAAGTACCTCTCAACTTCTCTAAAGATTTGATTAAAACTTTAGAGAAGTTGAGAGGTATTATCTGTTTGAAATATGAATAGAGATACTTACTTACTATTATAAAAACATATTTTACAAATAAAGCTCTCTGTTTTCAGAGAGCTTTATGGATATTATTTAGATTCCTTGCAAATGCTAGGCAGGTTACTTTTACTTTACAGCTATTAATTCAACATCAAAAATAAGGGTAGCATTTGGTGGAATAACTCCTCCAGCACCAGCATTACCGTATCCTAAATTAGAAGGGATTACAAAGCGTGCTTTGTCACCAACTTGTAACAATTGAATTCCTTCATCCCAACCCGCAATTACCTGACCTACACCTATATTAAAATCGATTGGTTCTTTTCTTTTGTAGGAAGAATCGAAAACAGTACCATCTAATAATTGACCTTTATAATGTACAGAAACTCCAGCTCCTTTTGTTGCTTGTTTACCATCACCTTTTTGTAAAATTTGGTAACGCAATCCACTTTCAGTTTCATCATAACCAGCAGCAACAGTATCTAACAATGCTTTTTGTTTTGCCTTTTCTTCTGCTTCCCGTTGTACTCTTGAACCTTCAAAAGTTCTAAAAGCTTCTATCGCATTAAAGTTGGTTGCTTCTTTACCCACTCGGATGATTTCTAAAGACATTTCATCGCCTTGTACAACTGAATCTACAACGTCTTGCCCATCAATCACTGAGCCAAAAACAGTATGTTTACCATCCAACCATGGAGTTGGGATATGCGTAATATAAAATTGACTTCCGTTTGTTGCAGGTCCTGAGTTTGCCATTGCTAATTTTCCAGGCGCATCGTGCTTTAAGTCTGGATGAAATTCATCTTCAAATTTGTATCCTGGATTACCAGTTCCTGTTCCTTGTGGACAGCCACCTTGAATCATGAAATCTGCAATAACTCTGTGGAATTTTAATCCATCATAGTAAGGAACTCCTTGTTCTTTCACTGAATTTTCTAAATTACCTTCTGCTAAAGCGACAAAATTACCCACAGTTCCAGGTGTTTTTTCATGTTCTAATTGTACTAAAATTTCACCCTTTGAAGTGGTGAATTTTGCATAGATTCCGTTGTTCATTTTTTTAGTGTTAAAGTTAAAGTATGTGAAAATTTAAAGATTGAATAATTAGTCATTTTTAAACTCACTTGTATAATGTAATTTTACAGTTGGATATTTACTTTGCGTCATTTGAATTGTAAACTCAGAATCTGCTAAAAAAACTAACTGACCCTGTTTGTCTTTTGCTAAATATCGTTGCTTGACGCGTTTAAATTCTTTAAATTCTTCGTTTTTAGTGTCTTCTGGTGCAACCCAACATGCTTTATGGACGCTTAAGTTTTCATAAGAACATTTTGCTCCATATTCGTGTTCTAATCGGTATTGAATTACTTCATATTGTAAAGCTCCAACAGTTCCAATAATTTTACGACCATTCATGTTTAAAGTAAATAATTGTGCGACGCCTTCGTCCATTAACTGGTCTAAACCTTTATAAAGTTGTTTGGATTTCATGGGATCCGCATTATTTACATACCTAAAATGCTCGGGAGAAAAACTCGGAATTCCTTTGAAATTCAGTTTTTCTCCTTCTGTTAGTGTGTCTCCAATTTTAAAGTTTCCCGTGTCATGAATCCCTACAATATCTCCAGGAAATGACTCATCTACAATTTCTTTCTTTTCTGCAAAAAATGCATTAGGACTAGAAAACTTTACTTTTTTACCGTTTCTAACATGTAAATAAGGAGCATTTCTTTTAAAAGTACCAGATACAATCTTTATAAAAGCCAAACGATCTCTATGTTTTGGATCCATGTTTGCATGAATTTTAAAAACAAAACCTGTTAGCTTTTCTTCTTTTGAATCGACAATCCGTTCTTCTGCTTTTTTTGG
>JAOLXX010000020.1 GCA_028343155.1 Polaribacter sp.
GCCTTTGCAGCAATAACGTGTTCTAGAGGACCACCTTGGTTTCCAGGAAACACTGCGAAATTTAATAAAGTAGACATTTTTTTAAGCTTTCCGCTTTTCAATGTTTCTCCAAATGGGTTGTCAAAATCTTTCCCCATTAATATAATTCCTCCTCTAGGTCCACGTAAAGTTTTATGGGTAGTCGATGTTACAACATGACAATGTGGTAATGGATCGTTTAATATTCCTTTTGCAATCATTCCTGCAGGATGTGAAATATCTGCCAACAAAATAGCACCAACACTGTCTGCAATGACTCTAAAGCGCTTAAAATCAATATCTCTAGAATATGCAGAAGCACCCGCGATGATTAATTTGGGCTGTTCTTTCGTTGCTATTTCTTGAATTTTATCATAATTTAAAACGCCCGTTTCTTTATCAACACCATAAAAAGTGGGGTTGTATATTCTACCAGAGAAATTTACAGAAGATCCGTGTGTTAAATGTCCACCATGTGATAAGTCGAAACCCAAAATAGTATCACCAGGGTTTAAACAGGCAAAAAATACAGCGGTATTTGCTTGTGAACCAGAATGTGGTTGAACGTTTGCATATTCTGCACCAAATAATTCTTTTGCTCTATCAATTGCTATTTGCTCTACAACATCTACAACTTCACAACCTCCATAATATCTTTTTCCAGGATATCCTTCAGCATATTTATTGGTTAAGACAGAGCCTTGCGCTTGCATCACTTGATCACTTGCAAAGTTTTCTGAAGCGATTAATTCTAAACCATTTAATTGTCTTTCTTTTTCTTCCTGAATGAGGTCAAAAATTTGATTGTCTAATTGCATTATTATTGTTTTTAAGGATCTTCAAAAATAATAAAATCATCTTTGTAAAAAACATGTTTTTATAATATTTTATCATTTTTTGTTAATAATTTATTTTTATGAATAAAGTACTCTTAAAATGCATTTTTTTTAGAGAATGGTATTAAAAAATGGAATTGCCTTTAATTATTAAATCCATATACGGTGGTTCAATAGCAGCTTAAATGGTTATAAATTCAGAAGTAAAAGATATTGATTATATTATAATGAATTATCCAATATATAAATAGCAACCGACGAACGGTTAAAAAATGATTGCTATTGATGAAATTATTGAGCAGAGACAAAGAATTTGGACGCAACCAAAAGTAATTTTAACAAAATGATTTGAATTCAATATCAGATAAGTATAAAATGTAAATGCGAAAATTACAATATTCACTAGTTCATTTCTGAATGACTTTGATAGAATTAATAAGGAAATAGTATTTTTTTTTGTTAATTACTACTTTACATCAGTATAAATATCATCCCAATTTTTTGGTTTTGGATCATGCAACTTACCCAAAGACTTTGCAATAATCATAGAAACAGTAGCATCTCCCGTTACATTTACAGCGGTTCTACACATATCCAAAGGTCTGTCTACAGCAAAAATTAATGCCAAACCAATGGGTAATAATTCTTCTGGAAAACCAATAGATTCTAATACAATAACCAACATCACCATGCCGGCACTAGGAACTGCTGCAGAACCAATAGACGCTAACAAAGCTGTTGCTACAATAATTAATTGATTTGAAAATGTCAAGCCTTCTGGCCAAATAACTTGCATAATGAATACAGCTGCGATGGCTTGATACAAACTTGTTCCATCCATATTAATCGTTGCTCCTACGGGCAATACAAAACCAGCCACTTCTTTATCTACGCCTAAGTGTTCTTCTACTCGCTCCATCGTAACTGGTAAAGTTGCCGCACTCGAACTTGTCGAAAAGGCTAATAATTGTGCAGGACTTATTTGTTTTAAAAACCAAACTGGTGACTTTTTTGTATAAATACTTACTGAAATTAAGTAGAAACCAATCATTAAAAGTAAACCACAAACAACGCAAAGCGCATAAACCAAAAGTTTTAAAAGAATTTCCGTATCATCAAAAGCAATAATAACATTTGCTAAGAGCGCAAAAACGGCATACGGCGCAAAAAGCATTATTAAATCTACCATTTTCATAACCACTTCATTTAATGAATTAAAGAAATTTATTAATGGTTTTGCTTTTTTTTCTGGGATTAGTAATAATGAAATACCAACAAACAACGCAAAAAAGATAATTTGCAACATACTGGCGTTTCCTAAAGATACAAAAATATTGCTAGGAAAAATATCAACCAATGCTTGTAAAGGTCCTGCATCTTGTTGCATATTTGCCTTTGCTAGCTTATCTACAACTCCTGAGGAAGCTTCATATTTTAATTTAATTTTTTCTATGGTTTCAGTAGACATTCCTGCTCCTGGCTTAACCAAATTTACAATTCCCAAACCAATAACAATAGCAATTACTGTAGTTAGCATATATACAACCATAGTTCTAAAACCCATCTTTTTAATTTTTGAAATGTCTTTTAAATCCGAGATTCCTTTAATTAAAGAGGCGAGTATTAAGGGTACCGCAATTAATTTTAATAAATTGATAAAGATGGTTCCAAAGGGTTTTATCCAATCTATAACAAATCCTTTTCCAACATCAACAGTATTCATTATAAAGCCAAAAATGATTCCTAAAATCATTCCTAATAATATCTTCCAATGTAATGCTAGTTTTTTCATGAAATGGTTTTTATAGTATTATGAACATGAAAGGTAATATAAAAATGTCATTTTTAAATTATACCTTGCTTTTATAACAAGATGTATAAATTCCTTCATAGACTGGAAGTATATTTTCTAATGAAAACTTTTTAGTATGTGCTCTTGCATGCTGCTTAAAAGTGGCTAGTATTTTATCCTCTTTTAAAATAGATAATGCATTTTTTGCCATGTCTTGTATATCTCCTAAATCACTTAAATAGCCTGTAACTCCATCGATATTTACTTCAGGCAAACCTCCTGTATTTGTAGATATCACTGCCGTTCCTGCAGCCATTGCTTCTAAAGCCGCCAAACCAAAACTTTCCGTTTGAGAAGGCAATAGGAAAATATCTGTGTAACATAATATTTTAGTGACTTCGGTGCTATTTCCTAAAAAGAAAACATCCTCAGAGATGTTTAACTCTTTTACTAACTTTTCTGCTTTTGCCCTTTCAGGACCTTCACCAATCATTAATAATTTAGAAGGAATTTCTTTTCTAACTTCGTGGAATATGCGCACGACGTCTTCTACTCTTTTTACGGGTCTAAAATTACTTACATGCGTAAAGATTCTTTCATGGGGTTTTGCCAAAGAAAACCGCTTGCATTCTTCTTTATGAGCCTTGTCATATTTTTGAGTATCAATGAAGTTATAAATGACTTTAATCTCTTTGGTTATATTGAATAATTTAGTAGTAGTTTCCTTTAAACTGTTAGAAACAGCAGTAACTACATCCGAATTATTAATGCTAAATTCTACAGCTGGCTTATAGGTTGGGTGACTTCCGACCAACGTAATATCTGTTCCGTGAAGTGTTGTTACAACTTTTACGCCTAAGCCTTTTTCTTTCAGCATTTGTTTTGCCATAAATGCAGCATAGGCATGGGGAATGGCATAATGAACATGCAAAACTTCCAATTGATATTTTTCTACAACTTCGACCATTTTACTAGACAAAGCTAGCTCATAAGGTTGATATTGAAATAAGGGATATTCTTCTAAAAGTACTTGATGAAAATGTAAATTATGAGAGATAAAATCTAAACGAACGGGTTGGTTATAGGTTATAAAATGAACATTATGTCCCTTGTCAGCCAATGCGATTCCTAACTGTGTAGCCACTACTCCACTTCCACCAAATGTTGGATAACAAACAATTCCTATATTCATATATTTATTAAAAGATTTAAAAATAAAACCTGTTTTTAATGTAATGGTTGTAAAGGTAAAGGAATTCTTACTGTTTGATTCTAATTAAAACATAAAAAATGACCCCATAGCTTTCTAAACTTGTTTTAGCATCTGGTTAAATTAAGGCGCTTTTTTAAGAGAACTTGAAAAAGTTCGGATTGACGCAAATTTCATAAAAAAAGAGTTTTTCAAATGGATTGAAAAACTCTTTTTTTATTTGTCTACCAGGTTTGAACCCTTACTTATTTCTAAATAGATTTTCCTTCAGTGAAAATATTAAGAAAATTAATAATCTCCTAATGTTACAGGGTTCTGTGCTAACGCATTTTCCAATTGTTCATCACTTGGTGCTTTACCATGCCATGCATGCGTATGCATCATAAAATCAACACCATTACCCATTTCTGTATGTAATAAAATACACACTGGTTTTCCTTTCCCTGTCAATGATTTAGCTTGAGCTAAACCCGCTAATATAGCCTCAATATCATTTCCTTCTTTTACATCTAGAACGTCCCAACCAAAAGCTTCAAATTTAGCTCTAATACTTCCCATTGCTAAAACTTGGTCCGTAGATCCATCAATTTGTTTTCCGTTTAGATCAATTGTTGCAATTAAGTTATCCACTTTTTTTGCTGATGCATACATGATTGCTTCCCAGTTTTGACCTTCTTGCA
The DNA here is from genome assembly GCA_028343155.1 of Polaribacter sp. Classification (GTDB taxonomy): domain Bacteria; phylum Bacteroidota; class Bacteroidia; order Flavobacteriales; family Flavobacteriaceae; genus Polaribacter. The sequence continues at coordinate 4,537 of JAOLXX010000020.1, forward strand.
ACTCACCATCACCGTGTAAAGTATAAATTATTTTAGCATCTCCATTTAATTTTTTAGCTTGTGCTGCTCCTATTCCAACAGACATTCCTTGCCCTAAAGATCCAGATGCAATTCTTACACCAGGCAAACCTTCATGGGTAGTTGGATGTCCTTGTAAACGGGAGTTTAGCAATCTAAAAGTAGCTAATTCTTCAACTGAGAAAAAGCCGCTGTGCGCCAAAACACTATAAAATACTGGAGAAATATGTCCATTAGAAAGGAAAAATAAATCCTCATGGTTTCCATCCATCGTAAAATCGGTAGAATAGTCCATTACTTCTTGATATAAACAAGTTATAAATTCTGCACACCCTAATGAACCTCCTGGATGACCAGAGTTTACTTTATGAACCATACGTAGAATATCTCTACGAACTTGCTGCGTAAAATCTTGTAATTGTTGTGTTGTTGGCATTTTATTATTTTAAATTATTTGCAAAAATACAAAAGAGATTGGATTTTTATGTCCTTATAAAGGTTTATTTGTTTAAACAAATAAACCTTTATAATAGTTTTATGTCTTTTGTTTCTTCTTTTTAGCTGCAGGAAATAACACATTATTCAAAATTAAACGATAACCAGGAGACGTTGGGTGCAAATCTAACTCTGTTTTTGGATCTTCTACTCTATGTGTATAATCTTCAGGATCATGACCTCCATAAAAGGTAAACATCCCTTTACCCTTGGTTCCATGAAGATAACGCACTTCTCTATTAGTCGTATTTTCTCCTAAAACCAATACATTTCTTTTTACTGTATTCCGATCAAAAGAAGTTGTTTGCCCCATAAAACCTTTTACCAAAGTGGTATGGTTTTGAGTCAACATGGTTGGTACAGGATCCCATTTAGCAGAAAACGGTATCAATGAAAAATAATCTGATGTTTTTGATATTTTACGTTTGCGTGTCATATCTATTGAAGAAAACTCGTATGTTGTTGGATTTCTGATTAATTGATAATCTTTAAACGCAAATGTTTTATTGTAGTTTATTTTAGATTGATAATTTAATTCTGAAGCGTCACCATCAAACATTGCTTCAGCAATATCGACTCCTTCAGCAGACAACGCAATATCAAAACTATCAGTTGCAGAACACATGGCAAACATAAATCCACCTCCTATTACATAATCTCTAATTTTTTTTGCGACGGCTAATTTTTCTTGAGAAACTTTCGTGAAACTTAATTCAGAAGCTAAGCTTTCAGCTCTTTTTTTTCCTTCTACATACCAGGGAGCTGTCTTAAAATGTCCATAAAAACGACCATATTGGCCTGTAAAATCTTCATGATGTAGATGCAGCCACTCATAAATAAGGAGTTTATCTTTTAATACTTCTTTGTCATAGATAAGATCAAAAGGAATTTCTGCATAAGTTAAAACCAGCGTAACAGCATCGTCCCAGGGCAATTTATCTTTTGGGGAATACACAGCAATTTTTGGTGCTTTTTCTAAGGTTACTGCATCTTGATTTGAAGAGGGAGCCGAAATTTCTTGCAAAATTAACTGCGATTTTGCATCAGAAATTATCTGGTAAGTAACGCCTCGTATTGTACATTCATTTTCAACAATTTTATTGTTTTCTATTAAAAAGGCACCGCCATCATAGTTTAATAACCATTTGGACTTTAAGCCCGCTTCTAATGAAAAATAAACAATTCCGTAGGCTTTTAAGTGGTTTTTCTGATTATCATGACTCATCGGTACGTAGATAAAAGAGGCCCAAAGTGAGTTTGTAATAAAAATAAAAATGAATATTATTCGGAATTTTTTCATAAAAAGATATATCGATAAACTAATAAGAGTACTCTCCAACTATATTGAAGTAAGATTCGAGTTCTTAAAACCTTAAACGTTTAAAAAGGAACCCCACCATCATCACCAAAAGCATCTTTAGGTTCAATTCTTTGATCTGGAAAAACATCCTCTGGAAAATCTGCATTCATAGACGATTGGAATTCTGAACTAAAGCCTTCTTCTAAATCAGAGAATTTTGCCAAATGCCCTGTAAATTTCAAACGAATATTATCCAAACCACCATTTCTATGTTTGGCCACAATAAATTCTCCTTGCCCCTCACATGGTGTTTGCTCGTCGTCATCCCATTCCGTCATTCCATAATATTCTGGACGGAAAATAAACGATACAATATCAGCATCTTGCTCAATAGCTCCAGATTCACGTAAATCCGATAACAGCGGCCTTTTGCTTCCTCCGCGAGTTTCTACCGCACGAGATAATTGAGAAAGAGCGATTACAGGAACTTCTAATTCTTTTGCTAATGCTTTTAAGTTTCGCGAAATCATAGAGATTTCTTGTTCCCGATTCCCTCCTGATTTTCCACCTGCTGTCATTAATTGTAAATAATCAATTACAATAATTTTAACATTATGTTGAGATACTAATCTTCTTGCTTTTGCACGTAAATCAAACACAGAAAGAGACGGTGTATCATCAATAAAAATCGGTGCATCAGATAATTTCTTAACTTTCACATTTAATTGTTCCCATTCATGAGGCTCTAAATTTCCTTTCCTTAATTTTTCTGAAGTTAAGCCTGTTTCCGAAGAAATCATTCGCGTAATCAATTGAACAGAAGACATCTCCAAAGAGAATACGGCGACTCCATGATTAAAGTCAATGGCCATGTTTTTTGCCATCGAAATTACAAAGGCCGTTTTTCCCATACCAGGACGTGCAGCTATAATTACTAAATCTGACGGTTGCCAACCCGAAGTTAAAGCATCTAATTTGGTAAAACCAGTTTCTAAACCAGACATTCCTTCAGAATTACCTATTTCTTGAATCTTTTTTAATGCTTGTTTTACAAGCGATCCTGCTGGTTCTGAACTCTTTTTTAAGTTCCCTTGTGTCACTTCAAAAAGCTTTCCTTCTGCATCATCTAATAAATCAAAAACATCGGTGCTTTCATCATAGGCATTCTCTATAATTTCACTTGAAATTGAAATTAAACTACGTTGAATAAATTTTTGGAGAATAATTCTAGCATGGAACTCAATATGGGCAGAAGAAGCTACTTTCTGGGTCAAACGAATTAAAAAGAAATCGCCACCAACAAATTCTAATTTTCCGTTTTTTTTAAGTAAGTTAGAAACTGTTAATATATCTATAGGCTCAGAATTTTGAAATAATGTATAAATAGCAGCGTAAATTTCTTGATGTTTATTGTCATAAAAAGCATCAGGACTTAAGATGTCTATTACATCGTCAATTCCTTTTTTATCAATCATCATTGCGCCCAATACCGCTTCTTCCAGTTCCACTGCCTGTGGAGGAATCTTTCCTTTTTCAAGACTAATTATTCTTGACTTATCTATCTTTTTACCTGAAACAGGAGTCGTTTTTTCCATGTACACAAATGTACTTTTTTTAGGTTGAATACTCTTTCTAAAAGTTCACTTAAATTTGTAAACAAAAATTGTAAATAAAAATGTTATTATCTTGTTAATAACCAGTCAACTTCCAAATTGATTTGTTATTTTTACCATAGTGATGTGGAATAAAAAACATATAGTTTTAGCCTTTTTCTTACCTGTTGAAATGCTATTGATGAAATTAGCAGTAGAAAACCCTGCTTTTATAGAGCGGTATTATTCCAATGGAATCTATCCAACCCTTTCCGCTTTTTTTAGAATTATTTTAGGTTGGATTCCTTTTTCAGTTGGAGATCTTTTAGTGATTTTTGGGCTTTTTGCATTTATTCGTTTTCTTGTGAGGTTACTGAAAGCGAAATTTAAAAATTTTATTCCAAAAAGCATTCATTTTATTGCAGTAGCATCTGTTATTTATGGTTGCTTTTACCTTTTTTGGGGATTGAATTATTACAGAGCACCTTTGGCTAAAAATCTAGGTTACAAACAACAAGAGTATACAACAGAACAGCTGCAAAAAGTAACAAAATATATTATTAAAAAGTTGAATTATCATCAACTTAAAATCACGAAAAATGACACTTTAAAAGTCAAAAACCCATATCATCAAAAGGAAATGTATCAAATGGCAGTTGCTGGATATGAACATTTATCTAGAAGTTTTCCGCAATTAAAATATCAATATGCATCTGTAAAAAGTTCTTCAATGAGCTTGTTGCAAAGCTATAATGGTACTAGTGGTTATTTGAATCCTTTTACGGGTGAAGCACAAGTAAACGACAAAATTCCTAAAACAATGTATCCGACCACTACGTGCCATGAAATAGCACATCAAATTGGTTTTGCTGCAGAGAATGAAGCAAATTTTGTCGGTTTTTTAGCGGCTAATTATAATGAAGATCTTTATTTTAAATATGCAAGTTATCGCATGGCTTTTAGCTACTGTATTTCTGAATTAAGAAAACGAGACAGCACTTTATCTCACCAACTTTGGAAGACAGTACACAAAGGAATTATAAAAGATTTTAGGGTGAGTTATCAGTTTTGGCAGCACTATAAAAATCCTCTTGAACCCCTTATTAAAAAAGGGTATAATGCCTATTTAAAAGCAAACAAGCAAGACAAAGGCGTACAGTCTTATAATTATGTAGTGAATTTACTCATCAGATACTTTGAAAAGTCTGTTAAATTTTAAATTCTTTTGATTGCTCTAATAATAATAAATTTTTAAGTTCCTACACTTCGATAATTAGGTATATTTGTCCTGATGAAAGAAATAACAAGTATTCAAAATTCCTTTGTAAAAAACTTGCTAAAATTACAAGAAAAAGCTCGTGAACGAAGGAAACAAGGGAGGTTTATTATTGAAGGAAAACGTGAAATTACACTCGCCATTTCTTCAGGTTATGAATTTGAAACAATTTTATTTTCTCCTGAAATTATTTCTGAAAATGAAGTTTTACACCTTTTTAATGCCAATATAAATAGGATTACGATCGCCAAGGAAGTATATCAAAAGTTAGCATATAGAGACTCAACAGAAGGAATTATTGCTGTTGCCAAAGCAATAAATTTTTCTTTAGAAAACGTTCAATTTAAAAATAAGAGTCCTTTAATTTTAATTATTGAAGGTGTCGAAAAACCAGGAAATATAGGCGCTTTATTAAGAACTGCGGATGCCGCAAATATAGATGCTGTTTTTATAGCAAATCCTAAAAGTGATCTATACAACACAAATATTATTCGATCAAGTGTGGGCTGTGTATTTACGAATCAAATTGCGGTTGGAACCTCCGAAGAAATAATTGCTTTTTTACAAGAAAAAAATATTCATATCTATGCAGCCACTTTGCAAAATTCGAATGAATATCACAAAGAAAATTATACAGAAAGTACGGCTATTGTTGTTGGTACGGAAGCTACAGGTCTAACAGCAACATGGAGAACTGCTGCAAAACAAAATATAAACATTCCCATGCAAGGACAAATAGATTCTATGAATGTTTCTGTTTCTGCTGCCATTATTTTGTATGAAGCTAAAAGACAGCGTGATTTTAAATAGATTTAGTTGTTTTTGAACTTAAAATATATTGTTTAACTATTGATTAAAAAAATGAGCTCAACGACACTATTTTACATAATTATTGGAATCCTTATCATTAGTTTTATCATTGATAAAATCCTAGAAACTCTGAATGAAAAACGTTTTGATGATGAAATACCAGAAAAATTAAAAGATGTTTATGATAAAAAAGAATACAAAAAATCGCAAGAATACAAAAAAACAAAAGCAAAATTTTCAAAAATAACCTCCATTTTTTCAACGACTTTAACATTAGTTTTCTTTTTTTTGGATGGGTTCAATTTCATAGATAAAATTGTTAGAGGCCAAGCAGAAAACCCTATTTTAATGGCTTTAATTTTCTTTGGAATAATCTTGCTTGTCTCGGAAATCATAGCCATTCCGCTTTCGTATTATAGTACCTTTGTAATTGAAGATAAATTTGGTTTTAACAAATCCACAAAAAAAATATTTTGGTCCGATAAGATCAAAGGAATACTAATGAGTGCTTTGTTAGGTGGTGGAATTTTAGCACTTATCATCTGGTTTTATCAACTAACGGGTGAAAATTTCTGGATATATGCTTGGGTTTTGGTTGCTCTATTTTCTTTATTGATGAATATGTTTTACGCAAAACTAATTGTTCCTCTATTTAATAAACAAAGTCGTTTAGAAGCGGGAGTATTAAAAACTGCTATCGAAAAATATGCTAAAAAAGTAGGTTTTACTATCAATTCTATTTTTGTTATTGATGGTTCTAAACGTTCTACAAAAGCAAATGCATATTTCTCTGGTTTTGGTTCTCAAAAAAGAATCACCTTATACGATACCCTCATTAATGATTTAGAAACAGATGAAATTGTCGCTGTTTTAGCACATGAAGTAGGACATTATAAGAAAAAACATATTGTTTTTAACCTAATTTCATCTATTCTACTAACAGGGTTAACACTATTTGTTTTATCCATTTTCATCAATTCTCCTCTGTTGTCGGAAGCTTTGGGAGTTTCCATACCGAGTTTTCATATTGGGTTAATTGCCTTTGGAATTTTATATTCACCAATTTCTCGAATCACTGGGCTCTTTATGAATCTCATGTCACGAAAATTTGAATACCAAGCAGATAAATTTGCAAAAGACACATTTGAAAGTAAGGCTTTGATAACCTCCCTTAAAAAATTATCTAAAAATAGTTTGAGTAATTTAACACCACATCCTGCGTTTGTTTTTGCACACTACTCACATCCAACTTTGTTAGAAAGAATTAAAAATTTAGAATGATAGCATTCACATCAATTGCTTTAATTATTTAATAAAGAAAGCATTTTAATTTTAAAAGTAGCTATAAAATTCGCTGCTCCTTCACTTGAAAAATTTAGCATCTTAATTACTTGTTTGTTTAAATTCTTATTGTTAATTTCACTTTAGGTTAAACTTAATTTGAGACGTACATTTGGAATATACAGCAACGATAGAAGAAGAGAATAGAGAAATTGCAAAACGTTACAAAGATTTGCTAAAAGGCACTTACGAAGTGATGACAAAAGAGGATAAAAGCCTCATAAGAAAAGCCTTTAACATTGCTGTAGATGCTCATTCTAAACAACGAAGAAAAACAGGTGAACCGTATATTTTTCATCCCATTGCAGTCGCAAAAATTGTTGCTTATGAAATTGGTCTAAATGCCGTTTCTATTGCTGCTGCCCTTCTACATGACGTTGTCGAAGACACTGAATACACCATCGAAGACATGGAGCATATTTTTGGGGAAACCATCGCAAAAATTGTAAATGGATTGACCAAAATATCGCGCTTAAACAAAGAGCAAGATGCTTCTATTCAGGCAGAAAACTTTAGAAAAATGCTGTTAACATTAAATGATGATGTGAGAGTTATTTTAATAAAAATTGCAGACAGACTCCATAATATGCAAACCATGGATGCAATGCCTGCCGACAAGCAAGTTAAAATTGCCTCAGAGACATTATATATCTATGCGCCATTAGCCCATAGGCTAGGCTTATATAATATAAAAACTGACCTAGAAGATCTTGGCCTAAAATATACAGAACCTGAAGCCTATAATGGAATTCTAAGTAAAATAAAAGAAAGCAAAGAAGACCAACAAAATTATTTAAAACAATTTGAAAGCACCTTAAAGTCGGGCTTAGATAAAGAAAACTTCGATTATGAAATCAAAGGTAGATTTAAATCGATCTATTCAATTCGTAGAAAAATGACCCAACAGAATGTAACTTTTGATGAAGTTTATGATAAATATGCTATTCGAATTATTTACAAACCAAATTCAAATGATGATAAGTTTGATGCTTGGAAAATTTATACCATTGTAACAGATTACTTTAAACCGAACCCTACCCGTTTAAGAGATTGGATTTCGCAACCTAAATCTACAGGTTATGAAGCTTTGCACATCACGGTTGTAGGCCCTGATTCTCAGTGGGTAGAAGTGCAAATTCGTTCTAGTAGAATGAATGAAATTGCAGAAAAAGGCTATGCGGCACATTTTAAATACAAGCAAGGAGAAATTAAAGACAACGGATTAGAAAGTTGGCTAAATAAATTAAAGGAAACCTTAGAAACTCAAACTTTAAACGCCGTTGATTTTGTTGAAAATTTCAAGCTTAATTTATATTCAAAAGAGATTTATGTTTTTACCCCAAACGGTGATTTAAAATCATTACCAAAAGATGCAACTGGCTTAGACTTTGCTTTTTCAATTCATACAGATGTGGGCTTAAAGTGTAGAGGAATTAAAGTAAACGGAAAGTTAATGCCTTTAAGTCATCAACTAAAAAGTGGCGACCAAATTGAGGTCATCACTACTGCTGCCAACAAACCCAACTCTAGGTGGTTAGATTTTGTAATTACTGCCAGAGCCAAAGCAAAAATTAGAACCGCATTAAAGGAAGAAGAAAAGTTAATTTCTGAAGAAGGAAAAGCCATTCTAATTCGTAAAATGCGTCATTTAAAAATTCCTTTTAATGAGCGGTCCACAAATGAACTTGTGAACTATTTTAAATTAAAAACAAGTTTTGATTTATTTTTCAGAATTGGTAACGGAGCAATAGATAATACCTTGTTAAAAGCTTTTGTCGCACAACGTAATAGTAAAATTTTAAATTTTTTTAAAACAAAATTACGAAGAAGTACTGCTGAAAAAGAGTTCTCTGAAACAGATGAAATCACGAATAAGTATGATGCCTTAGTTTTTGGAAAAGATGAAGAAAAATTAGACTACAAACTATCTGTTTGCTGTAATCCTATTCCTGGTGATAAAGTTTTTGGTTTTTTGACGATAAACGACGGAATAAAAATTCACAAAAAGAACTGTCCCAATGCGATTTCATTACAATCTAACTATGCATATCGAATCATACAAACAAAATGGATTGATTCTACAAAACAAGATTTTAAAGTAATTTTAAAAATTTCAGGATTAGACAACCAAGGAATAGCAAATAATGTAACACGCATTATTTCTAATAATATGGGGGTTTATATTCATAGTATAAATTTCAAGGGGGATGAAGGGGTTTTTGACGGAAAAATTTCGATTAGTGTTAAGAATAGTTCACAGTTAAATAAGCTCATAAAAAGCCTCCACCGATTAGAAGGAATAAAAAAAGTGGAACGTGTTAATACTTTGTAAATATCATTTCATTAAAAGTATTTTTTTATTCAGAAATAACTGTAAATTTGTCTTTTTGTAAATCATTTATAAATGAGTAACTCTCTTGAAAATCAAGAAATAGTAAAAAAAGTTTTCATTACCTATTTAGAAGAAAACAAGCATCGGAAAACTCCTGAACGCTATGCTATACTTCAAGAAATATATATGTCAGCTGAACATTTTGACATAGAATCACTTTATATTAAAATGAAAAACAAAAATTATAGGGTGAGTCGAGCGACACTTTATAATACGATAGATCTACTCTTAGATTGTGGTTTGGTTAGAAAACATCAGTTTGATGGACAATCGATGGCTCGATATGAGAAAAGTTATTTTGATAAAAATCATGACCACGTAATTTTTACGGACTCAGGAGAAGTCAAAGAATTTTGTGATCCACGAATTCAAATTATAAAAAAAACAATAGAAGAAGTTTTTGATATTAATATTCATAATCATTCACTTTATTTTTACGGAACAAAAAAAAAGTAAGCAGTTTTTAATAACCGTTTACAAGAAATAAACAATTTAAAGATTTAACAATTATATAATGGCTGTAGATTTATTACTAGGATTACAATGGGGAGATGAAGGTAAAGGTAAAATTGTAGACGTACTTACCACAAACTATGACATCATTGCACGTTTTCAAGGTGGTCCAAACGCAGGACACACTTTGATTTTTGATGGACGTAAGCATGTTTTACATACAATTCCGTCTGGAATATTTCATAAAACAGCTTTAAATGTAGTTGGTAATGGAGTGGTAATAGACCCTGTTATTTTTCAGAAAGAATTAGAAAACCTTGATAAACACAATATCAATTATACTTCTAAATTATTAATTTCTAGAAAAGCGCATTTAATTTTACCTACGCATAGATTGTTAGATGCAGCATCGGAAACTTCTAAAGGAAAAACTAAAATTGGTTCTACATTGAAAGGGATTGGTCCAACATACATGGACAAAACTGGTAGAAACGGGATGAGAGTTGGAGATTTAGAATTAGAAAACTGGAAAGAAAAATATGATGCTTTAACAGCAAAACATATTAAAATGCTAGCGTTTTTTGAAGTTCAGGTTGAATATGACTTAAAAGAATTAGAAGCAGAGTTTTGCAGAGGAATTGACAAACTAAGAACTTTGGCATTTATTGATAGTGAAGAATTTTTAAACCAAGCAATAAAAGATAAAAAAACCATTTTAGCAGAGGGCGCCCAAGGTTCTTTATTAGACATTGACTTTGGTACCTATCCTTATGTTACTTCCTCCAATACTACTGCAGCAGGCGCTTGTACAGGTCTAGGGGTTGCTCCGAATAGAATTGGTAAAGTTTTTGGAATTTTTAAAGCATACACAACACGTGTAGGATCTGGTCCATTTCCTACTGAGTTATTTGATAAAGATGGCGCAGAAATGGCTAAAATTGGTCAAGAATTTGGCGCAACAACAGGAAGACCAAGACGTTGTGGTTGGTTAGATTTAGTTGCTTTAAAATATGCTGTAGATGTAAATGGAGTTACAGAATTAATGATGATGAAAGGAGATGTTTTATCTGGATTCGACACTCTAAAAATTTGTACTTCATACAATTACAAAGGAAAAGAAATTAATCACTTACCTTACAATATAGAACCAGAAAATATTTCTGTAAATTATTCTGAATTCAAAGGATGGGAAGATGATTTGACAGAAATGACTTCTGCTGATCAACTACCAAAAAATTTACTTGATTATATTGCTTTTATTGAAAAAGAAACTGGAGTTCCTGTATCTATTGTTTCGGTTGGACCAGACAGAAAACAAACAATTACTAGATAAGTATCGATACTTGTATAAAACTGAAAAGCATCTTTCAAATTCTGAAAGATGCTTTTTTTATGATAAGATGTTTTGTACACTATTCGAAATCAGTATCCATTTTTAGGTAGTCTAGAAATTCACGTTTTCTATCTTTATCTTTAAATTCACCTCCAAATTCGGCTGTTACAGTACTACTTTCAATATCCTTAATTCCTCTAGAGTTAACGCATAAGTGTTTGGCATCAATCACACAGGCAACATCTTCTGTGCCTAGGGCTTCTTGCATTGCTTGTACAACTTGCATTGTTAAGCGCTCTTGTACTTGAGGTCTTTTTGCAAAGTATTCTACAATCCGATTCATTTTAGAGAGGCCAATAACTTTTCCATCAGAAATATAAGCAACATGAGCTCTACCAATAATGGGTAGCAAATGATGTTCACAAGTAGAATACACAACAATATTTTTCTCTACCAACATTTCGCCGTAGTTGTAATTGTTTTCAAACGTAGAAGCTTTTGGCATATTTTTAGGATTCAAACCCATAAATAATTCGTTCACAAAAGATTTAGCAACTCTTTTAGGAGTCCCTTGTAAACTATCATCTTCTAAATCCATACCCAAAGTTATTAAAATATCTTTAACACTCTCTTGGATTCTTTCTATTTTTTCTTTGTCAGAAATAGCAAAAGCGTCAGCTCTTAATGGAGTTTTGGCAGATGTCCCAATGTGGTCCTCTCCTATTTCTTCAATTCTTTCTTCATTCATTTTGCTGCTCAATTCAAACATTTCAATCTATATGTTAAAGTGCAAATTTACGTGTTTGCAACGTATTATTATAATTTTTTGTATGTATTATAGTCCTGCTTAGTTAAAGTTCGACAACCCACTTTACTATTTTCAAAGTTATTGAATCAAATATTTCTCTTCTAAAATTATCGAAACCTATTTTAATTTCTCTACTAATTCCTCTAAAGAACAAATTATTTGTTCACCAGAGATGCTATTTTTTAGAGTAAAATTATCATTTTCTACTTTAGAAACTACAAATTCGATTTCTCTTGTAGTAACGTATTTCCATTGTCGTTTTTGTTGCTTATTACTTTCACCTAAATCAGGATAAAATTCTGTTTTGATATTCTTTTCTCGTAAACTTTTAATCGCTTTCATTTTGAGAATATCTGTAGCGGAATCAAAGTTTAAGAAAATAACCTTCGGTTTTGGTAAATCAACCGTTGAAAACAAGCCTAATTCTTCCAAAACTAAATAGATCCTATCCAGTCCAAAAGAAACTCCAACACCAGAAACATCTTTCAAACCAAAGATCCCAGTTAAGTCGTCATATCTTCCACCACCACCAATAGCACCCATTTTTACACCTTTTGGTGCTGCTACTTCAAAAATAGCACCTGTGTAATAATTGAGCCCTCTTGCTAAAGTCACATCTACTTCTAATGACGAAGTTTCCAAGTCCAATTCTGTAATCGAATTGATAACAAAACGTAACGCTGCTACTCCGCTTTTTCCTTCCTCAGAAGTTTGCAACATGCTTTCTAAAGAACTTAGTTTTTCTAAATTAGTACCTTTAAAATCAAACAAAGGCTGCACTTTCAGAATCGCTTCTTCTGTAATTCCTTTCGATAACATTTCTTTAACAACCCCTTCTTTACCTATTTTATCTAACTTGTCTAAAGCTACTGTAAAATCGATTAATTTATCTTGCGCACCTATGACTTCTGCAATTCCAGAAAGTATTTTTCTGTTGTTAATTTTGATCGTTGTTCCTGACAATCCTAGTTGCGTAAAAACAGCATCGTATAATTGTATAAACTCAACTTCTTGCCATAAAGACTTGCTTCCAACTACATCCGCATCGCATTGAAAAAACTCTCTAAAACGTCCTTTTTGGGGCCTGTCTGCTCTCCAAACAGGTTGCACTTGATAGCGTTTAAAAGGAAATGTAATGTCATTTTGATGTTGTACAACATATCTTGCAAAAGGCACTGTCAAGTCATAACGCAATGCTTTTTCAGAAATCTGAGAAGTTAATTTTAAGCTATCCCTATCCGATAATGATTTTTCATTTGCTTTCCCTAAATAGTCTCCAGAATTCAATATTTTAAAAATGAGTCTGTCACCTTCTTCACCATATTTCCCCATTAAAGTAGCTGAGTTTTCAAAACTTGGAGTTTCAATCGGTTGAAATCCAAATGTTTCAAAAACCTTTTTAATCGTATTTATAATATAAGTACGATGGGTTACTTCTGTGGGCGAAAAATCTCTTGTTCCTTTTGGAATGCTTGGTTTCATTATTTAGCCTTTTAGTTTTGTTATTAGTTTTTTGTAATATCACTCAAAACTAATCACTCAAAATTTGCGATTACAAATATCGTGAAAAACTTATAAATGTTAGGAAGTTACACCATTTTTATTTCTTTGTTTTAAAGCATAAAGTGAAGCGTTTAATTCGAAACCTAATAAGAGAATTATCGCGTTTAACCATACAAATAACATGAGTATTAAAAGGGTTCCAATAGAACCATACAATTCGTTATATTGAGCAAATTTAACAACATAAATTCCAAATAAATAAAACGTAAATAGTGAAACAACTGTTGTTAACAGTGCACCTGCTGAAAAAAACTTTGTTCCTTTTCCTTGCTTTGTTCCGTATCTAAACAATAGGGAAACAATAGTAAAAATCATCACTAAAAATACTAAATTCTTACCCAGATTAAATAAATTCAAATCAGTTGTATTAAACCACCCTTTTTCATCAATCTTAGACAATGCTATTTGATATAAAATAATTGAAGTAATGGTAACAATTAAAAAAAATGACATTAATAATGAAACTGCTAAAGAAACAAAATAGGATTTAAAAACGTTTCTAAATTCAGTAATATGATAAGAATATTCAAAGCCACCAAAAATAGCATTTACACCATTTGTCATTAAAAAAATTGACAATAAAAAACCAAAAGAAAGCAAACCTCCATATTGATTATTAATGATATCACCTAAAACGGTGTTAACAGCCTCAAAGGTTTGTGGTGGTAAAATTTCTTGAATAAAAGAAAATAATCCGTCTTGAAATCCTTCAATAGGTATATATGGAATTAAAGTTAAGATAAAGAGCATAAAAGGAAAAATAGCCATAAAAAAACTAAAAGAGATCCCTCCTGCTCTTGTGGTTAAAGCACCTTCTACAATACCAATAATGTACATTTCAATGACATCGTACAAGGACATACCTTCCAAACCCGGAATTTTAATTTTCTTCCCAAACTTTACCAAAATATTTATAATTGGAATTTTTTCTAGTCTGTTTTCAATTTCTTTACTCATAGGCTCCTTAGTATTTGGATATTTTTCTAAAGGGAAAAAATTTCTCGATATTAATTTTATTTAAATCTAAAAAGTCAATAAGGTCAAATGCTCTCAAACTCGCTTACTTTCAGACTTTACAGGGATTTAAACCGTTTTTAAACTCAAATCTAAATTATAAACGGAATGCGTTAATGCCCCAGAAGAAATAAAATCTACGCCACATTCTGCATATTTTCTAATCGTTTCTTCATTAATTCCTCCTGAAGATTCAGTAAAGCAAGTATCGCCAATTAAAGCAACAGCTTTTCTGGTGTCTTCATAATTAAAGTTATCAATCAAAATTCTATGAACACCTTCATTAGAGAGGATTTCTTTAATTTCCTCTAAACTTCTAGCTTCTACAATTATCTTAATGTCTAACTTTTTTTCTGCTAAATATTTCTTAGTTTTAGTAATTGCAGCGGTAATTCCACCAGCAAAATCAATATGATTGTCTTTGATCATGATCATATCATACAAGGCAAATCTGTGGTTTTCACCTCCTCCAATTTTAACAGCCCATTTTTCAATAGCTCTTATACCAGGAGTCGTTTTTCGAGTGTCTAAAATTTTGGTAGAGGTTCCTTTTAATAAATCTACAAAAAAGGCTGTTTTAGTTGCAATTGCCGACATTCTTTGCATGGCATTCAAGACCAATCTTTCTGCCTTTAAAATAGATTGTGAATTTCCCGAAACAAGAAAAACAATTGCTCCCTGTTGGACCTTTTCACCATCATTTATATGGGTTTCAACCTCTAAATCTTTATCCACATATTTAAAAACTTGTTTTGCAAATTCAACACCAGCTATAATTCCGTCTTCTTTAACTAGTAATTTAGCTTTTCCTTTTGCATCGGAAGGAATGCACGAAAGTGACGTATGATCTCCATCTCCAATATCTTCGCGAATTGCATTTGAGATACTGAGTCTTAGTTCTTTTTCAAATTGTTCTTTAGAAATCATAATCTTGTTTATTTCTGATGTAAAAATAACATTTAATTACAATTTATGAAGTATCATGTAGCACAAATAATTCGTAATTTTACAAAATGAAAATTAAACTTTTAGCAATTGGTAAAACAGATAACAAACAGTTGGTTCAGTTAATTGATGCCTATCAAAACAGATTAAAACATTATATAAAGTTTGAATTAACGATTATTCCTGATATTAAAAACGTGAAGCATCTGAGTGAAATTCAACAAAAGGAAAAAGAAGGTGCTTTGATCCTCTCTAAATTACAAAACACAGATCACTTGGTATTGCTAGATGACAAAGGAACTCACTTTACCTCGATTGAATTTTCTCAGTATTTACAAAAAAAAATGAATGCGGGTATAAAACAATTGGTACTGGTTATTGGCGGTCCTTATGGTTTTTCTGAGGCTATTTATAAAAAATCTATTGGAAAAATATCGTTGTCTAAAATGACCTTTTCCCATCAAATGATTCGTTTATTTATTATTGAACAATTGTATCGAGGATTTACAATTTTGAAGAATGAACCCTATCATCATGAATAATAACGCAGTTTAAGCCCTTACGATCTCTTTAATAATCAAGAAAAGTATTTATAAAAAGAGCTTATTTTCTTTAAATGTAAGAATACAAACTATGTTGAATTCAAACTTTGTAACTTTGTAACTTACAAAAAGCACCTTGCCACTAAAATTATGAAATTAGTATTTGCAACCAACAACCTTAATAAGCTAAAAGAAGTGCAAGAAATGTTGCCAGATTCAATTCAATTATTGAGTTTAGAAGACATTGGTTGTTCTGATGAAATTGACGAAACGGAGTCGACTCTTGAAGGAAATGCGAACCTAAAAGCTGGGTATATTAAGAATAAATTTGGCTTTAACTGTTTTGCTGATGATACGGGCTTGGAAGTGATCAGTTTAGATGGGAAGCCTGGCGTATATTCGGCACGTTTTGCAGGTGAACCTGCTAATTCCGAAAATAATATGCAGAAATTATTAGTCGATTTAGAAAATAAAACGAACAGAAAAGCACAATTTAGAACCGCAGTTGCGCTTCATATAAATGATGAAAAATTTCTTTTTGAAGGAATATGCAAAGGGGAGATTTTACGGATGAAACAAGGAGAAAAAGGTTTTGGATATGATCCGATCTTTAAACCTGAAGGGTTTGATCAATCTTTTGCAGCAATGTCTTCTGCAGAAAAAAATACGATTTCTCATAGAGGAATAGCGATTCAAAAATTAGTGTACTTTTTATCGAATTATAAATAAATTGACCGCCCTCACAGGTTATAAAAGCTAGTGAAATCTTAAATGTAGATGGAAAAAACAAAATACACAAAACAGTTTCTCATTTTATCAGTTTTACTGATTATCTTGTTCTTTTTGAACATTAGTTTTGGGTCCGTTTCCATCCCTTTTAAAGCTATTTTTAACAGTATTTTTGGTGGGAATATTACCAAAGAAAGTTGGGAAACAATTGTCATTCATTTTAGAGTTCCAAAAGCAATAATAGCTGTTTTGGTTGGTTCTGGCTTATCTATTTGTGGTTTGTTAATGCAAACGTTGTTTAAAAACCCATTAGCGGGTCCTTTTGTATTGGGAATTTCTTCTGGAGCAAGTTTGGGTGTGGCGCTTCTAATTTTAGGTTCCTCTCTCTTTGGTGGTTTTTTTCTAACCAATACCGTTTCAAATTGGTCTTTACCAATGGCAGCAAGTTTTGGGGCTATTTTAGTACTATCTGCCGTAATTACTGCAGCAAATAAAGTAAGAAATACCATGTCCATTTTAATTATTGGGTTGATGTTTGGCTCTTTAACAGCTGCAGTTATCAGTGTTTTAACCTATTTTAGTGAGGCGACTCAAATTCAACAGTATTTATTTTGGAGCTTTGGAAGCCTGGGCAATTTATCTTGGAGCGAAATCACCGTTTTTGCGATTATTTATTCCATTGGACTCATAGGAACTCTTTTTGTTATCAAACCTTTAAATAGCTTTTTATTAGGTGAAGATTATGCAAAAAGCTTAGGAATTAATGTGAAAAGAAGTAGGCATATCATTTTATTAATCACCAGTATTTTAACGGGGGTCATTACGGCATTTTCAGGTCCTATTGCATTTATAGGATTAGCAGTTCCTCATATTGCAAGAATGCTATTTTCGAGTTCGAATCATAAAATATTGTTACCTGCTGTTGCAATTATTGGTGCCCTTGTTTTATTAATTTGCGATAGCATTGCGCAGTTGCCTACAAGTGAATTTACACTACCAATCAATGCAATTACATCACTTTTTGGCGCACCTATTGTGATTTGGTTATTGGTTCGGAAAAAGAAAATTTTTGTTTAAAAAATAGGGAAATTAAAAAGTTAAAATAACATCGAAAAGCATACAAAACATATCATCCTAAAAACGGATAACCTATCGATAGGTTATCAGCAAAAAAAAGTAGCTACAACAATCGCTTCTGACATCAACTTAGCGATTGAAAAAGGGAAATTAATAGCTGTTTTGGGAGAAAATGGCATTGGAAAATCGACCTTATTAAGAACGCTTTCTAAAGTGCAAAAACCGCTTTCTGGCACTATCTTTATCCATCAAAAAAACATTGAAAAAATTACAGAAAAAGCCCTTTCTAAACAAGTAAGCTTGGTTTTAACAGCGCGTTTACCAGAAAGCCAATTGACGGTTTACGAACTGATTGCATTAGGAAGACAGCCCTACACAAATTGGATTGACAAACTTTCTCCCGTTGATATTGAAAAAATAGCAACCGCCATTCGTCAAACAGAAATTGAGCACCTTATAAACAATCGATTTTATGAATTGAGTGATGGTCAACTACAAAGGGTGTTGATTGCAAGAGCCTTGGCACAAGACACGGAAATGATTATTTTAGATGAACCAACGGCACATTTAGACATGCATCAAACTCTTAAAATATTTTCTTTGTTGAAAAAATTAGTGGCAACCACACAAAAAACAATCATCATTTCTTCACACGAAGTTAATTTAGCAATTCAATTAGCGGATGAAATTATACTTTTAACCCCAAATACGCTTCTTACTGGAACACCAAAAAAACTCATGGAAACCAATGCTTTCGATACATTATTCCCCAAAGAATTGGTTAATTTTAACAAAACGTTACAACAATTTGTAATTATCAAAAGTTAATTTTGAGTTCATAACCTTTTTAATAAGATGCCTTTGTCGTCACTTTTTTAAAATATTAATAGAATTCACTCAATGAAAATATTACTTTACGTTTTTAGTTTGCTATTTTTTATGGCCTGTAGTACGAGCCGAAATACCGCTCAAAAAGATAAAAACACGGATGATGCCTCAAAATTTGCAGCATCAATTACAGCAGAGAACTTAAAAACACACTTGTATGTATTTGCTTCAGACGAATTTGAAGGAAGAAACACCGGAGAACCTGGACAGAAAAAAGCCATCAAATATTTAAAAGACTTTTATGTAACTCAAAAAATTAGTTCCCCTTTAGCCAAGGATGATTACTATCAAGAAGTCCCTGAAGCCTTTTTAAATCAACATTCGAGGCGGGGTAGATTAAAAGATTCTGAGAATGTTTTGGCCTATATAAAAGGAACAGAAAAGCCCGATGAAATTATTGTTATTTCTGCGCATTTAGATCATGTGGGTATGGAAAATGGCGAAATTTTTAATGGTGCAGATGATGATGGATCTGGTTCTATGGCAATTTTAGAAATTGCTGAAGCCTTTCAAAAAGCCGTAAAAGCGGGCAAAGGCCCAAGAAGATCCATCTTGTTTTTACACGTAACTGGTGAAGAAAAAGGCTTGTTAGGTTCTAAATATTATACAGAAAATCCAACCTTTCCTTTGGAAAATACGGTATGTAATTTAAATATTGACATGATTGGAAGGGTTGATAAAAGACATACAATTGATTCTAATTATGTTTATTTGATTGGTTCGGATAAACTGAGTACTTCGTTGCACCAAGTTTCTGATAGTATCAATACAAAATACACCAATATTAATTTAGATTACACCTATAATGACGACAACGATCCCAATCGTTTTTACTACCGCTCGGATCATTATAACTTTGCAAAACACAACATTCCTGTGATCTTTTATTTTAATGGAGTCCATGAAGATTATCACAAACCAACGGATACGCCCGATAAAATTGAATACGATTTGTTAGCAAAAAGAACCCGTTTGATTTTTCATACAGCTTGGGAAATTGCGAATCGTAAAGAAAGATTGGTGGTTGATCAATTAGAACCTGAAATAAAAAGCAATTAAATAGTTTTTACTCTACAATAAGTTAAAAAGCGGCGCCTCATTGTTCCGATTCTTTTTTGTTAAAAAAACATTTTCTCTTCATACTAATTTATAATTAGTATCTTTGAGTAGTACTCCCCCATAAATTTTATCGGCAAACGTTGAAAGACGATCAGGTTTCTTAGTTTTCATAGGACTAAGAAAAAGTGGTTTTTCTGGAAAATAAAAAAAAAAAAATAAGTGAAGACATACGCAATATATCAACAATACGGTTATACAGTTGTTAGCCACCATATGAAGAAACATTACGAATGAATTGTATAATTTGTGAACAAACCGCTAATGCGACAGGCTCTCACATTGTTCCTGCAAGTCTAATTAAGAATTGCGTAGGGAAACATTACAAAGAAGAATCCTACGAAATCGACTCTAATAATTCTTCCATAAACACATATTTTGGAAGAGACAATCTGAAAAACACTTCTACGGAAATTAAACAAAATCATTACAAAAGGGATTTTGTTCTATGTCAGAAATGTGAGGATGAATTAGCGAAATTGGAAAGCGAAATTGCTGTTGACTTTCTACAAAGGTTTAGAGAAGACAAATACTCAAATAATTTTGAGGAATTGAATTTAGAAAATGGCTTTGAAATTATTATTCCGAAAAAAACGAACAACAAAACATTCCTTGCCTACTTCTACTCAATAATATTAAGAGAATGTAAGATATTAGAAATAGAAGATAATATGCAAATTTTATCAGATGAAGAATCTGAAAATATTAGAAAATTTGTTTTTGGCTATTTATACAATCAAGATAATGATAGTGCTATCGAGAATTATAAACTGGTAATAATCTTTGACAAATATTGCAATAAAGGTTCATATGTAGCAACATCAAACGAATTTGAAAAACCTTATTTATTTTATTTTTGCGAGGCTATTATACAACTCTTTACTTCTAACCCAGATGATTTAGGAACTTATTTATTTAAAGAAACCTTTAATGACATAAATCTAACGAAATCCAAAATATTAGTTGGTCCGCAAGAATTTTACGAGACTTTGAGAACTAAAATGGCGGAAAAACTTGCCGATACTTTTATGACAAAAGGAATTTTAAAAATCTGTAAATTAAACGGAAAAAGTTATGAAGAAAACTTGATTGAATATCATAATTTTATTGAGAATTCAACAGAGGAAATGGAAAATAAAATGATAGCTTTAAACAAACTGATAGAAAAATACGGTGGCTAACAACGTGTATAATTAATGGCTAGTAAATGCTCACTTACGAAAATCCTTGCGGATTTTCTATTTGGTTTTTATTTGCTAAATTACTAGCTTAAACACGCCACTAATCATACACAAAACCGTTGTAACCAATTTAAACGACGAAAATGGCACATTCATTGATGAAAGTATTAAAATATTTAAACTAAAAAAAAACATATGAAAAGAATTATACTATTATTCGCATTTACCACATTAGGAATTTCAAATGGATTTAGTCAATCTCAAAAAAACGACTTAAAATTAACAGTTTCAGGACTTCCTTTATTTGGAGCTTCAGAGGATTTTAGTTCTGGTTTCAATGGATTTGTAATTAAGCCAACTATTGGATATTACATTTCTGACAAAACATCAATTGAATTAAATTTCTCATATGCAACAATGAACGACTTGAAAGTTGGAAATATAAATTCTTATTATAACTCTTATTCATTTATTCCTACTTTGAGAAACAATTTTGTGAATAATAATAAATTGAGAGTTTTTGCTGAATTTGGTTTTGGACTTGGAACAATAAAATATAATGCAGATAATAACGATTTCAGAAATTTGCAACACGAGGAATTAAGTGGTGGAATATCGGTTATGAATATTGGAATTGGTGGAAACTACTACTTCAATGAAAAATTCGGAATTGAATTTATTTTGCCTTATATAACTACAAATAATATTACATCTGAACAATCAAATAATATATATTCTGGAATTGCACCAACAATAGGATTAACATACAAACTGAATTAAAAACTGGTTACAACACCGTATAAAAAAAATTGCTGGTTTTAGCCAATTTACGAAAGTCCTCTCGGATTTTCTATTCGATTTTTATTTGCTAAATTAGGTGCTTAAACACGCCACTAATCATACACAAACACGTTGGCAAACATCTGAATTCACTCGAAACAAATAAAATGAAGAATTTTTATAGTCATATAAATAAAGATAAAATTTTAATTAATAATTTTTATGATTATCAACTTTCGTAATAATCTTATAAGCCTTTTATGAAAACACTAATACAAATCACCTTTCTGTTATTCTCTTTCAACTGTATATCTCAAACCCTTATACTAGATGAAGTTAAATGTAAAGTTCGTAAAAATGAGAAGAAAGCAATTGAAGAGATGATTGAACTCCAGTCAGATTATTATAAAGCATTATTTAAAATAAAGGTAAAGACAATAAGAATAAAAGTATTTGGTAGATTAAAAGCATTTAAGAAGGTTAGAGATTCAATTAGTTCTGGTAGAATTGCTTCGGAAACTGGGTTTTATTCACATAGTACGAAAACGATATATGTCCATAAATATTACGACTATATTCGAGTAATCTTTCATGAAATTAATCATGCAATAATAGGGCAAATAATACGACGTACTCCACCATGGATAAATGAAGGAATGGCGGAGTTTTTCGAAACCTTTTCAATAAATAAAAATGGATTATCAATGAGGCTTCAAAATTCTAAGTTGGAAAGAACTCGAAAGTGGATTCTAGAAAAAAAAATAAATCTAAGAGACTTATTAAATTACTCTCATAGGGAATGGCATAAAAAAAACACAAAACCTAGTGGGTATTCTTATTCAGTTTCATATTCATTTATATGTTATTTACATTTTAAACATCCAAAATCAATTAACTCTATTTTAAAAAATCTTAAAGCAGGTAAAAATAGTCTTGAAGCTATTGAAATTGCAAGCAAAAAAAGAATTGAACAGATAGAAAATGATTTTTATCTGTTTATGAAAAAAAGCACATATAATAACGTATAAATTAATATTCTTTTTAAGAATCTATAAAAGTTTTTATATATTTAAGAATATCAAAAACGATTTGCCAACACCATATATAATTTATTGCTTGTTATAGCCAACGAAACAAACCATAGCCTAAACGCTATGAACAAGTTCAGAACAGGCAACAATTACGGAGAAGCTGAAAGCCGAAAAGTGGAGGTAAATATTTAATAAAAAATATGGAAAATTTAATGACTCAAAACACTAACCAGAAAAAAAACTACGATTTTGAATTCTTCGGAAAAGGTTCTGAATACTTTGCAATTATGATTGTCAATTGGCTATTGACACTTGTTACACTTGGACTTTACTATCCTTGGGCAAGGGCTAAAAGACTTCGCTACGTATACGGACAGACAGCTCTAAATAATGAGCATTTTCACTTCGCTGGAACAGGAAAAGAAATGTTTCGCGGTTTTATTAAAATCATTTTATTCTACATTGCTGTGATGATTTCTTATTTGGTACTTCTGAAAGTTGTTAAGTTGCCGTTACTTGCAATTCTCTTTTTATACCTTGCCTTTTTTGCAATCATTCCATTTGCAATTCACGGTTCATTCCGTTACAGAATGAGCAGAACATCCTACCGAGGAATACGTTTTGGTTATCGTGGCAATCGGAATGAAATTGTAAAAAAATTCTTTAAGTGGGTGTTTTTTACAATCATCACGCTTGGTATTTACAGTGCTTGGTTACAAATGAATATTCGTAAATACACGCACCAAAATATTCGTTATGGAGATGTTGAGTTTTCAAATAACGCAAATGGTGGCGATTGGCTTTTACTCAACTTAAAAGGGTACTTTCTTACAATTATTACTCTTGGAATTTATTCTTTTTGGTGGCAAAGTGAAATCTTTGCTTATTACATCGACAATATGAGAATGACCAAAGGCGAACAAAGAATCAAATGTAGCTCAACAGCAACGGGTGGCGGATTTTTCGAGCTTTTAATTGTCAATTTTCTGATTACGGCTTTTACGCTTGGTTTTGGAAAAGCGTGGGCAGATATGCGCACACAAAAATTCATCTTTGATAACGTAAAAATGGAAGGAGACATTAACATTGATGAAATTCATCAAACCGAAGATGAGTATACAAATGCCTTTGGCGAAGATGCAATGGATTTCTTTGAAATTGATTTGGCTTAAGAATGAAAAATACAATAGACGCAAAATATTATAACGGACAATCATCTGCCCCACTAAAAGCGACAGTTGTACTTAATGATAGAACAAACGAATTTCATTTGCAGATTGCAGGTGAAATTTCGTTTGTTTGGCTATTGAAAGACTTACAATTTGAACAGTATGGACATATACTTGAAGTAAGAAACACAAATTATTCGGATGCAATACTGAAAATTGACGACAAATATTTTTCGGAAAAATTTTATGCTGCAATGAAACAAAACAATAGTATAGACATCCATACACGGTTGTTAAATCTTGGTCTTTCAAAAATTACAGCAATCGCAGTTTGTTTACTTGGTTTAATTGTTCTTGCATATTTCTATGTTTTGCCACCCATTGCAGAAAAAACAGCAGCACTTTTACCTGAAAGTTTTGACAATGAAATTGGTAATCTATTTATGGATACATTTCTAAGGGAGAACAATATCGACACAACAAAAACTAAATACTTAGAACAGTTTGCTGCAGAACTAGATCTAAAAAACAGAAATCCACTTCGATTTACTGTTGTAAAATCAAAAGAAGTGAATGCTTTTGCGCTACCAAATGGACAAATTGTTGTGTTTTCAGCCATTTTAGAAAATATGGAAAGCTTTGAAGAACTTGTTGCATTGCTTGGACACGAAGCGTCTCACGTTAACTACCGACATTCAATAAAAATGCTTTGTAGAAATCTTGCAGGTTATATGACAGTTTCCCTGATTTTTAGTGATGTTAATGGTGTTATGGCTTTATTAGCAGACAATGCACAACGACTTCACTCCCTTTCGTATTCACGTAGTTTTGAACAAGAAGCAGACGAACAAGGTTTGGAAATTTTAATGAATAACATGGTTGATCCTAACGGAATGGTGAAATTATTTGAGCAACTAGTAAAAAAAAGTGACATTTATATTCCAAAAATTATTAGCTCACACCCATTAACAAAGGAACGAAAAGAAAATATGCATAAAATTATTTCTGAAACAGTTTATGAAATAAAATCAAATGACAAACTGAACTCTATTTTTGAATATATTAAAAACTAAAATAGTTAACAGAAAATGTAAGTATTTCGTTTAATATTCTTGCAGAAAGTTCGGCAGAAAACCCGCTCCACAAAGCCTCCCAACTTCTCGGAACACTAAAAAATTAATAAAAGGGATTGCAAAAAAGGAGATACATTGCCTAAAAGAAAATTACTCACAAAGCCAGGATACTTTGTGGAAAAGGGTTGATAAACGCTGAGTTATGTACTTCTCCGCCTTGTCTTAAAATTAAAAAAGTAGCAGAATTTTCTGCTACTTTTTTATATGAATTATGGAAGGCATCTTTCAACAAGTCTGCCTAATTTTATTACACTTTACTGTTATTATTCAATAGGTGGGTGTCCATGAATTTGTTCAAAGTCTTCATCGAAATTAGACCTTAAATAAGCATTCAATTTTTTTCTATAATCATCTTTTAACCAAGTCACAAAATTATGAGTACTTTTAGAAATACATTTTGCATATCTATTTATTCTATCATCAATTTCTTCACTTAGCAATTTTGCCAAAATCAAAGCATCAAAAACGTCTTCGCTATTTTCAATACACATTTTTGCATGGTGAATAATTGATTTTTCTAAGACTCTTTTGGAAGATTCACCTAAACGAATGGTATCAACATAAACGCTTTTCATATCGAAATAGGTGTCTGTAGACTTCTCAAATTCCTTTTTTACCTCTGCAGTCAATTCATATCTAAAACTACTCTCAATATCTTCATCAGAAAGAATTGCATTTAGATAATAATCTGGTGCTCGAAACATCTTCTGCCAATCTAAATCTGCACCCCAAGGTCCGAATCTATGAAAATTGTTTCCTAAATCGATTACTTCAAAACTGCTTTTATCCTTTAATACTCGAGAACCACGACCAATCATTTGGTAATATAAAGTCAGTGATTTTGTGGCTCTATTTAAAATAATCGCTTCAATTGTTGGCTCATCAAAACCGGTTGTTAAGATACTTACGGAAGTAATAATTGCACCGGGTGTTTTATGAAACCATTTTAAAATAAGTTCTCGCTCACTTTTCGTATTTGTATTGTCTAGATGTGCAATAGGATAGCCCGCTCTCTTAAACGCATGAAACACTTGTATTGAGGTATTTATTCCGTTATTAAAAATTAAGGTTTTCTTTCCTTTGGCAGTTTCTTCGTATGCAGCAACTAATTTAGAGAGCATGTCAGAATTTGTATATAAATCTTCAGAAGATTTTACCGTATAATCTCCATTTGCACCTACTTCCAATGAGGTGAGACCAACATTATAAGAATACATGTTTCCTTGGGCTAGATAACCACTTTCTATCAAATGATGAATGGGTTCTCCCACAAACAATTCTTGATAGTTCTCATACATTGGCAACTTAATGTTAGAACTCAATGGAGTTGCCGTTACTCCTAAAATAAAAGCGTCATCAAAAAATTTGAAAATTTTCGTAAAAGAATTGTAATGTGCCTCATCAACAATCACCAAACCGATATCAGAAATATCAAGTTTATCATCATTCAATCTATTCTTCAAAGTCTCAACCATCGCAACAAAACAGCTAAAGTCATCTTGATCGTCAAGTATTGCAGTAGAATTAATGATTTTATTGGACACACCAAATTCACTCAACATGGCAGAAGTTTGTTTGCTCAACTCAATTCTGTGTGTTAATACTAAAACTTTCTTTTTGTAAGTTTCTAAATAACGTCTTACAATTTCTGAAAAAATAACTGTTTTCCCACCTCCTGTGGGCAATTGATATAATAAATGAAAATCTTTTGGCGCATCTTCAAATCTTCTAAAAATCTCTTGAATCGCGTCTTTTTGATATCCGTATAATTCTTTACCTAATTTCGTTGGAGAGATGTTTGTATCTGACAAATTTTTATTTTTAAGAAATACAAAAATAAGACTTAAAATAGGTTTATAACAAATTTAAACTAAATAAATCTTGATAAATTTACATTAGCAATATCATGATGGGATGCATCATGAACAGAAGTACCGTTTTTTATCACTAATAACTGAGGTGATTGATGTATTACTTCAAAAGTATTGGCTATTTCAGCAGAAATATCTCTGTGATTTAATAAATCTAAATAATAGACTTTCATGCCTTGAAATTCTTTGGTAAAAAGAGCTTCAAATTGTTTGATAACGATACGACTAATTCCACAACGTGTAGAATCTTTGAAGATAAGAATGGATGCTGTTTTAGATTGTGCTTTGATTTCTTCTAACTGTGCTATCGATGTTAAAGGGAGCCAATTTAAAAATGTTTTTTCTTCTTCTTTTGATGTTTCGTTTTCTTTGCTTCCAAAAATGCTATTGAATATGCCCATGTTTTATCTTTAAATTCACCTAAACTCTAAGTAAATATTTTTAGAGTGTTCTTTAAAATCTTTTTTAACCTTTATTCTTCTACGAAGAATTATAAATACACAATGATTCTATACTGCTAAAATAAGTCAAAAAGTCATTAAAAACAAGCCTTTGTAAGACAAATTGACTGTTATAGTTTTATTTTTAAATTGGTATCATTATTGGTTAAAATAGATTATAAATACTACAAGGGCACTAGCTCCTTTGCTATAAAAAAAGAAGATATGAACTTAAATAATTTTACTACTAAATCGCAAGAGACCATACAAAAGGCGCAACAAATTGCACAGGGTTTCGGTCATAGTCAAATAGAAAACGAACATATTTTTAAAGCTTTAACACAAGTTGACGAAAATGTACTGCCTTTTCTTTTAAAAAAACTGAATATCAATCGTATCGTATTAGAACAAATTTCAGAAAAGCAATTAGAAAGTTTTCCTAAAGTTTCTGGTGCAGAACTTATGCTTTCTAGAGAAGCTAGTAAAACATTAAATGAGGCATCTATTATCGCAAAAAATATGAAAGATCATTATGTTTCTATTGAGCATTTAATTTTGGCTATTTTTAAATCGAAAAGTAATATTGCACAGGTTTTAAAAGATCAAGGTGTTACAGAAAAGTACTTAAAAGCTGCTATAGAAGAGCTTAGAAAAGGAGAAAGAGTTACTTCTCAAAGTCAAGAAGAAACTTATAATTCTTTGAATAAATATGCTAAAAACTTAAATCAATTAGCGCAGGAAGGAAAGCTAGATCCCGTAATTGGTAGAGATGAAGAAATACGTAGATTGCTGCAGATTTTATCTCGTAGAACAAAAAACAATCCTATTTTAGTTGGAGAACCTGGAACTGGAAAAACGGCCATTGCAGAAGGATTAGCATACAGAATTGTTGATGGAGATGTGCCCGAAAACCTAAAAAATAAATTGATTTTTTCTCTTGACATGGGTGCATTAATTGCTGGTGCAAAATACAAAGGAGAGTTCGAAGAACGTTTAAAAGCGGTTATCAAAGAAGTAACAACATCTAATGGAGATATTGTTTTATTTATTGATGAAATTCATACGCTTGTTGGTGCTGGTGGCGGACAAGGAGCCATGGATGCTGCAAATATTTTAAAACCAGCATTGGCGCGTGGAGAATTGCGTGCAATTGGTGCCACAACTTTAGATGAATATCAAAAATATTTTGAAAAAGATAAAGCTTTAGAGCGTCGTTTCCAGAAAGTTATAGTGAATGAGCCAGATACAGAAAGTGCAATTTCTATTTTAAGAGGAATTAAAGAAAAGTACGAAACGCATCATAAAGTTAGAATTAAAGATGAAGCTATTATTGGTGCTGTAGAATTATCTCAACGTTATATTACAAACCGATTTTTACCCGATAAAGCGATTG
>JAOLXX010000021.1 GCA_028343155.1 Polaribacter sp.
AATAAAAGCAGACTTAAAAAATTATAGTAGTAGATATAAAGAAGGTTTAGAAGATGCAGAAATTGAAGAGGAAAACCCAGATTTAGAAGATTTAGAATTTACAAACGAAGAAGAAATTGAGACATTTAATCCCGAATTTTTTGAAGAAAATGAATTTATTATTATCAATGACAACTTAACTATATCCTCAAATGAGGAAGTTCTATTACAAAGAGATTCATTATTATACGTAAAAGCAGGAGCTTTAAAAATAGGAGATCGAATTATCAGGAATTCGGATATTAATGATTTAATTCAGTCAAATAATTTTTATGATAAGTTGATAGACATACCTCATGATGTTCTCTTATACCAAAAGCAGTTATTTGCAAAAGATAACATCTATCAAATTCTAAAAAATAAAGGGATTTCTTATCAACATCACAGCTATTTTGATAGAACATATGCTTTAGAGTTCGTTGACGAGCAAAACTTTAGAATACCCAGGAGAAAAAAGGATTGGGCAATAATTTGTGAGTTCTTAAATATTAATGACTCCGACAAACAACTATCCTTTATTGCATATTATGGTAGAAGCAAACAGAACGAACTAAAACAGATGTACAAAACAATTATTGAGCTATTTATAGAAAATAATTGGTTGGGAACCATTGAAAATCCATTGATACTAGAATCAGTTTCTCAAATAGTTAAACAGAAAAATACCATTTTTAACATATCCGATTCAAGCGAAATTACTGAAGTTGACGTTTCTGAATCTATAATATCAACAATAATCAGTCAGCTTGAATTTACTGAAATAAAAACTATAAGAAATGAATAAGTTTATAGAGAAAAGAGAAAGTTTAGAAAACTATGTTAAGGAACAAGTGATTGGTCCTGGTGCATATAATAAAAAATATTTTTTCCTTAAGGATTGGGATAAATCAGTATACGCTGACAAAGACTTATCTCAAGTTCCTGCCATAGAGAATTTTGATGAAATTATACCTGAAGTTCCTGCTTATCAATATAGTTCGGCTATTTTATTTCCAAGAACTATTCAATCTAGTGAAAATGGAAACGAAGAGCAACTACAAAATGATGAAAATGATGAAGCTGATGAAGTAGCTGTAAACACCTCTGCAGATGACGATAACATATCTGAAGACACATCAACTAACGTTGTGCTAACTCAACAAAATTATCCAAATACCTTTGGGCTATCATTCGTTTTTGATAAAAACAAAAACATCCAAGAAGATTTAAAAATCTCACTTTCCTACAGAAAATATAAACATATTAGAAAAAAGGCTTTAGTTGAGAACAAAATAGCTATAAACGTTAAAGAGTATAAAGAAGAGATAGAACATATCACTACAAAATATTTGAATTCAGCTTTTAGTATAGTTAAAAAAAGCAATAATTTATTTATTCATACAAATAGAGACTTTAATCAAGATGATATTTACGCTATTGATTACAAATTATTAAATGACTATGTAAAAGAAGAATTTCATACAGTCTTAAATAAAGCATTCAATAATAAAATCGTTGAATTAAAATCAGATAAGGAGGTTAAATATTTTGGTTTAACAAATCCCAATAAGCAGTTATATTCAATTTCAGAATCCAAACATCACCATACAAATGTTCATACAATTTTTACTGATTCAATAACTGATTTTATTCAAAAAGAATTAGAAAACGGAATATCTAATTACAATCAATATAAGGACTTAATAAAAGAACTCGAGATTTATAATCAGTTAGTACAAATAACTACAGACCTTAAAACAATACTAAAAGAACGGAATGCCTCCCCAGTATGGCAATCTGAAAAATTTACAAAAGAAATCCATTTGCCACAGCTGAATGGAAAAGCGATTCAAAGGGAACCAAGAAAAACAATTGATGATAAAGACAAAGAAAGTTTACAATATTACGTTCAATACTATATTCCTAATAATGATGACGATAAAGTTTATGTGAAATTAATAATTGAAAACGTTAATGAGTATAAGTTAAAAGTAAATGAGCCACCTCAATTAAATAAAAAAGATCAAGCAAATAAATTATCGTTTTTTGGGATTGAATTAAAAATTCAGGAAAAAAAACAATCTTGTCTTTTACAATACAACCCACCTCAATTATTAGATTTTGATGAAGAAGACAGCTTCAACAAGTTAATTTACAGAGGTTATATTGATTATGGCGAAGGTTATAATACATCTGTAAATTGGGGTACTTCCAATGATGGGCTAAAGTTTATATCTTCAGATTTTCTTCCCACTCAAGTAACTCCTACGGTTGATTTTAAGCCTAGTAAAATAATTAAAAGTCAAAATGATATTAAATCTAGAATTAAAGATGATAGCATATTGTCTATGCGATACTTATCTACTCTAAGTAATGTTGACGACAAGAAAATTATTGAAGGATTAAACTTATTTATTGATGCCTATGGAGATGAAACACGAGATAGTTGGATAAATGATAAACAATCTGACTTAAATGATGAGAAGGATCTTCCAGAAGCATCTAAGGAGTTATTAAATAAGCAGTTAAAGTCCTGTAGAAATGATTACAATCGCTTAAAAAGAAATATTACTTTATTAGCGAATAACTTAGAGGCAATTGCTGCATTTAGAACTATGAATACAGCAATGTTTATGCAATTGCATCATAGTATTGAGACAAAAAAGAATAAACCTTTTGTTCCAAATAAATCAAATAGTGAAGAGTATTATTCTAACGAGAAGATATATGATAAGGATGGTAAAGAAACGGAATATAAATGGCGTTCTTTTCAGTTGGCCTTTATTTTACTAAATGTTGATGCTTTTGTAAAACCAGACGAGAATGATAATACTGTAGAGGATGTATTTGGAACAGGATGGCCTGAGAGAAATGAAGTTGCAGATTTAGTTTGGTTTCCTACTGGTGGTGGTAAAACAGAGGCATATCTCGGTATTATTGCTTTTGCAATAGCTTTGAGACGATTTACACAAGGAGAACGTGGGTATGGTACAATCGTATTAATGCGCTATACATTAAGGATGCTAACCTTACAGCAATTTCAAAGAGCGACGATTTTAATTTGTGCTTTAGATGTGATTAGAAAAGATAAGTTTTCATTACCTAACAATTTTTCATTAGGTGACGAGCGTATTACAATTGGTTTATTTGTAGGTGGTGATTCATTACCAAATTATTGGAGAAGAGATCAAGGTGGGCAAAACGGTACAGGTATGTACGACGCATTAAAAAAGATTTCTGAATCTATTACAAATAGTCAACCTATTTCTACTAATTTACCATTCACAGACTGTCCGTGGTGTGGAGGAAATTTATTTGTAGATGAAGATTTGCCTAATATCAAACCTAACCATAATGGTGATTATGGAATTAATGATCAATTAAATATTTCTTGTAATACAAATGGTTGTACTTTTCACAGTAGACGGTCGTCTAACACAAAAAGCTTACCCCTGAGATTATTTGATGAAGATATTTATAAATATCCACCAACCCTATTATTTGGTACAGTAGATAAATTTGCCGCACTTGCAAATAATGTTTCAACGGTATCAGGTGCAAGAAATAAAGATTCACGAAGATTAATAGGAAAAGGTTACCAAAGAGATGTTTTACCACCTGAATTAATAATTCAAGATGAATTGCACCTTTTATTAGGTCCATTAGGATCTTCCGTTGGTTTATTTGAGAAAAGTATAGATTACTTATGCACTTATACAGACGAGAATGGAGACAAAATAAAACCTAAAATAGTTACATCTACTGCTACTACAAGAAATACGGATAAACAAATATTTGCATTATTTAATAGAAGGTCTGAAATTTTTCCAAAGCAAGGTATTACTTGTGATGATTCGTTTTTTGCTTTTTACAAAAGAAAAGAAGGTGATATTACAAAATATGAATCTAAAAGAAAATATATGGGGGTCTTACCAATTGGTAAAACCCAAGTATGGATGCAATTGCGAATTATATCAATAAGTTTAAGTCATCGACTAAAATATTTTAAAGAAAAATATACTATTGATGAAGTTTTTGAAAAACCAGAAACTTTAAACGAACTTAAAAAAGTGTTTGATTATTATCACTCTATATTGGCATATTATAATAGTTTAAAAGATGTGGGTAAGGCACAATCCCAGCTAGACCATTATTTACCTGGAGACATTAATTATGTCATTAAAAACACAATTTCTTGGAGTTTCTTTGACAGATTAATAAGAAAGGAAAATGAAATTCAGTATTCTGAACTTACAGGTAGATTGTCTGGTGAAGAGGTTAAAACAAATTTAGCTGATATTGAGAAAAAATGGACGCTTTTAGAATCACAGGAAGGTTCAGAAGAATTAATTCTGAAAAAAAATAACCCACCAGAATTTATTATTTCTACTAATATGATATCGGTAGGAATTGATGTTTCTCGCTTCAATACAATTGTTATTAATTCTATGCCTAGAAATATTGCAGAATACATACAAGCATCTAGTAGGGTAGCCAGAGATGAAGATGGTATTGTTTTTACAGTGCATCACCCTTTCAGATCAAGAGATATTTCACACTATCAAAAATTCAAAGAATTTCATGAGAAATTTTATAGTTATGTAGAACCCATATCTGTTACACCTTTTGCAAGTAAAGCACTCGATCGTTATTTAGCCATGTATGCCATCGTTATCATTCGCCATAACAAAGAACTGGAGTTGATGGATAATGAATCTGCAAGAAATATTAACTACGATAAGATTGAAATCATAAAGAATTTAATAAAATCTGAAATTCAAGAAGTATATCATAATGCCCAAGAACTAGATAAGCATCTGAAAGATAGGAAAGCTGGTGTAAAATCAACTATTGATGGTATAATCTCTATAGATGAACTTGATGATATTGATTTTAAATTGAGTGAATTACTGAATAACTGGATGAATAAATTGGTTGGTAGTGATTCAATTCCGGAAATTGTATACCGTAATGGACAAAACCAGTCTATAAACGATGCGCTTTTTGTCAATGCAATAGATGAAAATTATCCAAAACATTGGAAAGTTTCCTATTCTTTAAGAGAAATTGGCGCTTCTGCTATCATAAAAACTGTTCAACAATAAATAACAATATGTCTAAAAAAGTTTATAATAATAGGAACCAAGCAAATGAATCTGTAAGCAAGTATAAACTGCTATCTGCTTATGGTGGTCCAGGATCTATAGTTCATACCCAATATGGTAGTGTTATTATTTCTTGTATTGAAGAATGGGGGTTTTTAAAAAGAGTTATAGAAATACATAGAGAGTTTATTTCAAAGCGAACACCCGAAAAAGAAATGCATCAAAAGGTTTCTGACGATGCAAGATTAGAAAGAAATGGTAACATAGGTATTTCAAATGACCATAGACTGCTAGAATCCTTACAAGTTAGAAAGAAATTAACAAACTTAAAGTACTTGGCATTAGTACCAGACATTGAAGTAGTTGCCCATAGCAATAAAATTAAAGATAATGGTGTAGAAATAGCTATCCCTAGTGCCTATATGCCTAAAGTTTTTGCTGATAATTCAAATAATTATAAAACATATAGTAACTGGTATACAGAATGGGTTAATAGAGCTGAAAATAATGATAGATGGCCTGGTGAATCATTTCATCCACCGAAATATATTTTCAACGAAGAAAAGGACTGGTCAAGTAATTTAAAACAAGACAATATAATCTTACTATGCGAGCATGGTCATATTAGTGATTTTCCTTGGTCTAAATTTTTAAGATGGCGCAAGGAAGAACCACTAGCCATTTTTGAAGATGCATCTGTTAATTTATTTGAACAACAAGATTGTTGCAATAAACCTAGTATTAAGATAACTTCAAATACAGGAAATGCTTCAGGTTTTGATGGAAAGTGGCTAAAATGTACAAAATGCAATCGAGGTACTTCATTAAAAGGTTTAATGAGTGTTAAAATATTATGCCATGGGCATTTGCCTTGGGAGGTTAATACAGGGGATGTTAAATTCCATTCAGGCAATAATCACGTAAGAAACCAAAACCCACCAAAAGAAAATTGTAACTGTAAAGATGGCAGAGGATTACCGAAACCTATGAAAGTAGCATTGACCACTGGTAATAATATTTATTATTCAAGAATAATATCGAGTATATATTTACACAGTGAGTTGTTTGAGAGTGATGTTACGTTAGAGATAATTAAATTAGAAGAACAAAAGAAAGCTTATTTATCAGATGACGATACCGTTCATTTAGCACCAAGCATAATAGCTAAAATCAAAAAGCTGAAAGAAGATATACCAGAGAAAGAGAATGATGAAGAGATTCCAGATTCGATGAAAGAGATGATTTTCAGATATAATGAATTTAAAGCATTTCATAAAGATGAAACACTCTTGACAAAATATCCTAAAGACTTAAAAGTAAAAGATGTTACTGAAAATTTAAAGAGAGATGTTAATAATAGTGTTGATGGTAAATTAGCAAAGTATTTTAAACGTATTTTACGGATAGATAATATGAAAATTACCTCTGCTCAACTCGATTTTTCAAGAGTAGTACCAATAGATGCAGATGCTGAAAATGCACATCCAAAAAATATTTTTAGAAGTGAAAATGAAAACGTATTGGTGTATCCTGTAGTTGAGAATTTTGGTGAAGGAATTTTCTTTTCTTTTAATGATGAATTAATTAAAGAGTTTTTTTCTAATAACGATATCATAGAAAAACTTCAATCACAATTAATTCAGTTACAAAAAGAGGCAAATAGATTCAATAAAGGGGCTATTGATTTTGCAAATGCTATGAATTGGCAATTATATTTAGTACATACTTTTTCTCATTTAATCATGCGAGAATTAGAATTTAGATGTGGTTATCCAACAGCTTCTTTATCGGAAAGAATATTTGTGTCCAATGATGAGAATTACAAAATGTATGGCTGTCTTATATATACAGCAGAAGGTGCAGAAGGAAGTATGGGTGGTTTAATTGCTCAAACAAGACCAAAAAACTTAAATAATTTAATTAAAAGTGCTATTAAAAGAGCTACCATTTGTAATAGTGATCCATTATGCTGGGAGTCCGAAGGTCAAGGATTATTTGATTTAAATTTTGCTTCATGTTTTTCATGTAGTCTTGTCAGTGAAACTTCTTGTGAGCACAGAAACCTTTATTTAGATAGAAAAATTTTAGTAGATACAGAGTTTGGTTTTTTTAGAGATATAGTTAATAAATAGATTTGGTATGAGTTTTTATGAGGATAATAAATTTTTTATAATACAGAAGCTTCAAGTTGATATGGCTGGGCTCTCAGAGAAAGAAAAGTTAGAGAAATATAAAGTAATTAAGCCAATTGTTAGAGAAAGGATTTATAATTCATACCCAAAAAACAAGCCCAACATAGAGGAAGTTAGTATAAATAAATTAAATGTTTTTTATAAAGAACTTTTTGAATATTTAGGTGAATTTGAAATAGATTATATCATAGCAAATTTATTTTTTGAAATTTATTTCACAAATATTGTTCATTACCTAAAGAAAAATTCTGTAGTTTTTAATAATCTAATCGTTAATCCCGAAAGTCCAAACACTTTTATTTCGTTAATGTTTTTATATCTTAAAGAGGATGATTGTTTTCCATCAACATTTATTAGCTTTCTAAAGAACTTAATTTGTAGTAATACAAATTTGACATTTGTAGATTTAGAGGTTGATAACAATAAATTCGAATTTACACATAAATATCCAAAGTGGTTAATTAAAACACTCAGTGATGAGGAAAATCTAAATAAAGCCATTTTTGTTCACTTGTTAGTGATGAAATATTTCAATATTAACAAGATTTTTATTGAACATGAAAAAAATAATTTTTTTGCAATTATTTTTATTAATAATTTGATTAAAAACTTTGACAAATCAATTTCAAACAGACCTTCAAAGCTCTATTTATTTCGAAATAAACTAAACACAATAGTTAAACAATTATTTATACGAGAATTTATTGTCAAAACACCTATTTTATTTACTAGACAAAATCATTACACAAAAGGGTTTTATTTAAAAAGAGATGATTTTCTAAATCGAGTAGATGAAGCGGAAATTTTAAATAACGATTTATCTAACGAAGATTATTTGTATTTATTTGAATCTTTAATGATTGAAAAAGAAATAGTCCATAATAAGCTTCTAGAACATATTACAAAAAAAATAAATTGCCTAGAATATCCAATTTTAGACGATTTTAATAGAATCGAAGAAATAAAAAATATTCCCCACCAAAATAACATTCATAAAATTTTTAATGAAAAGTTCTATTTATTTAATGATTTTTAATAATAGCTTTTATATAGGTTCTGTCGCATTAATTAGGAAGGGTTGTATTTTTAATAGGGAATCTGATTTCAAGAAGCTAGCGCACAGAAAGTTTTGAACTTAGAAGACTTAGGTTTCAAGATTTGATCCTTTCTAATCATGTTTATTATTTCTATTCCTGCTAGTGTTCTTTGTGCTGACTCAAATTCTTTAAACCCGTTTGAAATTGCTATTCTTCTTTTAATGTTCCGATGGTCTTGCTCTACAATATTGTTTAAGTATTTGACTCGTCTAATCTTTATCTTTTTTCTAGTGAAGCTTCTTTTATTCCAAGTCTTTATGCCAGCAGTATTGGCACCGCTTTTATCTATGTTTATGATTCTGGGTTTACCATTGTTTCTAATAGCTTTATTTAAGAATTTCTGAGCAGAACCTTTCATTCTTCTTTTGGTTAGTAGGAAGTCTATGGTGTTTCCCTGTTTGTCAACAGCTCTATATAAGAACCTGTCTTTGCCAGAAACTTTAATATAGGTTTCATCCAATCTCCAACTATTAGTTACTTGCTTTTTACGCTGATTCATATTGTACTCAATCTCTTTTAGAGAACTTAAAGACCCATCTTTGAATGGTAGAATGATCAACTTTAACACCTCTAATAGCTAAAAGTTCTTCAACATCACGATAACTTAGGGTGAATCTTAGTTTGAAATAGACAGCTTGTTTGATTATAATTGAAGGGTAGCGGTGGTGTTTGAACATTGAGCAGGTTTTTTTATTTCAAAAGTAAGTATATTTGAAAAAGAAGGAATTAATGCGACAGAACCCGTTTCAATGCGTTATATACATTGTTGGCACCAGTATTTTTTCTATTTTATTCATTAATTCTTGTCTTGTTGATTCAAACAGTTCGCTCAAATCGGTTTTCGCCTCTAAATCAGTTTCAAGTAATGCTCTATTAATTATTGGCAGCTGAAATGCTCTAATAGATATTTCTTTACCATCTGCTAAAGCATCTTTAATTATCAATTCTGTTTCTTCTTCCTGTCCTTGCTTAATTGTGTTAGGGTAGAATAATATGATTTCATCCACTTCAAACCTTACAGCATATGCGAGCATTTGATATAGGTCGTTCTGAGAAATACCTTTTTTTGGGTCTTTCTCATCTGAATAGACAATCTTGTATTTAGTATCAGCAATTAGAGATTTATGATCTGTTTTTAGCCATAAATCGGGTTTTAAATTAAAGGCTTTTCCTTCGTCAAGGTATGTGTCGCTTCTTTGCGCTTTGGCAGTTACTTTCTCTAGTTCTTTGTCAATGAAACCAAAAATAAAGTCTTCAAAAACATATTCCATTGGAAGCAGAAAAGCGAAGAGTTTTAAGTCATTTTTATAGTCAAAGGAAATACAGTTGGTGAGGAATAATTGGCAGTAATCGCGGACTGTTTCAAACTCACCAAACATTGGATTGAATGAGATTCTAGAACATTTTTCTGCAGTTGCCCTTTCGTCTGACACTTCATCCAATATGAAGAGTATTTCTCTTAAGTTCTTCTTGCTATCTTGACTTGAGGTAACATTAAATAGAAGATTAGTAACATACTTTATAATGCGATTGAATTCATTGTCAAAAACGAAAGCATCATATGTACAATTGAGTTTGTGCCATTTGCCTTTGCTTAAGTTTTTATTTATGTATTCGTTAGTGTTTAGTCTCCCTTTTATAAACGATAATTCACGATTTACTTCTTCATACTGCTGGTAGATGGATGAGTTTAAAAGTTCTCGAGTATATTTTGAGAAGAGATAAATTAAAACTTCAAAAAAGTCACTTTTTGCACTACCTAATGAAGCTTGATAGTTTGGGAATTTAATTTTTCGGCAATAGCTTAGCCACCAAAGAATATGGTTTTGAATCTGATTTACTTTATTGGTTGAATAGTCTTTTTCAGAGTCGTAAAATATCTTTGGCAAAAGGTTTATTTTACTTCCTTCGTAGTGAATTACGCCAACATATTTATTGGATTTTAACTCATTTGATTTATGTATAAATTGTAAGAATCTTTGTGATTCTATTTTGTCATTTCCATTTTCTGAATAAAAAGAATTTTTTTCACGACTATTCCAGATTTCATCAAGAAATCCTTCCAAGCCTTCAAATGAGGCTTGGATATCTACCTTATTTTGATATTCAAAAAGGTTAATCATTCTTGCCTGATATTTTAAGTGGCCATGAATTTTCTTCAATAATAAGACCTGCGGAATTCAAAATTCCTTTAACTTCTTTTTCGTCATTCATGTAATACTCAAGGAGCAATGGAATAACTTTCTTATTCATTCTTTGTACAAGGTCTTTATTATCTCCCATAAAATAAGCATGTCCAATTTGGAAGTCGTGCCCTTTTGACTTAATTATTTGTTTGTTGATTTTTTCAAGAATTTCAACATCATAGATTTCTTGGCCATCAATTTCATATTTTGGATACATTGATTCAAATTCAAATCTTCTTCTTAAAGCGATATCTAGAAGTGCAATTGATTTGTCAGCAGTGTTCATTGTGCCGATGATGAACAGGTTAGAAGGAACAATAAAAGGATCTCCGGAAGGCAATCTAGCTTCTAATGGAATTGAACCATGTGAGCGTTTATCAGGTTCTATTAGTGTAATAAGTTCACCGAAAACTCTAGATATATTAGCTCGATTAATCTCATCTATAATGATTACAAAATTTTTGCGAGTTACCTTTTGCAGTTCTTCTGCTTTCTTGGGTAAATGTTTAATTATTTCTGCATAAACTAAATAGTAATAAGTGGCATGTTGATTGGCTAGGCCAGAAATAGTTGACAATTTCTTAATGTCTTTTCTGCTTTTGACATTGTTTCTATAAAATTCTTTTAAATCACTAAATTTCATTCGTAAACCATTTGCATGGTTAGTCCATTTTTCACCTGTGTACCTAAATGCATCCTCTTCAACTTCAAATATGTAAGCAGTATCGTTAATTTTGAAGTTATCTTCACTTTCTAGTATTTTGTCTGAGAGTAATTCGAGTGCTTTATTAAACTTAGCTTCATTAGAAAGTTCGTCAGGAGCTTTTTGTACAAGTTTTAAATTTTCTAATGCTTTATCAGCAATTTTTTTAAACACTCCATCTTTTTTGTCAAATACTAATGAAGATTTGTTATCTGTTTCAGGTCTTAAACCTTGAATGAAGTCTTCATAACTGTAATTCTGATGAAAAGTGATAAATTCAATT
This sequence comes from Polaribacter sp., assembly GCA_028343155.1. Lineage (GTDB taxonomy): Bacteria > Bacteroidota > Bacteroidia > Flavobacteriales > Flavobacteriaceae > Polaribacter. The sequence continues at coordinate 11,585 of JAOLXX010000021.1, forward strand.
CTGTTATGAAGATTCCACTTAAATATATTTAGTGCTTCATCATATGAATCGATTTCACGATCCTCAATAATTTGTGCGGCTCTCAAGATGGTATTATATGTTTTTCCTGTTCCTGGAGGTCCGTATAAAATTGTATTTAGAGGAAATTGCATTTCTTCATTTTTTTTAGTTTTGTTATTATTACCCATGATTCCCAGGAGTTTTTCATAATATGTGTTATAATCAGCATCGTCTGAGGAATCTTTGGTAATATCAGTCAATGTCTTTAATACAAGGCTGAAGTCAACTTTCCAATTTCCTTTTAGTTTCCAGTTTACTTTTCTAACATGCTTATATTGATTTCGATTATTATCAAATGAGTAATCAGTGGAAATGATTCCAAAACCTAGTAATTCTCCTCTTCCCTTTTTGGCAATGACAACATCACCAATATTAATTTTATTCAGGAAATCATCATTTGCCGAAACATCATTTTTTTTTGAACCAGTACCACCGTAAGCATTAACAAGAGCATTTTTTATTTCATTTCGACTTGAGTATTGGGTCAAATCACCAATTTCATCCCAACCCAAAGCCATAATACCATCTTCATAAAACTCTTCCCATTTTGAGGCGTTTTCTCCTGGTGCATATAACCAATATCTTTTGGTGGAAAAAGAATTATTCGCGAATCTATCTTTGATAAAAGAAATAAGATTTTTTTCACCTAAAAATGATTTATAGATACCGTTTCCATTATCAGGGAATCCCACCTTTTTATTTAACTCATCGTGCCGTTGAATAAATTCTGTATTAGTTTGTTTCAAAAAAGATTTTGAAGCACTCCAAATATTGAAATCATTATATTCTCCCGAATTAATCTTATGAATTGACTTTACATAGTCAATAATTTCTTTGTAATTATCTTGGTTAATATCTTTTAACTTTTGCTCAAAAAATAATTCATCAATAGTTTTAAGGTTATTTTTGAAATTATCTTTTATAACTAATGTTTTAATAGAATTTGCGGCATTGATTTCATTGGAATTTACTTTTGAAATAAATTCATTAATTACTTTATAATCCTCCATAATCAACGATTGGTTAAAATTGAGCTTTTCATCTAAAATTGAATTATACCTCTTAATATTAATTACATCTTTAGTGAGGTATTTATATTCCTTGGAGTCTTTGGTAATTTGAATTCCACTTGAATCTATATTTTTTGCAATTTGAATTCCAATCGTGCCTAGATAAATTGCAAAGTTCAGGTGGCGATTAGAGGATGGGAAACTTCTGTAAAATGTGCAAATGGAATCATAATCATCGTCTTTTGATAATACTTCTCTTAATATATTTTTCCAGTATTTATAATAGATGGGGTATTCAATAGGTTTTTGGCAATGTTTTATGAGAGAATAAATATGAGGTAGAAAGTTATTGAGGTTTGAATTTAAAGGGTAGTTGAATTCAGAGAAGTTATCTGAAGTCTTAACTGAATTAAAAAAGTCATACAATTTTAATGTTGCACCATTATCTAAAACTGTACCTTCTTTGAAGTTGTTAATTCTATTAGCTATTCTAACAATTGTATTAACCTTGCTGACAAAAGTTGATAAGTTTTTAGAATCATTTTCGGTAAAAGCCTCAGTGGATTTTAATTTATTAATTACGTCAGTTACTTGAGATTGGTTCTTTTCATTTTTCAATAAGTGAACTTTATCTTCAAGATTTTCAAGCCATTCTTTTTCACTTTCGTATAATGAGTTGAAATCATCATTAAATACAGACTTTACTCTATCAAATGGTAAGTTGTATTTCTTTACGTAATCTTTTATATCCATTCAGTTTTTTTAT
>JAOLXX010000022.1 GCA_028343155.1 Polaribacter sp.
AGCTAATTTTATAAATGAAACTTCACAATTTTCATTAAATTCTCTAATAAAATCTGCGGCGAATAAAAAACATCCATTTAAGATTCCCACAAAAATAGGTACTTCTCCTTTTGGTAAGTCTTGTTGTACTTGAATTGCTAAACTTTTTACAATTGCAGCAATTTCTGCCTTATTAATATAAGGTTTAAAGTATAAGTCTTGTAGTTTTATAATACTCATTGGATTGCAAATATAGTTGCAATTTATTTAATGAAAAAGCCGTTTTAAATCTGATATTCAGAAATTAAAAACGGCTTTAATTTATTTTGTAATAAAATTATTTTCTCTTTTCTTCTTTGTTAGATGTGTCATACATAATTGGTGTTGCCACAAATAATGATGAATACGTACCAACAGCCACACCTACAATTAGAGCAAACATAAATCCTTTAATTGAGTCCCCTCCAAATAAGAAGATTACTACCATTACAAACAATGTTGTTAAAGAGGTGTTTATAGTTCTTCCTAAAGTTGAACTTAATGCTTTGTCTACTACTTCATTATATTTCCAGTCTTTATGAGCTCTTGAGAATTCTCTAATTCTATCAAAAATGACCACAGTATCATTTAGAGAGTACCCTACTACTGTCAGTATTGCCGCAATAAAGGATTGTCCAATTTCCATATCAAAAGGCATAAAGTTATAAGTAATTGAGAAGATACCTAATACAATTAATACATCATGGAAAACTGCAATAACAGCTCCAATAGAGAAAGATACTTTTCTAAAACGTAGTAATATATATAAGAATACAATTAATAAAGAGCCAAAAACGGCATACAATGCCGATGTCTTAATGTCATCTGCGATGGTTGGCTCTACTTTGATTGAACTCATTACACCAGCGCCTTGTTTTTCAAAACCTGGTTTAAAGTTTTCGTAAGTTGTAGCTCCCAAATAGTTTTTTAATCCTGTAAATAGTGCATTTTGAACTTGCTCATCTACTTCTGAACCTTCTTCTTCAATTTGATAAACAGTTGTAATTTTTAATTGATTGTCTTGTCCATATGTTTTTACTTCTGGAGCAGAACCAAATACTTCTTTTAATGATCCTGCAACATCTGTAGCACTTACTGTTTGGTCAAAACGAACAACATAAGAACGACCTCCTTTAAAGTCAACCCCTTGTTTTAATCCGATAGAGAAAATTGAAACAATACCTGCAACAATAATTGCACCAGAAATTACATAGGCAATTTTACGTTTTCTTAAGAACTCCATGTTAATGTTTTGGAACCATCCTTTAGAAATAGATGTATTGAAGGGTAAGCTAGTGTTTTTATGAACAGCGCTATCAATTAAGATTCGTGTAATAAATACAGCAGTAAATAATGAGGTAGCGATACCAATCATTAATGTTAACGCAAAACCTTTAATAGGTCCTGTTCCAAAAACATATAATATAATCCCTGTTAATAAGGTGGTGATGTTTGCATCAATAATTGCAGAAAGAGCTCCTTTTACAGAGAATCCTTCATCTATAGATTGTTTTAGACCTTTCTTTTTAAATAATCCTTCTTTAATTCTTTCAAAGATAATTACGTTCGCATCAACAGACATACCAATGGTTAATATAATACCTGCAATACCAGGCAATGTTAACACCGCGCTGAAAGAAGCTAGAATACCGAAGATAAATAAAATGTTAACTACTAAAGCAATATCTGCATACACACCTGCTTTTCCATAGTATAAAATCATCCAAAGTAACACCAATAAAATGGCCAATCCAAAAGAGATGAAACTGGCATCAATTGCTTCTTGTCCTAGAGAAGGACCTACTATTTGTGCTTGAATCATTCTTGCAGCAGCGGGTAATTTACCTGCTTTTAAAACAGTAGAAATATCATCAGCTTCTTCAATTGTCATTGTGCCACCAGAAATTTGAGTGTTTCCTCCAGTAATTGCTTGGTTTACAGAAGGTGCAGTGTATACATAGTTGTCTAAAACTACTGCTACAAAATTACCAACATTATCTGCGGTCATTTTTGCCCATTGCTTTGTTCCTGAACTATTCATGGTCATACTAACAACAGGTTTGTTCAATTGATCAAACTCTTGTCCGGCATCTAAAATAACATCTCCTTCAATAGTAGCTTTGCCATTTCGACTTCCTTTAATAGCATATAAACCAATTAAATCTGATCCATCTGTACCTTTATTGGATTTGTAATCCCATAAAAATTTAACGTACTTTAATTCTTTTGGTAATAAAGCTTTAACTTCTTTCCTTTTTAACAAGTCGTTTATAGTTGCAGTATCTAAAACCTTCGCTTGCGCAACTAAAGAACTTACTTCTTGTTGCGATTGCGCTACGTTAGGAAATAAATAGCTAAAAAGATTTTTCTGATTGACACTAGTTGAATCTTTCGTTTCCCCTAATAAATCATCAATATCATCTTTTTCAGACGGATCTTCTACTTCTTCTACAATGTTCTCTTTTAAAAGTTCTGCTACTTTTCCGTTTGCTGCAAAAAAGTAATTTTGAACCTCTGCATTTGTGTATACTTCCCAGAACTGTAATTCCGCTTTACTTGTAATTAACTTTGTAACACGTCCAATATCTTTTGCTCCGGGTAATTCAATTTGAATTCTACCTGAATTTCCAATTCGTTGAATCTTTGGTGAAGAAACACCAAACTTATCAATTCTACTTCTCAAAACTTCAAGAGTCGTAATAATTGAACTATTAATTTCTTCTTGTATTGTTTCCTTAACAGTTACATTTGCCTCATCAAAAGTAATTTTTTCGCTCAAAGCTTTTGTTCCAAAAATAGAAGGATCACTTAACTTTGTAGTTCCAGCAATTTTTTCAAACTCTTGAAAGAATAAGTCTAAATAATTTGCAGTATCACTTTTCTGTGCTTTGTCTGCTGCTAGGATTGCTTGATTGAAAACATTATTTTTAGAATCGTTCGATAAGCTTTTTAAAACTTCTTTTACGGAAACTTGTAATATCGCATTAATACCACCTTTCAAATCGAGACCAAGATTCATTTCTTTGTCTTTCAGATCATTGTAGGTATATGTTGTAATACCTAAATCAATAACTTCTATGTTGGCAACACTGTCTAAATACTTTCTTTCAAAAGTAGCTTTCTGCCTTGCATCAATTTCGACTCCTTTACTTTTTGCATAGCTTACAGCATCTTCTTCAACTTTGTTTGCTAAAAATGTAAATGATAATTGATATAAACTCACTATTCCAAAAAGGATTGCGAATAATTTAATAAGTCCTTTGTTTTGCATGTTATATGTTTTGTTAGTCAAAAGATAAGATGAGTGGATTTGTAATTCCTCACATTTTTTTTTGACAATAATTTATTTTTTTTTGAAAATTGAGTGTAATACTCAAATGAGTATGTCATTTAGGATGATTTTAATCACCCTAAATACATGTTTGGCTATAATAATAAATGGGCCCAGCTCTTACTTCTGGTTTATAATTAGATGTGTTTTCTTTAATAATTATAATACTCTTATTAAATTTGTATGCAGTTTTAAAGAGCTTTCTTGCTTTGTTTACAGAAATATTTTCTAGTGAAGCATAGTTTTGGCTAACTGTATATCTTTGGGAATCATATTTAATTTCTAAAATAGAATTACCATCAAAACTTGACATATTTATGTCATTGTCTAGCTCATAAATATCAATATTATAGTTTGATAAATTGTGAGAAGAAGAGTGATTGTCTTTGTTTTTTGAGTAATTATTAAGAACTAAAGAGTTGTCTTTAGAAAGAACTTCTTTAATGTTCTCTACATTTACAGCACTATAGTAAGAAAATTTTATTGCTCCGTTTTTAGTTTCTTGAACCGTTATGTTGGAAGCGCCAGCATTAATAAGTTTTTCTTTTAAGTTAAAAACAGTCTTATCAATGTCTTTTTTGGCAATTTTTAAATCAACAAATTCTAATACAATTTCTTGATTAGGTACAGCAATATTTTCTTGGGATATTCCAAGAAAAATAAATACAATTAATAGTATGCTAAAGTACCATTTTGGTTTCATGTGCCAAATATATAAAAATTAAGATTGCTTTGAAGTTATTAACTAATTAATTAGATATTTTAATGCTAAAGTTTAGCAATTAAACTTTTATTCATTTTTTAAAATTAGTGTAATACTTATTCTTATTTCTGAATAAGAAACCTCTTCATTTAGTTTATCATAAATGGGTTTTAATTCTATCTTTCTACCTAATTTATTAAAAACTTCACGTACTTTATTTATAGTATTAATGTATTGCTCGATATCTACTTTTTTTCCTTCAGAATACAATTGAGATAAATGTGAAAAAATAGTAGTAATTGATAAGTTTCTTTTTTCTGCAATTTCTGATGGATTTAAACCTTCTTGATATAAATTAAAGGTTTTTATAGTTGTCCCTATTTTTCTTGGTTTAGCAACACTTTTGAATTTACGAATCACGTCCATAAATTCTTCGCCATATTTTTCCATTTTGTTCATTCCAACACCAGAAATAGCTAAAAACTCATTTTCTGTTGTAGGAAGTTTACTTGCCATTAATTTTAAAGATTTATCATTAAAAATAATATAAGCAGGCATGTTTTCTTCTTTAGCAATAGCGTATCTTATTTTTTTGAGTTCCGAAAATAAACCATTGTTTATCTCATCTTCATGGGTTGTTTTTGTAACTTTTTGTTTTTTGTTTTTCTCTTTTGGTCTTAGAGGTTTCGTTAATCGTATTGTTTTTTCTCCTTTTAAAATTTGCCAACCAATGGGAGTTATTTTTAAGGCAGAACTTTCTGCATACATTATTTCTATCAAACCTTGATTTGCCATTTGAATTACATAATCTCTCCAATCAAAAAAAGAAACATCTTTTCCTATTCCATATGTTTTTAGATTAAAATATTGTTTTGAATGAATATCTGCATTATTACTTCCTCTTAACAGATTGATTAACATTGTAATTCCGTCTTTTTCTTTCATCCTTGCAATTCCAGAAAGTGCTTTTTGTGCTAATATAGTTCCATCAAAATCTTTTGGAGGGTTATCACAAACATCACAGTTACCGCAGTTTTCTGCAAGATGTTCTCCAAAATAAGATAACAGTATTTTTCTACGACATGATTTTGCCTCTGTAAATTGAAGCATTCTATTTAACTTTTCTTTTTGCATAGTACTATTTGCTCCATTATCAGCAAACTGGCTATATAGTACAAAATCTCTCATGTTATAGTATAGTACAGTTTCAGAAGGTAAACCGTCTCTTCCTGCTCTACCTATTTCTTGGTAATACCCTTCTATGTTTTTGGGTAAATTATAATGAATTACAAAACGAACATTCGATTTATCTATCCCCATTCCAAAGGCAATGGTAGCAACAATTATTTTAGTATCATCATTAATAAAATCTGTTTGTGTATTTTCTCTTTCCTCAAAATTCATTCCTGCATGATAAAATGCTACAGAATGACCTTCTTTTTTTAGATAATCTGCAACTTCTTCAGTGTTTTTTCTACTCAAACAGTAAATAATACCACTTTCATTTTTCCTTCGGTCTATAAAATTGATAATTTCTTGTAACTTTTTCTTTTTTTGAACTTGTCCGCGAATTTCTATACTTAGGTTTTTTCTATCGAAAGAAGAAATAAATAATTTTGACTTGTTTAAACCAAGTTGTTCTTCAATATCTTTTCTGGCAGATTTATCTGCTGTGGCAGTTAATGCCATAAAAGGAACAAGTGGTAATGAGTTTCTGAAAACTTTTAACTGTGTATATTCAGGTCTAAAATCATGTCCCCACATACTTACACAATGTGCTTCATCAATAGCTACTAAATTTATATTTAATTTCTTTAACCATGTATTACTAACTGCTATTAACTTTTCGGGAGATAAATACAATAATTGCAAATCTCCATTAATTGCCCTATTAACAACATCATTTTCTTCTTCTATGGAAATTGAGCTGTTAAAAAAATCTGCTTTTATTCCGTTAGATTTTAAGGCTTGTACTTGGTCTTTCATTAATGAAATAAGTGGAGAAACTACTATTGTGATTCCATCTAAAATCAATGCTGGAATTTGGAAGCAAATAGATTTTCCTCCACCAGTTGGCATTAATACAAAACTGTCTTTCCCTGCTATTGTTCTATCGATAACTTCCTCTTGTAATGGACGAAAATTATCATAACCGAATACGTTTTTTAAGACAGTATGTGTTTGTTTAATCATTTTTCTTTAGCAATTAAGAAAACAAAATTACATATTGAAACCTAGAGTTTCTTTTATAATTTGAAAATATTTCATAAAAAAAATCCAACTCATTCCGAAGTTTCGGAAAAGTTGGACTTTTACTATTTACTAATACCTAAAACTAGATACTGATTTTATAACTCTAACAATCCGTTAGTTTTAGAAACACCAACAGCAGATTCTGATAATTTTGCTTTTTCAGCATCTGATAAACTAATTTCAACTATTTTTTCAATACCATTTGCGCCTAATACACAAGGTACACCGATAGATAAATCGTTTAAACCATATTCACCAGTTAATAATGCAGAACATGGAAATATTTTTTTAGTATCACAAGCAATTGCTTGCACCATACCAGAAACTGCAGCTCCAGGAGCATACCAGGCAGAAGTACCAAGTAGACCTGTTAATGTTGCACCACCGACCTTCGTGTCTTGTAATACTTGTTCTAATCTTTCTTCAGAAATAAATTCTGACGCGGGAATTGAATTTCTTGATGCTAGTCGAGTTAATGGAACCATTCCTTTGTCAGAATGACCACCAATAACCATTCCATCAATATCAGAGATAGGAGCTCCTAAAGCTTCAGCTAATCTGTATTTAAAACGAGCAGAATCTAATGCGCCACCCATTCCGATAATTTTATTTTTTGGTAAATCTGTAGTTTTATGAACTAAATATGTCATTGTATCCATAGGATTGGAAACAACGATAATAATCGTACTTGGGGAGTGTTCAATTAAATTGGCAGCAACTGTTTTTACAATTCCGGCATTAATTCCAATCAACTCTTCACGAGTCATTCCTGGTTTTCTAGGAATACCAGAAGTAATTACACAAATATCAGAATTTGCAGTTTTAGAATAATCATTGGTACTTCCAGAGATTTTTGTGTCAAAACCATTTAAAGAAGCCGTTTGCATTAGATCCATTGCTTTACCTTCTGCAAAACCTTCTTTAATATCTAAAATGACAACTTCTGATGCGAAGTCTTTAATAGCGATATATTCTGCACAACTTGCTCCTACTGCACCTGCACCTACAACTGTAATTTTCATATTTTTTGTTTTTAAGTTTTTATAGTTAATGAGATAAATGCAAAAGTACAAAAATTACAGGTGGTTTAAGTTTTCTGTAACAAAAAAAAGACATCTATACGAGATGTCTTTTTTTTGTTACATTTTTATTAATTATTATCTAATACTAATTGCTATACCTGCAGAAAATGTATTGTATTCTTGAAAAGCGTAACTACCAAATATTTTAAAGAAACCTAAACTTAATCTAGCGCCTAAAGTTGTTGTCATTCCACTAGATTCGAAATCTAAATCAGAGGGTGCGCTTAAGGTTTGAGTAACTGTTGGTTGTAATGGGGAACCTGTTTGGTACTCTCCCGTAAAAGTTCCAGACATTGCATAACTAGAGCTTCCGCTATTATATCCAATACCACCATATATGTTGATGATTGGAAAGTTTAAAGAAGCAATTGCTTGAACTGTATAGGCTTTTAAATTGAATTCAGTTAATGCGTTTTGGACTTGAATTTCTCCAGAATTCTGATCTGCAATTCCGTAATTTACATCCATAGTTGTGTAAGCAGCTAAAAGTGAAATATGTAAAGGTGTTTTACCTAATAGTCCAAACCAGTTAGTGATTTCTTTCTTAAGTCCTAGTCCTAACATTTTTACAGAACCATCATTTTCTCCAATACTTGTTTCAGGAACAAATCTTAGCATTCCTTCTAGTTTAAAAGGTAGTCCAACACTTAATTGAACTATTGGTGCAGGAACTGCTTTAGCTGGTAAGTCTGATAAAACTCCACCTGGAGAATCAAAGTTAGCTGTTACATTGTTACCGTTAATAGTTGTGTTTACAGTCATTGATGTAGTTCCACTAGGTCCTGCAAAAGTTGATGCTGTTGTAGATGAGGAAGTTATAGAAGTTAAACCCAATGCAGATATATTAAATAATTCTTTTTCAGATGGTATTGCAGCCCCACTTAGACCTATAGCTAAATCAAATCCAAAAGTTTTATGAACTTTTGCTGTGTGATACCAACCGTTATTCATTGCATTGATAAGACCTTCCATTCCTGGAGCAAAATAAGCTTGCATTAATTTTTGAGAATCTGCTGCGTCAGCTAAAAGAATAGCTTCAAAATCTTCTTGTGCGTTTGTATTAAATGATAAGGTGAATATACCTATAAATATTAGAAAATACTTTTTCATTTGTTTAATGTTTAATTAATATTTGAAAAGTGTTTTAATATTAGCGAATATATAAAATTATGTTAAAATATTTGAAGTGATATTATCATTTTATTAGAAATAGCCTAAAAAAAATGAATGTTATGCAAAAAAAAACTCAACAATTTGTTGAGTTTTTTTATGATAAAATATGTAATATAATAATGGTTAAGCATCAATATTTGCATACTTAGCATTACGTTCAATAAAATCTCTTCTTGGTGGAACTTCGTCGCCCATTAACATAGAAAAAACTCTGTCAGCTTCTGTAGCGTTATCAATAACAACTTTACGTAAAGTTCTAAACTCAGGATTCATTGTGGTGTCCCAAAGTTGATCTGCATTCATCTCTCCAAGACCTTTATAACGTTGTATGTTTACAGAACCTCCCATTTGTTGTGCAATTAAATCACGTTGATTGTCATCCCAAGCATATTCTCTTTTTTGACCTTTTTTTACTAAATATAGTGGGGGTGTCGCAATATAAATATAACCTTGTTCTACCATATCTTTCATGTATCTAAAAAAGAAGGTTAAGATTAAAGTAGCAATATGAGAGCCATCTACATCGGCATCACACATAATAACAACTTTATGATAACGTACTTTAGATAAGTTCAGGGCTCTTGGATCTTCTTCGGTACCAATAGAAACACCCAATGCAGTAAACATGTTTTTGATTTCTTCGTTTTCAAAAACTTTGTGCTGCATGGCCTTTTCAACGTTTAAAATCTTCCCACGTAGTGGTAAGATTGCTTGAAAATTACGATCTCTACCTTGCTTCGCTGTTCCGCCTGCAGAATCTCCCTCAACTAAGAAAATTTCACATTGTGCTGGATCTGTTTCTGAACAATCAGATAGCTTACCAGGCAACCCACCAATAGACATGACGGTCTTACGTTGCACCATTTCTCTGGCTTTACGTGCTGCGTGCCTAGCTGTAGCAGCTAAAATTACTTTTTGAACAATTATTTTAGCATCATTAGGATTTTCTTCCAAATAGTCCGTTAACATTTCAGAAACCGCTTGGCTTACTGCTGCAGAAACTTCTCTATTTCCTAACTTTGTTTTTGTTTGTCCTTCAAATTGTGGTTCTGCTACTTTTACAGAAATAATTGCGGTTAATCCTTCACGGAAATCATCTCCTGCAATTTCGAACTTTACATTTTTAAGCAACCCAGAATTATCTGCATACTTTTTTAAAGTACCTGTTAGACCACGTCTAAAACCAGATAAATGGGTTCCTCCTTCATGTGTGTTGATGTTATTTACATAGGAATGTAAATTTTCTGCATACGAGGTATTATATACCATGGCAACTTCAACGGGAATTCCGTTTTTTTCGCCTTCCATAGAAATTACATTCGCAGTTAATTGCTCTCGTGTAGAATCTAAATACGTTATAAATTCTGGTAAGCCTTCTTTAGAATGAAATGTTTCTGTTGGGAACATACCTTCATCATCTGTAGTTCGTTTATCAGTTAAAGTAATCGTAATTCCTTTATTTAAATATGATAATTCGCGCATACGCGTTGCCAACGTGTCATAATTAAATTCGGTCGTTTGCTTAAAAATAGATTTGTCGGGTAAAAAAGTAACAATTGTACCAGTAAAATCACTCTCTCCAATAGTTTTTACTGGATATAATACTTTTCCTTGAGAATATTCTTGTCGCCAAACCTTACCGTCTTTATGAACAGTTGCTACTAATAAATCTGAAAGTGCATTCACACAACTGACACCAACTCCGTGTAAACCACCAGAAACTTTATAAGAGTCCTTATCAAATTTTCCACCAGCACCAATTTTAGTCATTACAACTTGTAATGCAGAGACGCCTTCTTTTTCGTGCATTCCCACAGGAATCCCACGACCGTTATCTTTCGTGGTCACAGAATTGTCTTCGTTAATTGTCACGTTTATGGTATCGCAATAACCACCCATTGCTTCATCAATAGAGTTGTCTACAACTTCGTATACCAAATGGTGTAAACCACGGATTCCAACATCTCCAATATACATGGATGGACGCATTCTTACATGCTCCATTCCTTCTAATGCTTGAATGCTGGAAGCATCATAATTGTTTTTTTTGTCTTCGCTCATTTATTTTGACTTTAATTAGTACGATTTGTTATTTCTATGCACCCAAAGCGAGTGTGTCAAGAAGTAATAAAAATAGCTAAAAATTTACTTATTTTCTATAACTCAAATTTACATTTTTTAGAGAAGATTTAAAAGTTTTTTCTTGATTTGAGGGTATAATTATGAACATTTGTTGATTTCGTGAAAATGCT
>JAOLXX010000023.1 GCA_028343155.1 Polaribacter sp.
CAGAACCCTGGTTTCATTAGTTAACACTCCATTTTCATCCCACTCTTTAAGAAATGTTATTACTCTATTATTGTATAACCCCTCAATTATTAGTTGACCATTTTTGTGATATTCATAGAACGGACCATTCAATAAGTTGTTTAAATAGGTTAGTTCTTTTGCTTTCCTACCATTTTCATGATATGAAATAAACTCACCATCATCCTGTATATCATTGGTGAAACTTATTTCTCCTAATAACTGTCCGTTTTCATGATAAATTCTTGTTACTCCATGAAGTTGTCCGTTTTCATTTACTTCTGATTCGGATTCAATGTTTCCATTTTCATAATATTGTTTTTCTGTTTTTTTCATATTCGTTTTGTGTATTATACTTATTATCTGAGAGGTCACGTATTACGTTTGTAAAACCAAATAAAAAAAAAAAAAAAATAACTCACGCAACTAAACGTGAGTTGTTATACACATCTTCTTTTCGACACAAAACCCTACCTCTAATTTTAAACTAAATTAGCAGAAACCTCTCTTAAATTTTGAGCGAAAAAGTTCATTTTTATTTGACTACGTACAAAACGTAAATGATAAGTTCAGTTTTTTTGTTTTCCTGATTTGCATTAAATGCTAAAATTCCGAAACCAATTAAAGCAATAAATCGAACTAATTGATAAAAACCATAGGGCATATCAAACACGCACACGACTAGAAGTATACTTAGTATAAGTTTTATTACTGTAGTTTTTTTCATTTATGAGTTTTATTAAACGTGTATGAAAAATACGTTTTAGTTATTAGCCTCAATAATAGACCAGTTTCCGTATCTCATTTCAACAAGATTTGTAGAAAATTTAATATTTCTCATTAGTGTGTTTATAAAGTGAATTTCGCTTTGCTGCATATTCCCATCTGATCTTGTTATTCCTATTGCAAAATCCATTATTATAATTTTCTCACTCTCTGCAAGATCTAGTTTATATGCAGAATTTAATATCTTCTCGCAAAAGTTTAACCCATTTAATTCCCAATCAGCCTTTAGTGTGTCTAATTTTGCTGACATATCAAATTCCTTTAGATAAAAGTCACTCTTTTCAATTTCTCGCAGATACTCTTCTTCTTCGGGTGCTATATCGCCATCACATACCATAGACACAAAAGCGATTTCTAATAAGACTTCTGTAAATTTTTTTGCTTCCATAATCAGTTTGTTTTTAGTTTATCAATTTGTACTTTTATGTTTGCAGCACGAGTATAATCTTGATTATCGGCGGCTTCTTTCATTTCTTTCTCCAATGCCATTATTTTTTCTTCTGGAGTTTCTTTCTTTACACTTGGAGAGCTCCTAAAGCCTATTGGTGTTCTCTTAACTTCTTCCTGCTGTTCATTATTATATTCTTTCACCTCATCTTCACTTACCGAGGCATTAGTCTCTCCAATAATTTCAAGAATTATTTTATTACTTATTTTTTCTTGATTACGTGCTGCTACTCTTGCCGCATCATTGACTATCAGACCAACATCGCTGCAAACAAAACCTTCTGTTTTTTTCGCAAGTAGCTCATAATTCAGGCCTTCATCTAAAACCTTTGGTCTTTTACCAAGTTCAAGTTTAAATAAGGCTATTCTGCACTCTAAATCTGGTATTGGTATATGAATTTTACGGTCGAACCTTCCAGAGCGAAGTACAGCGGTATCTATTTTATTTAACCTGTTGGTAGCTCCAATAATGAAAACCTCGTTTTGAGAACAATTATTGATCTGTACCAACCACTCATTAACCTCAGATTCGTAGTGGTGTCCAGCAGAACCATCTCTGCTCGGAATCATTGCATCCATTTCGTCTAGAAATAGAATTGTTGGGCCGTTTTCTTTAGCATCCTTAAATAATTGACTTATTTTTTCTTGACCTCCGTGTACATATTTGGAACCAACGTCTGAGGGTTTAACTTTCATAAAATTAAATCCTACTTCATCGGCCAAACATTCTGCAAAAAAAGTTTTACCACATCCTGGAGGGCCATAAAAAAGGACACCGTTAGGCGGCTCTATACCATATTCTATATTTTTCTCAGGATGAAGTAAGGGGTCAATAACATCTTGCTTTATCATAGATTTAATGGTATCCATTCCAGCTATCTTGTTAAAACCAAGCCCAGGTGTTCTTTTAACTACCTGAAGTCGTTCCTGTGTCTTCACCTCCTTTTCAGAAACTACCATTTCTTTGTTAAGAGCGTTTTTGAACTCATCAACACTTTTAAAGCGAGTATTTGCTTTTGGAAGTAAACTTTTAATGATTGTTAATTTAATATGATCATCAACATTTTCAACAACATTAAATTTCAATTTCTTATTTCTAGAGTTTAGTAGATCAGTTATGAAGGTCTCTGTCTCCATGTTAGAATTAGTAATTTCACCGTGCCAAGGAAATGTTCCATACAAAAGACAATACAACAATGCTCCTAAAGAGAAAACATCACTCTCAACACTCGAAAAATCATTAAGTGTTTCTGGTGCACAGTAATACAAAGAAGGTTGTGTTCTATTGTAATAAGTTCCTTTAGCACCATCATAGCGCGCTAGTCCGAAGTCAAAAAGCACTGGACTCATCACATTTCCAGAGAGGTCCATCATGATGTTCTGTGGAGTTATATCACAATGAAGAACAGGTACATTTCTTGAGTGTAAGTAGCTTACAGCATCCAATACTCCAGAGAAAAACCGTACAGCAAAATCATTATTAGGCTCTCCCTCTCGATCAATTCTATCTTGGAGTGTTTCACCACTAATAAATCCTACAACATAATAGATAAGTTCAACACCATTTTTAGTAATGATTTTGTGTTCTACATATCTTGAGAGATTTGGGTGGTCTAATCCTTTATGGATATTAGCCTCAAGTAAGTCTCCATCTTCCGTGAAATGGTGCGAAAGCAACTTGTTCTTTTGGTAAACCTTGAGCATATATATCTTACCATCTTCTTTACCTTTTACGCGGTAGCTCCAACCATAGGTAGTTTGATGTATAAAAAATAGTATTTCATACTTATTATCAATGATATCTTTTTTATTGAAATAATTCATTTCTTATATATTAACGTTCACCAACACCGCCTCTTGGGCCAGGACCTGGAGTATTACCTCTATCTTTCATAAAACCAACTATTGTTTGAACCTGTTGGTTTAATTGATCAAAGGATGCACCTGAGTTAACCATTTGCATTCCGCGATCTACCGCTGTACGAGCCTGTGCTTGGTTTGTCCAATCAATACTGCCAAATGTGGCATTAAAATCTCGTATCCAAGCAATGCGTCTTTCTTTACCAGCGTGCCTATCTGTTATGTTCCATACCTTATCTCTTATTTTTTCTAAAACCTCTTTACCACGCTCAACATTTTTAGAGACAAGCACAGAGTCTTTAGAAGTTTTTAGGTACTCCAAATCGCTTTGATCTTTCTGGTACCCATCCAGTGTATTATTTACACATTCTCTAACCATGTCTTCTAGGTTTTTGAAGGCCTCATTTATTTCCTGTACCAGTTCAGGCCATGCAAGTGCAGCTTCAGCAAGATCTAGTTCAAGAATTAATTCTCTTAGAAGTCCAAAAGCCTGTTCAGCAGATCCATCTTGCTCAAGAGTTTTTTTGATGCTCGTACTATTCTCTTTTAATCTTGGTAAATCTACTGGGGGTTGGTCGCTACTCTCCAACCTTTCAGTAAGCTTGTCAGCCTCTTGAGCCAGTTCATCTAGTTGCTTTTGACTAGCTTCTTCTACTGGTCTAAATATCATTTTTTTCTCAATCTCAAAATCCAGTGTTGGAAACTCAGCCTCTAGTGTCATCTCTTGAGATATATTTATACTCAATGTAAATTTAACCTCTGTATTTTCTGGCACCAATTGTGGCACATCGCCACCATCAATTTCTATCTGTCCAATTCGAGAATTTACTAAACTCCTAGAACCCTCAGCCCGTCCCTCAGCTTGAAAAATAGAGATAACCAATGTATCATCTGTGTTGCCAGGTCTTAACTCACTCTGGGTGTAAAGTTCTATTGTGGTTTTACCTACCGCAGGCATGGGTTTGTCTTTTTCAAGACCTCGGAAAGCAGTATAGAGAGTTTTTCCGTTTTTTGCCTGGTAATCCATCCCAATATGATGGGGTAGAGGAGATCCACCACTAACGGCTACACCAGGCAAAATTGTAAATTTATTTGGTGAACAGGTTACACGATCGTTTTTGTCGTTAAATACGTTTATCGTGAAATTATTGGGTTTTTTCTGATCTATATCTACCATAAATACAGCATCTAGGGCCGCTTTCTCAGTTTTTAATCCATCCTCTCTAGTGATTTCACCAAATAAAGGCTCGCTTGCGCCTTTTAATAAAACCGAAACAGGCTCTTTATCAAGGTTGGAAGTTGAGCTAAAATCTACCTCAATTTCTATGACAGGCTCATTGCTATTAGACTCATCATTAGGTCCTGCACCATGCTCTTTTACATTATTTTGCATGGTACTTGCGTAAAGGGCTGCTCCTTCTGCAATTCCTGTCATTGGGTTTATAGAAATATCTGGCTTCATGAGCTGCTCTTCTATCATCTCTCTCAAGATTGGCATTTGTGTTGGCCCTCCAACCAAAACTAATGCCGATAAATCTGATATGGTTAAACCATTATTTTTAAGTAGAAGCTTTGTTTTGTCTATTGCCCTTTGAAATAGTGGCCTTGCCAGATTGTTTACTTGTTCTCTAGTAACAGTTAATTCTATCTCCATTTCTTCTCCTTCATCATCCTCAGGTAAATCACCAATATCGGTTAAAAGCTCATATTCCTCTGACTTACCTAGTTCCTTTTTTAGGTTGTCTGCGATACCCTTTAATACTCCTAGATCAAGCTCATTAAAAGAATAATTTTCTTTTAGATATGGTAATAATAAACCATGTAATATTGCACGGTCAATGTCTCCCCCTCCAAGATTATTATCCCCCTCACTAGATTTTACTTCCATCACACCACCTGTGGCAGTTACAAGCGCCGCATCAAAGGTTCCTCCTCCAAAATCAAAAACAACAAATTTTGCATCTTTAACCTTATTCTTTAATCCATAGTTAAAGGCTGCTGCTACTGGTTCTTGTAATATCTCTACCTGCTCAAAACCGGCAAGTTCTGCAGCTCTTTTTGTGGCAGAAACTTGTGGTAATTCAAAAGCAGCTGGAACTGTTATAACCACAGATTTGAACACCTCGTCTGTAATCTCTGAGGCGAGTTTTTTTAGTAATTCAGCAGAAAGTTTTTCTGGGTTGGTCTTATTTCCATCAATGGTATCATAATCAATGTTTACACCCATATTTCTCTTAAATTCTATAAAATGCGGATATTTGTTAAAGGCCTGAATACCAACTCTAATTCTTCCTCTTTTGTCTATATAAACACAAGAGGGCACAATCATACTTTGATCAATTTCACTTGTTACTACCTCTCCGCTTTCCATGCGAGATAACGCAGAGTTTGTTGTACCTAAATCTATTCCGTAATCAATTTTTATTCTTCCCATATTCTATTAATTTTCTAAATTTTCTATTACATCTACAACAAGTCTTACTCCTGGAATCATTTTATTATTAAAAAGTACTTGAGGCTTAATTATTTTGCTGATTATTACTTTTCCTGCTGGAATTGATAAATCTTCCTTCCGGTTTTTTATTTCTATAATTTGATTTTCAGAGACCTCTGTACCCAGTAGTTTTGGCATGTCATATCCTAGGCTTTTAAATGTGTCTCTCATCTTTTTTGTGGCTCGTTCAATTCTCTTTCTAACTCCATCGCCTTCTGGTAAATGCCAGATATTGTTCTCCATGCTAGCTATTTGCTGTGCAAAATCAAGTATTAATCCTTGGTTATCCTCTGGGTTTTTGGAAGTGTCACCTGCTTCTCCCGGTTTTGGCAATTTATTCATAGCCTCTAGAAGTTTTTCTGCAAAATCTGCATTGGCTGTATTTATCTGTTCTTCTAGGTGCGTTTTGGCATCTGCTATTTCATTTTGAGCTGTGTTGTGCTTTTTGTGTGTTAACCAATAAACAACTATTATCAAAATTAGAATTATGCAAATTGCACCCAGAAGGTATAATACATTGTCCTTGATGTCTTGTCTGGCAAGTTCACTGCTTTGTTGAGTTGTTTCTAGTTGTTTGTTGGCATCACCAAGTCCTGAGTCTAATGAGTCTAACTGAGAATTCATTTTGGTGAGATTTCCATCTAGCTTGTCTTTAAGAGTAACAATGCTGCTATTAAGTTTGGTCATCTCTTTGTTTTGAGTCTTTATTAGCGAGCTTAAGGCAGATACTTCTTTTTCTACTAGGTTACTAAGTTGCGTTCTAACAGCCCCAATAGAATCTCCAATCATAGATTTTGTGCTGTCTCCAAGGCTTTTGAGCGCTTGCTGTTGCTGTTCTTTATTGGCTTTTAACTCTGTATTGATTAAAGTTATTTGCTCCTCTAAACCTCTTGTGGTTTGGTTTACCTCACTATTAATTACAGTATGCAGCGAATCTAATTTAGTATCTGTCTGTGCATATGTAGAGATAGCAGTTAATGCTAGTGTTATAAAAATTAGTAGTTTTTTCATATTGTTGGTTTATGACTTTATTTAATTTAATGTTTTTTTGTTTAGTTTATTTGTTTTTTACAATCCTGGATAAAATCACCAGTGGTTTTACTATTAATACATAACTTAATTTTCTCAAGGTAAAACTTTTTTCGATAAACTTTGCTGCAATTGCACCATAGTGGTAATACCATTTAACAAATCCTGCACCCCAATTTTTGGTTAAAATCCATTGATCACGGAAATGACGCAGTTCTATTACCTGTGAATGATCATAACTACCTAAGGCTGCAGTTGCAATAAAGCATTCACCACTAGACCCCGATCCAGCTGATGATGTTGGTCTGGGACTAGGTCTTGAATTTATGATCTGAAGGTTTGCTTTTTCAATACCTATTTTATTTTGTTTTAAAGTCTCTTTAATTGGTATATCTACACCAGCCAAATTACGTATAGCACTATTAAACAGGCTTATAACCCCTGTCAAATCACATCCAGTTAGTAAATTAGTAGTAGACATACCAAGCTCAGTGTTTTCATTTATTTTTTGAATGAGCATGTTGAAGGGTAATATACCATGAAAATTAACTTCAGTAAATACCTTATTCATAGCTTCTGTGTAAACAGGATCACTTTTGCCTAGTAAAGCTTCAATTTCTTTTAATGGTTTCTTGGTATCTTTTATTAATCTTTTACCAAGAGCGACACCCGCACCAATCATAGAATTTCGGTAGGTGCCAAGCAAAATAATTTTCATTTCATTTCCTGCTGTATCAACTTTAGCACTAACCTTATCTAACAATGCCTCAATGACTTGGTTTTTAAGACTCGGGTAAATAACCGTATTGGATTTAAAAATGTCCAACAAAAGCTTGTCTGTATTCTCAGAGGGTATAAGTTCCTTTAACAACTCTTTCAGCTTTGGCATTGCCAATTTCAGTATTTTTTGAACATCTGTATTCATACCATCTGCAGCCACTAAATCTTTAACCAGAGCCAATGTTGTAGTGTTTGTTACAATATCAAATTTATATGCAATTGCGCTTTTTAATTTGTCGAGGTCCTTGTGCTGCTTGTAAGCAATTATTTGTAGTGTAGAGTGATTAAGTATGGCAGAATAACTATCTGGGCTTATCTCGAAGCCTCTACATCCTTTCTCAAAGTCTGATAAAGCTTTATCTATGTCTTTAGAACCCGTTAGATGCTTTAATGCTATTTTGTCAATACCATTTGCCTCTACAAACCAAAAAAGAGAATGCAATATTTTATCTTCTGTAGAAAAAATCCTGGAGGGCTGCAGATCAATTAATTCCTTTGTTCTTGATAAGGGCTCTAGTGGTGGTGTGATATCAAAGTCAAGTTTAGCGCTCTGACCTATTTTAAGATACTGCGCAATTAGATTAGCTTGCTGGTTTCTATCGCTTAGGGAGGCATTTGCCTTTACACCAAGGATTCTAAATGGATTATTTTGGATTATTTGCATAAATAAATTACGTATTTTATAACGTAGGTATTATAATTATTAATAGAAGAGTTTTTAGCATTAAAGCATGCCAAACTCATATCCCTCACTTTGGTGTTCTTTAATTGTCGGATGATCTTTTACATTGTTATAATAAATTTGTTTATGAATTAGTCTATACCACCATTTAGCTATACCAAAGCGAGCAAAAAGTAAATCAATTATTAAAAGTATTCCACCAATATAACAAAAACCTACATAAACAATTGTTGCTATCAATCGAGAAAGAATCATATTTAAAACTTTTTTCTTTTTACAAGAACTGCAACACCCTAATTTTAGCCCACCATCTTTAAAATAAGTATATTGACTTAAACCAGTCATTTTGTGCATTTTGACTTTTAAATTCATAGTTCCAGGTATACCAGCTTGACAGAATTCACAATTACCTCTAGATTTAAATCCGCTAATTCCTTTTAGATTATTTAAGAGTGTTGTTTTTATTGGAATTGAAACATCATTTAAATTTTCCTTCGCTTTTGTAAGCAAACTTACTATTACCTCTATATCTGCATTTTTACGTATTTTTTCACTTGCTTTACCCTCAGTGGAATTAAATTTGTCAATCATTTTATTGAACGGAAGTATACCACAATAATTCACTTCCTGATATACTTTTTGCAGGGTTTCTGTATAAACTGCATCAGACTCTCCAAGTAGGTTAGCTATCTCATTTAGTGTGGTTTTTACACTAGCTATCAAAAGAGCACCCATTGCCGGAACATCTTTTAAAATTTCTGATGTGTAAATACCCTTTAAAGCTTTTTCTCTCTCTACTTCTGTTATGTTAACTTTAGAGGTTATTTTTTCTACCAATGCCTCAATGACTTGATTTCTAAGACTCGGGTAAATTACCGTGTTGGATTTAAAAATGTCCAACAAAAGCTTATCTGTATTCTCAGAAGGTATAAGTTCCTTTAACAACTCTTTCAGCTTTGGCATTGCTAATTTCAGTATTTTCTGAACATCTGTATTCATACCATCAGCTGCTACCAAATCTTTAACCAGAGCCAATGTTGTAGTGTTTGTTACAATATCAAATTTATATGCAATTGCGCTTTTTAATTTGTCGAGGTCCTTGTGCTGCTTGTAAGCAATTATTTGTAGTGTAGAGTGATTAAGTATTGCAGAATAACTATCTGGGCTTATCTCGAAGCCTCTACATCCTTTCTCAAAGTCTGATAAAGCTTTATCTATGTCTTTAGAACCCGTTAGATGCTTTAATGCTATTTTGTCAATACCATTTGCCTCTACAAACCAAAAAAGAGAATGCAATATTTTATCTTCCGTAGAAAAAATCCTAGAAGGCTGCAGATCAATTAATTCCTTTGTTCTTATTAAGGGCTCTAGTGGCGGTGTGATATCAAAGTCAAGTTTAGCGCTTTGACCTATTTTAAGATACTGAGCAATTAGATTAGCTTGCTGGTTTCTGTCACTTAATGAGGCATTGGCCTTAACTCCAAGAATTCGGTAAGGATTATTCTTTATTAACTGCATGTATTTAATACTGTTTTTGTATTGTAATAATAATTAATGTTATTGTATTGTATATGTTTCTTATGACTGTATGTAGTCAAATAAAAATGAACTTTTTCGTTCAAAATTTAAGAGATATTTCTGCTAA
>JAOLXX010000024.1 GCA_028343155.1 Polaribacter sp.
AATCAAGATATATCCAATTGGTGTGTTTCTAATATTAGTTCAGAGCCAACTCAATTTAGTTCTAATTCATCATTGTCTGAAAGTAATAAACCTGTTTGGGGTACTTGTCCAAAAACCCCCATTACAGATGCTAATTTTCAGTCAGCTATCAACACTTGTTTAAGCACAAACCCTGTAGATGGAATGTGTAGTGATAGTGAGTATGGCGCAATGCCTGATTGGGATGTGAGTAACGTTACTAGAATGCTTTATGCATTTTACGCTAGAAGTAATTTTAACGCCGATATAAGTGCTTGGGATGTGAGTAGTGTAACTAATATGGAAGCTATGTTTGTTAGGGCATCAGCTTTCAATCAAGATATTGGTTCTTGGGACGTGAGTAATGTGACTTGGATGAATACTATGTTTCTTGAAGCAACAGCTTTTAATCAAGATATTGGCTCTTGGGATGTTTCTAATGTGACTTATATGGGTGGTATGTTTTTTATTGCAACATCTTTCAACCAAGACATTGGTAATTGGGATGTGAGTAGTGTAACTAATATGGGGAATATGTTTTATAATGCAACCTCATTTAATCAAGACATTGGTAATTGGGATGTGAGTAGTGTAACTAATATGGAAGCTATGTTTGTTAGGGCATCAGCATTTAATCAAGATTTATCAAGTTGGTGCGTTACAAATATTGTTTCAGAACCATCTGATTTTAGTATTGAATCACCACTATCTGAAAGTAATAAACCTGTTTGGGGTACTTGTCCTGCTCTTGGAGTAGATGACCAAAATTTAACAAACATTTCTATTTATCCAAATCCTGTAAATGATAAACTATTTATTCAAGGTTTGTCAGAAGTATCAGAAATATCTATTTATGATGTATTAGGAAAGTTAGTATTGTCAAATACAACATCAAGCGAAATAGAGGTATCTAATCTTAAAAAAGGTATCTATACTATAAAGATTGTAGCAGAACAAAAAGAAACTATTCAAAAGTTTATTAAGAACTAAACACTTTCTTATAAGATATTAAGAACCCTTTCAGAAATGTGAGGGTTTTTTTATGCTTGATTAAATCTACAATTATTGTGTAAGTATTTGACGTAGAATGAATAATTATGTTGAGTAGTAACAGTCTTTAATGAATTCAATTTATAAAGTTATTTCAAGCAGTCAATATTTTATAATGTACCAAATGCACGAAATGAAGCCTAAAAAACAACTTTATTTTTTTACTAAAATTATTAAAGAAATAAGACTAAAATGATGCAATCGTACAATAATCGTACAAATTTAGATACTAAAAAACCTCAACTTATTGAAAATCAATATGATGAGGTTTAATTTAGAGGTGTCTAGCGGATTCGAACCGCTGTACATGGTTTTGCAAACCATTGCCTAGCCACTCGGCCAAGACACCTTTTAAGTTTTTTTAAAACTAATTTTAAATAGATTAAAAATTTGTTTTAAAGATTGCAAATTTAAGCAAATTTACAAGTATTACAAGTCTTTTTTATGTTTTGATTTTCCAAGGTGGATTTATTCTATTTTCTCCTCCATAAAATAAAATAAGTTAATTTCCATCTACATCTTTTAACCTCGCCTCTCGCCACAACCAAGGTTTATCCGTTGGCTTTTCATCAAATTGAATTCCTTTTTCAGTTAAACAGCTACTGTATCATCTAGAGTTTCGCACTCAAAATAAACACGAACTCCTTCTCTTTCATGTAATTGTTTTACTTTATGAATTGAAAAAGTGGTGTTTCCATCTGGACAAAGAAATCTTGCATAGTTTGGCAAGGCTTCTAAAATTAATTTCAACCCTAGCTTTTGATAAAAAGGGATAGATTTGGTTAAATTTAAAGATGGAACATTAATTCTATTAGATTCATAACAGAAAAATTATCGCTTTTTTGAAAGAATGATCACCACTTCTTCTACGTTTCCTCCGATGGGTGGATTTATTTTTGCAACAGCAACTTTCGCTTTTTGGATCATTGGTAATTCTTTAAAAAACCGATCTAAAATACGTTGGGCAACAGTTTCTAAAAGTTCTGAACGAATCGCCATTTCTTCTTTTACGATCAGATTCAAATGCACATAATCTACCGTGTCTTTTAATGCATCTGTTTTTGAAGATTTTTTTAAAGCTGCTTTTACAGCAACATCAACGATGTATTCTGAGCCAATTTTTGCTTCTTCGTCTAAACAGCCATGATAGGCATAAAGTTTTATATTGTTTACTTTTATAGTTCCCATTTATGCTTCTTTATTTGAAAGAAAGTCTACTTTTTCCCACATTTTATCAGAGTTTAGTCTAAAAGATCCTTTGTATTCTAAATCCCATTGACTTGGTTCGATGATGGATAAAAAGAGTTCTTCTTTTTTATTGTTATACAAATGATAGGTTTCACCCATAATAGGTTCAAAACCAAATTTGGCATTGTAAAGCATGTCATTGTATTGAAATTTTTCCATCAATAATTCATACTCTTTTTTTACTTCATCAAATTTTCCTTTGAGAATTTTATTCACCCTTCGAACGCCATCTGCTGTCCAAGTCGCTGTGTTTGTGGGTTTTATTACAGGAGAACTTGCAGAGGTACCATAGGGTTTTAGTGCTGCATCGTATTTTTGTGTTTCTTCATTAAAAACAACCAAATCTGGCTTTTTTGTCTCGTCTTTCATACCCTGCAAAAATACGATAAAAAAATGCTATTATTTTTAAATATAAGAATTTAACTGACAAAAATGCAAGCGTGAAGGATTGAAACGGCCTCCTTTTTATATCGTTTCCTGTCTTCTTAGAAAGACAATTCTTTGGAAATACTTCAATTCAAATATAGCTAAGCCAAGGCGGTTTTCGATATAAAAAGATACAGTGGAAAGCCTGACCTGAAAGGACACGCCCAAAATGAAAATATACAAGTTATTTTATGTAATTTTGTTGCTTAATTTTTTCGTATAATATGATGTCTGAAGAGAAAAAATCGCTCCATTTTTTAGAGCAAATTATTGAAGAGGATTTGGGGAATGGAATGTCAAAAGAAAATTTACGTTTTCGTTTTCCGCCAGAACCAAATGGGTATTTACATATTGGTCATACCAAAGCCATTGGAATTAGTTTTGGGTTGGGTGAAACTTATAATGCACCTGTAAACTTGCGTTTTGATGATACAAATCCTGCTAAAGAGGAGCAAGAATATGTAGATGCGATTAAGAAAGATATTTCTTGGTTGGGCTATTCATGGGCAAAAGAATGTTATTCTTCAGACTATTTTCAAGAATTATTTGACTGGGCTGTTTTATTGATAAAAGATGGAAAAGCGTATGTAGATTCTCAATCTTCTGAAGAAATGCGTGCACAAAAAGGGACGCCAACTTCTGTTGGAACTAAGAGTCCTTTTAGAACTCGTTCTGTGGAGGAAAACTTGGAATTATTTCAAGGAATGAAAGATGGAAAATTTAAAGAAGGGGAACATACTTTGCGTGCAAAGATTGATATGGAGAACCCAAATATGTTGCTACGTGATCCTTTAATGTATCGAATTATGTACAAAACACATCACAGAACAGGGGATGCTTGGTGCATTTATCCAATGTATGATTGGACACATGGTGAGAGCGATTATATAGAGCAAATTTCGCATTCTTTGTGTTCCTTAGAGTTTAAACCTCATAGAGAATTATACAATTGGTTTCGAGACAATGTGGTTGCTTATAGCAACGCTGAATATCCAAATCCACCCAAACAACGTGAGTTTTCTCGGTTGAATTTGAGTTATACAATTATGAGCAAACGGAAGTTGTTAACTTTAGTTGAGAACGGAAATGTTGCTGGTTGGGATGATCCAAGAATGCCAACAATTTCTGGTTTACGAAGACGGGGTTATACGCCAGCTTCTATTAAAAATTTTATTGAAACGGTTGGTGTTTCTAAACGTGAAAACGTAATTGATGTGGCGCTTTTAGAATTTAAAATTAGAGAAGATTTAAATAAAACTGCTAACAGAGTAATGGCTGTTTTAAATCCTATAAAAGTAGTAATTACGAATTATCCTGAAGGACAAGAAGAGTTTTTAACGGCAGAGAATAACCAGGAAGATGAAAGTGCTGGTTTTAGAGAGGTGCCTTTTTCGAGAGAAATTTATATTGAACGTGAAGATTTTAGAGAGGAAGCAAATAAGAAATTCTTCCGTTTAAAATTAGGAAAAGAAGTTCGTTTAAAAAATGCCTATTTTATAACTGCAAATAGTTGTACAAAAGACACCAATGGAAACGTTACTGAGATTCAATGTACTTATGATCCATTAACAAAATCGGGAAGCGGTACAGAAGAAAGCATGCGAAAAGTAAAAGGGACCTTGCATTGGGTTTCTATAAAGCATGCCATAAAAGCGGAAGTTAGAGCTTATGATCGATTGTTTTTAGACGAAGCACCAGATGCTCACAAAGATAAAGATTATATGGAGTTTATAAACCCAGATTCTTTGAAAGTGATTGCTGCTTTTGTGGAACCAAGTATACAAACTGCCAAAATTGGGGAACGTTTTCAGTTTCAACGTTTAGGATATTTTAATGTAGATGATGATGCTACAGCCGATAATTTAGTCTTCAATAAAACAGTTGGATTGCGCGATTCTTGGGTAAAGAAATAAGTTGGTAGTTTTCAGTCTCAGTTCGAAATAGAAGAACCTTACTGTCAATTTCTACTTTATTAGAGGAATAATTATATAAAAAAAACCGAAGTAATTTTACTTCGGATTTTTTAATGCCAACTGAAGACTAAAATACTGCAAACTCTTTTTAAGGCGCTGGATTAGGAATATCTGCGTGAACTGCATTAATTTCTGTGATGATTTCATCTGACAAATCAATATCTATACTAGCAATGTTCTCTTTTAATTGACTCATTTTTGTTGCCCCAATAATATTACTGGTTACGAACGGTAATTGATTGATGAAGGCCAAAGATAATTCCGTTAAAGACAAACCGTTTTTCTTGGCGATTTCATGATATCTTTTTACGGCGACCAAAGAGGCATCACCCATATAACGGGCAATAAAACGTGGAAATAAATTTCCTCTTGAACCTTCTGGACTATTTCCGTCTATGTATTTACCAGACAATACGCCCTGTGCTAGAGGTGAATAAGCTAACAAACCAATATCTTCTCGCAGAGAAACTTCAGACATTCCATATTCATAGGCTCTGTGAATCATAGAGTAGGAGTTCTGAATAGTTACTGGTTTTATGAAATTATGAGCTTCCGCAGTTTGCAAATATTTCATAGTTCCCCATGGAGTTTCGTTGGAAAGACCAATTGCTTTTATAATACCATTTTTTACAAATTCATTGAGGGTTTCTAAAATTTCTAAATGATTTTCTGCTTCTTTTGAAGCAGTTTTAAAAGGATAATCTCTCGTACCAAAACAATTCACACCTCGTGATGGCCAATGCAGCTGATACAGGTCTAAATAATCTGTTTGCAAACGTTTTAAACTGCCTTCAATTGCTTCTGTGATGGTTTCTTTTGTATATCCTCCTGTTCTAATGTGCTTTGTATAGTCTCCGCCACCAGCAATTTTAGAAGCTAAAACAATATTTTCTCTATTTCCTGTTTTTTGAAACCAATTTCCTATAATTCTTTCGGTATCTGCATAGGTTTCTGGTGTTGCAGGTACAGGATATAATTCTGCAGTATCAAAAAAGTTTACTCCTTGTTCTATCGCATAATCCATTTGTTCAAAAGCTTCTTCTTGGGTATTCTGATTTCCCCAAGTCATGGTTCCTAAACAAATTTTACTGACTTTTATATTTGTAGTTGGTAGTTTTGTATATTTCATTTTTGATGCGTAAACGTTTGTGGGGGTTATTTATAAATTTCCTTGTAATAATAAAAAACAAATTTAAAACTTAAAGTCATACAAAACAACAAGCGTGTAATTGTATAATTACACGCTTGTTGTTTTTATTTAAAAGTTCGACAGGGGTCTGGTTTGAAATACGAATTATTAATGATGTTTGGAACGCCAATTAAAAGTAGAAGCTACTATTCAATAGTCAGAAAAATAAATTCTTAAACGCTGTATTATTTTAATATTGCATCAATACCTGGTAAGGTTTTTCCTTCTAACATTTCTAACATAGCACCACCACCAGTAGAAACATAACTTACTTTTTCTGCAAAACCAAATTGTTTTACAGCAGCAACAGAATCTCCACCACCAACTAAAGAAAACGCTCCATTTTGAGTTGCTGTATCAATAGAATTACCTAAAGAAATGGTTCCACCAGCAAAAGATTCCATCTCAAAAACACCTAAGGGGCCGTTCCATAAAATAGTTTTACATTGGTTTACAACAGTATCAAAAATTTCTCTAGATTTTGGTCCAGCATCTACACCTTCCCAACCATCAGGAATTGTATTGATGTCTATAATTTGTGTATTTGCATCATTTGAAAAATCATCGGCTGCGATTACATCCACAGGAATATGAACTTGTACGTTTTTCGCTTTTGCTCGTTTTAAAATTTCAAGTGCTAATTCCATTTTGTCATCTTCACAAATAGAATTTCCAATTTTCCCTCCTTGTGCTTTGATAAAGGTAAAACTCATTCCTCCACCAATGATTAAATGATCTACTTTGTCTAGAATATTTTCAATTACGGTAATTTTTGAAGATACTTTAGCACCTCCTAAAATTGCCAATACAGGTCTTTCAGAATTGTTTAATACTTTATCGATGCTTTCAATTTCTCTTGCCAGTAAGTTTCCAAAACATTTGTTTTCTTGAAAAAACTGTGCAATAATAGTAGTGGATGCGTGCGCTCTATGTGCAGTTCCAAAAGCATCATTAACATAAACATCTCCATGTTTCGATAATTTTTCTGCAAAAGCAGCATCTCCATTTTTCTCTTCTTCGTAAAAACGTAAATTTTCTAATAATAAGATTTCACCCGATTCTAAATTTGCAACTGCTTCTTCCGCTTTATCGCCAATACAATCTGAAACAAATTTTACATTGACTCCTAATATTTCTGATGCTTTGGCTACAATATGATTTAAAGAAAATTCATCTTGAAATCCTTTTGGACGTCCTAAATGCGACATTAAAATACAACTTCCTTCTTGCTCTAAAATAGCTATAATTGAAGATTTTGCAGCTTGAATTCTTGTAGCATCTGTTACTTCAAACTTATCATTTAAAGGCACATTAAAATCTACACGAATTAACGCTTTCTTATTCTTGAAATTAAAATCTTTTAGTGTTTTCATGTTTTATTAAATCTATTTTCAACAAAAATACCTTTTTATTTACTCTTTTTAGAATGGATTCCTTAAAAATTAATACAACGTTTGCGAAGATAAATAGAAAGATCTCAACAAATTCTCGAAGGAAAAGTTTCACAAAAAAAAATAGCACTGTGTTCATCTCGATTTTCTACGAGGGCTATTTTACCGTTTATGAAATTTGAAATAGCGTCCTTTTTTTAATTAAATCATTTTCGTTTTGATCGAATTCAGGTTATTTGTGAAATTTTATGCTAACTTTTTTATTTATTCAACCTGATTGATTTCTAAAATTGATGAATTAATGATAAACAAATTTTATATTTGCGTATGCTTTTCAACCAAATTATCGGGCAAGAACACATTAAGAAACACTTAAAAGTTTCTGCTGAAAACGGCAGAATTCCCCATGCACAATTGTTTGTAGGTAAAGAAGGAAGTGGTGTTTTACCAATGGCAATCGCTTATGCCCAATTTTTATTGTGTAATTTCTCTGAGCATGCGGGAATATGCAACTTAAAATGTGACAAACTTCAGCATCCAGACTTGCATTTTGCATATCCTGTTACCACCAACGATAATGTAAAAAAACACCCTGTTAGTAGTTTGTTTTTAGAAGATTGGAGGAGCTTTATTGCCACACAACCTTATGGAAGTTTGTTTAATTGGCTACAACATATTGGAGTAGAAAACAAACAAGGGATTATTGGAGTTGATGAAGCCGAGGAAGTGGTAAAAAAATTACGACTTAAAAGTTACGAAGGTGGTTTTAAAGTGATGATTATTTGGATGGCAGAGAAACTGAATATTGCGGCTGCTAATAAACTGCTAAAACTCATTGAAGAGCCTCCAGAGAAAACGGTGTTTCTTTTGATAACTGAAAATGAAGAACAACTTATAAATACGATAAAATCTCGCTGTCAGGCACTATATTTCCCAGCTTTAAGTGAACAAGACATTTCTAATACATTAGTTGTAAACCATCAAGTTTCTGACAATGAAGCTGCAAATATTGCACAACAAGCTGAGGGAAATTTTAACAAAGCACTCCATTTATTGAACAATGATGCGAATGATCTTATTTTTGAAGAATGGTTTGTTATGTGGATTCGGACAGCTTTTAAAGCCAAAGGGAATGCAACCGTGGTGCAACAATTGATTGAATGGTCCGATATCATTGCAAAAAGTGGACGTGAAACTCAAAAACGTTTTTTAGCCTATTGTTTGCAGTTTTTTAGACAAGCTTTGTTGCTTAATTATAAATCGAACAACTTGGTTTTTATGGAAACCAAAACCGGATTTGACCTTTCTAAATTTGCACCTTTTATACATGCTGACAATATTTTAGAAATTGAAAAAGAAGTAAGCGATGCAATCTATCACATAGAAAGAAATGGAAATGCAAAAATTATTTTGTTAGATCTCTCCATGAAATTGACTCGTTTTTTACATAAAAAGGAAGCGACTGTTTAACGAGCTCTCCATATAAATTATGAGTTCCTCACTAAATTCAATCACTATTACAGCGCTATGTATCTGTCTTAATAAATAGGTTTTGACTTTATAAAAACGATTCTTCTTTTTTAGTCTTTTTTGCTAGATATAAATCGGCGATGGTTGTGTTTTCTTGACATCTTTTTATTGGTATGAATTCATCTCCAGATTTTACAAAACCGGTTTCTAAAACTTTAAAATAAACACCTCAAAAAGTAGTGTTCCAAAATTGTTTTAGAATTTATGTTGTTAAAACAAATGCCTAATTTCAAACATGAATTTCTTTGCTTACTAGCTTCTAAAATAGCTTCTCCAACCTTAAAAACATCCCCTTGATGTATCTTAGTTTCATTTAAATCATCTAGAGTCAAGTTTTTACCGAACATACCAATTACTAATATCTTGATTGAAAGCGGCTGCAGAAGCAAACATATGATACATATTAGTCACACTACTCACATCCCAAGCACCAATATCTTGATTAAATGAGGTTGCATTTCTAAACATAGCAGACATATTAGTCACACTACTCACGTCCCAAGTACTAATATCTTGATTAAATGAGGTTGCATTATAAAACATAGTCTGCATATTAGTAACACTACTTACATCCCAAGAACTGATATCTCCATTAAATGCACTTGCACCATAAAACATATTATACATATTAGTAACACT
>JAOLXX010000025.1 GCA_028343155.1 Polaribacter sp.
TTAACCTCCGTTTTTACTGCTGAAATATCAGCAGTATTAGTTGATATATTGTTCAGGTTGGCGGCAATGTCCGATGTGTTAGTCGCTATGCCATTAGTATTTGTGGTCACCTTTGTGTCCATCGCAGAAATATCAGCAGTGTTGGTTGAGATATTGTTCAGATTTGTGGCAATGCTCAACTCATTTGATGCCACTCTATTTTCGATAGATATTAAATCACTATTTGTAGCTTTTGCATTCAATTGATTTTGAATGTTACTTGTAGTTCCATCAACGTAATTTAGTTCTACAGTTGAGGGTGTAATTCCATCTAATACATTAATCTCATTTGCATCAGCTGTTACGCCAGCCAAATCATTAGGAGCAATTTGAATATTATTACTGCCATCAAAAGATTGCCCAGCAATGGTAACAGGTGATTGTAGTTTGGATGCGGTGGACGCATTTCCTAAAACATCAGCTGTTATAGTTTCCGCAGAGAAGTCTCCATTAGAATTTCTAAGAACAATAGTGTTAGCAACGTTATTTTCATTAGCTGTAGTAGCAGTGTTTGCTATTTTACCTGCAGTCGAAATAGTAGCCAAACTTTGATCCAAGATTGATTCATTGGCAATGTCAGTTGATGTAATTGTTCCATCTAAAATTTTAGCAGAACTAACGGCGTTATCAGCAATACTAACTACACCCGAATTAGCAATTGATATGTCACCAGTTGCATTTACACCTTTGGCGAGATCAGACGAATCTCCAACGAAGATTTTTCCTTCCTCCAAACCTATCTGTAGTTTAGTAATATCAATTTGTGTGACAGCAGTATCTACATATTGTTTGTTCACTACATCTTGATTATTGATAGGGTCTTTCAGGTTTGTAATCGTGTTATTTCCCATGTCTAGGGTTCCGGTCATGACTCCACCTGAGAGGTTTAGTTTTTGATTGTTTAGCTGTTGAATTTCTGTTGCGTTGCTATTAATTTGTGTGTCCAAAGCGGTATCCGCGGCGGTCAATGACGTAGCTGCAGAAATATAGTTGGTAGAGCTGTCAGCGGTGTATGTGCCGTCAATTTCTAGTCCTGCTCCTGTTTGAGTTGCATCAAGTTCCGATTGCAGGTTAGTTGCGGTTGATGCATTTGTATTAATAGTATTAGCATTGGTTGAAATGTTTGTAGCATTGGCACTGATTTGTGTATCCAAAGCGGTATCCGCTGCTGCTAGTGAAGCTGCTGAAGTAATATAGTTGGTAGAGCTGTCAGGTGTGTATGTGCCGTCAATTCCTAGTCCTGTTCCTGTTTGAGTGGTATCAAGTTCAGATTGAATCGAACTCGTAATGGTCTTTATATCATTAATTCTGTTTTCAACATCTGAAATAGTAGCTAAAGTTCCGGATATTGGTAGGGTTATATTTGAATCAGCAGTTGTGTTAATCGTTAGGTTATTTTCTCCTAGAAGACTTAAATTACCTTCAAGTGAAATTGTTTTACCGTCATTATTTACTCCTGTACCTCCTTGAGTACTAGAGAGAATCCCATCAATAGTTTTCGCAGTGTTTGCAGAAAAAGCATAGGGAACAGACCAAATTTGTGAAGTTCCTAAATCGACATATTCGTCTATGTAGTTCCATTCCGGATCATATAACGAAGGAGATACAGCCACATTTAAATTTAAATAATAAATAACACTGCCCCAATCGAGATCAATTAGATTATCAGCTCCTGAAAGCCAAGAACCATTTCCTATAATAACTGAAAAAATACCTTCTCTTGAGGACATTACGTTGAATTCTTCAGAATAAACAGCTTGGTTACTATCAAGATCTACTTTGAGGTCAACCCTTATATAAATGGAACGTTCACTTGCTACGTTGCCATTCCCGTCTCTTGCGACTGCTTGAAAATTAATACCTTCTGGTACTTGAGAATAGATAAGATTTGTTGAACAACAAACTAAAAAGAATATAAAGAGTATTGATTTATTCATTGGTTATTTTTTAATAATTTTATATGATTTGTAAAAATCACCACTTGAGATAATCAAGTAATATATACCGTCACTTAATCGGGCTAAATTTTCTCTATGTCCTTTTTTAAATTCTTTAAAAGAAATATTTAGTCTTTCGAAAATTAATTTACCATCTGTTGAAAAGATATTGATATCGTATGTTTTTTTGATTTCTACGTCACTTAAAAAAACAATTTCAATAAAATCTACAAATGGATTTGGGAGGACTTTTATGGGAAAATCTACATATTTTGAATCTGTAATGAGTAAAGGACCCTCTGCAGAAGAATTGCAATTTGACACAAAAGAACCGTTATTCTTTTTCCAGAACTTAAGTAATGTATTGGATACAAAATAACAGTCTCCAGAACTGACCGCCACAGGATTACTAAAAGTTGATTCTGAAAACGAACTACCATCAACAATCCCTATAGAATACCCAGAAGTTATTTGAGCATTGCTATGCAGACCAATTAAAACCATTAAATATAGTATCCTCATTTAATTTTCGATATTATAAAAGTATTCAAGAGTTTGGCCTTCTGATTGTCTTTTCATAGTTAGTTTAAAAGACAATATATTAACATCATAATACTCTATGATTTTGTCATTTATTGTAATATTTAGGGCGTTTTTATTTGGCATTTCCCAAACCCCATCCAAACCATCATAATCACTCCATGTTCCAAGGGCATCAAATTGCTGAAAATAATTCAATTGAGAACTGGTTAATATCTGACCAATATTATCAATAGCCATAGAATCAATTTTCCAAACTTTAAAATCTTGCCCGAAACCGTTTAAGTTTCCTGACAACAGTTCTATTGAAAGGTCTACTTCAGTTAGAGGCATTGTTTTTTCCGCGCATGCGAGTAAAGAACAGAACATTACAATATAGAATGTCATTTTTGCGGTATGGATGTTTGTACAGAGCACTTTCATATTTAGTTTTTAGGGTTAAAGAGTTTTCTTGAGATTATGATTCCAAATTTTAAAAACGAATCGTTACCAGACGAAGGATCACTTCTTAACTTACCATCGGTATTAATTGATGTTGGATTAGAGAAATATGCTGCTGCTGCTCCTTCATTGCCATTTGAATTGTACAGTGCCTGAGCATCGGGGTAGGGGTCTGACCCGACATCATCAAGATATTCTGTGAATGTTGAATGATAAGAAGCAAATACACCTATGCTGTATTTACCCCATTGATATTTTACCTTCATAGCCAAGTACAACCCAAAGGTTAATGTAGAGTAGGGCTCTATCTCATTATTTAATTTTTGACCACCCGTTCCGAGTGATGACAAATCATATTCTTTACCATCAAAAACTCCAGTAGGATTAAAAGATATGGCTTCAAAACCAATTCCAAGAGAGGGCCTTATTTTATTTGTTTTAGAATTTAAGCGATTGTCGATAAAGTCAAAATCGACTCCTGGAGAAACGCTGAGTGCAGTGGTTAAAAAGTTCATTCCACGTTTAATTTTTAAGGCATCACCCGAGTTTAGATCTGAGTTACTCAGCGTAAAACTAGAGATATTAAGTCTTAATGTCAGATAAGAGTTAAGAGTATATCCAAAGTCCAATCCAAAAGAAATGTTCATGTCATTTTCAAGAAAATTATTGTTACTGATTGACCCCCGAAAAATGACACCACTACTGCGCAAGCCAACTTCCATCTTTCCAAGTTTTTTTTCTATCAGTTTAGTTTCATTTTTTTTGATAGAATCTTGTTGCCTTTCAAGCAATCTTAACTCTTCTTGGATTTTGTCAATTTTAGCCTGTGTTTCTATTTTTTTATTCCCAAAAGCGAGATATCCAATTTTTAATTTTGGTACCAAATTGCTTTTTGTATCTGCGATATTATCGAGCTGAAGGTAGCCGATCTTGCCTTTAAGTATTTCTTTTTTTTGGGTTGCAGTAATTCTACTTCCTTGTAATGTTTTAGTGTAATCAAAAGAAATGGGCTCTGTAATAATATCGGTGCTTAATGTATCTTTCAAGTATATGTAGGAAAGCGTAGCTTTTGACAAATCTATCGTGGCATTGGCAAGCGCTGTAAACTCATCTAGTGGTTGGTTTAGAGTAATGTTTGTGTTTATTTCATTTCCTTGAGCATTTAAAACACTATAAATATGTGTGGGCGTTTTAGGGCTAGGTGCTTTTAAAAAAGGGTCAAACTCAACAAGAGGAGAATTGTAATTGTATTTCTTATCATAAATAGAGTTTGCTATTTGATTTGGATCGCCAGTTCCAAAAAAGTTGCCTTTAATATCAAAGGTTTCTTGGGTTCCATAAACACCTAAATTAGCGGTCCTAAGAATAGCTCCAGTTAAATTACTTACCAAATAGTTACCTATAAAACTGTTCCCTTTTATGTTTGTAATATTAGTAGAATTAATCTTGTCGAGTCTACCGTAAATTAGGTTAGAAGATATCATATAGGAATCTAGACCATAAATTTTATTATTAATAAAAGTATTGTTTTTAATGTCAATTTTTAAATTCAAACTCCCCAAGTCTTGAATAAAGACCGAAGAATTATTTTCAACAAAAAGATTTTCATTCAAAGCGAATTCAATACTAGAGTTTTTTTCAAAAAAATTATTGTAAGGCGTTAAAATTTGAATAATACTGGTCTTTCCGTAGTTTTCAATAAAGTGATTATTTGTAATCATGACCTTTTGACGGTACCATCCATTTTCAAAAAACAACGGAGTATTTAAGTTTTTGAAAACAACACCTTGAAGTTTAATTTCTTCATCTTTTTGATTTACAATAACAAGTCCATTTCCAGGGTTTTGATCGGCTCCAATAAATTCAATATCGAGGCTTTCAGATACCGCAGTAATACTTCCTCCAATAATCATGGCTCCTTTATCTGCGAAAATGATTTTTGCTCCAGGTAATATTGTCAAACTCCCATCAAACCGAACACTCTCATTTAATAAGTAGCTGCCTGCTTCTATTTTGTAATCTGTATAAGAACCTTGTAAAGTATCTTGACTGTAAATGAAGTTACAAAAGACAAAAAATAATCCAAGGATAAAAAGGTAAATATGTTTCATTAATCGTTGTTTAAAATCCTAAAAAGTAATGGAGTAAGAACGCGCGTAGTGCCATCATCCATTGTTACATTGATTAGATTGATTATTAAAAAGTCGTTTTTTTCGAGTTGAGCAATAATTTCCTGTGCCGGTGACTGAAAAATTTCTCCGTAATTAACTACAGCAGCAACTTCATTGCCATCATGAACTCTAGATACTTCAAAATTATTAATTCGTCCAGGGAAATAAGTTAAATAATCGATGTTAAGAATCCCTTCGAGACGCTCTGCCAATAACAATTCATTTTTATCAATAAGGTAATTTTCAAAACCTTTACCAAAAACTCTAACAACAGGATCTGGAATATAACCGACTTCCAAATTTCTTTCAAAGAGCAATCTAGAACCAACTCTTTTGTCATAAAACTTTAGCGTATAAGTGCCTGGCTTTGTGAAGATGGTTGTGTATTGGTTGTTTTTTATAGTCGTTCGAACCTCAGGTGTAATTTCTAGTGAGAAATCCTTATCAACTGAAAAATCGAAATCAGATAATAGTGTATATGGGATCCCAGCAAATATGTTTTCGGTGTTAAGCGATTGGAGTACCCCTTTAAATAACTCATCCACAACTTGTAAATTTTCTGAAATTGCGCGTTCTCCTTCTTTTAGAATTTCATCGTCATCATAATATTTTACTTCAGACTTTAATACATATAGTTTTGGGTTGAAAGGAGAAAAGTATGTAGCTGAATAATTAATCTCTTTTAACGCTGCTTCATTGTAGAGCAACTTTGATTTGGCAAGCAATAATTTAATTCTAACCAACTGCATATAACTAATTGCGGTAGGTTTTTTAAAAAACAAGTATTCTTTCCATTCGGTTTCTTTACCTTTGATAGTTCTAATGGTTTTTTGGAGAGGAATATGAGAAAACAGAGGGTCTTGAAGGGAGTCTAGTTTATGTTCAAATGAAAAAACATACTCTTTTAGTTTAAACAAATCTTTACTCAAAGCGGGAATATAGTTCGCCTTTTTCAGTATTTTTTCAGTAGTAGAGCGGTTGTTAAACTGCTCGACTATTGAAGTGTTTTTCTGATTCAATTCTAGATTCAAAGAATCAATAATGTTTGAGACAACCTTTATGCTCTCTTGAATTCGATCACTGATTTCTAAATAATTAGAAGCTTTCGGAATGGACGATAATTCCTCTAAATTGTCTAAAATTACATTTTCACTAGTAGTAACTTTTTTGGATTCTTCTTCATACAACCCTTCAAAAGATTGAATGGAATATAAATTCGAATCTAGTAATGAAACTTTGATTGAAATAACAGAAAAGCAAATAAAGACAATATATAAGAGCCCAATTATTTTATTCCGTTTCGAATCATTGCTGTTTTCTTCTGACGCCATATTCTAATTACTATATTGCTTGTGAAGTAAGTTAAAGGCTATTTGCCCTCCATTTGGTTTTCCCTTTTGTTTTATTTTGATAATACGACTGATTTTGGTATGTAAATCGTCTTTGGAGTTGAAGTCATTTAAACCAAATAGTTTTCGCAACTCAACATCGTCACCAATTTCTGTGGTAGTAAGCAACTGTATAACACTTTCAAAATAAGAAAACAATTCTCTGTCTTCAGTTGAAAATAATTCGTCTAGATGTAAATTGTATTCGTTTTGATCCCCAAAATAAATCTGATCTCCATCCAAATAAATAACATCATCTAAACATATAGATGTTTCTGAATCTATTTTCAAAGTGAGCGCTTTGCTTAGTGTTTTGGAAGCCAAAGTTTTGTCTTTTAAGTTCAGTAAAGCCTTTACTAAAACAGCGAGAAGGTTTAACTCTTTTTTGGTAGAAGTATTAAACTCAATAGACCCAATTTTGGTAATTAAAAGTAATTGAAGTTCGTTTGAAGCTGACTTCAGTTGTTCCACTAAATTAGTTAATTTACCCAAGTCCTTAATCTTTATATCGTCAATTAAATAACAAATTAGATCATTGTCTTTCAGCGGTGTAAGCGACTTTATTTCAGGCATTAAGGGAGCCTGAATCAGTTTTTTTGCATAATGCGTTTCAATGTATTTTGAAATAGTGGATGCCTCGCTGCAATATACTTGAAGTTCTGATTTTTTTCTATTCCTAATTGTTATTCCATCTTGACTTTCGTTTATAATTAAATTGGAAAGAAAGTTTTGAAACTTAGCAAGCTTAAATGCCTTTAAAAGTAAGGACATGTTTTCTCGACTAACGGTTTTTGGTTTTATTAATACTAATTCTTCAAAGGAATATTCTGGAAGTTGGATAGGCGAATTTTTTAAAAATAGATATTCAGATTTTGCAGGTAGGTTTTTCCCAAAAAGTGTGGCTATTAATTTTTTAAGTGACAAATAGTCGTCTTCAGATAGCAGAAACCATTCGGATTGAAAATAAAAATCAACTGAAACATTTACCATTTTTAATTTTTCAAATTTTAAAATTGAATAATTCTCCGCTTGCATTTTTTCAAGTGCAGTTGGCTCTGATTTTTCTCCTAGTTTTGGTTCATTTTGATTAGTTTCCGAAGGATTTAGTTTGTCAACCATTATTGGAAGCGTTTTATCTTTAGAGGCTTGCTCAGTTTTTGAAACTTCGATAAAACGAATTGATGACACCGCAAAAACAACAGCTTCGATACTAAGACCTAAGGTTATCAGTAAATCTTGAGAAGGCCATTCTAGGATTTTAGCAATAACTCCTATCAGAATTACAACAGCTGCAGAACTGAAGAAAAAATTAAAAATATCAAGTTTTTTTTTCATTTTTGAAAATTAAATTGTGAACTTGTAAATATAGTATCGGTTTAATCATTTGGCAATAATATTAAATACAAATGACTGTTATAAAATATATTTTGATATTTCAAAACATATAAAATGATGTATATTCATTTTTTAAATTAAATATCTGAAGTATCCCCTATACCTCTCTCTAAACTTACTAAGCCGTATGTATTGATAGGAACTGTCTGTGTTTCTGTATATACAGCAGTTCCTGTTATTGTTTGTAGGATTGTATAACGTCAGCAAAAAGTGAACTAGTTATCACTTTAATATAAGAGAGAGGTTTTATTATTTTTACAAACCTTTAAATCTTAAATGATGAAAAACAAGAAAAGTGCTAGTGCTTTAATTAGCGACTTAAAACGTAAGACAAGAAAAGCTTACAATTCAGAAGACAAAATCAGGATTATTATTGAAGGAATGCGTGGTGAAACTACCATTGCAGAATTGTGTCGAAAAGAAAGCATCCATCAAGCTAATTACTACAAATGGTCCAAAGATTTCATGGAAGCAGGAAAGCGCAGGCTAAATGGAGATACGATGCGAGAAGCTAACACATCGGAGGTTCACAAACTCAAAGGTGAGAATGGTACTTTAAAAGAGTTGGTTGCAGAGCTTTCTTTAGAAGTTCGGTTTCTGAAAAAAAACTTATGTGGAGACGAGTAAAAAGAGAGAAGTATATGCACTATAGTCAATCAGAAAAGTACGAAATGATACAACTTGTTGAGCAGTCTGATCTTGGAATAAACCGAACACTCAAAGAGCTTAAAATCAATAAGACAACCTTTTATAATTGGTATAATTTATATACCCAAAAAGGCTTTGAAGGTCTAGCTCGTAAGAAATCAGAGAGAGTTGGGGCGTGGAATAAGATAAATATCGTCGATAGAGACAAAGTAGTTGAAATTGCGTTAGAAAAGCCTGAGTTATCTTCTAGGGAGGTTGCTTGGCATATTACGGATAATTACAACTATTATATCAGCGAGTCAAGTGTCTATCGGATTTTAAAGGAAAATGGATTCATATCATCGCCTTCATTTAGAATAATGAGTGCTTCGGATAGTTTTCACGATAAAACAACTGCCGTGAATCAAATGTGGCAAACTGATTTTACTTATTTCAAAATATTTGGTTGGGGTTGGTATTATTTATCAACTATTTTGGATGATTACAGTCGTTACATTGTTACATGGAAGCTTTGTTCAACAATGAGAGCAGAAGATGTCACCAATACAATCGATGCAGCTATTGCATTTTCTGGAGTTAATGAAAAATCAATGCCTAGGTTGTTGTCAGACAATGGGTCTTGTTACATCTCACACGAGTTAGCAGACTATATCGGAGAGAAAAACATGAAACATATCAGAGGAAGACCATTATATCCTCAAACTCAGGGCAAAATTGAACGTTATCATAGATCAATGAAAAACATTGTAAAACTTGATAATTACTTTAGCCCTGGACAATTAGAAGAAAAAATGAAAGAATTTGTTCAGTATTACAATT
>JAOLXX010000026.1 GCA_028343155.1 Polaribacter sp.
AGTGAGAATCACTAATTAATGAACTTATAGTTTTATTTTGAAGGTAACCATCTTCAAGCAACTTTAAAATATGTATTACTTTACAATAATTGAAAAAATCACTTTTACTGTATACACAATAATATTTAAAGATATAGTTTAAATGATACGCATTAATTTTAACTCCTTCAGAAATAGATTTAAAGTCTAATGGTATATTATTGCGAAAATCGTAACTTTCTATAAAACGTTCAACTTTATTAATAATGTCTAAAGAGTTTGGAGCAATTTTGTCATGTATTTTGTGATCGTATGCTTGTATTTTTTTTAAAGCAGTTAAATTCCAAATGATTTTAGAAGACAACTCATAGGTAAGTACAATTTTTTTCAATGTTTTAATACCAAAAAATATTTCTGGATTTACAAATAGATAGGTCAAAGAAATCAACCAGATTATAGCACTAAAATTATAATATTTTAAATGTACATTGAATATGTTTTCTGAATATTTTATAAGAAAAAAATTACTAATGATGTAAACTAAAAAAACTTGAAAAAACATGATATATAACCAATCTCTTTCTGATTTTTGTAAAGTGTTCTTTTTAATAAATATTATTTTTTGTAGAATAAATAACATGTAGATTGTAGAGAAAATAAAAAATATAATAAATTTTAACTTCCCGTCAATTTCGAACTTTATATTTATCAGAATAAAGAAAGACGCCAATACAAAGTGATTTAAGTTTTCTTTTTGGCTAATTTTATACTTTAAATAATCCTTTACAAAAAGATAAAATAAAGGAGCATATAAATAGGCAACAAAAGAGTAGTTCAGTTTGTTTTCAATATTTTCAGTATATAAAGTTGAAAAGGTGAAAAATAATCTTTGAGCTGTTAATCCTAATAAAATTATTAAAAAATAATAATTGATAGGTTCTTTATTTTTCTTTGAAGATTTAATAATTATAATTACAGCAACAGAACTTAAGAATGCTACTAAAAAATTTAAAATCACAAAAATCATAGTGTCAAAAGTAACAAATTTTATGTCAAATCATTAAAAATAATTTAGAACATAACAGTTTTTTTTTAAAAAATTAAAATTAAATATGAGATTTGATTTTATTAAAAAAAATCTATGAAATATATCACATTAACAATGGTGCTATTCTGTACTACACAATTAAGTTATGCCCAAGAAACCATTCCCTCAGCTGGAGGTAATGCTATTGGTACAGGAGGTACTTTAAGCTATACTGTTGGTCAATTAGTGTATACAACTAACGCATCTACTTCAGGTTCTGTTTCACAAGGAGTGCAGCAAGCATTTGAATTTCAATCTTTGAGTAATCCTGGACTTTTAACTGTTCAATTAACAGCAGTTACATACCCAAATCCCACAACAGATTTTATTGTGTTGAAAATTACAGACACCGCATTAGAAAATCTACAATACACCCTTTTTGATTTAAATGGTAAAACAATAGCTAGCAAACCAATAAGAACCTCTAGTACAGAGATTGCTATGAAGAATTTATCTGTAGGGATGTATCTATTAAAACTTACCAAAAAAAATAAACCACTAAAAACTTTTAAAGTCATTAAAAAACAATAGCTATGAAAAACCTTTATCCACTGCTAATTTTATTATTTCTAAGTCTGAGTATTTATGCTCAATCACCAGATAAGATGAGTTATCAAGCCGTTGTTCGAGACGCAAACAATACGCTTGTAGCCAATCAAACTGTAGGGATGCAGATAAGCATCTTGCAGAGTACCATAACAGGAACAGTTGTGTATACAGAAACCCACTCGGTAGATACTAACTTAAATGGCTTGGTAAGTTTAGAGATCGGTAACGGAAGTAGCTCAGATAATTTCAGTGAAATAGATTGGAGTGCAGGTCCTTATTTTATAAAAACTGAGACAGATCCAACAGGGGGCAGTAGCTATACCATAACAGGAACAAGTCAATTAATGAGTGTTCCATTTGCATTGTATGCAACAACATCTGGTGATGGTATTACAACTGAACAATCAGATGCTATTGAGACAAATACAGCTAAGAATTCCATGGTTTTAGGAGCAACAGCTGAAACTGCATTGGCAGGAGACACTCCTACAATTACCGCAGTCCAAGCGGATGCTATTGCAGCAAACACCGCAAAGGTTGGTTATACAGACGCATTAGTTTCAGCCAATACCGATGTAGCAACAAACACTGCAAAGGTTGGTTATACAGACGCATTAGTTTCAGCCAATACTAATGTAGCAGCAAACACCGCAAAGGTTGGTTATACAGACGCATTAGTTTCAGCCAATACTGATGTAGCAGCAAACACCGCAAAGGTT
This sequence comes from Polaribacter sp., assembly GCA_028343155.1. GTDB lineage: Bacteria > Bacteroidota > Bacteroidia > Flavobacteriales > Flavobacteriaceae > Polaribacter. Next base: position 2,335 of record JAOLXX010000026.1, read on the forward strand.
GGTTATACAGACGCATTAGTTTCAGCCAATACCGATGTAGCAGCAAACACCGCAAAGGTTGGACTTCCAGCAGGAGGTTCAGAAGGTCAAGTTTTAAAAATAGTAAGTGGAGTTCCCACCTGGGCAGATGCCTCAGCTGGGGGAGGTATCTATTATCAAGATGCCGATGGTGATGGTTATGGTGATATTAATGAAATTGTTGTTGCAACATCTGCCCCTATAGGTTATGTTAGTAACAATACTGACTGTGATGATACAGATGCTAGAATTAACCCAGATACGATTTGGTATGAAGATACAGACAATGACGGTTATGGAAATGCTAGTATAAGTGAGACAGGTTGTGTATCAACATTAACCAATGCGAGTCTAGATAATACAGATTGTGACGACCAAGATTCAACTTTGACTCCAAACACGGTTTGGTATATTGCCGTAGATAATGATAGCGATGGTTACATAGTTGTTAACTCTTTAACACAATGTGATTCACCTGGAGCAAGCTATTCTATGACTTCACCTATTGAGACAGATTGTAATGATAATAATGCAGCTATAAACCCAGATACGATTTGGTATGAAGATGCAGACAATGATGGTTATGGAAATGCTAATTTAAGTGAGACAGGTTGTGTATCAACATTGACCAATGCGATTCTAGATAATACAGATTGCAATGATTCCGATCCAACCATTAACCCAGGTATTATGGAAAATGATTCAGATGGAATCGATAATAATTGTGACGGACAAATTGATGAATTAAGTATAGGCCAGTATGTAAATGGCGGCGTTGTATTTTATTTAGCTGATACACCTACTGATTTGAATGGTGATGGTGTCCTAGACACAGGATTGGTATGTGAAATAGTAGATCAGGGTACTGCAAATTTTGATCAAGCTGACGATATAATATTGAACTATTCGACTGATGAATATGACGACTGGTTTTTACCAAGTATTGATCAACTAGAGGAAATGCAACAACACTATAGTTTTATAAATACGACTTCTATAGCAAATGGCGGAACAGCGGTTGGTAATACTTATTATTGGAGTTCGTCTTTCGCTAGACCTAAGGGCTGGGCTTTTTGGTTAGGAGGTGGTGGATGCAACTCTTGTAGAGGTGCGACAGAAAGAAATACAAGTAACGTATACAACATTCGTGCTGTTCGTGCTTTTTAGTTATTTATCAATTTAATTAGTGCCACGTAAGCGGTCTGTTTTTATTTTTTAAAAATAGCATTACACACAGAGCTTCCTGTATATAGGGATACGTATAAATTGGTATTAGAAATTTTTGTGAGTACCAAAAATTTCCCTAAAGAATACAAGTATAGTTTAGGTAGCGGTATGGAGCGTGATGTATTGGTGTTGATGCGCTGTATATATCGTGCTCTATTAAAACGTAACTTTAGTTTTCAGTAACTTAAGTTTTGTAATACAAAATATAACCCCTTTTCCGTTATCTTTTTATACCTCCCGAGTAACCTTTGGAGCAACCCTAAAAACCAAAAAACCCGTAAATCATTGTTTATAAATGAGTTACGGGATAATTTTGTGGAGCCAAAGGGAGTAAAATCGAACTTTTTTCGGGAGGATTTAATCGAAATGAATCGTTTAGAATAAGTTTTCACAGCCTTGTATCAACTTTGTATCAGTTAATTATAAAATTTTTTATAAATTGTATTAAGAATTAAATGTAATGGTGTCGAATACTATTTAGCTTAAAAAAATAGATGGAGGTTGATTATATAAATTTAATCAAGTTTTGATCTTCTCATTTAAAGCTTACAAACTTAATACAATGTTAAAGTGATAATATATATAGTGAGTTAAAAATTTAACTTTTTGTTAAAAAAAATAATTTAACAACGATTAATTCGTTTATAATAAAAAAAAATAAAATGAAAAATTCTATAAGAGAATACTACGAGAATGGCAACGTAAAAGCAGAATATCAAATCAATGAAAGTGGTAAACTACACGGTACTGCAAAGATATATCATGAGAATGGCAACGTAAAAGCAGAGCAACAATTCAATGAAAGTGGTAAACAACACGGTACTACAAAGCTATATCATGAAAATGGGCAACTTCAAGTGGAAGTGAATTGGACGCATGGCATACAGGATGATGGTGAAATTATTTCTTATCATGATAACGGTGTTAAAGCATGAATTTAATATTAACTTTAATTCAAAAACAAATAAAAATCAAGTTATAGAAGCTATTAAAAAATTTGAAAAAAATAATTATGATTTAAGATGGTGTGCTATTCCTCTTTGGATACAAAATGATAATAATTTTATTGATAGCTGGGATAAAACTATGATAGAAGAAAGAATTGAGGAAAATCCTCAATGGTATTTGGAATAAATAAATTTAATGTATAACAAAATGAGAGAGATATTAGAGAGATATTTAACAGGGCAATATATTATTCAGATGAATTGGGATAATTGCCTTAGATCAAAGGAGGAGCTAAGAATGTTATTGAGTGGCTGGGAGCAACTTACTAGTGCAGACACTATTGGAGACCCTAATAATGGTATAGGCGTAAATCCGCTTATAAAATTACAAATCGGTGAAAGAAGATATGTTTTAAATCAGGACACTAATAGAGCTGGTGTCGAGGTGTTTTTGGAAAATACTAGAAATGGTAACCCATGGACACTATCTGAAACAAATAGAGTTTCAAATGCTCAAAATGGTGAGCATATTTCGGGATTACATATGTACAGGATAAATTAAACAATAAAATTATGAAAATTATATATTTATCATTGGCTATATTATTTTATCTCGTAGGAACTTTGTTAGGATTTGTACAAAAAACAAGAGGAGATCAATCAAAGGTTTCTAACCTTGAGGCAAAATATCCAATATTAACCTCTTTAAATCCATTTGGGCAACCTTTTGCAACACTCGTGATTATGTGCTTATTTATATATCTATTCTGTAAGCAATAAATAGATATGATTACTACTTAAAAATTAATTAAAAGTAAACAACAATGAAATTCAATAACGAAACAATAAGAGAAGCTGTAAAAGAATGGCTAGATGATGAGAAATTAGCAGAGTCTAAATATGGTCATATATCATCTTGGGACGTGAGTAATGTAACAGATATGAGTTCTATGTTTAATTATGCTGAATCTTTCAATCAACCGATTGGAGACTGGGACGTTAGTAATGTGGTTTATATGATGGATATGTTTGACAGTGCAAAATCTTTCAATCAACCCATTGGAGACTGGGACGTGAGTAATGTAACAGATATGAATGTTATGTTTTGTCAAGCAAAATCTTTCAATCAACCTATCGGGGGTTGGAATGTTGGCAATGTTAATGGGATGTTACGTATGTTTATGCATACTGAATCCTTCAACCAACCTATAGGGGGGTGGAATGTTAGCAATGTTGATTGTATGAGTTATATGTTCTCACGCTCCAGTTCATTTAATCAACCCGTTGAAGGTTGGGATACGAATAGTGTAGTTGATATGAGTTATATGTTTTTTGAAGCAAAATCTTTCAATCAACCTATTGGAAATTGGGATGTGAGTAATGTAACAGATATGAGTGGCATAGTTGAGGGGGCTAAATCATTTAACCAACCTATTGGAGATTGGGACGTGGGCATTGTGGAAGATATAGATGAATATGAGTCCGATGGTATGCATTTAATGTACCAAGGAACTTCTTTTACATACCTTAATGATAAAGATGAGGAAATAACTTTTGAAGCATCTGAATTAATTGTGGAATGTCCTTACGATATGGATGAGGATGAAAGTTGGGAAATAAAGGGGGCTTTAGGGCTATCTGTTTTAGTATTAAAAAGTGACAGTTTCGAGCCTTATTTAGTTACAGATTTACCAGAAATAACAGATTATGAATTTACGAATGGCCAGGGAAGTCTCCATGTTGACCCCCTCAACACTAAAGAAGAAGTTTTTGATTTTATAAAGAATTTAAAAACAATTTCTTTTAAAGAAATTAATCCTAAGGATGGAGAAAGCATCAGATATATTGACTAGTTTAGATATTAGAAATTGAGAATAAAAAGCTTAGAGTTTCTCTTTCAAAAGGAACTTCGTCACATCAAATGAATATAACATTGAAAAAATAATAAACATAATGATATACATACTGATTTATATCGGAGTGTTTGTAGCATTAATTATAGTATTGACCCTCTGGGGGAAATTCGACCCTAAAGTTAAAGCTGAAAATGCTAAATATGAGAAATCATTAGAAGGTAAACCCAACAATAAGAAAATAATACATAGATCACTAGATAATACAGAAGTTAGAACAATTATGAAAAAAACAGAAAAAACATATCATGAAAATGGAAATATTCATATTGAAAGTGAGTTAAATGAAAAAGGTGAAGAGCATGGTATAAAAAGGATATATCACGAAAACGGACAACTTCAAGTAGAGGTAAATTACACTAATGGAATACAGGATGATGGTACTACTATCTCTTACCACGATAATGGTATTAAAGCGAGACAGGTTATTCTATTAAATGGGAAATTTAATGGCGAATTTTCGGAGTGGCATGAAAATGGTCAGTTAAAAAGAAATAGTTTCTATGAATCAAACATGATACATGGAGTATACAAAACATGGGATAATTTTGGAAACCTAAAAAATAATTTTTTCAAACATAAGTTTATAGATACTATCGATTGTGAAAAATTTAAGCCCTATGATAAAGAACAAAGAAAAGTAGAAGAAATAGAAGTGGATTGGCTTCAAGATATTAGTCCTATTTACAAAAAGTTCATTAACAAAAATGAAATTACATTTACCTTGCAACATACATTAGATGGTGAAGATGAGTACATATCTGTATTTAGCACTAATGAGCAGAAAGCTAAAAATATAATTGATACAATAATTGAAAATAATGGAGGTTTTTTGGCTTTTGAGTCATTTGAAAGTGAAAACTGGCACTATAGTTATAATGGGTATTTGTTTAACATTTCATACAAAATCATTATTCCTGAAAAACTTTATGTTATAGAACTTAATAGGAATACAAAAATGAAGTGGCAGAATTTTAATGATTCTATTGTTTTATATGGTATACATAAAGATTCTAAGAAAGTAAATAACCTAATAAAAGGGTTGAATTCTATAGTTTATAATGAAGGAGAAATGACAAGTGGTGGTGGTCAATTATTTAAAGCACCAGATGATTCAAATTTAATTGTTTCTTATTGGGATGATCTTGATAAAGTTGTAGAAAAATTTAAATCTATTGTTGATTGCTACCCAGAAAATGCTTTCAGCCAAGAATTATTGGGTGAGAATAAAGAAATTAAAGATTTTACTTATGAAGCTGTAGAAGAAATTGTAAATCCGTCATTATGGCAAATCACATTTAAAACTGAGAAGTTTAAAATAAATTTATCTCAAGGAACCTCTTCATATCAAATGAATATCAACTTAACTTAAAAATTATATCAATAATGGACAGAAAATATTTTTATCTCTCTCAAAGTCTTTATGGCAAAAAATTAACCATCAAGATTAATAACCAAGGATTTTGCTATAATCATGATGAAATAGTTGATGCAAATAAAGAGAGATTCTCAGAAGGTGGAAGCGCTTATAGGTCATGGTCTATAAATGGGTTCTATTCTAAAACTAATGGTTATCCTGGTTGGGCAAATGGTTTCATCAGAAAAATATAAAATTAAACAATAATATTATGGGAATATTTGACTGGTTATCTGGAAAAAGAAAACAAAATAAAAAAGAAGTAGTTGAACAGTATAAGAGTAATGATGACATGCATTCAAGCATTGATTCTTCTTTTAAAGGTCGTAAAATGCTAAAAAGAGATATGAAATTAAATAACGAAACAATAAGAGAAGCTGTAGAAGAATGGCTAGATGATGAGGAGTTGGCAGAGTCTAAATATGGTCATATATCATCTTGGGATACATCTAAAGTGACAAATATGTCATCACTTTTTTTAAATGCTCATGAATTTAACTCTCCTATTGATAAATGGGATGTTTCTAATGTAACAACGATGAATGCAATGTTCGACAATGCGTATAACTTTAACCAACCCTTAAATAATTGGAATGTTTCAAAAGTTGAGGATATGGGTGAAATGTTTTCTTCATCGGAGACTTTGAAGTTTAATCAACCAATTGGAGATTGGGATGTTAGTAATGTAACTAATATGGAGTATATGTTTGCTTCTGCTTAATCATTTAACCAACCTATTGGAAATTGGGATGTAAGTAATGTCACGGTTATGAATGCTATGTTTGCTATAGCTAAATCATTTAACCAACCTATCGGAGATTGGAATGTTTCAAATGTTGAGGATATGAGTCAAATGTTTCTTTCTGCTGAATCATTTAACCAACCCATTGGAGATTGGGATGTGGCTAATGTAACATCAATGCATGAATACGATTTGATTAGTAAACACCGAGATCTTGGAGAGAAAATTGATTTAATTGATTCAATACTTAATGAATTAACTGATTCTGAAGAAAATGATAGGTTTTTATCATCGTGGTCAACACAAGAACTAAGGGGAATACATAATCTTTTTAAAGCAATTATTTTTGAAGCCTACCCAATGACAGATGAGAAACATAAGGCAAGGTTAAGGGCAATGATAGGTTTTTTTCAGATGGCTTATTGTAGTAATCAAAATACTTATTTATTCGTGGATGATAAAGACTATCAAAATTTTGTTAAAGAAATTCAACTTGATAAAATATTACCCTCGAAAGAAGGAATTGATTCATTAAGAGATCTTAATAAAAGAAAAAAGAATGAGTTGTTATTTATGGCGACAATTCTAATTACCCAGAGTGATGTTGGATGGGATGAAGTTTATGAAACTAAAGAGTTTAATTTGATAAGAAAACTGTTAGCTATAATCCAATGGGATGAAAATTCATATAATAAAATGTATGAGATATATTG
>JAOLXX010000027.1 GCA_028343155.1 Polaribacter sp.
ATCAACTATCAACACAACCAAAAATGAAAAATATTGTATTATTTGGCCCTCCAGGAGCAGGCAAAGGAACACAAGCAGAATTCTTAAAAGACATTTATAATTTAGTACACATTTCTACTGGTGATGTATTTCGTTTCAACATTAAAAACCAAACAGAACTTGGTTTATTAGCTAAAAAATATATGGATGAAGGAGATTTAGTTCCGGATGAAGTAACTATTAATATGTTAAAAGCAGAGGTTGAAAAAAATGCAGATGCCAATGGTTTTATTTTTGATGGTTTTCCTAGAACAGAATCCCAAGCAGAAGCATTAGATGCTTTTTTAGGAGATAAAGGAGAACAAATAAATGGAATGGTTGCCTTAGAAGTTGCTGAAGATATTTTAGTAACTCGTTTATTAGAAAGAGGAAAAACAAGCGGTAGAACAGACGACACTGATGAAAGTAAAATTAGAAATCGTTTCAATGAATACAATACGAAAACCGCTATTTTAAAAGAATATTTTGAAGCTCAAGACAAATACTATGGAATCAATGGTGTTGGTTCTATTGAAGAAATTACACGACGAATTTCAAAAGTATTTGATACTTTATAAAGTGTGTAACTGTTTAATTGTGTAACACGTTTCAACAATTACACAATTACACGTTTCAACAATTTCACATTTACACATTTCAACAATTACACAAAATTATGACAGAAGGTAACTTCGTTGATTACATAAAAATATACGCATCTTCTGGAAAAGGAGGGCAAGGTTCTATGCACTTACATAGAGAGAAATTCATCACCAAAGGAGGACCTGATGGTGGAGATGGTGGTCGAGGAGGACACATTATCTTACGTGGCGATAAAAATATGTGGACTCTATTTCACTTAAAATTTAAACGCCATTTTAGAGCTGAAGGCGGTGGTGCAGGAAGTGCAAGTAGAAGTACAGGTCATGATGCTAAAGATATTTTTATTGATGTTCCTTTAGGTACAATTATAAGAGATGCCGATACGAATGAAGTAATCGTAGAAGTTACAGAAGATCAAAAAGAAGTAATTTTATTACGTGGTGGAAAAGGTGGACTTGGAAACTGGCATTTTAAATCTTCAACAAACCAAACACCTAGATATTCGCAACCAGGAATGGATGGTTTTGATGGCTGGTTTAGAATGGAATTAAAATTATTGGCAGATGTTGGTTTAGTTGGATTCCCAAATGCGGGTAAATCTACTTTATTATCTGTTTTAACCTCTGCAAAACCAAAAATTGCAGATTATGCTTTTACAACATTAAAACCAAACTTAGGAATTGTTGAACACAGAAATCACCAAACATTTGTAATTGCAGATATTCCAGGAATTATTGAAGGTGCTGCAGAAGGAAAAGGTTTAGGACATCGTTTTTTACGTCATATAGAACGTAATTCGGCATTATTATTCTTAGTTCCTGCTGATTCTGACGACATCAACAAAGAATATGAAATCTTACTGAATGAACTTAAAAAGCATAATCCTGAGTTACTAGATAAAGATAGATTGTTGGCAATTTCTAAAACAGATATGTTAGATGATGAACTACAAGCAGAAATAACAGCAGAACTACCAAAAGGTGTTGAAGCATTGTTTATTTCTTCTGTTGCTGAAATTGGTTTGCAAGAATTAAAGGACAAACTTTGGGAGATATTGAACTAATTTTCAAATGAAAAACAACCTATTAAAAGCAAAAGTTATTTTTATAATGGGAGAAATATCATGTAATTGTCCTTAATAAATACTTTTTCTTTACAAAGGCAAAACTACTCTTTCAATTGTATTTGAATTGGCAATCTGTATTTTGTCGTTACAGGAATACCTCTTTTAATTGCAGGAAATATTTTTGGTAGTTTCTGAATACTAGATTTTATTAGGCTATCTAGTTTAGTTAAGGTGGTTTTTATCATTATTGGAGATTGAATACTATCTAAGATAATGATTCCTCTAGAATTAATAATCAAATCAACAAATATAATTTCATCAATAGCCTCTTTAATGATAAAAGAATGCTGGTGTAGCTCCCCTTCTATCCTTTGATGGATATTAGCTCTAAAACAAGCTGCTTTTTTAGTTTTTTCAATAAGCGTATCACACGATTTAAAAGAGGGATACATATCTACTGAAGAAAAATTTACGAGGGTGTCTAACTCTTGATTTATAGTGTTTTTTGAGAACGAAAATTTATCACACGAAGTGATAAAAAAAATCAGCAAACAAAAAGTAAAAACACGCAAAAACATTGGGTCTATTTATCGCGTAAATTTACTAAATTTTAATGACTTTTATTCTACAAAAAAAAGGAAATAGATTATCATAAAAACTTGCTTGATATTTACTAACTTGTTACAAAGAAAATACGTTGTCCTTTTTAAACCTATTTTCTTTGGAATTTTATAAAAAATACTATGGATATCTTTTTATTGCTTCTGGGTTTTGTTTTTGTTTGTCTGGGAATTATTGGATCTTTTTTACCTGTGCTACCTGGCCCTTTAACAAGCTGGGTGGGCTTATTCATATTGCACTTGACTAAAATAATTCCAATGGATTGGACTTTTTTAGGAATCACTTTAGGAATAGCAATATTCATTTGGGTACTCGACTATTTTATTCCTGCAATAGGGACAAAACGTTTTGGCGGAACAAAATATGGAGTGTATGGAACTACAATTGGCTTAATATTAGGATTGCTTTCTCCCATTCCGTTTGGCATGCTATTAGGTGCTTTTTTGGGTGCATTTATTGGTGAATTATTGTTTGACCGCAAGGATACAAACAGAGCATTAAAAGCTTCATTTGGTGCTTTTGTCGGTTTTCTTACATCTGCAACAATTAAGTTTGCTATTGCCACCATATACTTTGTATTATTTATTATTCAATTTTGTGAATTTAAAGGTACCTTTTTTTAAAATTTGTCATTTCTCAGAAACAGTACAAAGCCATTTATACATAAAAAATATTCATATAGATGCATTATTTAGAAATAACTTGACTCATACTATCAACTAGTAAATGGACAATTTTGATACGTTTTGATATCTTAATAATTTTTAAAACAACCTCATAAATATAGCCCTGATTGAAACGGCATCCTTTTTTGAGTTCCAAAAAAAAAGAGATATAGGAAAGCAGGGAATAGCTTCAAAAAAAAACAAAAAAGGTAAAGAACAAAAAAAGCGTCCCGTTTCAGGGAAGCTTTCCATTGGTTAACAAAACCAAGACACTTTTACGAAAGTGCCAAAACAATACAACTTTTACTACTTCAACAAAAAGCAGCAAACAAATATACTAATTCGTTTAGGTTTTAACTGAATTTCGCGGATTTATTTTATTCTCAATTGTCTATTAATGCATTTGATTGTATCTTTGTAACCTTTAATAAACATCAGAAAACAAAGACATCAAATGCAATTATCAGAACAAGAAGTTGTCCGTAGAGAAAAGCTCGTAAAATTACGTGCTTTAGGTATTAACCCTTATCCTGCAGATTTATTTCCTGTTGATTCTAATTCTAAGGAAATAAAAGACAATTTTACAGAAGGTAAAGAGGTGGTTATTGCGGGCCGTTTAATGGTTATAAATATCCAAGGAAAAGCTTCTTTTGGTCAATTGCAAGATAGTGAAGGCAGAATACAGCTTTATTTTAATAGAGATGAAATTTGTGCAGGAGAAGATAAATCTTTATATAATAATGTCTTTAAAAAATTATTAGATTTAGGAGATTTTGTAGGAATTTCTGGCACCCTATTCACAACACAGGTTGGTGAAAAAACAGTCATGGTTAAAGAATTTAAACTACTTTCAAAAGCATTAAAGCCTTTACCAATACCAAAAGAAAAAGCGGGTGTTACCTACGATGCTTTTACAGATCCAGAAATGCGTTACAGACAACGATATGCAGACTTGGTGGTGAATCCACATGTAAAAGAAGTATTTATCAAGAGAACAAAATTGTTTAATGCAATGCGTTCTTTCTTTAATAGTGCTGGTTATTTTGAAGTTGAAACTCCAGTTTTACAACCTATTCCCGGGGGGGCGGCTGCAAGGCCTTTTATCACACATCATAATTCTTTAGACATTCCATTATACATGCGAATTGCAAACGAATTATATTTGAAAAGATTAATTGTTGGTGGTTTTGATGGTGTATATGAATTTTCTAAAAACTTCAGAAATGAAGGAATGGACAGAACACATAACCCAGAATTCACAGCCATGGAAATCTATGTTTCTTACAAAGATTACAACTGGATGATGGATTTTGCTGAGCAACTTTTAGAACATTGCGCAATTGCTGTAAACGGAACTTCTGAGGCAACTTATGGAGAACATAAAATCAATTTTAAGGCGCCGTATGCAAGAGTAACTATGGCCGATTCTATTAAACATTTTACTGGTTTTGATATTAATGGTAAAACAGAAAATGAAATTAGAGAAGCTGCAAAAGAGATGCATATTCCTGTAGATGAAACCATGGGGAAAGGGAAGTTAATTGATGAAATTTTTGGTGAAAAATGTGAAGGAAACTACATTCAACCTACTTTTATTACAGATTACCCTAAAGAAATGTCTCCACTTTGTAAAGAACATAGAGACAATCCTGAATTGACAGAGCGCTTTGAATTAATGATTTGTGGTAAAGAAGTTGCAAATGCATATTCTGAACTGAATGACCCTATTGATCAACGTGAACGTTTTGAACATCAATTAAAATTAGCGCAAAAAGGCGATGATGAAGCAACTGAATTTATAGATGAAGATTTTTTACGTGCCTTAGAATATGGAATGCCTCCAACTTCTGGTATGGGAATTGGAATGGATCGTTTAATTATGTTTTTAACAAACAATCAATCAATACAAGAAGTTTTATTCTTTCCCCAAATGAGACCAGAGAAGAAAGCACCTTCTATAGAATTGAATGATGAAGAGAAAACTGTCTTAGCAATTCTTCAAAAAGAAGAAAAAGTAGCTTTAAATACGTTAAAAATACAATCTGGTTTGTCTAACAAAAAATGGGATAAAACCATCAAAGGTTTGACAAAAAACAACATGGCTAAAGTTGCTAAAACTAACGAAGGTTTGTTTGTGGAAGTCCTATAAACAGAACAATTTTTAACTAAAAAGGAAAATAGCTATTCTTGATTCTTTTCCGCTATAATAACGTTGTGAAATGTTGGCGAATTTTCAGATATGCTACCAGCACCCTTCTTATTAATTTTAAAAGTAACATCTTTTGTCGTGGTAAATAATAGCACTGATGAAAAAGACTTTCTGAGATGAGGTTTTAAGAGATCAAAAGCCGCTTCCAACGTCAACTCATTTTCCACATCATCCGTTTCTTTAGATCGATAGCGAAACTTTACTAAAACTTTATGACCGTCTTCAGAATGAACGGGTCTCATAAATATATTTTTTAAATCAGGTTTCCCGATGGTCTTTGCCATGGTTAATTTGGCAAAGCGTTCTTCTTGGATGCTTTGTTTTACCTGTTCCCAGAAAACAACAAACATGTCTTGATAAGGCATAAAATATAGGTTAACGATGAAGTCTTTTAATGTTTCAAAAGTAGTACGAATAGTTCAATTAAAAAATTGGAAACTATCTTAAGCACTCATTATATAGGGAATTTACCCCTTAAATTTCATTCCTAAATGAACCAGTTTTTTTGTTTCGTAGAAGTCTTCTTCAAAATAATTTATTAAATCGTAGAGGGTTGCAGATGAATATAGTTTTAACTCCTCAGTTAAATCACCTCCTTTTAAATAGAGGATACCATTTTTTAAATCGTGGTTTTGTTTCTTAGCAATTCGTCCTTTTGTCCACCCCACAAAAGTTTCCATTTGTGCCACTGCTCTACTTACAATAAAATCATAGGTATCTTTAATATCTTCTACTCTACCATGGGTAGTTTTTACGTTTTCTAAAGCCAATCCTTCGACAACTTCATTTACTACTTTTATCTTTTTTCCAATAGAATCTACCAAATGAAATTGAGTTTCAGGAAATAAAATGGCCAATGGAATTCCAGGAAAACCACCACCTGTACCGACATCCATTACTTTAGAACCGGGTTTAAACGTTATTACTTTTGCAATTCCTAAAGAATGTAACACGTGACGTAAATACAACTCATCGATATCTTTTCTAGAAACTACATTTATTTTTAAATTCCAATCTTTGTACAATTCTTGAAGTTTCGAAAACTGTTCAATTTGTGTTTCCGATAAATCTTTAAAATATTTGTGTATAATTTCCATCAATAAATATATTTGAGCGACAAAAATAGTTTTTTGTTGTCAACAATTCTTCACAAAAACTAACATTTATCATCTCAAGCAAAATTAAAAAGCATATTTTTGCAAAGTATTTTATAACCCTAGATGAAAACAATTAATTTTTCGAGAGTAGATAAAGCAAAATTTTTAAAAACGCTCAATAAAAGAGTCAATTTATATTTTAAAGAAAACCAGCTAAAAAGAACTGGAAACTGGAAACTATATTCCAAAGCAGTTATCATGTTTTCGCTGTTTTTTGTGCCTTTTATTTTAATATTAATGGTGGCAATGCCCCAGTGGGTTATGATCCTTTTAATGGTCGTTACCGGAATTGGAATGGCAGGTGTAGGAATGAATGTAATGCATGATAGTAATCATGATTCTTTTTCTAGTAAGAAATGGGTGAACAAACTCATGGGAAGCAGTATTTATATTTTAGCAGGAAATGTATACAATTGGAAAGTACAACACAATGTATTACACCATACTTTTACCAATATAAAGGACCATGACGAAGATATCGATGCTGGAAGGATAATTCGTTTTTCTCAACATTCTAGTTGGCTACCAATTCATAAAATTCAAAAATACTATTCTGTATTTATTTACGGCTTACTAACGATTAATTGGGCAATTACGACAGATATTAAGCAAATGCATCGTTATTTGAAACGCAAACTATCCTATGGAGATTTTCCAAATCCAGCTACAGAATGGACAAAATTAGTCATTTCTAAAATTGGATATTATGCCCTTTGGATTGTTTTACCATTATTGGTTTTAGACGTTGCATGGTGGAAAATTTTTATTGGTTTCTTTGTGATGCATTATACAGCAGGAATGATTTTAAGTTTGGTTTTTCAATTGGCACATATTGTTCCAAATACAGAAATGCCAGTTCCAGATAAAGATGGAAACTTAGAACACACTTGGGCCGTCCACCAATTGTATACAACTTCTAATTTTGCTTCAAGTAATTCGTTTGTAAACTTCTATACAGGAGGGCTAAACCATCAGGTTGAACATCATATTTTTCCACATATTTCTCATATTCATTATAAGAAGTTAGCTAAAATTTTAAAGGAAACTACCAAGGAATTTAATTTACCTTACAACGAATATAAAACCACTAGAAGCGCAATTATAGCCCATTTTAGACATTTAGGTGTTTTAGGAAAAAAACCCGAATTAGCATAAATACAACAACAATTAACAGTAGAATGAAACATCCATTATCAGACAGAATTAACAGTTTACCCGTGTCTCAAACTTTAGCAATGGCTGCTAAAGCAAGAGAATTAAGAGCAGAAGGAAAAGATATTATTGGTTTAAGTTTAGGGGAACCAGACTTTAATACCCCCGATTTTATCAAAGACGCTGCCATTGAAGCGGTCAATCAAAATTACAATTCGTATTCTCCAGTAGATGGGTATGCAGAATTGAAAGAAGCCATTTGCACAAAATTTAAACGTGATAACGATTTGGTATATAAGCCAAGTCAAGTCGTAGTTTCTACAGGAGCAAAACAATCAATCGCAAACATTGCGCAGGTATTATTAAACCCTGGTGATGAAATTTTATTACCTACACCCTATTGGGTTAGTTACTCTGCAATTGCGATCTTATGTGAAGCAACTTATGTGGAGATTCCTTCTTCTATAGAAAATGATTTCAAAATCACTCCGGCACAATTAGAAGCATCTATTACGCCGAAGACAAAAATGATTTTCTTTAATTCTCCAAACAATCCTAGTGGAACGATTTATAGTGAAGCAGAATACAGAGCATTGGCAGCAGTTTTAGAAAAACATCCACAGATTTATATCTTATCCGATGAAATCTATGAGCATATTAATTACGACACAAAACCATTTAGTTTTGCAGCCATCGATAGCATGTACGACAGAACCATTACGGTAAACGGTTTGGCAAAAGCATTTGCAATGACAGGCTGGAGAATTGGCTATATTGGCGCACCAGAATGGATTGCAAAGGCATGTACAAAAATGCAAGGGCAAATTACTTCTGGCACAAATTGTATTGCACAAAGAGCAGCAATAACAGCAGTATTAGCACCAGTTTCAAAAATTCAATATATGGTAGATGAGTTTAAAACTCGTAGAGATATTATTATTGAGTTATTGAGAGAAATTGATGGATTTAAAGTAAATGTTCCTGAAGGGGCTTTTTATGTTTTTCCAGACATTTCTGCTTTCTTTGGTAAAACGATTAATGGGGTGAAAATAGAAAACGCAAGTGATTTTTCTTTATTCATTTTAGAAAAAGCAAATGTTGCTACGGTTACTGGTGATGCTTTTGGTACTCCTAATTGTATTCGTTTGTCCTATGCAGCTTCTGAATTACAAATTAGAGAAGCTATTAAGAGAATAAAAATAGCTTTAAGTTAAAAGCATTTCTATTTTAGTATAAAATCCATCTTTTTAGATGGATTTTTTTTGACTTCTTTTTAACAAAAATATTATCAACAGAGATCCTACTTTAAAAAAAAATACAATTCGAGCATATTATTTTTTATAAGACAAAGAAACATCCGATATTTGAATCGTCAAAAAGACAATCATGAAAAAAGTACTTTTACTAACCACTTTAATTCTTTGTAAAATATTTTCAATATCGGCGCAACAGCAAGATGCTACTTTTGATCTGACGATAGTTATTACTGGAATAGAAAATGATAATGGAAGAATTTATTTGGCAATTTATGATAGTAAAGAAACATTTTTAACAAAACCTCAAGGTATTGTTGCAGATATAAAAGATAAAAAATCGGTAGGTATCTTTAAAGGATTAGGTAAAGGAGAATATGCAATTTCTTTGTTTCATGATGAAAATGACAAT
>JAOLXX010000028.1 GCA_028343155.1 Polaribacter sp.
CAGAACCGTTAATTCTATCAATATCAAATTCATCTTTATCATAAGGTTTTAAATCTTGAGAAAAACAAATAATTGAAAATATAAGTGTTATGAGCGTAAATAGTAGTTTTTTCATATTAATTTATATTATTTTGAATCACTAGTAAAGTTGAATTGACTATAGTAGGTATATTCATTATTGTACTTGTTATCAAATTTCGTTTCAGACATCACTAGGAACTGAATAAAATAATGTTAAGCTTTTACACAAGAAATTATTCTTTTCTATAGATTAAATTCAATAGTGTAAGAGTGTTTTAATTTTTTACTTTTTAATTGTATTTTATATTTACCTAAATAATTTAAAGTTTTAATTAAGTAATCATAGTCTTTATTATTTATAAAAATTTTATTGTCAGAAATAAAGGCATTTACCTCAATAGAATAATCAATTGGGAGTTGTATTTTTACTTTTTCAAAAATAGATTTTCTCATATTTTTGGGAGGAATGCCATTATAATTTTTAAATTCCATAAAAAACACTTTCAATTCTGAATCCCCATAAAACTTTACCTCAACATTTTCTTCTTTAACTTTTTTTGTTGAATATTTTGCTGTTGCTTTGATTTCATTTAAAAAAGAGTTGTGAACTTTTATTTTTTTAAAAGGCTTTGTTTTAAACACCAAATCATCCTCTAGCTCTTTTTCGTCATCGTCATTAACAATACTGAAATTAATCTTATATTTTGAATTTGAATATTTTGTTGTTCTGTCGAAAATCATAATATAGTCTCCAGAATCTTTAATCACATTTTTTAGTTGATTATAAAGTCTTCCATCAAAATATAATGCTCCTCCTTCAGAAAATAAAACACCCTCTAAGTAACTAGTATCTCCACCTTTTTTTCTAACCTTAACCATTTCAAATGTATTTTCAGTATTTGTAGCTAGACTAGATTTATATTCATAGACGTTTATCAACATTGCATCACCTTTATCTGCAAAATAGAAAATAGCCTCAGAGTTTTGAGTGGCAGAATTTGAAAATGTTCCTTCGGCTGTTAATGTTTTGTGAGTTTTACTTGTTTTTTCTCCAAATTCATCTAAACTGTATTTTAATTTCCATTGGGCATTAATAGTGTCAGTTATAATAATTACAATTAATAGGAATAGGAATTTTTTCATAGTAAACTTATTTTAGTTTGTTTTACGCAATATAAAAAAAAACTTAACACTAGTCCATATCAGACTCTAAAAAAAACCCTTGAAAAAGGTTTAACCTTAATGATAGTTCGATTAGTACAAATTAAAACCATATTAAATCTACAATTATTATGTTAGTATTTGACATAGAATGAATACTTTTAGGGTTTAGGAATGGTGTTTTATTAATGCAATTATTCTTTAAGTATTTGACGTAGAATGGATGTTGCTGAGGTGTAGGAATTGTGTTAAATGAAATCAATAGTTCTTTCAAAGTAAAAATAGTTAATTTTCCTTTACCGATAAGTTCAGCTATAATAAATTAGTTATATTTACAAAACAAAATATTCCCCCAATATGAAGAATTTACTTTACTTATTCTTTGCTATAACTTTATTAGGTTGTTCTTCTGATGAAGATGATGACGATAACGCCTCTGCTCAAACTTTTTTTGAAAAATATGATGGTATAGTATGGGAACAAGAAACATTTAACGGAGATAAAGTAGATAAATCTTTATCCTTACAGAGATTTCAGTTTTTTAAGGATAAAAGCATAAAAGTATACGATTACGAAAAAAATACCTCAATACCTATTGAGGATTGTAATCAAATTTTTGTGGTAGATGCAACATCATATTATAGTAATATCACAGAGGATAGTATTACTTATGAAGATGATATAGACGTGATTGTATTTACTGTAAAAGATAATACTCTTTTTCGAGAGAATCGTTGGAAAAATCCAAACAATAGTGAACCACCAGAATATCCGAGTACCTATTCAAGAACCTCACTCGATGACCCTTGCGAATAGATAGGTTAGAAATAAGTAGTATGAATATCCGTAAGCATTGAAGGATACCATTTTTAAGTGATTTTAAAATAAAATATTACTTTTTATCCCATTCAGTATTTTTAGCTTCAACAACACTTTTAATAAAACCCTCTTTTCCACTTAATTGAATTGTATCTAATTTAAAATAGAATTTCAATTTTGAAAAAAAAAAAAACTATATTTGAAAAAATTATTAAAAATAGTTGCAAAATATGTCCAAATTAAAAGACCTGAATTTTTTTAAATCTGTGGCTCACCATAATTTGGAGCGATTTCATAGCGAGTGTATTAGCTGGGCATTTAATGCATCAGAAAAGATGCTACTTAACTTTATAAAGAAAGTAGCAAACCCAGATGACATTCTTGATATTACGGATGCAGAAGTGCATTGTGAGAGGCATAACACGGACATTTTAGTATCTTATAAAATGGGTGATACACATCATTTTATTCATATAGAGAATAAAATAAAAGCGAACGAACATTTTATAGCAGTAAATCCCAAAAAAGTAGAAAAGGAATATAATGGGATAGCTAAAAACACCAAGTTGTCGCAAACTCAGTTTTATTTAATTAGAAATAAAGCTGAAATAGAACAAGAATTTAATGCTGGAGAAAAGGTGAAATGGCAGTATCTTTTCTTGGTACCTGCTGTCAGCGATGAAAAACAAAAAAATATGTGGGACGATACCAGAGAAGAAAAGAATCTCTGGGTGACTATATCCTATTGGCATATTGTCACGAGTATGCCCGTGTCTACGGGTAATAAAATATTTGATGACTATCGAGATTTCCTTGTAAGTCAATTTTTAGGTGAGAACCAAAGGACTCCCTGTCAAGTAATAATTAAAAATGAGAGCATATCCAAGAACCATATAAATGAGTGCTTAAAGCCTCAAACTACAATTTTAAGGAAGTACGGACTACGCTTACATTTTGAAGCTGTAGCAGAAGAATTAAGAAATTTCGTTAGAAATGAATACCCAAACGAACCATTTGAGGTAAGATTTTTAACAGACACGGGAAATAATGGAGGCTTTTTATTAGAAGTGTTTACCACTGCTAGTTTACAAAATCCTAATCCTAAGATTTTTAATAGTAAAAAACCAATCGATTTTAGAATTGGATTTCAATTTGAGCAGAACAAACCTGATAAGGGTAAGTTCAAATTCTATTTTGCTGATGTGGTTTACAAGTCCGGTTTAATTAAAGAAACGGGCAAGGAAGAGTATCATAATGCGGTGGGAGGGACAAAGGATTCTATAGGAATACTTAGAACTATTTTTGGAGAAGAGACACTGGATAAATGTCGAGATAAAAATAATAAACTAAAATTTAATAAAAGTACATCAAAGTCATTTTGCAGCTATTTGATTAATAACTTTTCATTTAGAAACAAGACAAACCTAGAGAGCATATTCAAATCAGAAATAAAAACCTTAGTAAATTCTTTATCACAACATAATTTTAAAGATCTGCTAAACGATAAACTAAAAAACAATAATTAATAAAATAAAATGGCAAAAGATTATACAAAATACACAGTAGAAGGCGTAGGTTCTAATTTAAATAAAGCACGATTAGTTCATAAAATTGTTGAACATCACGCTAGTAGTTTTGAAGGCACTTATCAAGCATTTTTAGAAACTTGGTTCGATGATTTACAAGGCGGAAAAGGTGTTTGTAAAGCACTAACCGACATTGACGCAAAAAACGAACGAAATTATTACGTAAAAGAACCAATAACATTATCAGACGGAACCAAAATAGCCGTTTGTAACCAATGGGGAAAAGAAAATTTATCTAATTTCTTGTTACATGCAGGAACGTTGGGATATCAAATTAGCACGGAAGGTGATCAGGCTGCTATTGCGGAAAACGAAGAAGTTGTAGCAGAGAATGCACCTGAAGACGATATTATAGAAGGTTCTTCAAATTGGAAATTGCCGCATGCTTTAGCATTTGTGATAAGACACACCATGCTGGCAGATGGAGAAGTTATTGAAGGCGAATTAAACTGGATGCAGGTCGCTTTTGATGAATATGACGAACAAGGCATAGAAGTTCGTGACGTTTGGGATCACGTAGATACAATGTCTCAGATGTATTCTAAAATGGGTAGGCATAACACCTTACTAGTAAACGCAATCAATTATCTAGGTACGCATCTTGATAATGCACAAAAATCAAGATTCATTCAAATTCTAATGCAAATCTGTGCTCAAGATAATTTAATCGCTAAAAATGAATATGTAACGCTATTGTTAGTTGCAAATAATATTTATGATGGTGCAGCTTATCCTATAAAACAGGTATTAGATAATGCAGGTTTAACAATAGAAGAAGCGTAAGTGAAAAAATTAGAAATAGAAGTATTAGGCTCAATGTATCAAGATTGGGACAATGAAGAATTTAGTTGGGATGTAGATAATATCATTAAAGTAAAAGTAGATAACGAGCTAGTTATCAATAAACGCTTTGGAGAATTTACAGTAGACAAAGACGAAACCGATTTGGATAATGGCATCTATAAACCAGCTATTTTGCCAAACTATTATTTAATAGATTATGTGGGCTCTTGTTCTATTAAAGCAGAGTCTGGAGACACTATAACAATACCTTATGCCTATTGTAATTTAAAAAGCGAAGGTGATGTAACTATAAAGTATGGTAAATGGCACCTAAAGGCAGCATTAGAAGTTGAAAATGAATTTAAATTGAGCGATTTAGTTTTTGTTCGTTTAGATAATTTGATTGAAGCTATTAATTCTGGCGAACCAGGATTTTCTTCATTGATATTGTTGCCAGGCAAAGGAGTTATTAATTTTTCTGAAGTTGCTTCCAACATAAAAGACACCTATGAATGCACTATTGAATAGATTTTAAAACAGAAAAATAGACAAATTATTGCAAAAGATTTTTCAATTAGGGACTCAAAGAAAATTGAAAACATCATTAAAAATAAGATCATGTTATAATTTCATGAAATTACTCTATATAGATTTAGATGGCGTGGTTGCAGACTTTGTGTCTGCGATGAATGCACATCCCTTAAGAAATGAATCTCCTTACGATAAAGACCCCGATACGATCCCGGGGCTTTTTAGGAACTTAAAACCCATAGATGCTGCGATTAGCGCTGTAGAAAAACTACTTCATTCGGAGAAATATGAAGTGTATTTTCTAAGCACAGCGCCTTGGAATAATCCTTCGGCTTGGACCGATAAACGATTGTGGTTAGAAGAACAATTTGGCGAAAAAATAAATAGAAAGCTTATCTTAACGCATCGAAAGGATTTAGTAAAAGGCGATATACTCATTGATGACCGTCCTAATAATGGCGCGAAAAATTTTGATGGTGAGTGGATTCATTTTGGCTCAGATAAGTATCCCGATTGGAACACTGTATTAAACTATCTATTATGAAAGCACTCTCAAAATCAAGATTTAAGCAGGGATTAGAATGTCCCAATAAACTCTACTTTTCAAACAGCCCAAAAGTTTATCACAACATAAAAAATGAAGATTCATTTTTACAAGCATTAGCCAGCGGTGGTTTTCAGGTGGAGGAATACGCCCGTTTGCAATATCCTGGTGGGATTTTAGTAGATGCGCCTTATGAGGACAATGACTATCAAGATTTGGCAGATCAAACATCTGAGCTTCTAAAACGAGAAAATGTAGTCATCTATGAAGCCGCTTTTTATGTGGATGATTTATTTATAAGAACGGATGTATTGGTTAAAAAAGGGACTCATATTCAGCTTATAGAAGTTAAGGCAAAATCAATAGATCCAAATAAGGACTATAATTTTGTGAGCTCAAAAGGAAAGTTAGTAAGCAGCTGGAAACCGTACCTTTTTGATTTGGCTTTTCAAACATACGTCACTCAACTTTGTTTGCCAGATTTCAAAATAACGCCTTTTCTGTGCTTGGTGGATAAATCAAAAGTTGCCACGATAGATGGATTAAATCAATTTTTTAGAGTAAAACAAACAACGGATAAACGTACAGGTGTTGATGTTTTAGAAAAAGATAAGATTCAATTAGGTAAAAATCTATTATACCTCGAAAATTTAACGGAGGTTGTTTCAAAAATTCATGATAGTTCCTATAAGTATTATGATAATTTAAACTTTCATGAAGCAATTGAATTATTATCTGAGATTAGAATAAAAAATTATTATCCAAACTGGCCTGCTCAATTTTCGGCCTGTAAAAAATGTGAATTCAAAAAAGATGACAGTACAGAAGGTCAATCTAAGTTATCGGGTTTTGAACACTGTTTTAAAACACAATACCAATGGACTGACACCGATTTTAGTACCCCAAATATTTTTAATGTATGGGATTTGAAAGATCCAAAATTAATGGAGCAAGGGCTGCTATTTAAATCACAATTAACGCCAGAAGATATTAAATACAAAGAAGCAGCAGGGAAACTGGATCGGACAGAACGCCAATGGCTTCAAATAGAAAAAGAACGTGATAATGACTTTTCAGAATTTGTAGATATTGATGGTTTAAAAGCCGAAATGGATACTTGGGTATATCCACTCCATTTTATTGATTTTGAAACCTCTACAGTGCCACTACCATTCCATACGGGTCGTAAACCCTATGAGCAAATAGCATTTCAGTATTCACATCATATTTATTATGAAGATGGCCGTATAGAACATGCCAACCAATATATTAACTCAACTGCTGGCGAGTTTCCAAATTTTGAATTTGTTGAATCTTTGCAACAAGCCTTATCAGAAGATGAAGGAACTATTTTTAAATTTGCAACCCACGAAAATACGATACTAAATGCCATTAGAACTCAATTAAAAGCGAGTGATGCCCCTAACAAAGAATCACTTGTTTCATTTATCGAATCCATTAGCCATCCTACAAAAGGCAATCCAGACTCTTGGATAGTGCCGCTAAGAAAACAAAACCAGGGTACACGAGATATGGTAGACCTCTGTAAGGTGGTTGTTAACTACTATTACAATCCACATACTTTTGGATCAAATTCCATTAAAAAAGTGCTGCCTGCCGTGTTAAAGTCTAGCCAGTTTGTTCAAGAAAAATACAGTAAACCTATTGGAGCCATTGCGGTGAGCAGTAAAAACCTTCCAGACGATCATATTTGGCTAACAAAGCAGGAGAACGAAATTATTAGTCCCTACAAAACCTTACCTCCAGTCCATAAAAATATAAGTCAAGAAGAGATTGAAGCTAGGTTGTCTAACATTGATAATATCGATGATGGAGGAGCTGCACTTACAGCCTATGGAAAGATACAGTATACCGATATGACTGAAAAGGAAAGAGAAGACATATCAGATGCATTAAAACGCTATTGCGAGCTAGATACGTTGGCAATGGTAATGATCTATGAACATTTAAAATCTTTAGTGTAATGCAAGATAATTTTCCATATCCAGAATTTATAACTCCAGTTATGAAGCTTTGGTTAAAACAATACAAAGCTGATGATATGCACAGGATCACTAAAATTGGTCTTTTCGATTGGCGTTTTAGACCTAATAAACATCATCCTGAAAAGCCAAGAAGAAGACCTAACTTAAAAAATTGGGAAACCTTAATCGATTCTTCTTTTAGCATTAGCATCTATTTTTTTGAAGCAGACAAAGATACTCTCCACGTTTTTGAGTCATCAGGTTTTAGTCTTGCAGGGCAAAGTATCGCAAAAGAGTTCATATTAACGGATAATCAATTTGAAGAAAAACGAATTTTACTTAAGTATATAAGCTGACAACAAATAATTATTCCCAAGGATAAAAAATTATTCTTGGGAATAAAAAGTGGAGCAGAGGGGAGTGAAGTCGAACTATTTTGGGGAGGATTTGAATTTTATAGCAAGAAATTGTCTCTAAGGATAAAAAATTATTTCCAAGAATAATTTTGGGTCGAAAGGGTCTAATTTCGAACGTTGTATCTGTTTAGGTTTATCATGCTACCCCAACTTTTTTCTTTAGGATAGGTAATAAATTTAGTTATATTGGCGCATGATTTCCATTTTCCTATGATTTTCTGTTGTTTCTGCATTACTTAGGGCTAGTTCGGCTAGTTGCAAATTTAATTTTAAATATGGTATCTTAATATCCTCCTGATTCTCTTTAATCATTATTTTTATTGCTTCAATTTTCAACAGAAGATGTTCTTTAAATTTTTTGTTTGAAAATATTCTTTCTTTAATAGCCTCATCTTGTAATTGGATTTTTGCTTTTTCAAGATCTTCTTTTGTTATTGGATTTTCTTCATCATAATTACTATTTACATCTAATACATAGCTGATAACTAATTCAGGGAAATCGTACCAATTAGTGAATGAGTCAAACTTATCGCTTTCAAGGTACTTAAACATCTCTTCCTTACTCATTTTTTTTTCATAATCAAAATCACTATTATAAACATATTTTTCAGCTATTTTATTTATTGATTTTTCCCATTTATTATAAGTTTTAAAATTATCACAATTATAACCGCAAGCTTCTAATAATAGATGTGTAAGAGGGTCCAATATCTTAAAATAGGTGCTATATCTTTTTTCTTTATTAAAAGGGAATGCTTGCACGATGCCATTGAAATCTTTAAAACTTATATATTTATTACCTCTTTTTGAGATTCTTATTTTTACAATTATATAATCTACTATATATGCTAGAACATATAGCCCTCCAATTCCAAGTAAAATGTATAAAATAACTACCATATGATATTTGTAAATTTTTTAAGCAATATAATAAATTATTCAGAAAATCAAATAAATTTCTTGAGTTTTTCTTATTAGATTCGTTATAGGTAAAGACAAAGAAGGAAGCCAACTAAGAAATAAATTAGAAAGTCTTAACAGACCACTTAATAAACACATACCTCTTTTAAGGTTCT
>JAOLXX010000029.1 GCA_028343155.1 Polaribacter sp.
CTGATAGTTCTTTTGTTTGTAAAAACTGTAAAAATGAGTTTCCTAAGAAAATAAAATACTATCTAGATAACAAACAGTTAAAAGCGGTAGTTTCTAAAGATGATTTTAAGGTTAATTTTTTTTTCTTAAAAACAAACTTTTATTAAAAAGTTAGGTCTAAAGAATGACTAATAAAAAAAAATTAAAATGAAACTAACCCAAATATTACTTTTTTTGTGTGTAATAACAATCGTAGAAACTAAGGCACAATTAACAACTCAATTTGGACCAGATGGTTTTGTTAAAATAGAAGAAGGATCCGGAGGCTTTTTTGCGGACTTAGATGCAGGAGATAGATTCAGTCGCGATCATGATCAAGCAGGAGATATTGATGGAGATGGAATTATTGATTTAGTTGTTGGAGCAAGATCTGATGACGATGGACAAACAGATGCCGGTGCGGTTTATATTTTATTTATGAACGCTAACGGTACTGTAAAAGATAATCAAAAAATATCTGCATTAGAAGGAGGTTTTAACGAAACCTTGTTAGAAAAAAATTATTTTGGTTATGGTGTTGCTGGTATTGGAGATTACAATGATGACGATATACCAGATATCGCAGTTTCTGCTCCGAATTCTACAAATATTGCATTATATATTATCCATTTAAATAGAGATGGAACTGTAAAAAACTATGTTAAAAGCTCTAATATTATAGCCCAAGGTTTATCAGCCATTGGCGATTTAAATAATGATGGAAAAATAGATTTGGTGGCTTGTAATCCAAATTCTGATGCTGGTGGGAGAAACAGAGGTTCTATAGACATTTTATTTTTTAATAATTCTTCTCAAGTGATTACAAATAATATTGTAACCATTAACTCTACTTCTGGAGGTTTTGGTACTGGTTTGGAAGATGAAGATAATTTTGGAGGAAGAGAAGTTGCAATGCTTGGTGATATTGATGAAGATGGTACTTTAGAAATAGCTGTGGGTGCATTTATGTCTAATGGTGGTAAAGGTGCAATTTGGATTCTTTCTTTAGATGCTAATACTTTTAACGTAGTTTCCAAAATAAAAATAACGGAAAACCAAGGTGGATTTAATGATGTTTTAACTGATGGAGAAAATCCGAATGGGAGTTTTGGAGCACAATTTGGACATGCAATGTGTGCTCCTGGAGATTTAAATGGAGATGGAATTCCAGATTTAATTACCGGTGCAAATCAACAAAATGAAGGCGAAGCTTATATACTTTATTTAAATTCTGATAAAACTGTAAAAACCTATACTAAAATTGATGAAGCTCAAGGTGGCTTCGACTTTACTTTTGGGGCAAATGAACGTTTTTCTAGATCTATTTCTTTTGTTGGAGATTTACTTAGTGATGGCTCAATTGCTGTAAATTTTGGTGGTGGTGTTAGTGCTGGCGGTACAGGAACTTTATATCTTTTATTTTTTAAGCCTTGTAATTTTAATGAAGAATCTACTTATAGTCGTTGGTCTGGAGGTACTACACTTTTTTCTAATTGGACACATGCAACACAAACTGTAAATAATCCATTAACATTTGAACAATGTACTTTTAAAGCATTTGAAAATGATGCAGAATATATGACATATAATCATAATGATGGAAGATGTATTGTTATGAATGGCATCACAAGTTTACTTACAAGTACAGAATTGAGTACAGCCTATACAAATGAATGTTATAACACAACTTTATCTTTATCTGACGAAGAATTGGTTAAGAACTCAATAGAAATTTATCCAAATCCTGCTTTTTCTAATATTGTGCTTAACAATAAGAAAACAGTCTTTTCTTTAGATGATAAATTCCTAATTTACAATAGTACAGGAAAACAAATTTACGCCTCAAACATTACTGCTAAAGAGACGAATATTAATATTTCTAATTACAGCAAAGGTTTGTACTTTTTAGTAAGTAGTATAAATGGAGAAATAAAAACTTTTAAGTTTTTAAAAGAGTAGTTAAAAACACTAATACTCAAAAACTCCAAACTCGCTTTTAATAGTTAGTTTTTTTGTTGGTGAAGCTTCTACCCTACCCACAATTTTAGCAGCAACATTAAAAGATTTTGAGATAGCAATTATATCTTGTGCAATTTCTGGAGAAACGTAAATTTCCATTCTATGTCCGCAGTTAAAAACTTGGTACATTTCTTTCCAATCGGTTTTAGATTGTTCTTGTATCAATTTAAATAATGGTGGAATTGGAAATAGATTATCTTTTACAATATGCAAATTATCTACAAAATGTAATATTTTTGTTTGTGCGCCACCAGAACAATGTATCATTCCGTGCACAGTTTCTTTATTAAATTTCGATAAAATTTCTTTAATAATTGGTGCATAGGTTCTTGTTGGTGATAAAACCAATTTACCAGCATCAATAGGAGAATTTTCTACTTTGTCTGTCAATTTTGTGCTTCCAGAATACACTAAATCTTCAGGAACAGCAGCGTCAAAACTTTCTGGATATTTTTCTGATAAATATTTATGAAAAACATCATGTCTTGCTGAAGTTAATCCATTAGAACCCATTCCTCCATTATATTCGGTTTCGTAACTTGCTTGTCCAAAAGATTCTAAACCAACAATTACATCGCCCGCTTTTATGTTTGCATTATCTACAACATCTGTACGTTTCATTCTTGCTGTTACCGTAGAATCTACAATAATTGTACGCACTAAATCGCCAACATCTGCGGTTTCTCCACCTGTTGAATGAATGGTTACTCCAAAACCTTTTAAATCTTCTATGAGTTCTTCTGTTCCATTTATAATTGCTGATAAAACTTCACCAGGAATTTTACTTTTATTTCTTCCAATGGTTGAAGAAAGTAATATATTATCTGTTGCACCAACACATAAAAGGTCATCAATATTCATTATTAAAGCATCTTGCGCAATGCCTTTCCAAACAGAAATATCTCCAGTTTCTTTCCAATACATGTAAGCTAAAGAAGATTTTGTTCCTGCGCCATCAGCGTGCATTATTAAACAATAATCTTCATCATTTGTTAAATAATCTGGCACAATTTTACAAAATGCTTTTGGAAATAAACCTTTGTCTATATTCTTAATCGCATTATGAACATCTTCTTTGGATGCAGAAACACCTCTTTGTGCGTATCTTTTAGAAACTTCTTGACTCATGTTGTTGTGTTGTGAGTTGCAAATTTAGTCTTTTGATTAAAAACAGAATGATTTTATTTCAAAAAAAACACCTCTATCAATACCTGGTCTTTTTGTAAGAAAAACCTGACAAGTTTTAGATATAATTCAGGTATGAAAATCTAATAATTACTTTGTAAATAGCAATTCTCTATATTTTGTGAGTGGCCATAAATTATCATCCACCATCGTTTCTAATTGATCGCAATGATATCTTATTTCTTCAAAAAATGGTTTTACTTTTTTACTGTAATATTCCGCAGATTTTAAACCCTCAAATTTATTTGCTTTCGTTTTTTCTACTTCCATTTCAATAACCAAGGCGTTAATTTGAGTAATATGATTCGAAATAATCATAATTAAATCGATCTGTTCTTTAGCGATATTTTTATAATCTCCTCCAAAAATTTCTTTTAAGTTCTTCGTGTTTTCTAGCAAGGTATTTTGATAAATAACCGCTGTCGGTACCACATGGTTTCTTGCGATATCTCCTAGCACCCGGCTCTCTATCTGCATCTTTTTTGAATAGGATTCTAAGCCAACTTCGTACCGTGCTTTTAACTCCATTTTACTCATAACTTGCATCTCTTCAAACAAATTAATTGCCTTGTCAGAAATTTTTACTTTGAGTGCTTCTGGAGTTGATTTATTATTACTTAAACCTCGTTTTTTCGCTTCTTTTTCCCATACTTCACCATACCCATCTCCTTCAAAACGAATGGCTTTGGAGTCTTTAATATATTCTCTTAAGATATTAAAGACAGCTTCATCTTTTTTAAGTTTTTTCTCACCTACTAAAGCATCTACTTCTATTTTAAATTCCTTTAATTGTTTTGCTACAATTGTAAATAAAACAGTCATTGGTATGGCACAATTTGCCAAAGCACCCACGGCTCTAAATTCAAATTTATTTCCTGTAAAAGCAAAAGGTGATGTTCTATTTTTATCTGTATTATCTAATAAAATTTCAGGAATTTTACCAATAATATTCAACTTTAAATCTGTTTTTTCTTGAGGTGAAAGCTTTCCTTTTGTCACATTCTCTAAATCATCTAGAACAGCTGACAACTGACTTCCAATAAAAACAGACATAATTGTCGGAGGCGCTTCGTTGGTTCCTAATCGATGTTCATTACTAGGGGAAGCAACGGAACCCCTTAACAGTTCTTCGTATGTGTGCACCGCTTTGATTGTATTGATGAAAAAAGTTAGAAATTGTAAGTTTTTCATTGGTGTTTTCCCTGGGCTCAACAAATTTGTTCCGTTGTTTGAGGATAGTGACCAATTGTTGTGTTTGCTAGAACCATTTATCCCTGCAAAAGGCTTTTCATGAAATAATACCTTAAATCGATGCCTACGAGAAACTTTCTGCATAACGTCCATTAGCAATGAATTGTGATCTACTGCTAAATTTGCTTCTTCAAAAATTGGCGCCACCTCAAACTGATTCGGTGCCACTTCGTTGTGCCTTGTTTTTACTGGTATTCCCAACAACATACATTCTTGCTCCAAATCTTGCATAAAACTCATCGCTCTTGCCGGAATGGTTCCAAAATAATGATCCTCTAATTGTTGTCCTTTTGCTGGAGAATGCCCTAATAACGTTCTACCTGTAAGTTGAATATCAGGTCTAGAAAGCGCCAAGGCATCATCAATTAAAAAAAATTCTTGCTCCCATCCTAGAGTGGCACTCACTTTGGCTGCATTTTTATCAAAAAATTTACAAACAGCAGTTGCATGAGTATCAATGGCTTGTAAAGCTCTTAATAAGGGGGTTTTGTTGTCCAGAGCCTCTCCTGTATATGCTACAAAAATGGTAGGAATACAAAGTGTCGTTTCGTATATAAAAGCTGGGGAAGTGGGATCCCAAGCGGTATAACCTCTTGCTTCAAAAGTATTTCTAATTCCTCCATGCGGAAAACTTGCTGCATCAGGCTGTTGCTGAACGAGTTGTTCTCCATCAAATTTCTCCATTGCCAAACTACCGTTGATGGATTCAAAAAAGGCATCGTGCTTTTCTGCCGTTGCACCCGTAAGTGGCTGAAACCAATGTGTATAATGAGTAGCCCCTTTGGACATTGCCCAATCTTTCATACTTACAGCAACTTGATCCGCAATTTTTCTATCAATTTTGGTTCCATGTTCAATTGCATCCATCACACTTTCATAAGCTGCACGCGTAAGATACTGTTGCATAGCATGTTTGTTAAAGACATTTTGCCCAAAAAGGGTTGATCTTTTTTCGCTCTGAAGCACTTTTATAGGACTTCTATGAAGTGTTTCTTGTAATGCATTGAATCTTATCCTTGACATATTACTAATATTATCTATTTATTTTTTAATTTTAAACAAAGATACCCTTTCAAAATTAGGGATAAAATTATTTTTCAAACATTTTAGAAATTTTACCCCTCTTTTTTTTGATATGAAGGTAAATTATTTCATTTTTGTAAGAAGAATTTTACAATAAACAATTATATATTATGGCTAAAATTAAATTAGAATACATTTGGTTGGATGGATATAATCCAACTCAAAACATGAGAAGTAAAACTAAAGTTGAAGAACATGAAAACTTTAAAGGTACAATCGAAGAGTTAGGAAACTGGTCTTTTGACGGTTCTTCTACAAAACAAGCCTCTGGAGGCGCTTCTGACTGTATTTTAAAGCCAGTTGCAATT
The DNA here is from genome assembly GCA_028343155.1 of Polaribacter sp. Taxonomy (GTDB): domain Bacteria; phylum Bacteroidota; class Bacteroidia; order Flavobacteriales; family Flavobacteriaceae; genus Polaribacter. The sequence goes on from JAOLXX010000029.1 coordinate 5,865, forward strand.
TATCCAGATCCTTCTAGAATTAATGGATACTTAGTAATGACAGAAGTATTAAGTGCCGATGGAACACCACACCCTTCTAACGGACGTGCTACTATTGAAGATGATGATAACGATTTTTGGTTTGGTTTTGAGCAAGAGTATTTCATTATGGATACTAAAACTCAATTACCTTTAGGATTCCCTATTGGTGGTTACCCAGGACCTCAAGGAATGTACTACTGTTCTGTAGGTGGTAAAAATACTTATGGTAGAGATTTTGTTGAAGAGCATGCTGATTTATGTATTGATGCTGGTTTGAACTTTGAAGGAATTAACCAAGAAGTTGCCTCTGGACAATGGGAATTCCAATTATTTGCTAAAGGAGCAAAGAAAGCAGGAGATGAAATTTGGATTGCAAGATATTTATTAGACCGTTTAACTGAAAAGTATGGATGGTACATTGATTACCACCCAAAACCTATTAAAGGAGATTGGAATGGTTCTGGAATGCACGCAAACTTCTCTAACTCAATTTTAAGAGAATGTGGTTCTGCTGATAAATATGCAGAAATATGTGAAGCTTTCCGCCCAGTAACAAAAGAACACATTGATGTATATGGTGAGTTTAACGACCAACGTTTAACTGGAGATCACGAAACTGCTGCTATTACTGATTTCTCTTGGGGAGTTTCTGATAGAGGAGCTTCTATTCGTATTCCTATTATCGCTGTTGAAAAAGGGTATAAAGGATGGTTAGAAGATCGTCGTCCAGCTTCTAATGGAGATCCATATAAGATTGCTGCAAGAATTATTAAAACTGTAAAACCAGTTAAATAATCTTACCGCTTTTAATACAAAAAACGCTAACATTCTCTTGTTAGCGTTTTTTTATGTAAAATGATTATACGGTAGTTTTAAAAACCAAATAAATAAAAAGACCATATCCTAAAAACAGAACAATACCTTTAAATCTACTTAAAAAAAAACGCTTTGGAATAAAGACGATCGGAATTAAACTCGCTGCAAAACCAAGCATCCAGAAAATATCTCTCGCCAATATTTGAGGCTCAGTAACTGGAATTTCTTTAATAAGTGCCGTAATTCCTAAAACAGAACCAATATTAAAAATATTAGAGCCAATTAAATTTCCTAAAGAAATTGCTTTTTCACCTTTCATAGCAGCAATTATAGAAGCTGCTAATTCTGGAACACTTGTTCCAATAGCAATCATGGTGATTGATATCACACCTTCACTAACACCCAAATTTTTTGCAATATCTTTTGCCCCTTCGACTAAAAATTCTGAACCAAAATAAAGGGCAACACCCCCTATTAGTAAACAAATAATTATTTTAGAAAAACCAATCTCTGCTATAGTAGCATCTATTTCTTCTAAAGAAATTTCTTCTTGCCTGGCTTTTCTAATCAATACCGCTAAAAAAAAAATCAACCCTAACAGAAGAAGGAAGCCTTCTCCTTTAGATAAAAGAGTATCATTCCATAAAAAATAATAGAGTACGATTGAAAAAAGCATCATTACAGGCCAATTCATCTTATAAAAATCTTTACGAACTATGATTGGACCAATGATCGCCGTTATCCCTAAAACAAGACCAATGTTCGCAATATTAGAACCAATAACATTGTTGATTGCTATTGCAGGAGAACCCTCTAAAGCGGCATGTAAACTAACTAATAGTTCGGGGGCAGAAGTAGCAAAAGAAACGACTGTCATTCCAATAACCATTTTAGAAATATTGAATTTTAAAGAGAGTCCAATAGAAGATTTCACTAAAAATTCACCTCCTAAAACTAATAACAATAGTCCCGTTATTACATAAAAAATACTCATACATATTATTTTTCACGAAGATACATTTTTATCACTTTAAGAAGAAATGAAAACATCAAAAGACAAAAAAGTGAAGCGACTTATATTAAAACAAAACCTGCTTTAAGAATAGAGCAGTTTATTTTAGTAAATTTGACAGATAATTAACGACTAATGAAAAGACAAGTTTTTAAAGTTCTAGCAAAAACGAACAAATTGATTTTACCTTCTTTTACGAAAAAAGGGTTGGATATTTCTAAAGCATCAAAATTTCAACTAGCTATTATTGGTTGGAGAGCTTTCATCACTTTAAAATCGCTTAATTAAAAACACCTATAATGACAGAAGATTACACAAAAGTTTTTATAGAAACGACACTGCTTGTTAAAAGGCTTGAAACTTTATTAAGTTTGGCTAAAATTAATTCTAGAATTAAGTCTGGTAAAATACCCGCTTATGAAATTACCAACTATATCGATGAGCTATTTATTTTAAATAAAGACCTAGAACAAGCCCAACCTATTATAGAAGCTTTTAAACTAGAAATAAATTCATAAAAAACCACAATAGCCTTTCTATTTTAAAAAAATGCTATTATATTTGCAGCCGTTTAAAGGCCATGTGGCGCAACTGAATAGC
>JAOLXX010000003.1 GCA_028343155.1 Polaribacter sp.
TGGCTTGTAAAAATGACAAAAAAACAATTAGCAAACTCCAAAGTATACATTCAAGTATAAAGGCAGTATACGCTCCGGACAAACGTGTTGCGTTGTTTGATATTCAATTTAGCAACTCAAATAATAAAATAATTTTAGAAGGAGAGACCAATTCAAAAAAAGCATTTTCCATACTAAAAGATCGCATTATAAAAAGGAAAATTACATTCACAAATAAGGTTCGATTTTTACCAGACTCTGCCATAGGAAATCAACAACATGCAGTGGCTAACAATTCCGTAATTAACATTCGATCTCAACCAAAACATGCTGCAGAATTAGGTACCCAAGGTTTATTAGGAATGTCCTTAAGAGTGTTGGATAAAAAAGGCGATTTTTATAGAATTCAAACTCCAGATAATTATATTTCATGGGTTGACAAAGGGGGAATTACTCTTATGACTGCAAATCAAATCGATACTTGGAATCAGTCTAAAAAAGTACTTTATACCCATAATTTTGGATTTGTATATGCTGATACCTCTCCAATTTCTGATGTTGTTTCTGATATTACCTTAGGTGGACTGCTTCAATACATATCTGAAGATGCTCATTTTTATAAAGTAAAATATCCTGATCAAAGAAGTGGTTTTATCAAGAAAAATGAAGCTATAAATTACGGTTCTTGGTTAAAGAAATTAAAAGCCACCCAAGAAAATATTGAAACGATTGCGAGTACAATGATCGGTTTTCCTTATTTGTGGGGAGGAACTTCCTCAAAAGGGATGGATTGTAGTGGTTTTACAAAAATGGTTTATTTAATGAACGGTTTTGTCATTCCCAGAGATGCTTCTCAACAAATACAGGTAGGTAAAACAATTGACAAAGATTTAAAATTTGAAGGTTTAGAAAAGGGAGATTTAATCTTCTTCGGAAAAAAAGCAACTGCAAAAAAGAAACAAAAAATTTCGCATGTTGGTCTTTGGTTAGGGAATAATAAAATGGAGTTTATTCATGCTTCTGGAAATGTACACCTCAATTCTATGGATGCAAATCAACCAAATTATGATGAATTTAATAAGAATAGGTATTTGGGAGGCAAACGATATTTAGGTATTGAAGACGATGGGATTATTGAGTTGAAAGGAAAAATGACAGCTATTAGCGAACTCTTTTAACCTTTTTCTACATCAGTACGAGTGTCATTTCTTTTGAACCCTGATGTAAAAAACAACCTAAATGAAAAACTGATTACTGGGAAACCTTCAAGAGTAAGAAAAAAAATTAATAAAACACCCTTTAAATTTTAAAATCTAAAGGGTGTTTTATTGTTTATAAGAGAAGGCTAATAAAGTACTCTGAACTTAATTGTTGCTTCTACGCTTTTTAATTCTTCGATTACTTCTTTATTGTATTTTTTATCTAAATCAATAATTACATACCCAACTTTTGGATCTGTAGACAAATACTGACCAGTAATATTCAAATCGTATTTTGCGAGTGTTTCATTAATTTTCGCCATCACACCCGGAACGTTTTTATGAATATGTAAAAAACGGTGTGCATTTGTTTGTCTTGGCAAACGAATATTTGGGAAATTAACAGCATCTACAGTGTTTCCAGAATTAATATACGCCATAATTTTACTAGGCACAAAATCTGCAATATCTCTTTGAGCTTCTTCTGTACTTCCACCCACATGAGGTGTTAAAATTACATTTGGTAATCCTTTTAATTCTGTAAAAAACTCACCATTTTTTCTTGGTTCAGAGGGATATACGTCTACTGCAGCACCTGCTATTTTTCCGCTTTTCAAAGCAGCGACCAACGCAGGAATATCGACCACAAAACCTCTAGCCAAGTTGACTAAATGTGCGCCATCTTTCATCTGAGAAATCTCTGTTTCTCCAAAGAAATTTTTATTAGCTGAATTATCATCAACATGCAAAGTTATGACATCAGAAATGACCAATAAATCTTTTAAAGTATTCATTTTAGATGCATTTCCCAAAGCCAGTTTATCTTCAACATCGTAATAATAAACATCCATTCCTAAAGCTTCTGCTAAGACGGATAATTGTTTCCCAATATTACCATAACCTACAATCCCTAGTTTTTTTCCACGAACTTCTCTAGAACCTTGGGCTGTTTTATTCCATTGACCATTATGAATTTCTGTGCTTCTTTGAAAAACACTACGCATTAGCATAATGATCTCTCCAATTGCTAACTCAACTACAGAACGCGTATTGCTATAGGGAGCGTTAAAAACGACCACTCCTTTTTCTTTACAAGCTTCTAAATCAATTTGCTTGGTACCAATACAAAATGCACTTACAACCATTAATTTGTCTGCAGCGTCTATCACTTTTTTAGTTACATTTGTTTTAGAACGAATTCCTAAAACGTGTACATCCTTAATTTTTTCTATCAATTCGTCTTCTGACAAACTTTTTGAAACTGTTTCTACTGAAAAGCCATCTGAGGATAACTTTGTAAAAGCATCTTGATGTACATTTTCTAATAATAAAATTTTAATTCTGTTCTTTGGGTATGATATATTTCTTGGCAAATCGTTAATGTATAAAAATTCATCTAAACTTGGGGCAATATGGTCTGCGTTTTCTGTTGTTTTAGCTCTTGAAACATTTTCTGTGTATGCAAAAAAAGTATCTGCTACGCCTGCTTCACGAGTTACATAATCACTATAACCATCACCAATAACTTGTATTTCTCCTTCTAGATTCATGCCTTTTAAACACTGTATTTTTCCATTGTGTTTGGAGAGTGGATTATTCGCATCGAAACCAATAATTTTTCCATCTTTTCCAAATTCAAAAGTATTTGCATACACTCTTTCTGAAGGGATATTGTATTCTTTTACAATAGGATCAATAAATTCTTTAAAACCACAAGAAATCACATAGATATCTTCCGCAAATTTTTCGAAAAATTCTTTATTGCTTTCTATAGATTTTGATACTTGCTTTTTTAAAGCAGCCACTAAGCCTGATAAATCAGATTCGTTGGCATTCAATAATTTAATTCTTTTTTCTAAAGATTCAGTGAAAGAGATTTCACCATCAATTCCTAAATTGGTAATGTCAATTATTTCTTGAATAATTTCCTTTCTTTTAGGATTGTTTTTAAGAGTTATTTCAGCTAAAACATCTAATGCTTCTACCCGTGTTAAAGTACTGTCAAAATCGAAAACATAATTTCTTTTTGTGGTAATCATTAGATAAAAATATCGGTTAAATTTAAGTCAGTAAATTTACAAATATCAAAGAGATATAAGAAGCTATTTTTCAATTTTATGATATTTATTCTATTTATTCTAAAAATGAAAAATATGTATAAAATAAACCTGTAAAATCCTTAAATATTATGGAATCCCAAAAGAAGCAACCACCAAACTATTGGGAGTGACTCTACCCAAAAAGAACTATAGTATTTGGATTGCTCTTTTTTTGCTCTCATTAAGAAAATAATCAACAAAAACAAGAACATCATAAATGGGATTCTCAAGCCTGTTGCAATTGTAAGAAAGTACTCTAAAAGTAAAGAAAACACGAGGAACATTAATCCTAATTTCTTTGTTTTCTCTATGCCTATTTTCTTTGGAATTGTTTGCAAAGAAATAGCATCATATTGCACATCTCTTATATCGAATGGTAATATTAAAACGACTACAACTAAAAATCGTTGTAAGAAGAGAAGAACAATGTTTAAAGAAATTTCTTTACCTACATCAACTAAAGGCACCCACACTGTAAATCCTGCCCAAACAAAACCTACAACTATAATTTTAAGATAGCTGACTTCTCTCAAGTTCTTATCAAAACCACTTAAAAAAGGAACAGCATACAATACTGTTAATGCTATAAAAGGAATCGAAAAAAGAAGTGTTTTAACATCCATCAAACATCCGTAATAACACAAGGTTAAAAAACAGAAAAATGAAAATATCTGAATCACTTTTAAACCTGAGGTTAAACTCCTATGATGCAATTTAGCTACCCCAGCATATTTCACAAAATTATAGCCCGTAATGGTCCCAAAAAAAATAAAATAATTGATATTTTCGTTGTAAGGCAACTCAAAATAAATTTCTGTAATTCTTAAGAATGCATATACTGAAAAAGCAACATGAATACTTGCGTTTAAATAAAAGTCGAACACTAATTTTAAGAATTTCATTTTACAAAAGTAAAGTTTATGTTAATAACATTTTAATTTGGTTGATAATTAAGTGTCTTTTATCAATTTCTAGCAAACTTAAAACCTTCTAAAGTTCTTATTTTTGTTCCTTTAAATTGAATTGATTTTAAAGCAAATAAAACCGATTAAAAAGTCTAAATAAACGTTATTTAATGAATACAAATTTGTTTCAAAACAGACATATTGGTCCTAATATAGAGGAACAAAAAAAAATGCTGTCTACCATAAAAGCCGCTAGTTTAGATCAGTTAATTTACCAAACTGTTCCGGATGATATTCGTTTAGAAAATGAGTTGGATTTAGATCCTGCTATGAGCGAATATGAATATTTAGCACATATTAAAGAATTGTCTGAAAAGAATAAAGTATTCAAAAGTTATATTGGTCTGGGCTATCACGAAGCGATAGTACCTAGTGTAATTCAACGTAATATTTTAGAAAATCCAGGCTGGTACACTGCGTATACACCGTATCAAGCGGAAATTGCGCAAGGACGTTTAGAAGCGTTGCTAAACTACCAAACAATGGTCTGTGATTTAACAGGCATGGAATTAGCAAATGCTTCTTTGTTAGATGAAAGCACTGCTGCTGCGGAAGCAATGGCTTTACTTTATGATGTAAGAGAAAGAGCACAGAAGAAAGCGGCGGTAAATAAGTTTTTTGTTTCTGAAGAAATACTACCACAAACTTTAGCGATTTTACAAACTCGTGCTATTCCTATTGGAGTTGAATTGGTAATTGGTAACCACCAAGAATTTGATTTTTCAACTGAATTTTTCGGTGCAATTTTACAATATCCAGGAAAACACGGACAAGTATACGATTATGCAGATTTTGTATCGAAAGCAATTGATAAAAACATAAAAGTAGCAGTTGCTGCTGATATTTTATCCTTGGTAAAATTAAAAGCGCCTGCAGAATTTGGGGTAGATGTTGTCGTAGGTACTACACAACGATTTGGAATTCCTTTAGGGTATGGAGGTCCTCATGCGGCTTATTTTGCAACAAAAGAAAAATACAAAAGGAGCATTCCTGGTCGTATTATTGGGGTCACAAAAGACAGAAACGGAGCCCGCGCATTGCGGATGGCATTGCAAACCCGGGAGCAACATATCAAACGTGAAAAAGCGACTTCTAATATTTGTACTGCACAAGTCTTATTAGCGGTAATGGCCGGAATGTATGCTGTTTATCACGGAAAAAATGGTTTACAATTTATTGCAGATACTGTACATCATAAAACAATCACTTTAGCAAATGCTTTAGCTGCTTTAGGTATTGAACAGACCAACACTGCTTATTTTGATACTATTACAGTAAAAGCTGTGTCTCAAAAAATAAAAATGGTTGCAGAAGCGAATGAAATAAATTTTAACTATATCGATGATACAACCTTATCTATATCTATAAATGAAACGATTGGTTTAAAAGATTTAAATGCTATTGTAGCTGTTTTTACAGAAGCATTAAACTTAAATCCGAGTACTATTTCTGTGATTTCTGAAGGCAATAAAATTCCAATAAATGTACAAAGAAATACTTCTTTTTTAGAAAATAGTATTTTTAACAAGTATCAATCAGAAACAGATATGATGCGTTATATCAAAAGATTAGAACGCAAAGATTTAGCCTTAAATCATTCAATGATTTCTCTGGGATCATGTACAATGAAGCTAAATGCAGCCTCAGAAATGCTTCCTTTAAGCAATCCACAATGGGGAAATATACACCCATTTGCACCTTTAAATCAAGCAGAAGGATATCAAGAAATTCTAAAAAAATTAGCACATCAATTAAATATTATTACAGGTTTTGCGGGCACTTCTTTGCAGCCAAATTCTGGGGCACAAGGTGAATTTGCTGGTCTTATGACCATTAGAGCTTACCACTTATCAAGAAAAGATGCACACAGAAATATTTGTTTAATTCCAGCTTCAGCACACGGAACAAACCCTGCTTCTGCGGTGATGGCTGGTATGAAGGTGATTGTTACCAAAACTGCTGAAAATGGAAATATTGACGTAGAAGATGTGCGTGAAAAAGCGAAAATTTATAAAGATAATTTAGCCGCTTTAATGATAACATATCCTTCTACTCATGGGGTTTACGAAAAAGAAATTAAAGAAATTACGCAAATCATTCATGACAATGGCGGACAAGTTTATATGGACGGTGCAAATATGAATGCACAAGTTGGACTCACAAATCCAGCAACTATCGGGGCTGATGTTTGTCACTTGAACCTACACAAAACATTTGCAATTCCACATGGTGGTGGCGGTCCTGGAGTGGGTCCAATTTGTGTTGCTCCACAATTAGTGCCCTTTTTACCAACAAACCCTGTCATTGCAACGGGAGGAAAAAATGCAATTACGGCAATTTCTGCCGCTCCTTGGGGCTCTGCTTTGGCTTGTTTAATTTCTTACGGATACATTACCATGTTAGGTGCAAAAGGCTTAAAAGATTCTACAAAAAATGCCATCTTAAATGCCAACTACATTAAAGAACGCTTGCACGGTCATTATCCAACCTTGTATACTGGTGAAATGAATAGAGCTGCACACGAAATGATTATTGATTGTAGAGATTTTAAACAAAACGGAATTGAAGTGGTAGACATTGCAAAGCGGCTAATAGATTATGGATTTCATGCGCCAACTGTCTCTTTTCCTGTCAATGGCACCCTAATGATTGAACCTACAGAATCTGAAAGTATTGCAGAGTTAGATCGTTTTTGTGATGCAATGATTTCTATCCGAGAAGAAATCAAAGTTGCCACAAAAGAGGATCTGGATAACCCATTAAAAAATGCGCCGCATACGCTAGAAATGCTAACTGCTGATACATGGACATTACCCTACACCAGAAAACAAGCTGCTTTTCCTTTGGCATATATTGCTGATAATAAATTTTGGCCTTCTGTGCGCAGAGTGGATGATGCTTTTGGCGATAGGAACTTAATCTGCTCCTGCAACCCAATTGAAGACTACGTATAGTGAGGAAGAGATATTTGTTTGTTTCAAATTTAATTTTATGTGAGAATTCACAAGGTTTAATGTTAGCAACAGGCTTGACCCTTCCTGAAATATGTATACACTAAACTACAAGTATATATAAGAATGATAGTGAAACCAGACGTTACCTTGAACCATTTAAACCAAAAATAGCAAGTTTAATTTTACCGAAGCTTTAAAAAAATTGCTTTCAATAGACTAATAGTAATTTTAAAAAACTATTTTTACTTATTACTCCCCTCACAAATTTTTATCGGCAAACGTTGAAAAGCGAACAAGATATTCGTTCAATAAGAACTAATAAAATTTTGTTTTCTAGAAAATGAATTAAAAAAAATAAAAATATGAGTGTAGACATATGCAATATATCAACAATAGCGTTTATACAACGTTAGGCAAAATTAAAACTATGAAAATAACAACTTTTTTTACAATTTTATTTATACTATCCATATCCATTCATTCTCAAAAGAAAAAAATTGAAATAAAATACGAAAGAAAAAGCGACAGAAGTATAGACTTTTACTATAAAAAAAATGTCCCAGGAAGTTATTATTTGACACTTAAATTTGATAATCTTGAAAACTGTCATAGCAGTAAAATATATAAAAAAGTAGTAAAATACGATTCAGGCTCTTTATTTACCTTAGAACCTTCAAATAAAAATAAAGGGATTTCTTTTTCATATAAAATAAAATATATAATCGGAAATCCTAAACCAGAAATAAATGAAAATATAACATATGTGCTTCCTTTTAAAACTGGAAAATTTGTAAAAATAGTTGAAGCCTCAAATGTGGGAGAAAAGTATTTTGGAAGTAAAAAACCTGTTGACTGGAAATCTTTTATTGTATATTCAAATCAACCAGACACTATTTACTCTATGAGAAAAGGAATAGTAGTTAAAATAATTGATAAATATGAAAATGACGAAAAATTTAAAAAAACCTATACAAGTAAAAGAAATCGTATATTAATAGAGCATAAAGATGGAACTTACGCTACATATAAGGGATTTGATAAAAATCAGATATTTGTTAAATTAGGACAAAAAGTTTACCCACATACTATTTTAGGGAAATTAGAAAAATTTAATAAGACAAATTATCGGTTAGACTTTAATACTTTTCATTACCTCGAAAATTTATTAGAGGATACAGAAAATACTTTAAAAAAAAGAAATCATAAAACTAAATATCTAAACCCAAAATTCTATATAGATAATGTCGTAAAAAAAATTGAGTCTAGACAAAATTATAATGTCTCATTTAATGAGGGAATTAAATTGCAAGAATTTTCAAGAAGGGAAAAAAAGAAATATGAGAAGAAACCAAAAGAGTTTGAATAATAAACTTTGCCTAACACCTTATAAAATTAATTGCTAGTTTTAGCCAGTTTACGAAAGTCTTCGCAGGCTTTCTATTTATGATTTATTTGCTAAATTTAGTACTTAAAACACGCAACTAATCTTATACATTAACGTCTCCTGCAAGAGAAAAAAAGACCAGCTGCACAAATATTACACATTTGGTTTTTGCCAACGCTTAAAGCCAACGCACAAAAAACCAAAAGAGCAATTTCTTGCCAACGCGCGACCCAAACTAAGGAAAAGACGTAACTTTACGAATTGAATAAAAGACAAAAAAATAAATAGAAAAAAAACACTACAAGTTTTTAACAAAAACTATTCAAAGCGGCACCAAAAGTGTCGCTTTCTTTTTTTATATAAAAAACAACTTTTTAATTAAGGAAATTACCCGGGGAACAGCCCCGTTTATAAATAGATCATCTTATGCTTGAGAATAAAAAAAGATGCTATTTGGAAGAATAAATAAGGCTCATAATATGAAAAAGATACCGAAAGCACCTGTATATTTTTTTCATACTAACTCAAATATTGAACTAAATTTTAACCACAAAAAAACTCCAACAAATAGCTGTTGGAGTTTATTTTATATTGAAAGATTCTAGAAGAATTACTCTTTTTTGAATTTTGCGTATTTTGTTTTAAATTTATCAATACGCCCTGCAGCATCAATAAGTTTAGATTTACCAGTGTAAAATGGGTGAGAAGTTCTAGAAATCTCTAATTTTACTAAAGGATACGATACACCATCAACCTCTAAAGTTTCTTTTGTGTCTACAGTAGAACGTGTTAAAAATACGTCTTCATTAGACATGTCTTTAAACGCTACCATTCTATAATTTTCTGGATGAATTCCTTTTCTCATTTTATGATGTTTTAATACTTTAATGTTATGTTTGCATGAGTAAAGTTGGTAAAGCTTACTCTTTCTCTAAATAGTTGTTATCTACTATTTTGAGGATGCAAATTTAACTATATTTTTTAATTAACAAATAAATATTTTACTTTTATTTGATTCAATCAAGACAATAGTTACATTTACCCGGTTTAGTCGAAATAAAGAGCGGTATCCTCCCTTTTTGAAACGGTGAAAAACTAAAAATAAATATAAAAAACCCAAAAATGAAAAATAGTACTTTACTTGTTGTTTTTTTATCCTCTTTTCTGCTGATCACCTCTTGTTCTGATGTGTATCAATTTAGCTTAATCCATAATAAAAAAATAGCACTAAACTCAAACATCGAAGTTACTTTAAAAGAGAAAGAAGACAAGAAAGTAAACAAAGTTCAGTTTTTTGTGAATGGAAAAGAAATTGCTTCTAAAGGAGTTTCTACAGAAATAAGTACAGCAGACTTAGGTGTTGGGAAACACAAAATTTCTGCATTGGTCTTTTATTCTGAAAAAACAAAAAAAGAAAATAGTTTTTTTGAAGTTTTGGCCAACTCCCCTCCCATTGTCTATGACTACAAAATTATCAACAGATATCCTCATGATACAAAAGCATACACTCAAGGTTTGGAATATTACAATGGTTTTTTATATGAAACCACAGGACAAAGAGGGCAATCATCACTGAGAAAAGTTGAAATTAAAACTGGAAAAGTTCTACAAAAAAAAGCTTTAAATAAAAAATATTTTGGCGAAGGAATGACAATTTTTAAGAATAAAATATTTTGGCTAACATGGCAAGGAAAAAAAGGTTTTATCTACAATGTAGATACTTTTGAACAAGAAAAAGAGTTTGCTTATCAAAAAAGTAAAGAAGGTTGGGGCTTTACGCATAATGAAACCGCACTGATTAAATCTGATGGTTCTCATAAAATTTGGTTTTTAGATCCTGGTACTTTAGAGGAAAAAAAGTCGATCCAAGTATACACAAACAAATACGCCGTAAATAACTTAAATGAGTTAGAACTTATCAATGGGAAAATCTATGCAAATAAATACCAGCAAAATGCGATTGTTATTATAAATCCAGAGACAGGCATTGTTGAAGGGATTGCTAATTTAAAATCTTTGAAAAAAGAAATGGAAAAAACCCAAAAACTAAAAGCACAAGATGAAGTTTTAAATGGTATTGCTTATGATGCTAAAAAAAACAGAATCTTCGTTACAGGAAAAAACTGGGGCACATTATTTGAAATTGAATTGATTAAAAAACAATAATTAACTTTATAAAAAGTTATATCAAATACATGTTGAAAGATAGAAGAGTTAAATATAGTTTTTATAAAAAGTAATATGCGACACATTATATACACATTCTTAATTATTATGGTTGCTTATATAAGTTCTTGTAGAAAAGATTTTAATACGGTACCTAGTTTTGGAAATTTAGAATTCTCTAAAGACACCGTGTTTTTAGATACAATATTTACAAATATTGGTTCTTCAACTTATAATTTAAAGGTGTATAATCGTGGAAATAATGCAATTACAATTCCAGAAATTCGATTAGAAAATGGGACTTCCTCAAACTACAGATTAAATGTGGACGGCATACCAGGAAAAGAATTTTCAGATATTGATATTCTTGCCAAAGACAGTATTTTTGTTTTTGTGGAAACCACGACTGATGTAGGTAATGCACTTAGTCTATTATATACAGATCGAATTTTATTTGATAACGGAAGCCAACAACAAGATGTAGATTTAATAACCTTAGTACAAGATGCAAACTTTATCTACCCAGGTAAAGATGCCGTTACTATGAAAATTGATAGCCTTATTTTTAATGGACTTTCTTTAAACGGGCAACCAACAACTTTTAAAGGTCGTTTTTTAACAAATACTGAATTAACATTTACCAAAGCGAAGCCAACTGTTATTTACGGTTTTGCTGCTGTACCTGCTAATAAAACATTAACGATAGAAGCTGGATCAAGAGTTCACTTTCACGATAATTCTGGGTTGATTATAGACAATAAAGGCAGCTTAAAAGCAAACGGAACCTTAAGTGATAAAATAATTTTTGAAGGTGACAGGTTAGAGCATTCTTTTAGTGAGACTGAAGGTCAATGGGGAGCTATTTGGATGCGTGCTGGAAGTTTAAATAATGAAATAAAACACACCATTATTAAAAATGGAACAATAGGCCTTTTGGTTGATAGCTTAGGAACACCTTCTACCCCTACTCTAAAACTACAAAATACAGAAATATACAACCACTCTAGTTACGGAGTTTTAGGAAGAGAAACTAATATTGATGCTTACAACGTGGTTATTGGTAGTGCAGGTATATCTTCTTTAGCAGCGACGGCTGGTGGTACCTATAATTTTACTCATAGTACTTTTGCAAACTATTGGAACAACAGCCTACGTCAATCACCAACTGTTTTAGTAAACAATTCATTCTCTTATATTGATGATAATGACCAATTAGTTACTGAAACTAAAGATTTACATGCAGCAAACTTTACAAATTGTATTTTCGATGGAAACAACAACACAGAGTTTGAGTTAAGTAAAATTGATGGTGGTGGATTATTTAACTACAACATTAGTAACTCCATAATTAAATCTACAAACGCCAATCCATTAGATTTCACTTCTCCATTTTATCAAAATATTATTTTAAACGGAAATTCTCATTTTAAAGACCCTCAAAAAAACGAATTTATTATTGGTGAAGAATCTGACGCAATTAACAAAGCAAAAGCAACGCCTTTCTTAACAGATATTTTAGGGGTTAACAGAAATACTTCTCCAGATATTGGAGCGTATCAACATATTACTTTTGAAGAGGAAGAGTAACTATTTTTCTTCTTTTTAATGAATTTTATCCTAATAATTTTAAGTAAATTGCTTCTTTAAATTTTTACAAATGAAAAATGTAGTTATTACAGGAACAAGCCGAGGAATTGGTTTTGAACTTGCAAAACAATTTGCAAAAAAGGGACATCAAGTTTTAGCCTTATCTAGAAATACAAAACCATTATCGAACTTTAATCATAAAAATATTACTGTAATTTCTGTTGATTTATCTGTAAATTCAGATTTAAATAAAGCTACAGATTTTATAAAAAACAACTGGAAACAAGTTGATGTTTTAATAAACAATGCTGGAAAACTAATTCACAAACCTTTTGCAGATTTATCTTCAGATGATTTCTTAGAAGTCTATAAGGTAAATGTATTTGCAGTTGCTGAATTAACAAAACGAATGATTCCCTATCTACAAAAAGGAAGTCATGTTGTAACAATCAGTTCCATTGGAGGAATTCAAGGAAGTTTGAAATTTCCTGGCTTAGCAGCTTATTCTTCTGCAAAAGGAGCAGTCATCACTTTATCTGAGTTATTAGCAGAGGAATACAAAGAGGCCAAAATTTCTTTTAATGTTTTAGCCCTGGGAGCTGTTCAGACAGAAATGTTAGCAGACGCTTTTCCGGGTTACAAAGCACCGCTATCAGCTTCAGATATGGCAAATTATATCTATGACTTTTCCTTAAATGGAAATACGTTTTATAACGGTAAAGTTTTGCAAGTTTCTTCTACAAATCCATAATTAGTTCGTAAAATTAAAAAGTGAATTCAAACTATCAAAAATTCGTTCCTTTAAAGGCTATTCCATTTGTAGAATTTCTAATAAACGAGCATAATTTTGACTTAAAAATTGTGAATCAGCGGGCTACAAAACATGGTGATTTTAGGCAACTACCTAATGGGGAGTTTCAAATTACAGTGAACAACAACCTCAACAAACATCAATTCTTACTAACTTTAGTGCATGAAATTGCACATCATGTTACACATCAAAAATTTGGAAGAGTACAACCTCATGGAAAAGAATGGAAAAAAGTTTTTCAACATTTAATGTTGCCTTTTTTACGTCCTGAAATTTACTCTAAAGAAATACTTCCTTGTCTGGCAACATATTTAAAAAACCCAAAAGCAAGTACAGATACTGATGTTAACTTATCATTAGTTCTAAGAGGAAGTGTGGCAGCTTCGGGAAAGAGTTTTATCTTTGACATTGCTTTTGGGTGTTTTTTTGAATTTAAAAAGACTATCTATAAAAGAGGGAACAAAAGAAGAACACGGTTTGAATGCTTAAACATGAACAATAAAAAAGTATATTTATTCAATCAAAACGTAGAGATAAAAGTACTTGAACCTAAGCATGAGGAACAGTAAAAATAATTACAATTCTCCTCTATATATTTCATAAAATAGAAAACGAAACTGAAGGCATGAAAGCAAATAAAAATTATTACGCAGTTATTATGGCGGGTGGAGTTGGTTCTCGTTTTTGGCCAATGAGCACCCAAGAAAATCCGAAACAATTTCACGATATGCTGGGCGTTGGACAAAGTTTAATTCAACGAACATTTGACAGAATTAATGGATTAGTCCCTTCAGATAATATTTTAATAGCTACAAATGCGTATTATGAAACATTGGTTTTAAAACAATTACCAAAAGCAACTAAAAACAACTTATTATTAGAACCTGCAATGAGAAATACAGCTCCTTGTATTTTATATTCAGCATTGAAAATTTATGCTCAAAACCCTGAAGCGGTAATTTTAGTTGCCCCTTCTGATCATTGGATTGATAACGAAGCAGCGTTTTTAAATAACATTCAAACTTCGTTTGATGCTTGTTCAAAAGAAGATATATTAATGACTTTAGGAATTCAACCAGATTCACCGAATACAGGGTATGGTTATATTCAATTTACAAAAGAGGATGCAGTGATTAAAAAAGTAGCCAATTTCAGAGAAAAGCCAGCTTTGGAAACAGCTAAAAAGTTTCTTGCTAGTGGTGATTATCTATGGAATGCTGGCATCTTCGTTTGGTCTGCTAAAAGCATTATTAAAGCTTTTAAAGAACACCTTCCCGATATGTTTGCTATTTTAGATGCTGGAAATACTGTTTATAATTCTGATTTTGAGAGTGATTTTATCAATAAAAATTATAGTAAATGTGAAAATATCTCTATTGATTTTGGAATTATGGAGCAAGCAAAAAACGCACATGTCTTACCTGTAGAATTTGGCTGGAATGACTTAGGAACTTGGGGTTCTCTCTATAATAAATTAGAAAAAGACATGCACCAGAACGCTGTTGTTGGCGCTGAAACCCTATTTAAAGATGCCAATGGAAACATGGTTAGAACGCAATCTGGCAAAAAAGTCGTTATACAAGGTTTACAAGATTTTATCGTGGTAGAAAAGGACAATGTACTCCTAATTTGTCCTAAAAAAGACGAACAGGACATCAAGCAAATAGTTGCCGATGTTAAAAATAATTTTGGTAAGGAATTTGTCTAAACAATAAAAAAAAGCTTTTACTATTGCTAAAATAATGGCAGTATGTGGAAATCTTTTTTTATTCTCTTTTGATAAATAAAGTATCTAACTTCATTTCTTTTTGGAGCCAATTTCTTAAACCTCTTTGTTTAGTTACAATAATACTATCAGGCAACTTTAAATTCCATTTTATAGTCGCCATGGGAATCGTATCTATATTGATAAAATCTTTCGATGACAATACGTTTGCAAAACCTATCTTTTCTATTCCATTATACCTAATTTTAGCTTCTTTAGAAATGCGACTAAATGCCACTACTTTTTGATTTTTATTTAAAGCGTCTTCTTCAATTCTTGTGTTTAATAATAAAATCGTTTGTTGTAAATCTGTAATTTGTTTTTGAAGTCCTGCTATTATATTTTTACTTTCCTGTAATTCAACTCTCTTTTCTTTGTAGGCAGTTGTAATCAACTCAAAACTCTTTGTATCACTTCCTTTAATTTCAATGACTACCTCTTTTAAATTCGCATATCTAGGGTCATTAACTAATTGATTTTGCAGCATATTTTCTTCTGCCTCACTAATTTCATTGAAGAAATTTAAACTAATCACTCGCCTTTTAGTATCTATACCTTTATCAATTAATTGATATTTAGGATTAGAATTTATTTCATTTTTGACATAGTTTTTAAACTGTATGTTCATTCTACTGTCGTTCAATGCATATATGAAGGTATATACAGCTGGAATCATGACTGCAATACCAACAACAGCAGCGATGGTTGCATAGCGTTTTCTTCTTGCAGCATTTGCATATTTATGCATGGGGAAACGAAGTAACTTTAACACTAAAAAAGTAGCTAATGCTATAAAGATGGTATTAATTGTAAAAAGATACATCGCTCCAAAAAAGTATTGAAAATTAGCAATGGCTAATCCATATCCAGCGGTGCATAATGGAGGCATTAAAGCGGTTGCAATAGCAACGCCAAAGATTACAGAAGCAACCGTACCTTTTTTTGTTCTTGCGACCATCAAAGCGAGACCACCAAAAAAAGCAATTAAGACATCTCTAATATCTGGACGAACTCTACCCAATAATTCTGAATTATCTTCACTTAGTGGAAAGAGATAAAAAAACAAAAAAGAAGCAAATAAACTCAAACCAATCATGGTACCAAGGTTGACCAATGATTTTTTAAATGTATGAATATCATTTAAGGCAAAAGACATTCCAATCCCTAAAATTGGCCCCATCAAAGGCGATATCAACATTGCGCCGATCACAACTGCCGTTGAATTGGCATTTAAACCAATAGATGCCACAAAGACAGCAAAAATAAGAATCCAAGCAGTAGCTCCTTTAAACGGAATGTCTGCTTTGATCGCTTCTATTGTTGTTTCATAGTCAGTGTCTTCTCTAAAATCTAAAAGCTCTTTTAAAAATTTATTTAGACTTGAAAATAAACCTTTAGCATCCTTTTTTATTTCTTGTTTTGACTGCTGAACAGCATCTTGATTTAATTTTTTTTGTTCCATATATACTACTTTACAAGATTGGAAAGATACAAAAAAAGTTTTCTGAATGTAGTTATTATAGTTTTACTGAAGATAAATAGTATCAATTTCTAATTTAAATTTTTGACCAATTTTATTACCAATTAAGAAGACAATCTGCTCAATTTTATCGGCTGAAAAATCATCCTTTTCTAATTTTCTTCCTCGATAGACAGGAAACATACTTTTTAATGGAATACGAATATCTTGCCATTCATTCTCTTTTGTAGAAAATTCAGACATATAAGAATAATTCTTATTCGCAGTATCTTTAATTCGGAGTTGATACGTATTCCCATCCCCTTTTACTTTTAAAACGATATTTGTAAGGCCTTCAATTCTTAGTGTTTCAAAACCGTATCTTAATGAAGAAAAACCTCCGTTATTTTCTAAGGAAACGACACCAGAAAATTCACCGAAACCATTGTCATTTAATTTAAAATTTCCTTTAGATTTCCCACCCATTACCACATCGTCAATAACTTGCCAATCAGAAATAATTGAATTTAAGTTAAAATTGAAAATAACAATTTTGGAAACGCTCATAATAAATGGGATAAAAATTAAAAATAAAGCTTTGTTCATAATCAGTATAAAGTTAAACGACAAAAATAATATTCCTTTAGCAATAACTATCTTAAATCGCTACTAAATAAAAAAAGCTTCACAAGAATGTGAAGCTTTTAATGTGACCGGGCTGGGGCTCGAACCCAGGACCCTCTCCTTAAAAGGGAGATGCTCTACCAACTGAGCTACCAGGTCATTCTTTTCTTTTAAGCGGCTGCAAATATATCTTTTATTTTATAAAAAACAAATCTATTTTTATTTTTTTCCACTTAAATAAGCTTCTCTTACTTTCTTAAATAAATTAGAAGAATATACAAAATCTACAACTGCTTCATTATCAGTTTTAAATATCTCTTCACTGCTTCCTTCCCATGCTTTTTTTCCATCTTTTAAGAAAACTATTTTTTCGCCAATTTCCATCACAGAATTCATATCATGAGTATTAATTACAGTTGTAATCTTATATTCTTCTGTAATTTCTTGAATTAATTTATCAATTACAATAGCAGTTTGAGGGTCTAGACCCGAATTTGGTTCGTCGCAAAATAAATACTTTGGATTCATAACAATTGCTCTTGCAATAGCGACTCTTTTTTGCATTCCTCCAGACAGTTCTGCGGGTAGTTTTTTATTAGAATTTTCTAAATTTACTCTATCTAACACAAAATTCACTCTGCCTAACATTTCTGCATGCGACTGATTTGTAAGCATTTTTAATGGAAACATTACATTATCTTCTACTGTTTGAGAATCAAACAATGCACTTCCTTGAAAAACCATCCCAATTTCTTGCCTCCATTGTTGTTTTTCTTTTTCTGAGAATTTTGTGTTTATTCTTCCGTCAAAAGAAATTGTCCCCTCTTCCGGAGTATGTAAACCTATTAAGGATTTTAAAAACACAGTTTTCCCCGAACCACTTTGACCAATTATTAAACTCGTCTTTCCTGGATGAAAAGTAGCGGAAATATCTTTTAACACCTCTACTTCCCCAAAACCTTTTTGTAAATTTTCTATGATGATCATTTGTTTAAGTTAAAAGCATTTGAGTTAAAAAATAATTAGAAATTACAATTAAAATGGTTGTCCAAACAACAGCTTGCGTACTTGCTTTACCTACCGCTATTGATCCTCCCTTAACATAATATCCATGATAAGAAGGCACAGTCGCTATTAGAAATGCAAAAATTAATGTTTTAATAATTGCATATATCAGTAAAAATGAATTAAAATCTGTTTGTATCCCTTCTATATAATCTGCACCAGAAAATAGCCCTGATAAAATTCCAGAAACCCAACCACCAAAAATACCCAAAAACATCCCTAAAGAGATTAAAAATGGGTAAAAGAAAATGGTTGCTAAAATTTTTGGCAACACCAGATGATTCAAAGAGTTTATACCCATTACCTCTAAAGCATCTATTTGCTCTGTAACACGCATTGTACCAATACTGGAGGTTATATAAGACCCCACTTTACCCGCTAAAATAATCGAACAAAAAGTGGGTGCAAATTCTAAAATTATAGAACGTTTGGCCGCAAAACCAATTAAAGAATCTGGTATAAAAGGACTGTCTAAATTTAAGGCTGTTTGCAGGGCAATAACACCCCCAATAAAAAAAGAAATAAACATAATAATCCCTAAAGATTTTAATCCTAAATCTTCTATTTCTTTTAGTAAAGCTTCGTAAAAAACCTTTGATCGTTGTGGTCTTCTAAAAACACGGCGTAACATGATAAAATATTTACCAATATGTTCTAGGTAATTCATTCATTTTAATTTTATGCTAAAGTATTAAAATATCATTAATTGAAGGTTAAATTATGTCTATCATAATAAAAAATAATTACTTTTGATGAATTATTTAATTATCGAAATATGAAATTCAAAATCCTTTTTAGTCTTCTTAGCTTGTTTTTTTTTTTAGGAAGCTGCAGGCCAGAGAAAAAATCTAAAAAACCCAAATTAGTTATTGGTATTGTTATTGATCAAATGAGATATGATTATTTAACAAAATATGCAAATAGATATGGGGAAAATGGATTTAATAGGATTTTAAAAAATGGATTTTCATTAGAAAATGCGCATTTAAATTATATTCCTACTTATACTGCTGTTGGCCATACCTCAATTTACGCAGGTACAACACCAAGTGAACATGGAATTATTTCTAATAATTGGTATGATAAGTTTTTAAAAAAATCGATTTATTGTGTTGATGACGCTGCTTATAAAACTGTTGGAAGTAATAGTAAAAATGGTCAAAAATCACCAAAGAGACTGTATACCTCAACGATAACTGACCAACTACACCTCGCGCAAAATATGCATGGAAAAACGATTGGAATTTCCATGAAGGATCGTGCCGCAATTTTGCCAGTTGGCCATTCTGCAAACGCAGCTTATTGGTATGATGGTGATGATTACAACACATTTATTTCTAGTACTTTTTACATGAATGAATTACCAAAATGGGTTAAAAATTTTAATACAAATAACAACGCAGACGCATATTTAAACCAACCTTGGGAAACTTTATACGACATAAAAACATACACACAAAGTAGAGTTGATGATAATATTTATGAAGGGAAATTAGCTGGTCAAAAAACGCCTACTTTTCCAAAAGATTTAAAAAATTTAAGAAATAAAAACGGTAATTTTTCTTTAATAAAATCTATTCCAGCAGGAAACACTTTTACAACAGATTTTGCAAAAGCGGCTATTATTGGAGAAAATTTAGGAAAAAGTGAATACACTGATTTCTTAGCTTTAAGCTTTTCTTCAACTGATTACATTGGTCATAAATACGGCGTTGCTGCTATAGAAACAGAAGATACTTATTTAAGGCTAGATAAAGATTTGGCAGATTTCTTTGATTTTTTAGACCAACAAGTTGGAAAAAATGCCTATACCTTATTTTTAACAGCAGATCATGCAGCAGTTCATGTTCCTTCCTATTTACAATCGCTAAAAATACCTGCCCACTATCTTAAAACTAAAAAATTTAAAAAGTTCCTTTTAGAGGTGACTAAAAAATATTTTAATTCGATAGAATTAATTGAAAACGTTTCTAACTACCAAATTTTTCTGGATAAAGACAAAATAGAATCTTTAGGGTTTGAAGTAAATACAGTTGCCCAAAAGCTAGCTGATGAAGTTGTTTCTTTTGATGAAATATACAAAGCCGTTACTGCAAGAACGCTACAAACAACTCATTTCTCAACAGGAATTTTAAATGCGCTACAAAATGGCTATAACCAAAAACTATCTGGAGAGGTATTAATGATTCCTAATCCTGCAACCTTAATGAGAGGAAAAAAAGGGACAAGTCATGGTTCAGGTTATTCTTATGACACACATGTTCCACTAATTTTTTATGGAAATGGAATACAAAAAGGTGCATCAACAAAAAAATATAACATTACAGATATAGCACCAACAATAGCAAACTTATTAGATATTGAAGCACCAAATGGCACAAATGGCGCTGTTATTGACGAAGTTTTAAACAGGAATTAAACTTTAGGTAAAAACACTTCTGCCATCATACAACGTGCGCTTCCTCCTCCACAGGTCTCGATAGTTTCTAAAGGACTAGAAATAATTTGACAATGATTGCTTATTTGTGATTTTTGTGATTGTGATAAACTTTCAAAAGCAGTTTCACTCATTATTAAAAATAGTTCCTCATTTTTACCATTAACTTGTAACAGGTTTCCCGTAAAGTGAGCGACTTGTTCTTCGGTAATATCAATCACCTTTTTACCCGTTGCCTTTAAATGCTTCAAAACATTTTTGCGTTCCGTTTTATCATCTATAGCTGACAAACAAATGATCGCAAAAGTTTCTGCAACACACAGCATCACATTGGTATGATAGATCGCCTTCCTGACTCCATCTATTGTTTGATTGGCATTAAAAAGAACTGGCATATACTCAAAATCTTCACAAAATTCGATAAACAATTCTTCATCTGCTCTGGCAGAAAGTGCGCAATAAGCCTTCTTATTCACTCGATCTAAAACCATACTCCCTGTTCCTTCCAAAAAAACAGCTGCTTCTTCTGCAGAAGTATAGTCTACAATATTTTCAATTAAAAAACCCTCTTTTTCTAGTGCTTCTAAAACATCTTCTCGCCTTTCTAAACGTCTATTTTCAGCAAACATCGGATACATAGCAACAGTACCCTCTTTGTGAAAAGAAATCCAATTATTGGGGAATATTGCATCTGGAGTATCAGATTCTTTGGTGTCGGAAAACACAATTACATAAATACCAAAACTGCGAAGTTTCTCTACAAATACATCAAATTCTTTTTGCGCTTTGGCATTTATTACACCAGGAAGTGTGTTGTCAATTTTTTTTTGATAATAGTTGTTTACTGCGGTTTGTTCATTCATCCTAAAACTTACAGGACGTATCATTAAAACTGTATCTGTTGTTTGCTTCATTATACTTGGACTATTTAAAACAAAATTAGCCTTTTTTTTAAGTTGATAAACCATCCACAAAGTTTAAATCGTATCTTTTACTTATTTTTACTTTATGAAAAAAATAGTTTTCTTTTTTACAGTTACTTGTTCTCTTTTTACTTTAGGCCAAAACCTTCCTAAAGGATTTGTTTATTTATCTGATATTGATAAAACCATACAAAAAGAAGTACGCTATTTTAGTAACAATAATTTTATAGGAAAACGAATTGATGGCTACCATAAAAATCGTGTAATAATCACTGAAAAAACTGCCATTTCTTTAAAGAATGTGCAACAGGTTTTATTGAAAAAAGGATTGAGTCTTAAAATATTTGACGCCTATAGACCGCAACAAGCTGTTGATCATTTTGTACGCTGGGCAAAGGTTCTAAAAGACACCTTAATGAAAAAGGAATATTACCCAAATGTACGAAAATCTGAATTATTCAAAAGAGGATTTATTGCTTCAAAATCTGGACATTCAAGAGGTAGTACTGTCGATTTAACTATCGTAAACAGTAAAACAGGTATCGCATTAGACATGGGAAGCCCGTATGATTTTTTTGGAGAAGAGTCTCATCCTTCTTATAAAAAAAGTACTCAAAACCAACAAAAAAATAGACTTTTACTTCGGAACATTATGATGAAAAATAATTTTATACCCTATAGTAATGAATGGTGGCATTTTACATTAAAAAAAGAACCCTTTGCTGAAACTTATTTTAATTTTCCAATAAATTAAAAAGTTTTAACAAAATAGCAACAACTTCATTCAAAATCGGCATTATATTTGCACAACTATTGTTTGTAAGCGACCTAGAAATGAAATTAAAAATAAAAGTTCTTTTTTTATCAATATCTCTTTTATCCCTTGGTCATTTATCTGCACAATTAGATAATAGTTCTGAAAATGAAGAAAAAGGAAAAATTAAAGCAATAGCATTAAAGAGTGCTAAAGAAGTAAAAAGACCAAAATCTTTAGAATTAAACCCTAAAAACAGCTTTAAGAATGCTTACAATAAAGAGAAAGAGAAGTTAAAAAGATTACAAGAAGAAGACAAGCTTAACAACCAAGGAATTATATCAAAAGAAAAGGTCAATGAGGAGCGTTTTTTAAAAGCGTTTCAAAAAATAAACGGACAATACATTTATCCAAGAATAGACCAAGACTTGGGTAGTTTTAGAACGAATTCTAAAAGTATTAATATCATCTGCAGAGACTTTCAACACCCTGACGGAGACCGAGTTACCATACTCATAAATGACATCCCCATTATTCTTAATATCACCTTACAACGAAGCTATCAAAAGTTTAATATCCCTCTGGAGATTGGCATCAATAAAATTGCTTTCAAAGCGCTAAATCAAGGTACTTCTGGACCAAATACTGCTGCCTTTAAAGTTTATAATGATACTGGCGTATTACTTTCTTCTAAAGAATGGAATTTAGCAACTGGCGCTAAAGCCACGATAGTTATAGTAAAGGACAAAGAATAACCTTATAATTTTTTGTTGTAATTTAAACTAATCTTGTTTTTTTATTCTATCAAAAACAGTTATTTTTGTGATTGATTACACAAAAAATAAATTTCGGTATTCTCAAAAATAAACAATAGTACAAAAATGAAAAAAATCA
This sequence comes from Polaribacter sp., assembly GCA_028343155.1. Lineage (GTDB taxonomy): Bacteria > Bacteroidota > Bacteroidia > Flavobacteriales > Flavobacteriaceae > Polaribacter. The sequence continues at coordinate 23,066 of JAOLXX010000003.1, forward strand.
CCAAACAAACCTATTTAGATTGGTACAAAGACATGCTTTTTTGGCGTAAATTCGAAGACAAACTAGCTTCTGTTTACATTCAACAGAAAGTTAGAGGTTTCTTACACTTGTACAATGGTCAAGAAGCAATTTTAGCAGGTGCATTGCATGCAATGGATCTAACGAAAGATAAAATGATAACTGCCTACAGAAATCATGTACAACCAATTGGTATGGGAGAAGACCCTAAACGTGTAATGGCAGAATTATTTGGAAAAGCTACTGGAACATCTAAAGGAATGGGAGGTTCTATGCATATTTTTTCTAAAGAATTTCGTTTTTATGGTGGTCATGGTATTGTTGGTGGACAAATTCCTTTAGGGGCAGGTCTTGCTTTTGGTGATAAATATAGTGGTTCCGGAGGTGTTACATTAACCTGTTTCGGAGATGGAGCAGCAAGACAAGGTTCTTTACACGAAGCATTTAACCTTGCAATGTTATGGAAATTACCTGTAATTTTTATTTGTGAAAACAATGGATATGCAATGGGAACTTCTGTAGATAGAACGGCGAATCATACTGATATTTGGAAACTTGGTTTAGGATATGAAATGCCTTGTGGACCCGTAGACGCTATGAACCCAATTAAAGTTGCAGAAGCTGTAGACGAAGCTTTAGATAGAGCAAGACGAGGAGATGGACCCACTTTCTTAGAAATGAAGACCTACAGATATAGAGGTCATTCTATGTCTGATGCGCAACATTACAGAACCAAAGATGAAGTAGAAGAATACAAAAAAATAGATCCTATTACTCAAGTAAAAGATATTATTTTAGAAAAAAAATATGCTACAGCTGAAGAAATCGCTACTATAGATAAAGAGGTAAAAGCAAGGGTAAAAGAATGTGAAGAATTTGCAGAAGATTCTCCTTATCCAGAACCTGAACAGATGTATGATATGGTATATGAACAAAAAGATTATCCTTTTATAAGTTAAGATATGGCTACAATTATAAACATGCCAAGATTAAGTGACACCATGGAAGAAGGTGTACTGGCAAAATGGTTAAAAAATGTTGGAGATAAAATTGAGGAAGGTGATATTTTAGCTGAAATCGAGACTGACAAAGCAACAATGGAATTTGAATCTTTCTATGAAGGAACCTTATTATACGTAGGTCTTCAAGAAGGAGAAACTTCTCCTGTAGATGTTTTATTAGCGATTATTGGTGAAGAAGGTGAAGACATCTCTGCAATTATAAATGGAAGTAGTTCAGAACCAGAGAAAACAGTAACTCCCGAAGTAATAAAAGAAGAAACAACTGCAGAAGTAAGTAAGACTGATGCTGTTGAAATCCCTGAAGGAGTTCATGTAATAACAATGCCTCGTTTAAGCGACACGATGACTGACGGAACTGTGGCAACATGGTTAAAGAAAGTTGGAGATGTTGTTGGAGAAGGTGACATGCTCGCTGAAATTGAAACCGATAAAGCGACTATGGAATTTGAATGTTTCTACGAAGGAACCATATTATTCATTGGCGTGCAAGAAGGAGAAACAGTTCCTGTTGATAGTTTATTAATTATTATTGGACCTGCTGGAACAGATGTTGCCGCACTTATTGCAAAGGGTAGCGCTGTCACTTCTAAAGAAGAATCTATTGATGAGAAAACAGCAACAAAACCAGCTGCTGCAAATAAAACTGAAGAAGTAAAAGCGGTTGTTACTTCAAATAACACTTCTAACGGACGTGTTTTTGCATCTCCATTAGCTAAGAAAATTGCTACTGATAAAGGAATTAATTTAGCAGATATAAATGGTTCTGGTGAAAACGGAAGAATTATTAAAAAAGATGTAGAAAACTTCACTCCTTCAACAAATGAAGCAGCAAACAAAAGTACTGTTACTGCTCCTACTTCGAGTTTCATTGCTACTGGCGAAGAAAGATCAGAAGAAGTTAAGAATTCTCAAATGCGTAAAGCAATTGCAAAATCTTTGGGGAATTCTAAATTTTCAGCACCCGATTTTAGTTTGAATATTGAAGTTGACATGGACAATGCAATGGCATCTAGAAAAACCATAAATGCAATCCCAGATACTAAAGTATCTTTCAATGACATGGTTGTAAAGGCATGTGCAATGGCATTGAAGAAGCATCCACAAGTAAATACTTCTTGGACAGATACAAATACCGTTTATCACAATCATATTCATGTAGGTGTTGCCGTTGCTGTTGATGATGGATTATTAGTACCTGTTATTAAATATACGGATCAATTAAGTTTGACTCAAATTGGTGCAGGTGTTAGAGACTTGGCAGGGAAAGCAAGAAATAAGAAAATAGCTCCTGCAGACATGCAAGGTAGTACATTTACCGTTTCTAACTTAGGAATGTTTGGTATTGAAAATTTTAATTCTATAATCAATCAACCGAACTCAGCAATTTTATCTGTTGGTGCAATTGTACAAAAACCTGTTGTTAAAGACGGACAGATCGTTGTTGGAAACACGATGAAATTGACCTTAACTTGCGATCACAGAACTGTTGATGGTGCTGTTGGAGCACAATTTTTACAAACATTAAAAACGTTTATTGAAAACCCAGTTACAATGTTAGCGTAGGTTTTTTAAAACTATATTTTTTTTAAAAGCTCGCAAATTTGCGAGCTTTTTTTATCTATTTATTTTCGATGAAAGGATTAGAAGAAAAATTAGATTATAAACGAACCAGAAATATGAATTAGTGGTTATTTCGTAGAAAATAAAGAACAGAAAATGCCTAAAAAAGGAAAAGAAAAAAACACGGTTAATAAAGCAAAACACACCAAATTGATGCAAAGAAAAATCAATAAGGTGAAGCTAGAAAAGCAACTTCATAAAGAGCGTTTAAAATCGATTATTAAAAAAGTCAACGAATCTAAAACTGAAGAAGGTTGAATTTAAAATATATTTTAGTGAGTCTTATTTCGTTACCCCTTTTCCCTTTGTTATATTTTCAAGGAAGAAACATTAGAAAGAAAGTACCTAGACTTCCTGAGGCAAAAGAACCGAAAGGTTTTGTAAATGGTGATTTTAAAAGAACACTAGAGATAGTATGTATAGGAGAAAGTACGTTTGCTGGAGTTGGTGTAGAATATCATAAAAACGGATTTACGGGATCATTAGCAAATACGCTCTCCACAAAATTAAAGAGTAATATAAAATGGCGAGTCTATGCTAAAAGTGGGTACACTGTAAAACAAGTTTGTGAAAAAATAATTCCTACAATCGAAGAAACCGCAATAGATATTATTGTCATTGGAATGGGGGGAAATGACGCTTTTACGCTAAACTCACCTAAAAAATGGACTTCTGATATTAATGACCTTGTAAATTCAATTCAAAGTAAGTTTCCAAATACTCCAATCTATTTCGCAAATATGCCTCCTATAAAAGAGTTTCCTGCTTTTACAAAAAGTATAAAATTTGTGATCGGTAATTTGGTAGAAATTTTGGGAAAAGAATTAAAAAAATTTACAGATAATAAACCGAATGTTTATTATAATAATGAAATTGTTACCTTAAAAAAATGGAGTAAAAGACACTCTTTGCCTACTGATAATTCTAAACTTTATTTTAGTGATGGTGTCCATCCATCGAAATTAACCTACCATGTTTGGGGAGAAGAAATGGGTGATTTTATTAAAACAAAAATTAAATAACCGAATTTATCTTTATAAAGATAAAAACATGAATTATTTACACAATAAATACTTGTCTTTTTTTTTACGAATCTATAGCACCTAAAACACGTTTCATGAAAGCATTTAATGCTTCTTTTTTGGGTGTTCCTTCTTTGATCATTTTATCTACTTCAATTGCGCCATATAAATTAGAAATCAACTCACCAATAACATCTAATTCTTCCTCTTTTAATGACGGAACTTCAGTTAAAGCTTCTAATGTTTCTATTGTTTCTAAAACATAATCTTGATCGTTTTCTTCGATAAAATTCGTTAAGTGTTTTATTACAGGTAGTTTCATGTGTCTATATTATATCTTTTAATGGTCACGTGTAGTTTCCATTTAGTCATTCCGTTGAGTATTCAGATCTTGTTATGGAAGTTTCATAATTAAATTATTTCGTTGACCAATTCTTTCAATACATCAAACTTATTTGTCTGTGTTTGATTTTTAATACTTCCATTTTCAAAAGTGGCAAATGTTGGTAAATTACTAACATCTGCTAATTTTCTACTTTCTGGAAATTTCTCTGCATCCACAATCACAAAAGCTATGTTTTCATTCTCTAAAGCTAACTTTTTAAATTTTGGCTTCATAATTCTACAGTTTCCACACCATGTTGCAGAATATTGAACAATTACTTTGGTGTTTCCACTTACAAACTCTTGTAAATTATCTTCGCTTAATTCTTGAACCATATTCATTATGAATTTTTCCATCCTAAATCCTTCTCTTTGGGAAGGATTAAGGATGGAGTTAACTTATTTTTTAATGAGAAGCTAAATATGCTGCAGTTCCTTTTGCATTAGGAGCCATTGCATCTTTACCTTCTTCCCAGTTTGCAGGACAAACCTCTCCGTTCGTTTGAACATGTGCATATGCGTCAATTAAACGCAAAAATTCATTTACATTTCTACCAACCGGCATATGATTAACACCTTCATGAAAAACAGTTCCTTCTTCATCAATTAGATACGTTGCTCTGTATGTAACATTGTCTCCTTCAACCTGTACCGTTCCTGTTGCCTCATCATATGTTTCATTTGTGATATCTAAAATACCTAAAATTGATGACAAATTTCTGTTGCTATCTGCTAAAATTGGGTAAGTAACCCCTTCAATTCCTCCATTATCTTTAGAAGTACTTAACCATGCAAAATGAACTTCTGGAGTATCACAAGAAGCACCAATTACGATGGTATTCCTTTTTTCAAATTCTCCTAAAGCCGCTTGAAAAGCATGTAACTCTGTAGGACAAACAAATGTAAAATCTTTTGGATACCAGAATAACAACACTTTCTTTTTGTTTTTAACTGCTTCTTCAAATACATTTAGTTTAAATGTATCGCCCATTTCATTCATTGCGTCTACATTTAAATTTGGAAATTTTCTTCCTACTGCTGTTGCCATTTAATTTTATTTTTTAATAATTAATATTCGTTTTGTTGCTACAAAGATAACAATCCAACTAGCCTAAATAAATAAAGTTGATGGGAAGTTCTTATATTTCCATCAACTTTATTTATTGGACGAATTTCAATATATTAAAATTCATTACTTTCAATACTTTAGAGGGAGAAAAATATATTTTCATTATTAAAAACTCTGCTTCAACAATAAATATATCGACTTTTTTTATCGTTAAAACCTATCTAATAAAATATATAATCGCTCTCTGCGCTGCGATCTATTGACTGATAAAAACAAGCGGTTACCTGAAGTGACTTTTGAGTATATACAGTTATTTTCAGCCATTCTTAATTGTTTTATTTACTCGCAAACAATTTTATATCATTTGCAGAAATTTCTTTCTCCCCTAAAATTATTAAACGTTCCACAACATTCCGTAATTCACGAATATTCCCTGTCCAATCATACTCCTGTAATAATTTAATTGCTGCTTCTGAAAATTCTTTTTTAGGAGTTCCTTGTGTTTCTGATATTTTCTTTGTAAAAAAATCTACCAACAAAGGAACGTCTTCCCTTCTATCATTTAAAGAGGGGACTTTAATTAAAATCACTGCCAATCTATGATACAAATCTTCTCTAAATCTACCTGCAGCAATTTCTTCCTTTAAGTTTTTATTAGTTGCTGCAACCACCCTAACATTTACTTTGATATCTTTATCAGAACCAACCCTAGAAATAATACTTTCTTGTAATGCCCTTAAAACTTTTGCTTGTGCAGACAAACTCATATCACCAATTTCATCTAAGAAGATAGTGCCTCCATTTGCAGCTTCAAACTTTCCTGCTCTGTCTTTATTTGCCCCTGTAAAAGAACCTTTTACGTGTCCAAAAAGTTCGCTTTCTATTAATTCAGAAGGGATAGCAGCACAGTTCACCTCAATCATAGGTGCTTTTATTCTGTCAGATTTCTCGTGTAACCAATGTGCAACTAACTCTTTTCCAGTTCCGTTAGGACCTGTAATTAAAACTCTTGCATCTGTAGCAGCTACTTTTTCAATGATCTCTTTTATGTGAGAAATAGCAGGACTCTCACCAATCATTTGGTAACCTTTACTCACTTTTTTTTTTAACCTTTTATTTTCAACGAGTAAAGTTTTGGTATCCAAAGCATTCCTTACAGTATTTAAAAGTCGGTTTAAATCTGGGGGCTTAGAAATATAATCGAAAGCACCTAAACGCATTGTATTTACTGCTGTATCTAGATCTCCATGACCAGAAATCATAACTATTGGTATTTCTGGTTTTATTTTTTTTGCCTTTTCTAATACCTCAACACCATCCATTTTTGGCATTTTAATATCACATAAAATTAAATCATAATCATGATTTTTTATCATTTCTATTCCTAACAAACCGTCTGCTACTGCTGTTACGTTGTAAGATTCATTCTCTTCTGAAATAATTTTTGTTAAAACCCTTCTAATGGCAGCCTCGTCTTCTATTACTAATATTTCGCTCATTTTTTTTAGTTTGAAAGGTTCTGAAATACAAAAATACAAAAGTTCAAATTTTGATTAAATGAAACCTTTTTTAAACTTTCTTACTCATTAATTTCTCGTATTAGTATGAACTATTTTAAAATTAGACATCCGTTTTTGTTACTATTCTCTACTCCTAAAAAACCTATTTCTTAATAAAAAAAGAGTGTGAAAATGTTTTCACTACACTTTTTTTATTATTGAAACCCATCCAATAGATCAAAAAATACAAAGGTAACCAATAACAATGCCAAAAAAAAATAATTTAAATCAAGAAAATTCTATTAAAAATGAATAAAAATATTTCTTAACTTCTAATAGATTGCTTGTCAATATTTATCTATTTTTTTAAAAAAATTGACAAAACAAACTTAGCTATTTTCTCAGTAGTAAGAGTTAACCACCTAAACTGATCTTCTTTAATTTATGTTAAAATTTACTATGCGTGCATAACTTTTTTACAATTTACTATGCGTGCATAATAAATTTATATATATTTGACACAATGGATAAAATTAAATCAATAGATCACCAACTAAGAGCAACATGGCAAGCAGTTGCTAAAATGTATAACGAACAAGCAATTCATCACAATAGCACAATGTCTACTGCTTTTGTTTTATTAAATATTGACAAGCAAAATGGAACTCCATCGACAGCTTTAGGTCCTTTAATGGGAATGGAACCGACGAGTCTTTCCAGAATTTTAAAAACAATGGAAGATAAAGGCGCTATTACCAGAAAGAAAAACCCTCATGATGGTAGAAGTGTTATCATTAAATTAACTGACTATGGCAAAGAAATGCGTAAAGTATCAAAAGGCCATGTTATAAAGTTCAACGAAACGATACATGAACATGTTTCTAAAAAAGATTTAGAAGGCTTTTTCAAGGTAACATCAACAATTAACAAATTAATTGCAGACAAAAATATTTATCAAAATATCAAAAGTACAGCAGTTTAAAAAAAGAGAACAATGACGAGAAGAATTAAAAAAGTAGCAATAGTTGGCTCTGGAATTATGGGAAGCGGAATTGCTTGTCATTTTGCAAATATTGGTATAGAAGTTCTTTTATTGGATATTGTTCCAAGAGAATTAACTGACAAAGAAAAAGCAAAAGGATTAACATTACAGGACAAAGTTGTGCGTAATCGATTAGTAAATGATGCTTTAAAAGCTTCTTTAAAATCGAAACCCTCTCCAATTTATAATCAAAAATTTGCAAACAGAATTACGACAGGTAATTTAGAAGATGACATTTCAAAAGTTACGGATGTAGATTGGATTATGGAAGTTGTCGTTGAAAGATTAGATATTAAAAAACTTGTTTTTGAACAGTTAGAAAAATACAGAACTCCAGGCACAATTATCTCTTCGAACACCTCTGGTATTCCGATCAAATTCATGAACGAAGGAAGAAGTGAAGATTTTCAGAAACATTTTGCAGTAACTCACTTTTTTAACCCACCACGATATTTAAAGCTTTTTGAAGTTGTTCCAGGTCCAAAGTGCAAACAAGAAGTTACTGACTTCTTGATGATGTTTGGAGAAAAATTTTTAGGAAAAACTTCAGTCTTAGCAAAAGATACTCCAGCTTTTATCGGAAACAGGATTGGAATCTTCGGAATCCAATCCCTTTTCCATCAAGTAAAAGAATTAGGTCTAACTGTTGAAGAAATTGACAAATTAACCGGACCTGTTATTGGTCGCCCAAAATCTGCTACGTTCAGGACAGTAGATGTTGTTGGTTTAGACACTTTAGTTCATGTTGCCAATGGAATTTATGAAAATTGTCCTAACGATGAGGCGCATGCTCTTTTTCAATTGCCTGACTTCATCAAGACAATGATGGAAAAAAAATGGCTAGGAAGTAAAACTGGTCAAGGATTTTACAAAAAAATTGTAACTACTGAAGGAAAAAAAGAAATCTTAACTTTAGACTTAGATACATTAGAATATCGTTCAAAAAAACGTGCGAAATTTGCAACTTTAGAATTGACAAAAACAATTGATAAACCTATTGATCGCTTTAAAATATTAGTTGACGGAAAAGACAAAGCCGGCGTATTTTATAGAAAAAACTTTGCCGCAATGTTTGCCTATGTTCAAAATAGAATTCCAGAGATTTCTGATGAAATCTATAAAATAGATGATGCAATGAAAGCTGGTTTTGGTTGGGAAAATGGACCTTTCGAAATTTGGGATGCAGTTGGTATAGAAAAAGGGATTAAATTAATGAAAGCTGAAGGAATGGAACCTGCCCTGTGGGTTCAGGAAATGTTAGCAAGTGGCATTTCTTCCTTTTATAGTATAAGAAAAGGGGCAACCTATTATTATGATATTCCTTCCAAAAATCAAACTAAAAAACCGGGTCAAGAATCATTTATCATTCTAGATAATATTAGGAAATCAAATGAAGTTTGGAAAAATACAGGTGCTGTAATTGAAGATCTTGGAGATGGAATTTTAAATTTAGAATTCCAATCTAAAATGAATACCATAGGAGGCGATGTATTAGCAGCAGTAAACAAAGCAATTGATTTAGCAGAAAAAGACTTTCAAGGTTTGGTGATTGGTAATCAAGCAGCCAATTTCTCTGTAGGTGCAAATATTGGCATGATTTTTATGATGGCGGTTGAGCAAGAATATGATGAATTAAACTATGCCATTAAATATTTCCAAGACACAATGATGCGCATGCGTTATTCAGCAATACCAACCATTTCTGCACCTCATGGAATGGCTTTAGGTGGGGGTTGTGAAATTTCATTACATGCAGATAAAGTCGTAGCAGCGGCAGAAACGTATATGGGATTAGTCGAATTTGGAGTTGGTGTAATTCCTGGTGGTGGTGGCTCAAAGGAAATGGCTTTAAGAGCATCAGATTCTTTTAGTAAAGGAGATGTTGAATTAAATATTTTACAAGAAAATTTCTTAACCATCGGAATGGCAAAAGTATCAACATCTGGGTATGAAGCTTTTGATTTAGGATTACTTCAAAAAGGAAAAGATGTGGTTGTAGTCAATAAAGACAGGCAAATTGCAACTGCAAAAGCACACGCAAAATTAATTGCAGAAAGCGGTTATACACAACCCGCAATAAGGAATGATGTAAAAGTTTTAGGAAAACAAGCTTTAGGCATGTTCTTAGTAGGAACTGATTCTATGAAAGATTCTAAATACATAAGTGAACACGATATGAAAATTGCGAATAAACTAGCTTATGTAATGGCTGGAGGAGATTTATCTGAACCTACATTGGTTACAGAGCAGTATTTGTTAGATATTGAAAGAGAAGCGTTTTTATCACTTTGTACAGAACGTAAAACGTTGGAAAGAATTCAACACATGTTAAAGACAGGGAAACCCTTGAGAAATTAGAAAAAGACATAGGACTAAATGATATAAGACTTCAAGATTGCAGGAAAAATCATTTGTTTTAAGTTCTTTTAATCACAAGTCAAATAAAAAATAAAAATTAAATTACCCAAGGAATGATAACACGATTTATGGAAAACTTGAGCAAGTCTTAGGTCATACATCAAATCATCATAAGTCAAAATAATTATTATGAGTAAAACAGCCTACATAGTAAAAGCATATAGAACTGCAGTTGCAAAAGCTCCAAAAGGTGTTTTTCGCTTTAAACGTGCAGATGAATTGGGTGCAGAAACAATTCAACACATGATGAAAGAATTACCAAATTTAGACGTGAAGCGTATTGATGACGTAATTGTTGGTAATGCGATGCCTGAAGGCTCTCAAGGATTAAACATGGCGCGTTTTATCTCTTTAATAGGGTTGAACTCCGTGGATGTTCCTGGAGTTACAGTAAATCGTTTTTGCTCTTCAGGATTAGAAACCATTGCAATGGCAGCGGCGAAAATTCAAGCAGGAATGGCAAGCTGTGTTATTGCTGGTGGAGCAGAAAGTATGAGTTCTGTACCCATGACTGGTTTCAAACCTGAACTAAATTATGATACGATAAAATCTGGTCATGCAGATTATTATTGGGGGATGGGAAATACTGCAGAAGCAGTTGCAAATAAGTTTAAAATTTCTAGGGAAGATCAAGATGATTTTGCTTTTAAGTCTCATATGAAAGCTTTAAAAGCACAAGCAGAAAATCGTTTTCAAGATCAAATAGTTCCTATTGAAGTTGAAGAAACCTTTTTGGATATCAATGGGAAAAAGGCAACAAAAAAATATACCGTAACGAAAGATGAAGGTCCAAGAAAAGGAACTTCCACTGCAGTTTTAAATAAATTACGCCCAGTTTTTGCAGCTGGAGGAACTGTCACTGCTGGTAATTCATCTCAAATGAGTGATGGTGCAGCTTTTGTTATGGTGATGAGTGAAGAAATGGTGAAAGAATTGAATATAGAACCTATTGCAAGAGTTGTCAATTATGCTGCGGCTGGTGTAGCACCAAGAATTATGGGAATTGGTCCTATTGCTGCAATTCCTAAGGTATTAAAACAAGCAGGATTGCAACAAAAAGACATTGATTTAATTGAATTGAATGAAGCTTTTGCTTCTCAATCTTTAGCTGTAATACGTGCGTTAGATCTAGACCAAGAAATTGTAAATGTAAATGGTGGTGCTATTGCATTGGGGCATCCTTTAGGTTGTACTGGAGCTAAATTATCTGTGCAATTATTTGATGAGATGCTTAAACGCAAACTAAAAAATAAATACGGGATGGTAACTATGTGTGTTGGCACAGGACAAGGTGCTGCTGGTATTTTCGAATTCCTGTCTTAATAGAGACGTAAGAGAAAATAAACTTAATTCTATCAATAAGATTATAATTAAAATTTAATCATAAGGTAATTCAGAAATCTTAAAAAGTCAAAAGTCTTACCGTTATAAGTCAAAAAAATATGGAAACATCAAAAAAAGACCTTCTGAGAGGTGGACAATTCTTAGTAAAAGAAACCAACTGTGAAGACGTATTTACTCCAGAAGATTTTTCTGAGGAGCAACAAATGATGAAGGAAGCTGTCATGGAATTTAATGATCGTGAAATCATTCCTCATAAAGCTCGTTTTGAAGCGAAAGATTATGCACTAACAGAAGATGTAATGCGTAAAGCTGGAGAATTAGGTTTTTTAGGCGTTGCTGTACCAGAAGAATTTGGTGGCTTAGGAATGGGATTTGTTTCGACCATGTTAACGTGTGATTACATTTCTTCTGGAACAGGTTCATTTAGTACTGCTTTTGGTGCGCATACAGGTATTGGAACCATGCCAATCACACTGTACGGAACACAAGCACAAAAAGAAAAATATGTACCAAAATTAGCTACTGGTGATTGGTTTGGAGCATATTGCTTGACAGAACCTGGTGCTGGATCTGATGCGAATTCAGGGAAAACTACTGCTGAAATCTCTGAAGATGGAAAATCATATAAAATTAACGGACAGAAGATGTGGATTTCTAACGCTGGTTTTTGTAGCGTAATGATTGTTTTTGCTCGTATTGAAAATGATAAAAACATTACTGGATTTATTGTCGAATTTGATAAAGAAAATCCAAATGGAATTGTTTTAGGAGAAGAAGAACATAAATTAGGAATTAGAGCTTCCTCAACAAGACAAGTGTTTTTTAACGATACTGTTGTCCCTGCAGAAAATATGTTGGCAAGCCGTGGAGAAGGGTTTAAAATTGCAATGAACGCTTTAAATGTAGGACGTATTAAATTAGCTGCAGCTTGTTTAGACTCTCAAAGAAGAGTCATTACTCATGCAGTAAAATACGCCACAGAGCGCAAACAATTTAAAACAGCTATTGCAGATTTTGGAGCTATCAAAGTAAAAATAGCAGAGATGACAACCAATGCTTATGTTGGTGAATCTGCTTCTTACAGAGCTGCAAAAGATATTGAGGATAGAATTGCATTAAGAGTTGCTGCTGGTAATACACATCAAGAAGCAGAGTTAAAAGGTGTTGAAGAATATGCTATTGAATGTTCCATTTTAAAAGTAGCCGTTTCCGAAGACATACAAAATTGTGCAGATGAAGGAATTCAGATTTTTGGAGGAATGGGATTCTCCGAAGAGACTCCGATGGAATCTGCTTGGAGAGATGCAAGAATTGCTCGTATTTATGAAGGTACCAACGAAATCAACAGAATTCTTTCCGTGGGTATGTTAATTAAAAAAGCCATGAAAGGTCATGTTGATTTATTAGGCCCTGCTACTGAAGTGGCCAATAGTTTAATGGGAATTCCGTCTTTTGAGACACCTGATTTTTCAACATTATTTTCTGAAGAAAAAGAGATGATTTCTAAATTAAAGAAAACATTTTTAATGGTTGCAGGTGCAGCGCTTCAAAAATATGGGCAAGAAATAGAAGAGCACCAACAATTATTGATTGCGGCTTCAGATATTTTAATTGAAATATACATGGCAGAATCTGCAATTTTGAGGACAGAAAAAAATGTAAAACGCACGAATAAAGAAGCACAAAGTGTACAAATTGCAATGTCCAAATTATATTTATATCACGCAGTAGATATTATTGAAAAAAAAGGAAAAGAAAGCATTATTTCTTTTGCTGAAGGCGATGAACAACGCATGATGTTAATGGGCTTAAAACGTTTTACTAAATACACAAACTATCCAGATATTGTTGACTTACGTAACGAAATTGCCGAAAAAGTAAAAGCAGAAAACAATTACTGCTTCTAAAAACTGCCAAAACGTGCTTCTTTTAGAAGGACGTTTTTTTTTAGACAAATGTAGATGTCATTTTCAAATTCTAAAAGTTTTTGTTTAATTGTATATTAGTATCAAAAAAATGAAAAATATTATGAAATTTTACCTACCAATAATTGCAAGTTTTTTGATTCTTTTCTTTACCAATCTAGCGACTAAAAAAGAAACATCAATACTCGAATACAACAAAACAAGTAAACCAATCAAACATACAAAATTCAAAGAATATTGGTATCAAGGAAAAGCAGAAATAACTTCTTATAAATTAACACAAGCTAGATACGGTGAAATTCATGAAGGGATTGCAGTAAATATATTTGTAACAGAAGACTTTCTTCCAGAGAAACAAGTAAAAGCAGATTATCAAGACAAAAAAAATGTGCGTATTTTAAAATTAAATAGCACTAAAAAATTTACTACTGGTATCTATCCCTACTCGTTAATGACGAGTACCTTCTCCCCTATTGATCTAAATAAAAAAGCTATAAAAATTTCATTTTCTGCTCAAGAATGGTGCGGAAATACATTTGTTCAATTGAACAATCGAAAAGATTTTGAAATTGATTTTTATTCTTATTTTGAAAGTAATCGAGATCGAAAATTAGTACTAAAAAAACATGTTTTAGAAAATGAACTTTGGAATCAATTACGAATTTCTCCAGAAGATATGCCAATTGGAAGTTTAGAGATCATCCCTTCTTTTGAATTTTTAAGTTTAAATCATAAAGAAATAAAACTGTATAAAGCGAATGCATCCCTAACAAGAGATCCTAATTTTATAATTTATTCTCTAAATTATCCTGAATTAAAAAGAACGTTAACAATAAAATCTTCAAAAGATTTCCCTTATACAATTGAATCTTGGGAAGAAAGTTTTCATCAAAAAGGAAAAAAAAGAACGTCTAAAGCAGTCAAAATAAAAACAATACTTTCTGCCTACTGGAATAAAAATGGCGTTACTGATAGCAACGAGAGAAAAGGGTTGGGTTTATAATCTAAAAAATAAAATTTTTAATAGATTTATGATACCATAATCAATTTAATATCAATACTTTTGCACGCAATTTGAAAATACAGAAATGAAACGTATAAAAGAATATAAAAAACTTTTTAAAGTAGAAGGCCCGATTGATTTAAAGGAATTAAAAAAGGCTTACAGAGGTTTGGTCAAAGAATGGCATCCTGATAAATTTCAAGAGCAAGAAAAAAAAGAGGAGGCAGATGTGATGAGTACTCAAATTATAGATGGATATCATTTCCTAGTGAGCATTGCGCCAGAAACCAAAGAGGCTAACTTAGATGCCTATAAAACAACAATTACCAAATTTCAAGTTGCAGATTGGCATCATAAAAGCATGCTGCTAGAAGTTACTTTTACAGATGGTAATAAATATGAATACTTTGGTGTTAGTAAAATACTTTTCGGAAAGTTTATAAATGCAAAATCTATGAACAATTTTGGTAAAAGAAATATCTTTAATTCTTTCATCTATAGAAAATCTATGAAAGCTTCAGTTGCCGTATAATTCTTAACTAAGCTTTAAAAAATAGCAATAAAAAAAGAGGTCACTCAATGTAATCTCTTTTTTTTATGCCCAATTGCTATGGTCTTGCTACTCTAAAGCACCTAAATAACGTTCTGCATCTAGTGCTGCCATACAACCTGTACCCGCAGCAGTTACAGCTTGTCTATATTCTTTATCTTGAATATCTCCAGAAGCAAAAACACCCGGTAAATTTGTCTTAGTAGTCTTCCCTTTTGTAATTAAATACCCTGTTTCATCCATATCTAAAACTCCTTTAAATAAATCTGAATTTGGCGTATGCCCAATGGCAATAAAAACACCCGTTACAGCGATATTTGTCGTTTGTTTGGTCTGATTATTAATCACTCTAACACCTTCCACAACAGTAGCTCCTATAACCTCATCAATCTCTGTATTGTATAAAACTTCAATATTTTCAGTTTTGTTAACTCTGTGTTGCATTGCTTTTGAAGCTCTCATAAAGTCTTTACGCACTAAAATGGTTACTTTATTACAAATATTGGCGAGATAAGTTGCTTCTTCAGCAGCAGTATCTCCTGCTCCTACCACCACAACATCTTGACCTTTATAAAAAAACCCATCACAAGTTGCACATGCTGAAACGCCACCTCCAATTAAACGTTGCTCACTTTCGATTCCTAAATATTTTGCAGTGGCTCCCGTCGAAATAATTATCGTCTCCGCTTCGATATGTTTCGCCTCATCTACAACGACTTTATGAATTCCACCAACCTGGTTACTTAAATCAACACTGGTTACCAAACCAAAACGAACTTCTGTACCAAAACGTTCTGCCTGTTTCTTTAAATCTTCCATCATTGCAGTTCCATCTGTCCCTTCAGCATAACCAGGGAAATTATCAACCTCAGTAGTCGTTGTTAATTGCCCACCCATTTGCATTCCTGTATACATAATAGGTTTCATGTCTGCTCTTGCTGCATAAATTGCTGCAGTATAACCTGCAGGACCTGAACCTATAATTAAACATTTAATTTTTTCTGTTGTATCTGACATCATATTATCTAATATTTGAAGACGTAAAAATATAGTTTTTTGTTACTTATCATCGCGAATGTTTATAAGTTTTAATAATGAAAATATAATTCTATTTGATGAATGATTGATATCGAATAATAAATACCTATTTGATTGCATTTTTACAAAAAGGATGTATCTTTGCAGTCCTTAAATGAGCAATCATTTTCGGGGTGTAGCGTAGCCCGGTCATCGCGCCTCGTTTGGGACGAGGAGGTCGCAGGTTCGAATCCTGCCACCCCGACTAACACAAGTCTTAAAATAGTCAAAAAACCCTGATAATCTAGAGATTATCAGGTTTTTTTTGTTTTTAAACAATCATAAAATTTCATTAAGTTTAAACAAAGAAGTGACTGATTACCTATTTAGGTTACCTAATTAGCAAAAGCAAAAAAAAGGAACTAAATAATTTTACTGCAATAATTGTAGATAAATATTTAAACCATTATTAAAAAAAGCATTATCTCACAAGTGTTTAATTTCAGTAAGTCTTCAATTACCTCCTCTTTTACCTCTCATAAAAAATCAGCTAAATTCATTTAAAGTAATTAATAGCACTATCATCAATATCAAAAATAAAAAAACACATACAAAAGAAGCTTCAATAAACGTATCTTGTACGGTAAAAAATATATGGAAATATTGATGGAGCAGAAGTCATTCAGGTATATGTAGGAAAATCAAAATCAAAGGTTAAACGATCTTTAAAAGAATTGAAAGGTTTTCAGAAGGTAAAACTGAAATCTGGTGAAAAATCAATTGTTAAAATTGAGATTCCTTTAAATTCTTTAGCTTTTTATGATGAAACCATTTCTGAATGGAACTTGGAAAAAAGAGATTATATTATTTATGTTGGGAATGCGGCTAACAATATTTTTAAAAAGAAAACCTTTTCAATAAAATAGAGAGTTTAAAATCTCTGTAAATATTACAAATACTAAAAAAAAAAGAAATAGCACAATTATATATTCGTGATCTGTTCACCTCAGAAACCAGACCTGTAAGAGAATTGAAAGGGATTGAATTGAAAATTCATATTAAAGTATAAGGTTTCTAGCAAATCTAAAGATACAATTTGTATGCAATTTACTTAAATTAAATTTATTTCAGAAAGTATTTATTGTCTAACAAAATATTTAAATTGTTAAACATTTTGTATCTTTGTGTGAAAATTAGATATATTATGGCAAACAAAAAAAACAGTACCAAAGACAACATTATTTCCTGGTATATGGAATTTGTTTTAGAGAACAACCACCAACCAAAATCAGTATTTAGCTTTGCAAAAGAAAATAATTTTGAAGAAGCAGATTTCTATAAATTTTATGGTTCTTTCGAAGCAATTGAAGAAGCTATTTTTTCTGAGTTTTTTCATCACGCAATCAAAGTTTTAGAGAAAAGTGATGAATTTAAAAATTACGACTCAAGAAATAAATTATTGAGTTTTTACTTTACCTTTTTTGAAATTCTAACTACCAACAGAAGCTATGTTGTCTATGCGTTAGAAAATGCCAAAAAGGATATGAAAAAATTGAAATCTCTGAAATCTTTAAAATCTGATTACACAAAATTTGTTGAAGAGTTAAACATTGAAAGAATTGAACTAAAACAAGAAACTTTAGAGAAAATTCAAAATACTTCTTTGAAAGAATCCTCTTGGATTCATTTGGTTATCACCATGAAATTCTGGATGGATGATGTTTCTCCTTCTTTTGAGAAAACAGATATTTTTATAGAAAAATCCATCAACGCGCGTTTTGATTTAATGGATATAAAACCTCTGAAAAGCATTATTGATTTTGGTAAATTTATTTTAAAAGAAAAAATTAATTTCAACTAAATAAAAAGCTATGAAAACGATTGACTCTATACCAACTTCTAAAATGCAACGTGCTTCTAAGCTGGTAACTACGGGAGCGAAAATTGGTGTGAATTATTTAAAATATTATGGTGATAAAATCACAAAAACAGAAGACGAAGCAAAAGCTCGTTTGAATGAAAACAATGCAGAAGATATTTATGACGGATTAAAGCAATTGAAAGGAAGTGCGCTAAAAGTTGCTCAGATGTTGAGTATGGAAAAAAGCATTTTACCAAAAGCTTATGTAGAGAAATTTTCACTTTCACAATTTTCTGTTCCGCCACTCTCACCACCACTAGTGCTCAAAACTTTTAAAAAATATTTTGGAAAAAATCCGAATGAAATTTATGATAAATTCGACTCTGTTTCTGTAAATGCAGCAAGTATTGGTCAAGTTCATAAAGCGGAAAAGGATGGAAAAAAAATGGCTGTAAAAATCCAATACCCAGGAGTTGCACAAAGTATTAGCTCTGACTTGTCGCTTGTTAAACCTATTGCTATTAAAATGTTTAATATTAGAGGAAAAGATTCTGATAAATATTTTAAAGAAGTAGAAAATAAATTAGTAGAAGAAACGAATTATATTTTAGAAATTGAACAAAGCCAGGCAATTGTTGAAGCGTGCAAACACATTCCTAATTTAAAATTTCCTGAATATTATCCTGAATTATCATCAGATAGAATTATTACAATGGATTGGATGAATGGGGTTCATTTATCTCAATTTTCTTCTGATGATCAAGAAGTTTCGACAAAACTAGGACAATCATTATGGGATTTTTATATGTTTCAAATTCATAATTTGAAAAAAGTACATGCAGATCCACATCCTGGAAATTTTTTAATTTCTCCAGAAAACGAATTAATTGTCATCGACTTTGGATGTATGAAGACCATTCCAAATGATTTTTATTTTCCTTATTTTGAATTGGCAAAAAAAGAAAACATCTCTAATCCTGCCTATTTTGAAGAAAAATTATTTGAACTAGAAATTTTAAGAGCCGATGATTCTAAAGAAGAATTGGATTTCTTTAGAGCAATGTTTCATGAAATGCTAAGCTTATTTACGGAACCGTTTAATAACGAAAATTTTGATTTTTCTGACGAAGTTTTCTTTGGAAAGATTTCAGATTTAGGTGCAAAATACGCAAAGAGTACTGAGCTTAAAAACATGAATGGGAATAGAGGTTCTAAACACTTTATTTACATCAACAGAACCTTTTTTGGCTTGTATAACCTAATGCATGATTTGAAAGCAAAAAATGTAAAAATTAATAATTTTAAATCTTTATAAATGGCAATTTTTACATTTGATGAAATAGAGGATTTAGAAAAAATTTATAAAATAAATTTAATAAATAGTTGTACTGGTTTTAAGTCTGCCAATTTATTAGGTTCCATCTCTGAAGAAGGAGTTCCTAATGTAGCTGTTTTTAGCTCCGTAACACATTTGGGTTCAAAACCGCCTACTTTAGGCTTTATTTTAAGACCAACAACAGTTCCAAGGGACACTTATAAAAACTTAAAGGATCTCGGTTATTTTACAATCAATCATATTCATGAAGCTATTATTGAAGACGCGCATCATACCTCTGCCAACTATTCAAAAGAAATATCAGAATTTGATGTTACGGGTTTAGAAGAAGAATACAAAGGGAATTTTAAAGCACCTTTTGTAAAAAACGCTCCTGTACAAATGAGCATGAAATTTATTGAAGAAATTTTTGTACCCTCAAATAGTGTGATGTTGATTGTTGCACAAATTCAAGAATTATACGTTAAAGACGAACTCCTCGAAAAGGATGGATTGATTAATTTATCAAAAGGAAACGTAGCAACTATTAATGGTTTAGATACCTATGCGATTCCTAAATTTAAAAAACAACTATCCTATCAAAGGCCTAAAAAAATAGAATAAAGTGTATGAAAATTCTCGTAACAGGCGCAACGGGCTACATTGGCAAAAGATTAATACCTCTTTTACTCAATGACGGTCATGTTATTGTTTGTGCTGTTAGAGATAAAGAAAGAGCTCAAAACTATTTTAAGGACAGAAAAAATATCGTCTTGGTAGAAGCCGACTTTTTAAACGCTGAGAGTTTAAAAAACATACCAAAAGACATTGATTTTGCCTATTACTTGATACATTCTATGTCGAATTCAGCAAAAGAATTTCATGTTTTAGAAGAAAAATGTGCTTTTAATTTTAGACGTTTTGCAGAAAAAACTTCTTTGAAACAGGTACTTTATTTAAGTGGTATTACCAACGATACAAAACTTTCTAAACACTTACTTTCTAGAAAAAATGTAGAAAAAACCCTGGCATCAGAAACTTACGCTTTGACTACGTTTAAAGCAGGCATCATTGTTGGCTCTGGAAGTTCTTCTTTTGAAATCATTAGAGATATTGTAGAAAAACTACCCGCCATGATGGCTCCTAAATGGCTGAACACAAAAACACAACCTTTAGGAATAAGAGATGTTTTGTCTTTTTTGCACAAAGCAATGGGCAAGAAAAAGTTATACAATACTTCTTTTGATGTTTTTGGTCCAGAAATATTGACCTATAAAGAAATGTTATTTCAATTTGCAGAAGTAAGAAAACTGAAAAGGTGGATTCTAACAGTTCCTGTCATGACGCCAAAACTATCTTCTTACTGGCTGTATTTTGTTACTTCAACTTCTTATAAACTCGCTTCTTCCTTGGTCAATTCTATGGGAGTTGAAGTTATTGGGAGCAAAAGTGATATTAACAAAATTCTAGGAGTCAAACCAATGTCCTATAAGGAAGCTGTTGAATTTGCTTTTATAAAAATAAAACAAAATAGCATCATTTCTAGCTGGAAAGATTCCTACATAAGTAGCGGGAAATTAAAAAACTATGTACATGAATTTGTGAATGTCCCAAAACATGGTTGTTTTAAAGATTTTAAGAAAAGAACCCTAACAGACAAAGACAAAGTGCTAGATAAAATATGGAGAATTGGTGGTAAAACAGGTTGGTATTATGGAACTTTTCTGTGGAAAATTCGAGGTTTTTTAGATCAATTTTTTGGAGGTACAGGGCTCCGAAGAGGAAGAAGACATCCTACAGAACTAAATGCTGGTGATGCTTTAGATTTTTGGCGCGTTATTTATGCCGATAAGGAAAAAGGAAAACTCTTGCTCTATGCTGAGATGATTTTACCAGGAGAAGCTTGGTTAGAATTCAAAATTGAAAATGGTACGCTATACCAAACTGCAACTTTTAGACCTCACGGTATTGCAGGTAGACTATATTGGTATGCTGTTTTGCCTTTTCATTGGTTTGTTTTTAACGGGATGATTCATAATATCAATAAACAAAATTGAAGAAACAACACCTCCCTCAAAAAATCTGTTTGACTTGTCAAAGGCCTTTTTCTTGGCGAAAAAAATGGGAAAAGAATTGGAAGGGAGTAAAATATTGTAGTGAAAAATGCAGAAGAAACAAGAAAACTCAAGCTTAGTTTGGTTTCGTAATAATTTACGAGTTCATGACAATCAATCTCTAAAAAGAGCCACAGAAAGTCATACTAAAGTGATTGCTGTGTACTTTTTTGATCCAAAATTTTTTAAAACTGATGCTTTCGGATTTCAAAAAACAGCGAAATACAGAGCAAAATTTCTTATTGAAACTGTAAGCGACTTAAAAAAGAATTTATCGGCTTTAAATATTACGCTTCTCACTTATTTTGAAAGCCCTGAAGACCGCATTCATAAAATATGTGATGCCTTTTTGGTCGACAATATTTACACTCAAAACGAATGGACAAAAGAAGAAGTTGAAACAACAAATCTGATAAAGAATACATGCTCAGAAAAAGTGAAATTTATTGAAGATTATGACCAGTTCTTATACAATCCCAAAAAGGGTTCGAAAGACTTCGCTAACATTCCTGATGTATTTACTGTTTTTAGAAAAAAACTAGAAAAGACTCAAAAAGTGGAAGAAGAAGTTACCGTTTCCAAACGCTCAAAAGAGAATTTAATTAAAAACGATACCGCAATTCCTACATTAGAACACTTGGGCTTCAAAGAATTTAGAACAAATTTAAAAACTGCTTTTCCTTTTTCTGGTGGTGAAAATGCTGCGTTGGAAAGAATTGAAAATTATTTTTTTGAAACGAAAAAAATTGCATTCTATAAAAAAACTAGAAATGGATTAATTGGCATTGACTATAGTACAAAGTTTTCACCTTGGTTAGCAAATGGAAGTTTGTCTGCAAAAACTATTTATTGGAAAGTAAGAGCGTTTGAAGCTGAATTTGGAGCAAATCAATCTACTTATTGGGTGATTTTTGAATTGATATGGAGAGATTATTTTAAATATATTTCATTAAAATATTCCTCTAAAATATTTAAAATCGGTGGAATTTTGGATAAAGACTACCATTGGAATGCTAATGAAAAATTAATTCACCAATGGACTCAGGGAGAGACAAAAGACGATTTCGTAAATGCCAATATGATAGAACTCAAAGAAACAGGGTTTATGAGCAATAGAGGAAGGCAAAATGTAGCATCTTACTTTACAAAAGAACTTTTATTGGATTGGAGAATTGGTGCTGCTTATTTTGAGTCCATGCTATTGGATTATGACGTTCACAGCAATTACGGCAATTGGATGTATGTAGCTGGTGTTGGTAATGACCCCAGAGACCGTAAATTCAACACACAACTACAAGCAGAGCGTTATGATCAAAATCATAAATACAGAAAGCTTTGGCTAGAAAAAACATTGTTTTAAGATGAGAAAACTACGATTAATATTAGGAGATCAACTAAACACGCAACATTCTTGGTTTTCAAAAACGGATAAAGAAGTAATCTACTGCCTGCTTGAAATGCGACAAGAAACGGACTATGTAACACATCACATTCAAAAAGTAGTTGGTTTTTTTGCAGCGATGAGAAACTTCGCAGAGGAATTAAAAGCAGCAAATCATACGGTAATTTATTTCCATATAAATGACAAAAAAAACACGCAAAATTTAATTAAAAACCTAGCACTATTAATCGCAGAAAACAATATTGAAAAGTTTGAATATTTAGCACCTGATGAATATCGACTTGAGAAACAATTGACAGATTTTTCTACAAATTTACAAATAGCATCCGCCGTTTTTTCTACGGAACATTTTTATACGGAAAGAGAAGATTTAGCAGCTTTTTTTAAAGGCAAAAAACAGTTTTTGATGGAGCATTTTTATCGCAATATGCGTAAAAACCATCAAATTCTAATGGTAGACAAACAACCTGAGGGGGGAAAATGGAATTATGATGCCAGCAATAGAAAAAAATGGAAAGGAGAAACACTAATTCCTCAAGAAATTACTTTCGATAATAATGTTGAAGAGTTATTCGCTGAAATTCAAAAATCAGGAATAAAAACCCTGGGAAAAATCAATGCTAAATATTTTGAATATCCCATTTCCAGAAAACAATCATTGGCACAGCTAACATATTTCTGTGAACATTTATTAGTTCATTTTGGCGATTATCAAGATGCAATGCATACAGATAAATTGTATCTTTATCATAGTAGAATTTCTTTTGCAATGAATGCAAAAATAATTTCTCCAAAAGAAATTATTGATACCGTATTAGAAACCTACAGAGCAAAAGAAGAGGAAATCGATATTTCTCAAGTAGAGGGTTTTATCAGACAAATTTTAGGCTGGCGAGAATATATGAGAGGCATGTATTGGATGTTAATGCCTAATTATAAAAAGGAAAACTTTTTAGACAATAAAAACAAGTTACCCTCTTTCTTTTGGACAGGCAAGACAAAAATGAATTGTCTTAAAAATGCGATTCATAATTCATTGGAAAATGGCTACGCTCATCACATTCAGCGCTTAATGATTACGGGTAACTTTATGTTATTAACACAAATACATCCTGATGAAATTGATGCTTGGTATTTGGGGATTTATGTAGACGCTATTGAATGGGTTCAATTACCAAATACAAGGGGCATGAGTCAATTTGCCGATGGCGGAAAAATAGCAACAAAACCTTACGTTTCTAGTGGAAGTTACATAAATAAAATGAGTAATTATTGTGATGCTTGTGTATATAATAAAACAAAGAAATTTGAAGACGATGCGTGTCCTTTTAATTCGCTTTATTGGAATTTCTTAGATGAAAAACAAGAAAAGTTAGCGTCTAATTTCAGAATGAAAATGATGTACAGTGTGCTAAATAAAATGACTCCAGAAGACAGAGTCAAGATCAATGAGAAAGCAAATCATATTATAGAAAATTTAGATGAATATTAATAAAGAAGAAATTGTTATTGTTTGGTTTAAACGCGATTTACGTTTGCAGGATAATGAAGCAATTCAAAATGCTTTAAAAACTAACAAGCGAATACTTTTTTTATATGTTTTTGAGAATTCTTTAATTGATGATCCTCATTATGACATCCGCCATTGGAATTTCATCAAGCAATCCATAGTTGCTTTAAATGATGAATTAAAAAAATACAACACAAAAGTTCTTTGCGTTCAAACTGAAGTTGTAAATGCATTCAATCAAATTTTTGATAGTTACAAGATTGATACAGTATTTTCCCATCAAGAAACAGGCTTATTAATTACTTACAATAGAGACAAGGAATTTAGAAGGTATTGTAGAAACAATTCAATTAACTGGGAAGAAAACAATAACAACGGTGTTTTAAGAGGGCTTTTAACTCGAGAAGATTGGTTCGATAAATGGGATGATTACATGTATGATCCTCAAATTAAAAATCAATTCAATACTGATAACTTTGTTTCTTTCGAAGCAATAAAGCAGCTTGAAAAATACTTTCTAATTGTAGATTTAGCCACCCCAAAACATAAATACTTTCAACAAGGAGGAACAAAGACAGCATGGAGATATGCCAATACTTTTTTTAAAAAACGACATGAAAAATATATGTTTAACATTTCAAAACCCAATTTGGCAAGGGAAAGTTGTAGCCGACTATCGCCATATATTGCTTGGGGAAATGTTTCTATTCGTCAGATATTTCAGGAAGCAACAAAACACAAAACAACTGCAAATAAAAGGCATTTGGGCGCTTTTATTTCTAGATTGCGTTGGCAGGCACATTTTATACAGAAATTTGAAATGGAGCACACTATGGAAAATGCAAGTATCAATAAAGGCTATCAAAAATTAAAAAAGAGTATTTCTGTTGAATACCAAAAAGCTTGGGAAGAGGGAACCACTGGCTTCCCTTTGATTGATGCATGTATGCGCTGTTTAAAAGAAACAGGCTATTTAAATTTTAGAATGCGTGCAATGATCGTTTCCTTCTTTACACATATTTTATGGCAACCTTGGCAAGCATCCTCACAGTATCTCTCAAGATTATTTTTGGATTTTGAACCTGGTATTCATTTTTCTCAGTTACAAATGAATGCAGGTGAGACAGGCATTAATATTCTTAGAATTTACAACCCTATAAAAAATAGTATTGAGCATGATGAGGATGGAACTTTTATAAAAAAATGGATTCCAGAATTAGCTCATTTACCAATTCCTTTCATACACGAACCTTATTTAATGACCCCCCTTGATCAGCAGTTTAATAATTTAAAATTGGGTGTACAATATCCAAACCCTATTATAGAAATAAAAGTTGCAAGAAAAAAAGCGAGCGACACACTTTGGAATATGAAAAAGAATGCAGAAGTGCAAAAAGAAAGTCTCCGAATTTTGAAAAAGCATACACTATCAGATAGAGATAGAACGCTAAAAAGGGAATAAATAACTCCGTTACATAAAATTAACAATTTTATTAATTATGTTTAACTATTTGCCTAAATAGCTAAACATAATTATTTTTTTGTACCTTTGACTATGCTTTTTAATACCACACTCAACAACAAAGACACCACTGCACTGATTAATGACATGTTGGGTATCTCTTATAGTTTCATTAAAGCGATTAAACTCGGTGGGATTGGTTCAAAAAGAATGATTATTGAAGCGGTAAGTCCAGGTTTTGATTCGCTAATAAATTCAGTTTCAGACATAAACTATGGAAATATAGAGCTTCGCGAGAAAGGCATTCTTATTCACATTAACAAAGGACTAAAAAACTTTAGTTGGGCAATTCCTTATTATCAGCTCCATACATACAAAACTGAAGGTTTTAGTATTCATGCGCAAGGAAATTTTGTGAGATTCAAGAATAACAAATTACTAAAAGAGAATAAAAGTTTTATTCAAAAAATAGTAGATTTTAAGATAGAACATGACGAACAATATCAATTCTATTAGATGCAAGAATTAGACAATATACAAATCGATAGAATTATTGAAATGGCTTGGGAAGATAGAACAACTTTCGAAGCAATTCACTTTCAGTTCGGTATAAAAGAACAAGAAGTTATTAATTTAATGAGAAAAGAAATGAAGCTAAAAAGCTTCAAAATGTGGAGAGAAAGAGTTCAAGGGAGAAAGACGAAACATGAAAAACTGAGAGTTTTTGCAAAGGGTCGATTTAAATGTTCTAGACAAAAATCAATCTCGAATAATGGGATATCAAAAAGATAATTAGTGTTTCTATTTTAAGATTAAAAATTTTTAACAAAAAACAGAAAACGCATTAAAATAGGATGTTATGGATTTAATAAAAAAAGCGTTAGAATTTGAAACTAGAAAAATGAGGTTTCCTACAACTAGCGATCGCATTATAGCAGCTAGAGAAGCAAAGGAATTAATTCTAAGTTTGAATGTAATTTATAAAAGCAATAAAGATGCTAAAATTATGGATATAATGAAAAGATTGACGATAATTAAGCAGCGATTAGAAAGACGTCTAAAGGGAAGACCTTTAACTTCTTAATAATTAACAACCATTTTTTTTGCTTTTCTGAGTTTTATAATTATATTACCGATTATAAAACTGAAAACGAATAATGAATTTATTAGAAAGAGCTGAAGAATTTGAGAATAGAAAATTCTCTTTTAAAAATACAAGTGATAGAATTTTAGTATCAAGAGAAGTAAAGGCTTTAATATTAGAGCTTAACGAAGTATACAAGTTAGAAAAGAGTACTGAAATAATGGATATAATGAAGCGCTTAACTGCAATTAAACAAAAAATTGAAAAGCGCTTAAAAGGTAGACCTTAAAAGCATATGAATAAAATTTTAATTGTTGGAGGAAGTAAAGGAGTTGGAAATGCAATTGTAACCTCTTTATTAGATGAAAATCTAGTGATCAATATAAGCAGAACTGCCCCCTTGCTTAGCCACAGTAATCTTACCCATATCACTTGTGATATTCTTACAGATGAATTACCTAATTTTGAAGAAATAGATACCTTAATTTATTGTCCAGGAAGCATCAATTTAAAACCAATTTCTAGACTAAAACTAGACGATTTCAGAAGTGACTTTGAAATAAATGTCATTGGTGCTGTGAAAGCAATTCAACATTATTTACCTTCCTTAAAAAAAGGGAACAAACCTTCCATATTACTTTTTAGTACTGTGGCAGCAAAGTTAGGAATGCCTTTTCATGCAAGTGTGGCTGCTGCAAAATCTGCCGTAGAGGGTTTGACAAAATCTTTGGGCGCAGAATTAGCTCCTTTAATTCGTGTAAATGCAATTGCACCAACGGTAACAGACACCGATCTGGCGGCAAAATTATTGCGCAATGACCGAATGATAGAGATGATTACAGAACGCCACCCGTTAAAAAAATATTTAGCTCCTCAAGAAGTTGCGGACTTAGCAACGTTTTTAATCTCTGATAAAGCCAGCTCAATTTCTGGTCAGATCTTTGAATTAGACTGCGGAATTGTAAGTTTTAAAATTTAATTAAATTTCAATAGTATGCGTATTTACGATATAGAGATTAAAAGTCTCCAAAATAATCCTATCCAAATATCAGACTTTAAAGGAAAGTACATTCTCTTTGTTAATGTGGCTTCTAAATGTGGTTTTACACCTCAATACAAAGGTTTGGAAGAATTACATAAAACGTATCAAGACGATTTGGTTGTTATTGGTGTTCCTTGCAATCAATTTGGGAAACAAGAACCCGGAAACAACGAAGATATTCAAGAGTTTTGTGAATTAAATTATGGTGTTTCTTTCTTAATTACCGAAAAAGTAGATGTAAAAGGCAGCCACCAGCATCCTTTATACACTTGGCTAACAACAAGAGAATTAAACAATAAAAAGAGTTCCTCTATAAGGTGGAACTTTCAAAAATATTTAATTTCTCCTGAAGGAAAGTTAATTGATTATTATTTATCAATTACAAAACCATTGAGTTCAAAAATTACAAAACAATTAAAATCATAAAACTATGTTTGGTATCTTTAAAAAGAAGAGTGAAGAAGATAAATTACAAGATTCCTATAAAAAATTAATGGAAGAAGCATACAAATTACAATCTATCAGCCGAAGTGACAGTGATAAAAAATACTCAGAAGCAGACAACGTTCTTAAAAAAATTGAATCTTTACAGAAGAAATCTTAAAACGTGAAGCAACTCAGAATTACCCTTCTATTTTTAGTTATAAATTTTAGTGGCTTGGCTATTGGAACTTGGTTCATGAACAATGGACCAATTTCTAATTGGTATAGAAACTTACACCAAGCTCCTTGGTCACCTCCAGGTTTTGTTTTTGGAATTGCTTGGACTGCTATTATGATTTGTTTTTCAATCTATTTAGGGAAACAATTTACAAAGGGAAATGGTATAAAGTTAACGCGTATCTTTTTAATTCAAATCTTGCTAAACGTTAGTTGGAACTATGTTTTTTTCAATCAACACTTTGTCTTTTTGGGCTTGATAATAATTGCGTTATTAACAGCACTTATTTTTTATTATTTTTTCAAATTAAGTAATAAGACTGGAAATTATAGATTTTTATTACTCCCTTATATGATTTGGCTATGCATTGCAACTTCATTAAACCTCTATATTTTAATTCATAATTAATATGAAAATTTACACACTCCATAAAAAACAAAAGCTCCCTATTTCAATTGAGAAAGCGTGGGAATTTTTATCCAACCCAAAAAACTTAAAAGAAATTACGCCAGATTATATGAGTTTCAATATAATTTCTACAATAGATAGACCTCTATACACTGGACAAATTATACAATATATCGTGACGCCTTTATTAGGTATTAAAACCAAATGGGTTTCAGAAATCACACATATAGAAGAAAAAAAATATTTTGTAGATGAACAAATGTATGGCCCTTATGCACTTTGGCATCATAAACACTTTATCAAAGAAATTGATGGAGGTGTCGAACTAGAAGATGTTATAGACTACAAAGTTCCCCTAGGAATTCTAGGACAATTGGTACATCCAATTTTAGTAAAACCAAAATTAGAAGAAATTTTTTCTTATAGACAAAAAAAATTAATTGAACTTTTTGGAGAATATAAGTAATGGGTGAAAAAATAAACATTTTCTGGTTTAGAAGAGACTTACGATTAGAGGACAATTGTGGATTATTTCATGCGTTAAAATCAGGTAAAAAAATAGTACCTATTTTTATTTTTGATGCAGAAATTTTAAGTAAACTCCCAACAGATGACGCGCGTGTCTCTTTTCTTCACCAAGAACTAGAAAACATCAATCAGCAACTTCTCAAAATAGGCAGTTCTATAGCAATTTATCACGGAAAACCAATAGCTATTTTTAACTCATTAACAGAGAAATACTCGATTGATACTGTTTATACAAATCATGATTATGAACCTTATGCCATTAAAAGAGATCAAGAAGTTAACGAATTTTTATCCTCGAAAGAAATACTTTTCAAAACCTTTAAAGACCAAGTAGTATTTGAAAGAAATGAAATTATAAAAAAAGATGGAACTCCCTATAAAGTTTATACGCCCTTTTCAAAAAAGTGGTTGGAAGTTTATCAATATAAGGGAATTCAATTTTTTCCTTCAGAAGATTATTTAGATAATTTCATCAAAGAGGCGAAACTTCCATTTTTAAGTTTAGAAAAAATTGGTTTTGTACCAGCGAACATGAAAGTTGCATCCTATAAAGTTTCATCAAAAGTTATTGACATGTATGAAGAAACTAGAAACTTTCCTGCAAAAGACAGCACTTCAAGGCTAGGAACTCATTTACGTTTTGGAACCGTGAGTGTTCGAAGAATGGTTGAAAAAGCATCTAAAAGTAATAATATTACGTTCTTAAAAGAATTAATATGGCGTGAATTTTTCATGCAAATTCTATGGCATTTTCCTGAGACGACTAAAGATAGTTTCAAGCCAAAATATGATAGAATCTTATGGAGAAATAACGAAAAAGAATTTGATGCTTGGTGCAAAGGAGAAACGGGTTACCCTCTGGTAGATGCAGGAATGCGAGAACTCAATAAAACAGGTTTTATGCACAATAGAGTGAGAATGTTAGTTGGGAGTTTTCTTTGCAAACACTTATTAATAGATTGGAGATGGGGAGAAGCTTATTTTGCAAAAAAACTTCACGATTATGAACAATCAAGTAATATAGGAAACTGGCAGTGGGTTGCAGGTTGTGGTGTTGATGCAGCTCCTTATTTTAGGATTTTC
The DNA here is from genome assembly GCA_028343155.1 of Polaribacter sp. Taxonomy (GTDB): domain Bacteria; phylum Bacteroidota; class Bacteroidia; order Flavobacteriales; family Flavobacteriaceae; genus Polaribacter. The sequence goes on from JAOLXX010000003.1 coordinate 53,469, forward strand.
AACCCAACAACTCAGATTCAAAAATTTGACAAAGAATTGAAATATTTAAAAAAATGGGTTCCAGACTTCCAAGAACTCACCTACCCTACTCCTATTGTAGATCATAAATTTGCGAGAGAGCGCTGCCTAGAAACTTATAAAAAAGCACTAACAGACTTCTAGAATACCGAATGTTGTATACATCAAATTAAACATACAATAAAAGGGACAAAACTATGTATCTAAAAATTTAAAGCTTCCTATTTATTTGAAGCTTTGTTTTGTGAAAAAAATAAAAATTTATTTTGGTGTCTATGAATATTTACACTTTATTTGCGCTCTTGAAATTTAAAAGCCGATGTAGCTCAGCTGGCTAGAGCAGCTGATTTGTAATCAGCAGGTCGTGGGTTCGAGTCCCTCCATCGGCTCTTTTAAGTAACTATTTATTATAGAGATTAGCTATTTATAGACACTAGATATAGATGAGAAGCTTATTCTGAAAATCATCGAAAGCTTCACTCCAACGGCTGAATTTTAAAGGTCTTAAAATATATTTTTTACTTACAAACAAATAAGAATTTACAAACTGAATTAATACCTATAAAATTAGTAAAATAAATAGGACTGAATTAGATTATTAAATTGAGGTAATTGTAGTCCGCATTAAGAGAATAATAAAACGAACATATTGTAAAATATTTATTATTTTAGTAAAATAATTACCTTAACCATAACTATATGCTCATTATTGGAATTGCTGGAGGTACAGGAAGTGGTAAAACAACCTTTGTAAATCAAATAATTAAAGATTTACCTACTGGAGAAGTTTGTGTAATCTCTCAAGATTCTTATTACAAAGCGACGGAAAACTTGACTTATGAGGAGCGCAAAAAAATCAATTTTGATCATCCAGCAGCGATCGATTTTGGTTTAATTGTTCAACAATTAGAAATATTAAAATCAGGAGAAAAAATTGAACAACCTCTCTATTCTTTTGTTACACACAATAGAATAAAAGATACGCTTGAGAAAAGGCCTTCAAAAGTAGTAATCATTGAAGGAATCTTAATCTTCAATAACAAAGCATTAAGAGACCTGATTGATATAAAAATATTTATCAATGCAGCTACTGATGAACGTTTGATTAGACGAATTAGAAGAGACACCTCAGAAAGAGGAAGAGATATTGATGAGGTTTTAAGCCGATACCAAAACACTTTAAAACCAATGCACAGAGATTTTATTGCACCTTCTAAAAAATTTGCAGATATTATTATCCCAAATGATAAGTACAATACTGTTGCAATTGACATCGTGAAAACAGTAATTAACGAACGTTTATAATTTTTTTATGACTTTTAACAAATTTAAAAAAAATAAGATCGTCAAAATTATAACAAATATTTTTGTTTTAATCCTGGTACCTTTTTTAATATGGATGTTGTTTTTTGACGAAAACTCCTATTTAACTCATAGAAAATTTGACAAAGAAATTAATGACTTAGAGCGCACCATAACATTTTACAAAAAGAATATCGCAGCAGACAAAGCCACCATCAAAAAACTCCAAGATTCAATTCAACTAGAACGATTTGCAAGAGAAAAATATTTGATGAAAAAAGAAAATGAAGATATATACGTCATAGAATTTGATACCATAAAGAAATAAATGAGTACTTCTCTTTTCGATGAATTTCAAAAAACAACGCCTGCTGCTTGGAAACAAAAAATTCAAGTAGATTTGGAGGGTGAAGACTATAATGAATCCCTGCTTTGGAGAACTGACGAAGGAATTATTGTCAAACCTTTTTACACCAAAGAAGATCGTACACATTGTAAAATAAAAACTCAAAAAAAAGGGTTTAATGTTTGTCAAACTATTTTTATAGATGATGAAAAAATAGCGAATTCTTTAGCTAAAAATGCTTTAAGCAATGGCGCAAACTCTATACAATTTATAGCAAAAAAACCTTTTGCTTGTGAAACTATATTAAAAAATATTGATTTAAAAACAACGATTCTATATTTTAAGTTTCACTTTCTATCTCCGATTTTCTTTATCAAATTATCAAAACTCATCAACCCAAATAATACGTATTTTCAAATAGATATTATTGGAAATTTAGCAGAAACTGGCAATTGGTTTTATAACTTAAAAGAAGATTTCAATAAATTGAATACCCTTCAAAAAAACACTAAAAATTGCATTTCAGTTTCTAATGATTTATATCAAAATTCAGGAGCTACAATTACGCAGCAGCTGGCATATACCCTAGCACACGCAAATGAATATTTAAATGAATTTAGTATTGATGTGATTAAAAAAATTCATTTTTCGTTTTCTGTAGGAAGTAATTATTTTTTCGAAATTGCCAAATTAAGAGCTTTTAGAATATTATGGGCTACCCTCTTAAAAGAATATGATTCAGAAAATAGAGAAGCCACTATTTTTGTACAACCTAGTTTAAGAAATAAAACGTTGTATGATTATAATGTAAATCTACTAAGAACTTCAACAGAATGCACGAGTGCAATCTTAGGAGGCGCCACTACTATTTCTAATGTATCTTATGATCATCTTTACGATAAATCGAATGAGTTTGGGGAGCGTATTTCAAGAAATCAACTTCTAATTTTACAGCAAGAAAGTTACTTAAGAGAATCTCAAAACGCTGCAGAGGGTTCTTATTACATTGAATCTATTACGCAACAGTTAGCCATAAATGCATTGACTCTTTTTAAGCAAATAGAAAAAAAAGGTGGCTTCTTAAAGCAATTAAAAGCAGGAAGCATCCAAAAGAAAATAACTGAAAGCGCTGCTATAGAAGAAAATAATTTGAACTGTAAAAATATTGTTTTATTGGGCACAAATGTACATGCAAATAAAGAGGATAGAATGAAGCATAATTTGAACTTATATCCTTTTTTAAAAAAGCGAAATATAAAAACATTGATTCCACCAATTAATAGAAAACGTCTTTCTGAAACCATAGAAAAAGAGAGATTAGCACAAGAAAATGAGTAGAAAATCATTTGAACATATCAAAATAAAAAGTTCAAATTTTGAACGACAACAAGACTTTACACATGAAGATTTTGTTGCCGGAATTGCGCCATATTTAAGAGGTCCTTACGCAACAATGTATGTAAAAAGACCTTGGACAATTCGACAATATGCTGGTTTTTCTACCGCCATAGAAAGCAATAACTTTTACAAAAAAAATTTAAAAGCAGGTCAAAAAGGTTTGTCTGTTGCTTTTGATTTAGCAACCCACAGAGGGTATGATTCAGATCACGAGCGCGTAGAAGGTGATGTTGGAAAAGCTGGAGTGGCCATAGATTCTGTTGAAGACATGAAGCTATTGTTTGACCAAATTCCGTTAGATAAAATATCGGTTTCTATGACAATGAATGGTGCTGTTTTACCAATTTTAGCTTTTTATATTGTTACTGCAGAAGAACAAGGTGTTTCTCCAGAACAATTATCTGGAACGATTCAAAATGACATTCTAAAGGAATTCATGGTAAGAAACACCTACATCTACCCTCCTGCTCCTTCCATGAAAATTATTGCTGATATATTTAAATATACTAGTAAAAAAATGCCAAAATACCATTCTGTTTCTATTTCTGGATACCACATGCAAGAAGCTGGTGCTACCCCAGAAATTGAGCTTGCTTATACACTTGCAGACGGATTAGAATACCTTAGAAAAGGAATTGAAGCAGGTCTAAAAATAGATTCTTTTGCTCCAAGATTGTCTTTCTTTTGGGCAATTGGCATGGATCATTTTACCGAGATTGCAAAATTAAGGGCTGCTAGAATGTTGTGGGCTAAAATGGTCAAACAATTCCACCCGAAAAATCCAAAATCATTAGTATTGAAAACGCATTGTCAAACCAGTGGTTGGTCACTGACTGCACAGGATCCTTTTAACAATGTTGTACGAACAACGATAGAAGCCATGGCGGCGGCTTTTGGTGGCACACAAAGTTTACATACAAATGCTTTTGACGAAGCAATTGCATTACCTACCAATTTCTCTGCAAGAATTGCAAGAAATACGCAAATTTATTTACAACAAGAAACACATATCACCAAAACGGTAGATCCTTGGGCAGGAAGTTATCTTGTAGAAAATTTAACGGAAGAGATTGCAAACAAAGCCTGGGAATTAATCAGTGAGATTGAGGAGTTAGGAGGAATGACAAAAGCCATTGAAAAAGGAATTCCTAAAATGAGGATTGAAGAAGCTGCCGCTATTAAACAAGCAAAAATTGATAGCGGACAAGAGGTCGTAGTTGGTATTAATAAATATCAACTAAAAGAAGAAAAAAGATTACCTATTTTAGAAATTGATAATGAAATGGTTCGAATTTCTCAAATTGAAAGATTGAACCAATTAAAAGCAACAAGAAATACTTTCCAAGTTCAAAAATCTTTAATTGCCTTAACAGTGGCTGCAAAAAACTCAGTTAACTCAGCAAATCCTGATGTACTTGAAGAAACAAACCTGTTAGATTTAGCAATAACAGCAGCAAGAAATAGGGCTACTTTGGGTGAAATATCTGATGCTTTGGAAATTGTTTTTGGCAGACATAAAGCCGTTCATAAAACTATCTCTGACGTATATCGTAAAGAAATGAAAAACGACAAATTTTTTAAGAAAGCGATTGAATTGAGAAATAAATTTACTGATTTAGAAGGAAGACGTCCAAAAATTATGATTGCTAAGTTAGGACAAGATGGACACGATAGAGGAGCAAAAGTCTTAGCAACTGGTTATGCCGATATAGGTTTTGATGTAGCTATTGGTCCGTTATTTCAAACTCCAAAAGAAGCCGTTAAACAAGCTGTAGAAAACGATGTTCATATAGTAGGAATTTCTTCTTTGGGTGCAGGACATAAAACATTAGTTCCTAAAGTGATTGTTGAACTCAAAAATTACGATCGGGAAGATATTATGGTTATTGTTGGTGGCGTAATTCCACCAAAAGATCATCCGTTTTTATTTGACGCGGGTGCGTTAGGAATTTATGGGCCTGGAACTAAAATTTCTAAAACTGCTATAGATATACTAACCTTGCTGATAGACAGTATTACTGAATAATTTAATTTATCACTCATTAAAAAAAACAGTCCTAGTTCACTTTTAATATACTTCACCGTTACTGAACTTAATTCAATATTAAAAAAAATCATTCAAATTACGATCATGAAACCTTCAAAAACGCGCAAGCCACTGTATAAAATTGTTTAGGATTTTCAGCATGCAACCAATGTCCTGCATTTTGAATTTCTACAATTTTTGAATTTGGAAAATGCGCAGCTATAATTGGTGCTTCATCCTCAGTGATATAGTTTGATGTATCACCTTTTAAAAACAATGTTTCATTCTCAAAAACCGTAAAAGGAGGCAATGCTTCACCAATTTCTGAATTGTTATTTGTTAACGATTCCAAATAAAATCGGTACGCTAATTGTCCTTTTTCTTTCCAATAAACATTTTTCAATAAAAACTGACGAACACCAATTTCTGGTATGAATTCTGCTAGTTTATCGTCAACCAAACTTCTTGTATTCTGGATAGAAAAATCAATAGAATTTAAGCCTGCTAAAATTGCATTATGATGAGGTTGATAAGTTCTTGGTGAAATATCTACAATAATTAACTGAGACACTAAATTAGGGTACCTAACAGCAAACAACATGGCTGTTTTTCCTCCCATGGAATGCCCTATTATGTGAACTTTTTCTAATCGATACTCTTGAATATATTGGTATAAGTCTTCTACTAAAACTTCGTAATTAAATGCATCTTCATGAAAACTACGCCCGTGGTTTCTTTGATCTATTAAATGTACTTGAAAGTCCTTAGAAAACAGGTTTCCTAATGATTTCCAGTTATCACTCATTCCAAAATAACCGTGTAAAATTAGCAAAGGGTTTCCGACTCCTTTTATGGTTGCATGTAGTATTTGATTGTTGGACATGTTCGTTTTTTAATTTTTACAGAGTAAGCCCTCAGATATTCACAACGTTTCCTTTTTTTCTCTAAAACGAGTAACTTTGTGCTTATTAACTTTTTTACTTCAATCGGTGCAAATACATATTTACAACATTTTCTAAACCCAAATACAAACTTTCAGCAATTAAAGCATGTCCAATAGACACCTCTGCTAGATTAGGAATGTTCTCTTTAAAAAATTTAATATTTTCTAGGCTTAAATCATGACCTGCATTTAATCCCAACCCCAATTTATGTGCTAAAATAGCCGCTTCAGTATATGGTTTTATAGCCGCTCTGTTTCCCAGTTCAAACTGTGTTGCAAAGTCTTCTGTGTATAACTCAATTCGATCTGCACCCGTTTGTGCAGCAGCTTCAATCAACTTTACATCCGTATCAATAAAAATTGAAGTTCTAATTCCATTTTGTTGAAATTCCTGAATTACTTCCTGTAAAAAAGATTGATGCGTAATTGAATCCCAACCTGCGTTAGAAGTAATTGCGTCTATACCATCTGGAACCAAAGTAACTTGCGTTGGCTTCACTTCCAATACCAAATCCATAAAAGATTTGATAGGATTTCCTTCAATATTGTATTCTGTTGTCACAATGCTTTTTAAATCTCTTGCATCCTGGTAACGAATGTGTCTTTCATCTGGCCTTGGGTGAATTGTAATCCCTTGTCCACCAAATCCTTCAATATCGCTTGCAACTTTTAATAGATTAGGGACATCACCCCCACGAGAATTTCTTAAAGTTGCTATTTTATTGATGTTAACGCTTAAATTTGTCATTGTCTTAGATTTAATTGGGAAAATATTTTTTCTTTTTGACACTGATTTCACCCGTTTAACAAACATAAAATTACTAAAGAAATCTGTATAAATCGGTGTCTTATTTTTTTTTAATACTTTTAAGCTGAAATTAAGCTACAAATATAATTTATTAAATCATTTTAACCTATATTCGTAAAGCATGAATATGAATAATTACATCTTAAAAGAAATAAAACCACTTCACTTAAAAGACGCTGTAAAAAATGCTCAAAAGGTATTTAATAACTACCCTATAACACATTTTCCAATAATAGAAAACACTAAATTAGTTGGTTCAATTGCGGAAGCTGATATTCAAACCATAGAGAATAAAGAAGATGTATTGGAGAGCTATTCCTATTTATTAAATTCTTTTTTTGCTGATAAAAAAGCAACTGTTTTAGAGTTATTAAAAATTTTTGCTGATAATGACACCAATATCATTCCTGTTTTAAATGATTTCAAAGAGTATATTGGTTATTTTGATTTGAGTGACATTCTAGATATTTTTTCCACAAGTCCTTTTATGAATGAAGAAAGTGAAACTTTAATTATAGAAAAAATAAGAACGGATTATTCTATGAGTGAAGTAACTCAAATTATAGAATCTAATGGAGGAAAGTTATTAGGGCTTTATGTCTCCGAAAAAAAGTCAGATAGTATTCAAATAACCATAAAAGTAATTTCGAATGAACTAAACGAAATCATGCAAACTTTTAGAAGATATGATTATAAAATTATATCTATGCATGAGAATGATATTTATTTGGAAGATTTAAAAAATAGATCTGAATATTTACAGAAATATTTAGAAATATAAGCCTTTAAGAGGTTTTAAGTAAAACATTATATTTTGAAAAAAGCAGCAATTTACGGTCAATCATATGCCATTTCATCAGAAAAGGAAATCAAAAGTTTATTAAAAGTTTTAGAAGAAAATAAGATTGATTTTTACATCGAAAATAAATTTTATACTCTTTTATTAAAATATAAAGTTTTAGAAAATACCTATAAATCTTTTATTAGTTTTAATGATTTAGACAGCTCTTTTGACATTATGTTTACTATTGGTGGTGACGGAACATTTTTGCGCTCTGCAACGCATATTAGAGATTTAGATATTCCTATTTTAGGAATAAATACAGGTCGATTAGGTTTTTTAGCTATTGTAAATAAAGATGCCATAGAAGAAAGTATTGCATTGGTTGTTAAAGGTGAATTTACGATACAAGAAAGAACACTTTTATCTATAAGAACATCCCCAAAAACTCCGGATTTTTCTGAACTTAACTTTGCGTTGAATGAAATTACAATTGCAAAGAAAAATACCACATCTATGATTGGTGTAAGAACCAACTTAAACGGCGAATACCTCACTAATTATTGGGCAGATGGTTTAATTATATCTACCCCAACAGGCTCAACAGGATATTCCTTAAGCTGTAACGGACCCGTTATTTTACCTGATTCTAAAAACATTGTTATGACTCCTATTGCGCCTCATAATTTAAACGCAAGACCCATGGTAATTTCCGATGAAACAAAAATAGAACTGGAAGTAGATTCTAGAGAAAAAAGTTATTTAATTTCTTTAGACTCTAGAGTAACAACCGTGCCAAAAGACACAAAAATTTTCATTGAAAAAACAGCCTTTACAATTAAAAGTATTTTACCAAAAAATCAATCCTTTTTAAAAACTTTGAGAAGTAAACTATTGTGGGGGGAAGACATTAGAAATAAATAAATTTTTAAAGTGTTTCCCACAATATTTCAGACTAAAAGTTGTTATTCAAAAAGACGGAATATTAACTTTACAAAGCAATTTGAAATTTCTATATTTGCTTTCTATTTTAAAAATGAAGAAACGTATTCTCTTTTTGGTGTTTGTAAGTTGTACCTCAATATTCTTAGGACAAGTTCATGAAATAGGTTTCTCTTTAGGAGGCACAAACTATGTTGGTGATGTGGGTAGAAGCAGCTATATTCATCCAAATAGGGCTGCGGGAGCGGTGTTTTATAAATACAATGAAAATCCTAGAATTGCATTGAGAGCGACCTATAGCTTTTTACCTATTTCAGGAAATGATTTAGACGCAAAAACTGCCTACAGGAAAGAACGAAAAAATGGCGCACTTCGTTTTTCAAATATCATCAATGAATTAGCTATCGGTTTAGAGTATAATTTTCTAGAATATGATTTATCTTCATTTGATAAAACATGGACACCATATCTCTTATTAGAATTAGTTGGTTTTAACTACACTAACGTAAAATCTCATAAAACTACAGGCAAAATTGCATACGGAAATAAAACTTCTTTCGCTATTCCTTTTGGTATTGGATATAAGTCTAAATTATATGGTACTTTAGCGTTTGCAATTGAAACAAAATTTAGATATACTTTAGAAGATGATTTAGATTTTACCACTCGTAAAACACCAAGTATAACCATAGAAGAAACAGGAAATGACTGGTATATGTTTACCGGTTTTTCTCTAATTTACACTTTTGGAAGACCCGCTTGTTATTCAAGAGGAATATAAAAAATGGAAAAAAAACTACAAATTAATTTACATAAAACTCCAAAACATGTTGCCATTATTATGGATGGTAATGGTCGTTGGGCAAAAGGTAAAGGTATGAATAGGATTTTTGGCCATAGAAATGCATTAACCGCAGTAAGAGAAACTGTGCGAGCGGCTGCAGAAATAAAGATAGCAGCAATTACCTTATATGCCTTCTCTACAGAAAACTGGAATCGACCAAAACTTGAAGTAGATGCTTTAATGAGTTTGCTTATTAATTCTTTAAAAAAAGAATTACCAGAATTCATGAAAAATGGTGTACGAATAAATGCTATTGGTTTAATTGATAGCCTTCCTAAAAAAGCACAAAATATTTTAACAGACGTTATTTTGGAAACAAAAAATAATAGAAATATTGTTTTAACTTTAGCGTTGAGTTATGGTTCAAGAGAAGAAATTGTTAACGCCATTAAAAACATATCTAAAAAAGTTGTTAATAAACAGCTAAAATTAGAAGAAATTAATGAAAATACTATAAATAATCATTTATATACGTTTAATTTGCCCGACGTTGACTTAATGATAAGAACTAGTGGAGAAAAACGCCTTAGTAATTTCTTATTATGGCAGATGGCGTATGCTGAATTATATTTCACAAATGTACTTTGGCCAGATTTTAGAGAAACGCATTTTTATGATGCAATTATAGACTACCAGAATAGAGAACGAAGATTTGGAAAGACAAGCGAACAAATTACAAAGTAATTTTTTTATGAAATTATTTTCTGCAACAATAATGTTAACAGCATTTTTTTTTAGTTTTAGTGCAAATGCACAAGTAAATAAAGACAGTTTATCAATAGTTAAAAAAGATACTACTGCCATCAAAAACACTGCCTTTGAAAAAGGGAAAGAATACCTTTTAGGAGGTATAAGTGTTACTGGTTTAAAAAAGTTTAGCGAAGAAACTGTTCGCATTTTTTCTGGGTTAAAAAATGGGCAAGCAATAAAACTCCCAGGAGATAAACTAACAAGTGCTATAAAAAAACTATATGAAAGTAAGCAATTTAGCAATGTCGATGTTTACTTTTTAAAATTAGACGGAGAAACCGTATATCTTGAATTTAAGGTAGATGAGTTGCCTCAATTAAATTTCGTAAAAATTAAAGGAGTAAAAAAAGGAAAAGCAAAAGAGCTTATAAAAGATGCAGAATTAAAGCAAGGTGCAATGGTTACAGACAACCTTATTGTCACGTCTAAAAACTATTTTACAAAAAAATATACAGACAAAGGTTTCCTTAAAACAAAAGTTAATTTAGATATTCGAAAAGATACATCCGACATTAATACGGTTAATATGGCTATCTTTATAGATAAAGGTCATAAGGTTAAAGTTAAAGACATCATCTTTAAAGGGAGTAAAGCTCTTTCTGGGAAGAAACTTAGAAAAGCAATGAAAAACACTAAGAAAAAATTCTTAGGACGTTTTTGGAAAGGCTCAAAATACATTGAAGAAGAATATCAAGAAGATTTAGAGAGTATTTTAGATAAATATAGCAGGCTTGGATATAGAGACGCACGAATTCTTAGTGATGAAATTACTTGGAATGATGATAATACTATCAATATTAATTTAGATTTAGAAGAAGGAAGACAATACAAATTTGCTGAAATATTATTTGTTGGAAATAAAGAATATACGGATGAACAACTTCAAAAATATTTAAAAATTGAAAAAGGAGATGTTTACAATGGGGCTGTTTTAAAAGAAAGAGTCAAAGGGGACGGAAGTCCTACTTCTCAGGATATATCTACACTTTACCAAGATAACGGGTTCTTATTTTCTTCGGTTGATGCAATTGAGACAAGAGTAAAAAACGATTCCATTACTGTAGAGATTAGGATTCGTGAAGATGAAAAAGCGCGCATAAGAAAAGTCACTGTTTCTGGAAATGATAAAACGAATGATCATGTTTTGTTTAGAGAATTGCGTGTAAAACCAGGAGACTTATTTAGTAGAAGTGCCATTATTAGATCTATTAGAGAAATTGGGCAATTAGGTTTCTTTGATACAAACGTTACTCCAGATGTTGTACCGGATTATCAAAATAAAACGGCAGACATCGATTTTACTGTCATAGAAAAAGGAGGAAGTCAAATAGAATTGCAAGGTGGTTATGGTGGTGGTTCATTTATAGGAACTTTAGGCCTGTCTTTTAATAACTTTTCTATCAATAACATCTTCAATAAAGAAGCATACAAGCCTTTGCCAACAGGAGATGGACAGAAATTAGCACTAAGATTACAAACCAGTAGAACATATAGTACCTACAGCTTTTCGTTTACGGAGCCATGGTTGGGTGGCAAAAAGCCAAAATCATTATCTTTATCTATCTATTCTTCTACCCAATATCAGTTAAATCAAACAACAAATTTTGATGTAGATAAAAGTAAAAGTTTAGGGATTATTGGAGCTTCTATTGGTCTTGGACAACGTTTGAAATGGCCAGATGATTATTTTCAACTAACTCAAACTATTGCATATCAAAGTTTTAAATTAAAAGATTATGGTTTTAGAGTAGGGGATGCTATCTTAAGCAGAGGAACTCTTAACAACCTGTCTTATAATGCCTCTATTTCTAGAAGTTCTGCTGGGCCAAGTTTAATTTTTCCAACTTATGGTTCTGAATTTTCAATAGGCATAAAAGCTACTTTTCCCTATTCGCTAGTAAATGGAAAAGACTATACGGAACCAAGTGACTTAACAAGTAGTGAAGAAAATGACTTTTTTGCAGAAAAATATAAATGGTTAGAATATTATAAATTTAATTTTAAAGGAAAATGGTACACTTCTTTTACGGACAAATTAGTCTTGATGACAAATGCCGAAGTGGGGTATCTGGGTTTCTACAACCCTGAAGTAGGATTATCTCCTTTTGAAAGGTATTTTGTTGGAGGTGATGGAATCGCACAATTCCAATTAGATGGAAGAGAAACTGTCGGTTTGAGAGGCTATGAAAACAACAGATTGTCTTCTATTAGTGGGGGTTCTATTTATAATAAATTTCAATTAGAATTACGTTTTTCTATCACAGACGCGCCCTCTGCATCCATTTATACACTTGGATTTTTAGAAGCAGGTAATTCCTATGATAATTTTGAAGAATATAATCCGTTTACTTTAAAACGTTCAGCTGGATTAGGTGTAAGAATATTTATGCCAGCTTTTGGTCTGTTGGGAATCGATTTTGCTCATGGTTTTGATCCTTTACCAGGAGAAATTGAAAAATCTGGTTGGCAAACACATTTTATTATTGGAAGACAATTCTAAGAAAACTGTACATTTGTGATGCGTAGATTTTTTTGGCACAATTTTTCTAAATACTCTATTGAAATGAAAAAAATATTTTTACTAATCGTTCTTACATTAGGTGTAAGTTTTACTTGGTCGCAAAGAAATCAAACAATTGCATATATTGATATGGAATACATTTTAGAAAATGTTCCTGAATATCTTGAAGCACAGAATACTCTTAATGCGAAAATTGTAAAATGGAGAAAGAAATTAGATGATCAAGCAAGACATATTGAAGTGTTAAAAACAGATTTAGCAAATGAAAAAGCGATCCTAACAAAAGACTTGATAGAAGAAAAAGAAGAAGAAATAAGCATAAAACAAATAGAATTAAGAAGACTTGAATCCTTATATTTTGGACCAAAAGGTGATATGTTTGCAATAAGAAAGGAATTGGTTAAACCAATTCAGGACCAGATTTACAATGCAATTCAAAGTATTTCTAAAAGAAAAAAATATGATTTTGTTTTTGACAAATCTAGTGATTTAGTGATACTATATTCAAATAAAAAATACGATATTAGCGATCTTATATTAGCAACAATAGATCGCACCCGATTAGTTGATGAAAAAAATAAAAAAAGAAATAAGAAAAGAGTTGCTCCTAAAAAAGAATTAACAAGTGAGCAACAAGAAATTATTACTAAGAGAGAAGATACGAAAGCAGCGAAAATAGCAGATTCAAAAGCAAAAAAAATTGCAGCTCTTGAAGTAAAAAAGAAATTAATAGCAGAAAAAAGAGAAAGACTGTTAAAACAACGAGAAGAAAAAAGAAAACTCCTACGAGATAAAAAAGAAGCACTGAGAAAGAAAAAAGATCAACAAATAAAAGACAAGAATAATAACAATTAAATGAAAACCATAATGAAAAATTTTAAAAACTTACTATTAATCGCTGTATTTACTTTAGGATTCGTTAGTATGACAAATGCTCAAAAAGTAGGTCATGTAAACTTTGAAAAGTTAATAGCAGAAATGCCTGAAACTCAAACATTAAAATTAGAAATGGAAAAGTTAGGTAAAACTTACCAAGACGAAATTTCAGGAATGGAAAAGACCATTGAAGCTACCAGACAAAAATACGTAGCTGAGTCAAAAACTCAGACAAATGAAACGAATGATAAAAGAGTTGAAGAACTTCAGCAAGAAGCTGCTAAAATAGAACAAGCAAGAAAATTTGCATATCAAGACATGCAAAAAAGACAAAATGATGGTTTACAACCAATTATTGAAAAGGCACAAAAAGCTATTGAAGAGGTAGCTGCTTCAAAAAGCGTTTTATACGTATTAGATGCTTCTTTAGGAAAAGGTTTATTAGTTCAAAAAGGTGAAGACTTATTTGGTGCTGTTAAAACTAAATTAGGATTTTAATAATACTCTTAACATTATGAACTAAAACCTACTGAAATTCAGTAGGTTTTTTTTATTTTTACAGGAGATGGCACAACTCAATAAATTTCCGATTGGTTTTTTCGATTCTGGTATTGGAGGAACTTCTATATGGAGTGCAATAAACAGTCTTTTACCTTTAGAAAACACAATCTACTTATCAGATAGTAAGAATGCTCCCTATGGCGAAAAGAGCAAGCAAAATATCGTAGATTTAGCTATTAAAAATACCGAGTTTTTATTAGCTCAAAATTGCAAAACTATTGTTGTTGCTTGCAATACTGCAACAACAAATGCTATTAAAATTTTAAGAGAGAAATATGATGTCCCATTTATAGGAATCGAACCTGCAATTAAACCCGCAGCTTTAAAAACTCAATCCAATACCATAGGTATTCTGGCCACAAAGGGAACTTTAAATAGCGACTTGTTTGAGAAAACATCAAATACAATCAATCAAGAAATCATACGTAAAGAAATCATTGGGAAAGGCTTGGTTGAACTTATTGAGGAGGGAAAATTATATTCTGAAGAAATGACAACATTACTCTCTTCTTATATAACTCCTTTAACAAAAGAAGATGTAGACTGTTTAGTTTTAGGTTGTACTCATTATCCGTATTTAATTCCACAAATAAGAAAACTTGTAGGAAATAAAATTCAGATTATAGATTCTGGTGAAGCTGTTGCGAAACAAACTAAAACTATTTTAGAAAAACATGATTTAATTCATGCAGTTAACAACAATAGTTCACATCAATTTTACACCAATAAAGACAAAACTGTCTTAGAAATGCTAATTTCTAATAAAGATACAAAAATAACGGTTTTAGAAAAAGATTTTTAGAACCTTCCGAACTCAGTGTTAATGTTAGGACACGCTGCTCCTCTTTGAATTCTTGTCCATAAATTAATCCCAAGAGATATTTGATGGAAACCTGAATTGGTTAAAACAATTTCATTCATTTGCTTTGAATAAGTGTAAGAAAATATATAATTTCCGTAATTAACACCAATAATTGGAGAAATAAACTTCGAGTTATCGATAGCATTCGAATCGAAACTTCTTCTATAAGATAAGGCTGCCCATAGTTGAGCTTTTGAAAAAGTTTTATATGCTTTGATATTAAAATCTGCTATTCTCTGCCCTGAACTCTCTCTTAATTGAATCAGTATAGAGGGTTCTATTTGGATATACCTACTCTTTCCATAAAAGTAACCCGCAGAAAAAATATAATTTCTTAAATCTAAAGGTTCTTGAATGTTTAGGTTGTTTTTAGCTGTAAGCAATAAATTTTTTATTGTGAAGTAAGATGAAAAACCAGCCCTGTGAAATGCAACACTGAAATCTGCATTATAATAAGTCGTGCTTTCAATAATTGGGTTTACTTTCCCTGTACTTTCAAAAAAAGATCTCTGATCAGATTGGTTTTGAACAAAAGAAAATGCTAAACCAAAAGAAAGTTGTTTAAAAACCTGACCATTACTTAAAGGCAAATGATATGAATAGGCTCCTTGAACTCCTTTCTGAGAATGAAATCCATTTTTATCATTATACAAAATAAGACCATAGCCCGCTTTAGAATACTCTCCAATTTTTGTATGAAAACTTATTGTCTGTAAAGCAGGAGCATCTATTATACCAGCCCATTGTTGTCTCGCAGTGATACGTATTTTACTAGAATTACCAATACCGGCTGCTGAGGGGTGAATTAAATATACATTATCAGACAAATAATCTTGATAAATAGGCATTGTTTCTTGTGAGTAATTTTTGAAAGAAAAAAAAGACACACAAAGCAAACACCACTGAATGTAGTTCAACTTGATCAAGGACAGGTTTATTATTAGGTATTCAAATATAATATTATTTTTTAAAAGTCAACTTTTTAAACGCATGAATTTAAGGCTAAAATTCGTACTAAATAAACCAATTCCAAACTAAACCAAATCGTATAGTAAAATCTCTGTAAGGATAATTAGGCGCAGAAAAATAATTTTTTCTAGTAAAGCTAGAAGTTACATTATCAATTTTAAAATATAAACGCGTTCTTCTGACCTGTGCATTAAAGAAAACATCTACGGAAGGAAAACCTATCTCCTGAGTGTTTTGGAGTGTAAATTCTGCCAATAAAGGATTGTAGGCATTCAGTTTGTATTTGGTGAAATAATTAAAAGTAGCACCGATATTTACCAACATTGGTTTTCCTTTAAACCAATAGTCTTTATAATACAATGTATTTCTTGTTACAATTTCTGGAACTCTAAAAACAGAACTCCCACTACTCACATTTTGATACATAATGGTATTATACAAAGCTAGTTTCCAAAATGTAAACGCTCTTTTTACTTTTACTTTCAGATATGAAATTTGATTTGCAAATTGTTGCGGCAGATTATTCTCATCAAAATAAGTGTAGTTGTCTATGTTCGTATAATTTAGAGAAGCATTGATCCATTTAGAACTAAAATGAAAACCTAAGTCTCTTGTATTTATGTCTCTAAAATCATTGTTCCAATTATATTCATCATATTTACTTTGGTGTAAGAGCGTGTTGAAATTTGAAGATTTAGAACTAATAAGCAAACTTCCTCTTACTTCAAAAAGACTGTCTTTTTTATAAAGTGCCTGCCCTTTTAAAAAACTACCAGACAACTTACTACCTCCTGGAGTAAGGGTACCTGTGGCATTTAATTGAAAATTTTTGACTTTAGCATTCCAGTCTGCTCCAATGGAAATTGCGCTCCCTTCAAATTTTATTTCAGGAAGATTACTAGTGCTATTTAAAACAGCATTGTAACCATATGAATAATTGGAACTATTTATTTTTGCTTTAAACTGACCAAGCACATATTTGGAATTAAATTCTAGGTTTAATTCGTTATTTGTAATCGTACTTTTTGCTTGATTTTCAATAGCCCCAGTAGCATTTTCTATTCCAAAAAAATCAGGTGTAGAACTTGTTTGAGCAAAATAATAGTATTTCGTTTCATTGGTAAAAACATGTCCAACTTTTAAATTGCTAAAATCTCTTTTGTTGATGGTGTCCTTACTCGCCAATAATTTATAACTATGCTCTAAATAAGTTCTTTTTCCCTCAAACGTATTTTCAGCAGTTGTTAAATTTACATCTAACCTTGCTCTTGTTGAAAAATTTTCGTCTTCACTCTGAAACTTATCAATTTCAATTTGTGGTAATCCACCACTTTCTTCATTAAAGAAATCTTGTGATGTTAAATGTCCACGAATTTCATATTGATTTCCTTTTGTTCTATACTGAAAAGTACCTCTAAAGTTTCCGTGACTTGCCAAAGACCTTCTATACGCTCCTAGAGAACGGAGTCCTTTATAGGAAAGTGAAAAATTTAATCTTCTTGAAAAATTCAAGGTAAAAATAGCGTCAACAACCTGCCCCTGTTGTAGCCCAGTCCTATAGGTTATTTCTGTCGTGGTCGTTGGCACTTCAAAATACTTTATTTCATCAATATCTAAATAACTAAATTGTTTTGCGGTAAAACCAATGTCAGGAAACAAACTGAGATTGCTAAAGCTATAGCCTAAATTATTAAAAGTTTGCCCTTGATTGTGAAATGCTAGCAACTCAAAATTGTCAGTCCTTAGGTAGTTAAACTTATATTCTTTTTCTATGGTTAAGGTTGTGTCAATATAGGTAGTATCCCTTTCATGGGAGAAAACCTTATAATCTGTATATTTTGTTTTCCCAGATAGAGTTACTTTTATCTCACCCGAATTATTGAGTGTATCATTTTTTATATTATTAAAACCTCTTTCATTTACAACATTATTGAAACTCGATTGTGAAAACAACGTATTTGTGACTAGAGAGATGAATACTGAGAATAAAAATAACGATTTTTTCATAGCTTATTTATGCAATGCAAATGTAAAATAATAAAACGAAAATAATCGTTAATAATTATGTTGAAAGCTGTTAATTAAAATCAAGATCTTAAAATTGTCTTTCCTATGGAATTGATGCTCAATTTGATTGAGTAATTAGGAATTTAGAAGAAAAAAAAATCTTTTCTTTGTAGAATGTTAGCACCAAATTATAGTAATTTTTCTTTAGAAGCCGGTACAGATGAAGCTGGAAGAGGCTGTTTAGCTGGGCCAGTTGTGGCAGCAGCTGTAATTTTACCTAAAGATTTTAGACATCCCCTCTTAAATGATTCGAAACAATTGTCTAAAAAAAAAAGAGATGAATTACGTCCTATAATTGAAGAAAATGCCCTTGCTTTTGGAGTCTCTTTTGTGTGGCAAGATGAAGTGGATAAGATCAATGTTTTGCAAGCTTCAATTACGGGCATGCATCGTTCTATTGAAATGCTCAAAATACAACCAGAGTTCATTATTGTTGATGGAAATAAGTTTAAAGACTACAGGGACATTCCTCATAAAACAATTGTAAAAGGGGATTCAAAATATTTGAGTATTGCTGCAGCTTCCATTTTAGCAAAAACGTATAGAGATGAATATATGGCAAAGATTGATCTAGAATTTCCCATGTATAATTGGAAAAAAAACAAAGGATACCCTACAAAAGAACATCGAAATGGAATTCGCGAATTTGGTATCACCAAGTATCACAGAAAAACATTTAAGTTACTGCCCGAACAATTAAAGTTAAAATTTTGATTTAGAATAAAGTAGGAAATAAATCCTTTATTTTTTAATTAATTGCCTAATTTTAATATTTAAAGCAGCAAATAACAAGGTCGTAAAAGGACTTAACCAATTGAAAATTGCATAAAAGAAATACTCACTAACGCCAACTCCTAGTACACTTGACTGATAAGCGCCACATGTGTTCCATGGGATTAAAACAGAAGTTACAGTTCCCGAATCCTCTAAAGTTCTACTTAAATTTTCTGGAGCCAATCCTTTATCTTTATATGCTTTTTTAAACATTTTACCGGGTATCACTAATGCTAAATATTGGTCTGAAGTAATTACATTTAAACCTAAACAACTGACAATGGTACTTGCGAATAAACCAAAAACAGAAGTTGCTACAGATAACAAACTCTTCGTTATTTTTGCCAACGCACCAATAGCATCCATAATCCCTCCAAAAAACATTGCACAAACAATTAATAAAATTGTCCAAATCATTCCATTCATTCCAGCAGAACTAAATAGTTTTTTCAACCTTTTAATGGTAATTAACTTATCTAAATTTTCCGCCTTAAACTGAACAAGGTCCTGAGCTACAGCAGTCGAAGAAAAGAAATCTACTAAAACCTTCTTTGTATAAACTCCTTCTAAATCAACATCTGTAAATAGGTTCTTTAAATTTTTATCCTTCTTTATTTTTTTTAAATCAGTGTCTGAAAATACAGCAATATATGCTGATTCATCAATAGCAATATTGACATCTGTTAAAACTGCGTTTGCAATAAAATTCGTCTTATTCTCTGACAAAGAATAAATAAGATTTGATTGAAAGACCATTGCAAAAATGGCCGCTAAAACAACACCAGTAACTAGGGCTATTAAAGGTTTTATTTTTAAAATAATTAAAATAATTACAGAACAAGGAACTATAAATAGCCAAGGTGTAATATTAAAATAAGCATCTATAGTTTGTAAAATAAAAGTAACATCTGTAGTTCCTGTCGCTGTTACATTTACACTTAAAACCGCAAATACAATTAAAGTTACTATTATTGTTGGAACTGTCGTTATATACATATATTTTATATGTGTAAACAAATTTGTACCTGCCATGGCTGCCGCCAAATTTGTGGTATCTGAAAGTGGCGACATTTTATCTCCAAAATAAGCGCCAGAAATAACAGCTCCCGCAATCATTCCTGTTGGAATTCCTAATGCGCTTCCAATACCCACTAAAGCAATACCAACGGTTGCAGAAGTGGTCCAAGAACTACCAGTTGCAATAGAAATAATTGCAGCAATAACAACAGATGCTGGTAAAAAAATTTCTGGGCTTAAAACTTGTAATCCAAAATAAACAAAGGCTGGTATAATTCCACTAATTAGCCAAGTACCCATCAATGCACCTACTAAAAAGAGAATTAGAATTGGCACAAAAACACTTTTCCAGTTCTCCCAAACTTCAACAATCATCTTGCTAAGAGAAACCTTATTTAAAAAACCAATACCGCATGCAAAGGCACCACCAACCAAAAGAATATATTGATTAGAATAATCTCCAAACCAAATGCCATCAGCATAAAAAACATTATACGCTAACAAACTCATCAAAATTAGAACTGGAATTAGTGACTCAAATAAACTCAGTTCTTTACGCTGTATTATTTTCTGACCTTCTATTTTAATTTCTGATAAATTTGTGTCGTCTTGCATTCTATAAATTTTCGTCTTGTAATGTTACGATATAAGAAAATGTTATGCAAATTGAATCTGTTGACTTACTTTTGCTTTGATG
This sequence comes from Polaribacter sp., assembly GCA_028343155.1. Classification (GTDB taxonomy): domain Bacteria; phylum Bacteroidota; class Bacteroidia; order Flavobacteriales; family Flavobacteriaceae; genus Polaribacter. Next base: position 73,971 of record JAOLXX010000003.1, read on the forward strand.
GACTCATTAACCCAAATTGTATTAGGCGCTGCTTGTGGCGAAGTAATTTTAGGAAAAAAAATTGGTAATAGAGCATTACTTTTTGGGGCTATTGGTGGTACAATTCCTGATTTAGATGTTTTTGTTGGTAAGCTTTTATATACTAATGAAATACAAGCAATGGCTTTTCATAGAGGTGTTATGCATTCTATTTTATTTGCAGTTTTAGGCTGTTTTTTCTTTGGATGGGTCACTTATAAACTTTATGATTTTGGAAAAAGAAAGCACACTACCAATCTGAAAGATTGGATTTGGCTTTACTTTCTATCCATTTTTACACACCCTCTTTTAGATTGTTTTACACCTTATGGAACACAGTTATTTGCACCATTTTCTAATTACAGAGTTGCTTTTAACAACATCTCTGTAGCAGACCCAATGTATACTGCTCCTTTTTTGTTGTGTTTAATCATTATGATGTTTTTCAATAGAAAAAAAATCCAAAGGACTTGGTGGTTAAAAGCAGGCATATACATCAGTTCTATTTACATGATTTTTACAATTATCAATAAAATACATATGGATGCTGTTTTTAAAAAATCATTCGAAAAAGCAGGAATTTCCTTCAATCGATTTTCTGCACAACCTACCATTTTAAATAATTTTTTATGGTATTCCGTTGCAGAAAGCGAAACTCAATATCACTTAACATTTTATTCTTTATTTGATAAAAGCGCGGTATCAGAAAACATTATTACGGTTGAAAAAAATCATGATTTAATTGATATGAACGATGACAATTTGCAATTCTTAGTATGGTTTAGTAATCATTATTACAACCTCTCAAGAAAAGAGAAAGTGGGCACTTATAAATTTGTAGATTTACGTTACCCAATGATAAACCCAGAAGATGCAACTACGTCCGTTTTTAACTTTACTATTTTTAATAAAAATAATGAATGGAACATTTTACCCTTTGACGTTGCCCCTCCTAATAAAGACGATTTTAGAAATTTCATAATTCGCTTAAAAGGTATTTAACCTTAACCGTCCGAAATTTTATTATTATTGATAGTTGCTTTCAAATATCATTATCTAAATCAATAGAAAAAGAATTACCCTCTTAAAAAAACTCATTTGGTTTTTATTTTTTTTTAACAACTCTTTTTTCTCCTTTATAAAAGCGATATACATTTTTAATTTCACGCTATCGGTTTCGTGAAAAAAAAAATTAAAAACCAAAATATTTCTTATTTTTACGGCTCAATTTTAGAGACAATGAATAAGAAAGTTATATTGATGATTTTGGATGGTTGGGGAATTACACAAGACTCAAAAGTATCCGCTATTTACAACGCAAAAACGCCATATATTAATAGTTTGTATGATACATATCCTAATGCAGAATTAAGAACAGACGGAAAACATGTAGGTTTACCAGAAGGGCAAATGGGAAATTCTGAAGTTGGTCACATGAATTTAGGTGCAGGTAGAATTGTTTATCAAAACTTAGCGCGAATCAATAAAGCGGTTAAAGAAAAAACTTTAGGTAAAGAGAAAGTCTTATTAGACACTTTCAAATATGCGAAGGAAAATAACAAAAATGTTCATCTATTGGGTTTGATCTCGAATGGAGGAATTCATGCTCACATTGAACATTTAAAAGGAATATTAGATGTGGCAAAAGAGAATGAAGTTGATAATGTCTTTTTACATGCATTTACAGATGGTCGTGATTGTGATCCAAAATCTGGAACCTATTTCATTAACGAAGTTCAGGAATACATGAAAGAAAGTACAGGCGAATTAGCTTCTGTTACTGGCCGTTATTATGCAATGGATAGAGATAATAGATGGGAACGTGTTAAAATAGCTTATGATGGAATTGTCAATGCAATTGGTGAAAAAACTACCGATATTTTAGCAACAATCAATAAAAATTATGACAATAATTTAACAGATGAATTTCACAAACCAATTATCATAACCCATAAGGATGGATCACCAAAAACACAAATAAAAGAGGGGGACGCAATTATTTTCTTTAACTACAGAACCGACAGAGGAAGGGAATTAACCAATGCATTATCGCAAAATGATTTTCCAGAATTCGATATGAAAAAATTAGATTTGTACTTTACAACGATGACTTTATATGATGCCTCTTTCACAGGAATAAATACTATTTATAACACGAATAATATTAAAAATACCCTAGGAGAAGTTTTATCTGCTGCAGGAAAAAAACAGATTAGAATTGCTGAAACAGAAAAATATCCGCACGTAACTTTTTTCTTTTCAGGGGGACAAGAAGCTCCTTTTGAAGGTGAATCTCGTATTTTAAGAAACTCACCAAAAGTAGCAACATACGATTTAAAACCAGAAATGGCTGCATATGAATTAAAAGATGCACTTTGTGAGGATTTAGAAAAAGGTGAAGCAGATTTTGTTTGTTTAAACTTCGCAAACGGTGATATGGTTGGGCATACTGGAATTATGAATGCCGCAATAAAAGCATGTGAAGCTGTAGATGAATGTGCAAAATCAGTGATAGAAACAGGTTTAGAAAATGGATATTCCATCTTATTAATTGCTGACCATGGTAATTGTGAAACAATGATGAATCCTGATGGCTCTCCTCATACAGCACACACCACAAATCCAGTACCTTTCATATTAATTGACAAAGAGATAAAATCAATAAAAAATGGTGTATTAGGTGATATTGCTCCTACAATATTAGATTTGATAGGTGTAGAAAAACCAAAAGAAATGACGCAAAATTCTTTGCTTTAATTTTATAGAAACTTAGTACGGGAAAGTAAAAGATTCCCTCATATACACAAAATATTAGCACAAGCAAATTTCAACTTAATCAATTTTGAATTGATTAGGTTGGCAATATTAAAAAAACTCCTGTTAATTTAGAACAAGATTTTGATGCAGTAAGAGTCTAACTTTTATTTTCTATGAAAGAAAGAAATCGATAGACATGCTGAATACGCTCGTAAACATATAGAAAAAGATCTCCTAAAGTCCTTACCAGAAATACTTATAAGCATTCGTATGACAAAAGTAAGTAAGCTACTTCTTTGTTTTTTCTTAAGAAGTATTTCTTAAGAAATATAGTAACTTTGCAATTCAATATACTTTTAGTATGATTAAGATAAAAACCAAAGAAGAAATAGAAATTATGCGCGAAAGTGCGTTAATAGTTTCCAAAACATTAGGCATGCTTGCTAAAGAAGTAAAACCGGGTGTTTCCACTTTATATTTAGACAAACTTGCCGAAGAATTTATAAGATCCCAGGGTGCAATTCCTGGTTTTTTAGGATTATATGATTTCCCAAATACGCTTTGTGTGAGTCCTAATGATCAGGTTGTGCATGGCATTCCAAATAACAAACCATTACTTGAAGGCGATATTGTTTCTATAGATTGTGGTTCAAAAAAGAATGGTTTTTATGGAGACCATGCCTATACATTTGCTGTTGGAGAAATTTCCCCAGAAACTAAAAAACTTCTAGAGGTAACTAGACAAAGTTTATATATTGGTATTCGTGAATTTAAAGCTGGAAATAGAGTTGGCGATGTTGGTTTTGCTATTCAAAAATTCACGGAAGAACATGGATATGGAGTCGTAAGAGAACTGGTAGGTCATGGATTAGGAAGAGAAATGCATGAAGATCCAGAAATGCCAAATTACGGAAAAAGAGGAAGAGGAAAGAAATTTGCTGAAGGAATGGTTGTTGCCATAGAACCTATGACTAATCTAGGTACTTATAAAATTAGACAACATAGTGATGGTTGGACAATTACGACTTTAGACAACAAACCTTCTGCTCATTTTGAGCATGATGTTGCCATTGTTAATGGAAAACCAGCATTACTTTCTACTTTTAAATATGTACATGAAGCCTTAGGAATTGTTACTGATGAAGAAGATGAATTTAGACAATAAGTTATTTTAACAAAGGTTTCACATATCATCATTAATAGAATGATAAAATTATACAGAAATATTCTTGCCCATGAATATCTATTAGATTTTATAATAGGTGATAAAATCGTATTAGAAATAAAAACTAAATAGTATTTAACTCCTTCATTTATAAAATCAATATTAAATTAATTAGCTGATTTAAAAATTTACTTTGGTGAAGATAAATTAAAAAATAAAAGAGTAATTTTATATAAATACATATTCACTCAAAAAAAAATAAATCCTCTATAAGAATTAACTATTATATGTGAAACCCGTGTTAAACAAAATATTCAAATCCATATTAAATACAATACCAAGACCTTGGTTAATAAGAGTTAGTTATCTTGTAAGACCCATCATTGCTTTTTTTCTAAAAGGAAATAAATTTACAGACCCTATAGATGGAAAAAGTTTTCGTAGATTTTTACCTTATGGATATGGGATACAGAGAGAAAATGCACTATCACCTTCTACCCTATCCCTAGAGAGACATCGATTAATGTGGCTTTTTTTAAGAGATGATACTGATTTTTTTACATCACAAAAAAAAATAAAAACGTTACATATTGCTCCGGAACAATGTTTTTTAGAAATTTTTAGAAAGCAAAAAAATTTAGAATACATTACTTCAGATTTAAAATCTCCAATTGCAGACATTAAAGCTGATATTTGCAATTTACCTTTTAAAGAAAATTCATTTGATGTTGTTTTTTGTAACCATGTATTAGAACACATTACAGATGACACAAAAGCGATGCAAGAACTATATCGTATTTTAAAGCCAAAAGGAATGGGGATTTTTCAAATACCTCAAGACATTTCTAGAGAAAAAACTTTTGAAGATGACACGATTACAGACAGAAAAGAGCGGGCTAAAATATTTGGGCAGTATGACCATGTACGAATTTATGGTAGAGATTATTTTGATAAGCTTCGCTCCGTTGGCTTTAAGGTCGATGAGATTGATTACACAAAAAATATTAGTTCAGAAAAATGCATCGAATTTTGCTTAATGCAGCATGAAATTTTGCCTGTTTGCTATAAGAAATAATCTGCTAAAGCATCTACCAACAGCACTTTTAAATATTTATTTAATTTTTGTCTAACTAGGTTATTTAGATTTTTTTTAAATGGAATTAGCGAATTCATCGAAACTCCCAAAAATATTAAAGGCAGAATTAATGTTGCCTAAAACACCCTACTTAAAATCTCTTGTTTTGTATTCTTTTAAACGACCATTTTCATCAACAAACAATAAAATACCATCCAAATTTTTATGTTTTTCTAAGAATTTTTTTGATTTCTCATAGCCCATCGCCATAAAAGCAGTTGCATAAGCATCTACGTCTGCACAATCTAAATCAGCTATTACAGAAGCACTTAATAGATTACTCTCTTTTGCAAAACCTGTTTTGGGATTAATCGTATGCACAAATTTCTGTCCATTTTCAGCTACTCTAAACTTTCTGTAATTACCAGAGGTCGCCATCGATTTGTCAGATAAATTTATTTTCTTAAATCCCTTAGAACCGTCTTTATGAATAGGGTCTACTAACTGAATAGCCCAAGAAATATTATTTGCTTTCTTACCTTTCGCACGAATCTCCCCTCCAACTTCAATCAGATAATTCTTTATTTTTTTACGTTCTAAAAAGCGTGCGACAATATCTATTCCAAATCCTTTTGCAATCGCATTAAAATCTAAATAAATTTCTTCATATTTCTTATAAACTTTTCTATCAAGAATAGTTACCTTATCAAGGGATACAAATCGCATTTGTGCTTTCAACGCTTCTTGTGTTAAATTTTTCTCCCCTTTTGGCGGTCCAAAGCCCCATGCATTTACTAGATTACCAACAGTTGGATCAAAATAGCCATTGGTTTCTTTATGAATTTTTTTTGATTTTTTAAAAACTTCTAAAAATAAGTCATCTACAACTATCGTCGTATCTCCTTTGTTAATTTTTGAAATATCTGAATTAGGAATATAAGTTGACAAGGATTTATTCATTAAAAAGAATAAACTATCAATCGATTTTTGATGATTTTTAGATGCATTTAAATACACTATTTTATAGGTCGTACCAAAAACATGTCCTTGTAAAATAAAATCTTTTGCTTTTTCTTCTTTAGTACAAGAAATAAAAAACAGTAAAATCGTAATAAAAACGTGATATTTTTGGCACTTCATAAATTCATAATCTTATTTCAAAAGTAATACATAAAATTTTCATAAAACACCATTAAATAGAGTATTTGTAAATACATTTTATTAAATTTGTTTGATAAACATAATCTTCCAATCAATGAAAAAAATCTCAATCTTATTATTAACTGCTATTTTAGTAAGTTCTTGTGTTGCAAAAAAAGAATTTGTTGACTTACAAACAAAACACAATCAAGCTAAAACAGAATTGGTAAATGTAAAGGCCACACTACAGAAGTGTATTATTGAAAAAGAAAGAGAAGATATAAAATCTTTTTCTCTAACAGAGCAGGTGAAAGCTTTAAAAGAAGATAAAAAAACCGCTTTAAAACAGGTTGAAAATTTAACAGTTTTAACACAGTCTTCTTCTGATAACATTAAAAATGTAATTACACAATTAAGTGAAAAAGATAAATATATTAATGGTGTAAGAGATGCAATGACTCAAAAAGATTCATTAAATCTTGCTATAAAATATCATTTGACTCAAAACTTAACCGATGGAATTCAAGACAAAGACATTGAAGTAAATGTTGAAAAAACGGTTGTTTTCATTTCTATTTCAGACAAACTATTATTCAAAAGTGGGAGTTATAATGTAACAAAAGGGGCTTACACCGTTTTAGAGAAAATCGCTAAAGTTATAAATGACCAACCACAAATGGAAGTTATGATTGAAGGACATACAGATACAACTCCAATCAAAAGAACTATAATTCAAGACAACTGGGATCTATCTGCTCTAAGAGCTACTTCTATTACTCGAATTTTACAATATAAATTTGGTGTAAAACCACAACGTTTAATTGCTGCTGCAAGAAGTCAATATGTACCTTTGGTTGATAATGATACACCAGGAAACAGAGCAATAAACAGAAGAACAAAAATTATTATTATGCCTAAATTAAATCAATTCTTTGAATTGTTAGAGCAAGATACTAGTAAGTAATTCTTATAAAATGCAATCATAAAACCACTCTATTTTTGAGTGGTTTTTTTATGCCAAACTGATACAATTAAAATTAGGAAACATTGTTAATTAAATCAGAACTAAGAGTACTTTGTGTTTTTTTTGGCAATTTACCCTAGAGTAATTTCTAGGTGAAAAATTGCAAAAATATTTAGTAACTTAGCTTTATGACTATTAAAGACATACAATTAGCAAATAGTATCTACCTTATTCTTGCTGCTTTATTCATTGCTTCATTGGTAGTTTCTAACTTAATTTTCCAAAAATTCTTTTATTGGGAACCTCTAGGTGTGTATCGTTTTGAAGTCTCTGTAGGAATTTTACCCTACCCAATTACTTTTCTAATTACGGATATCTTATCAGAAATCTACGGAAAGAAAAAAGCAAACCAAGTTGTTATTGCAGGAATATTCGCTTCGTTTTTCTCAACGTTAATTATTCTAATTGCAGATTTTGCACCCGCAATAGGGAGTTCACCAATCGATGATACGGTATTTCACCAAGTTTTTGGATTGTCACCTTTGGCTGTTTTTGCTTCTATGTTGGCGTATTTATTCGCGCAGCTTATAGACATAAGAATTTTTCATTTCTGGAAAAAACGCACAAAAGGAAAACATTTATGGCTGCGTAATAATTTTTCCACTTTTGCTTCACAATTTATAGACACTTTTACAATCGTTTTTTTATTGTGCTCATTTAAAATTTTACCCTGGAATATTTTCACTAGCTTACTAATAAGCGGCTTTCTTTTTAAAGTAATTATTGCCGCTTTAGACACTCCTATTTTATACGGAATTGTTTTTCTATTTAGAAAAAGATTCAAACTAAAAATTGATGAAGAAATTTTGGCGTAATTTTTTGTAATTAATGCTAAAAATATTCGTCTAATAAAATAGAAAAAAACATTAAAATGAAAAAAAGAATAGTACTACTTATTTCGGTTTTTACTTTTTTTCAAGTGCAAGCACAAACATCTATTTTCAATGATTTATTACATAAGCATGTTAGCAAAAATGGAATTGTAGATTATAAATCTTTTAAAAATGATGAAGGTAAATTAGATCTATATATTTCTTATTTAGAAGAAACGTCTCCAACAAATTTTTGGTCAAAAGACAAACAGAAGGCCTTTTGGATTAATGGGTATAACGCATATACTATAAAAATAATTTTGGAAAATTACCCACTAAAAAGTATTATGAATATCAACCAAAAAGGAAAAAATGCTTGGGAAATCCCTTTTGCTAAAATTGGCGGTAAAAACTATACTTTAAATCATATTGAGCACAAAATCTTACGTAAATATTTATTTGATCCTAAAATTCATGTTGGTGTAAATTGTGCTTCAGGGTCTTGTCCTAAAATCTCAAATATTGCTTTTACTGAAAAGAATATAGACGCTGAGTTAACGCGTTTAATGAAAGATTTTATCAACGATACATCAAGAAACAAGCTAGCAAAAAAGAAAATTCAAATTTCTTCGATTTTTGATTGGTTTAAAAGTGACTTTACTAGAGACGGTTCCCTTATTGCCTTTTTAAATAAATATTCAGAGACTGAAATTAGTCCAAAAGCAAAAATTAGTTTTCTAAAATATAATTGGACTTTAAATGGAAAATAGTACCTTTCTTTTTTAATCAGAAATAAAACAAAAATAATGTCTAAAACGTATTATGATGCTGCAGATTTAAGAAAATTTGGTAGAATCACAGAATGGAACGAAGAACTTGGAAACAAGTTTTTTGACTATTATGGAAAAGTATTTGAAGAAGGAGCATTAACTGCTCGCGAAAAGTCATTAATTGCTCTGGCGGTAGCACATACGGAGCAATGTCCTTACTGTATAGATGCCTATACAAAAGATGGTTTACAACGTGGAGTAACGAAAGAAGAAATGATGGAAGCTGTTCATGTTGGCGCTGCTATTAAAAGTGGTGCAACTTTAGTCCATAGTGTTCAAATGATGAATAAAGTGAATAAACTTGACGGCTAAAAATTACAAAACTAAATACAAAACTATTTTGTCAGGTCGAGCGCAATCGGGACCTAATTAACCTCTCGACTACGGTCGAGGAGACAGAATTAAAATAATATAAATCACTTAAACAGTGAGAAGCTGAAGCAAGTTCAGCTTGACATAAATATGAAAAAATCACTAAAAGCAAGAAATAACGATTTAGCAAATACAGAGCGTCAGTTAGAAATTTTATCTAACGGGATTTTTGCTGATGGTAAGTTACCAACCTTTGCTAATAAAATTAAAGAAACAAATCAGTTTCCTTTACTTGCAAAAAAACTAGAAATTTTACAGATTAACTTAGGTTATATGTGCAACCAAGTTTGTACGCATTGCCATGTAGATGCAGGTCCAGACAGAAAAGAAATCATGACGATTGAGACTATGCAACAGTGTTTAGATGTTATCAAAAAAACAGGAGCGCATACCTTAGATTTAACTGGTGGAGCACCAGAGATGAATCCTAATTTTAAATGGTTTGTAGAAGAAGCATCCAGAGCAGGAATTAAAGATTTTATTGTACGGTCTAATTTAACGATTATTAGAGCGAATAAAAAATATCATGATTTACCTCAATTCTTCAAAAAACATGGCGTTCATGTAGTTTCTTCTATGCCACATTGGACTCGTGGAAAAACAGATAAACAACGTGGAGATGGTGTTTTTGATAAATCTATTAAAGCGCTGCAAATGTTAAATGAAGTAGGTTACGGAACTAAGGGCTCTGATTTAAAATTAGATTTGGTGTACAATCCGTCAGGAGCATTTTTGCCTGGAGATCAAATGGCATTAGAAAATGATTTTAAAAAAGCATTAAAAACTGATTTCAATATTGATTTTCATAATTTATTTGCGATTACAAATTTACCTATTAGCCGTTTTTTAGATTACTTAATTGCTTCAGAAAATTATGAAGATTATATGTTTGCTTTGGTAGAAGCATATAACCCTTCTGCTGTAGAAAATGTAATGTGTACAAACACCATTTCTGTAAGTTGGGATGGTTGGTTGTATGATTGTGATTTTAATCAGATGCTAAATTTAAAAGTAGCTAGTAAAGTAAAACATATTGCCGATTATAATGAAGAATTATTACAAAACAGAAATATAATTATCAATCAACACTGTTATGGTTGTACTGCTGGTGCAGGAAGTAGTTGCCAAGGAGTCGTTGCATAAACCTCTTTTATCTTTCATTCATTTCCTAAAAAAGGGGGAATGTGGAATGAAAATTAAAATATAGTAAAATAATAAATTTACGAATCCAAAGTGAATTCATCACAAAATAAAAAATTATGAGTTATTTAAAAACCACACACAATGTATACAAAGAAGCCGCTTTAAAGCCAGATGTTGGCTTGTGCTGTACAACAAATCCTATATGGGAATTACCAGGATTAAAAATTCCTAGAATTATGCAAGAAATGAACTACGGTTGTGGATCCACTGTGCATGCAAGAGATTTAACCAACAATCCAAAAATGTTATATGTTGGTGTTGGTGGTGGAATGGAGTTACTCCAATTTTCCTATTTTAACAGAAATAAGGGAGGTGTAATTGGATTGGACGTAGTAGATGAAATGCTAGAAGCTTCTCGCAAAAATTTTAAAATTGCTGAAGAACAAAATGATTGGTTTAAAAGTGATTTTGTTGATTTACGCAAAGGGGATGCAATGAATCTACCAGTAGAAGACAATTCTATTGATGTTGCTGCGCAAAACTGTTTGTTCAATATTTTTAAATCTGATGATTTAAAAAAAGCAATTGAAGAAATGTATCGAGTTTTAAAACCTCATGGACGATTGGTGATGAGTGATCCTACTTGCGAACAGCCTATGAATGATGAATTAAGAAATGACGATCGCTTACGAGCATTATGCTTAAGTGGAAGCTTATCAATCGCAGATTATGTAAAAGCTTTAACAGATGCTGGTTTTGGAACTATTGAAATTAGAGCTAGAAAACCTTACAGAATTCTGGACCCTAAAAATTACCCAACTAACGAATTGATTTATATTGAATCGATTGAAGTTGCTGCAATTAAAGATCCAATGCCAGAAGACGGGCCTTGTATTTTTACAGGAAAAGCGGCTATTTATTTTGGTGATGAAGATTATTTTGATGACGGTTTAGGGCATACTTTATTAAAAAATCAACCTTTAGCAATTTGCGATAAAACGACTGTTGCTCTTGAATCTCTAGAAAGAGATGATATTTTCTTTTCAGAATCTACATTTCATTATGATGGTGGTGGATGTTGCTAAACTTCATAGAAAAAAATTTTTGAAAAAATTTTGCTATTGGTACTTATTAATGCATCAACTTTTGTGCAAAAAAAAGACAAGTTATTCCGAAGGTGGAACAAAAATAATGTTCCTTATATATCTCTTAAAACTTTGGCATTGCAAAAGACAAAAGCTATTTTATTAAATTCTAGATAAGAAAAAAAACACAAATTTAGTCATTTTAAAAAGGCTCTTTTTATTGGTTAACAATTATAAAAAATGAATTCTAAAAGAAAAAACTTATTATTAATATTCACTAGAAACCCCGAATTGGGTAAAGTAAAAACACGTTTAGCGAAAACTGTTGGTGATGAAACTGCTTTAAAAATCTATAAGTTCTTACTACAAAAAACTAGAGATATTTCTTCAAAAGTAACATCAGACAAAGCTGTTTACTATTCCGTAAAAATAAGAAATAATGATATTTGGGATACTAATAGCTATCAAAAACACCAACAATTAGGTGAAGATTTAGGTTTTAGAATGTTAAATGCTTTTAAAAATAGTTTTGATGCTGGCTACAAAAAAGTATTGATTATTGGTAGTGACTTGTATGACTTATCAACGGAAAGAATAGATATCGCTTTTAACGAATTAGACACGAACGATGTGGTAATAGGACCTGCAGAAGACGGTGGTTATTATCTTCTAGGAATGAATACTTTGCAAGAAAATATCTTTAAAAATAAAGAGTGGGGAACAGATACTGTTAGAAAAGATACTTTAGTAGATTTAAAAGATAAAAAAGTACATTTGTTATCAGCATTAAATGATGTGGATGTATTTGAAGATATTGAACATCATGAGGCGTTTCAACATTTTTTCAAAGAACCTAGCAGTTAAGATTCTGAATTAAATTCAGCATAAATGAAACAACAACAATTACAAGAAACAATTGATTATTTAAAATCAAATGGAATTTCAAATCCAGAAATAGGAATTGTTTTAGGAACAGGTTTAGGAAAACTAGTTCATGAAATTTCCATTGAAAAAGAGATTGCCTATTCTGAAATCCCAAACTTTCCAACTGCTACAGTAGAATTTCATTCTGGTAAATTAATTTACGGAGAATTATCAGGAAAAAAAATATTAGTAATGTCTGGTCGTTTTCATTTGTATGAAGGTTATAATCTTTGGGAAGTTACCTACGGAATAAGAACCATGGACGGTTTAGGAATAAAAAACTTACTGATTTCTAACGCTGCTGGTGCAATTAATTTGTCCTATAAAAAAGGAGATTTAATGTTAATTGAAGACCACCTCAACCTACAAGGAAGCTCACCTTTAGCTTTTAAAGGAGCTAATATTTTTGGAAATATTTTTGCCGACATGTTAGCACCCTATTCAAAAGAAACCAACGATAAATTACTAAAAATAGCCAAAGAAAACAAGATTCAATTACACACAGGAATCTATGCAAGTGTTGTTGGCCCTCAACTAGAAACTAGAGCAGAATACAGAATGTTGCAAATTTTAGAAATCGATGCTGTGGGTATGAGTACAGTGCCTGAAGTCATCGTTGCAAAACAACTTAATTTACCTTGTGTAGCTATTTCTATATTGACTGATGAATGCAATCCTAAAAATTTACAACCCGTAAACATTGCAGAAATTATTGCCATTGCTGGTAAAGCTGAACCGAAAATGATTACCTTATTTAAGGAAGTCATTAAGGTAATTTGACAAAAAATTTAATTTTTTAAAATTGATAAGGCTCTTATTAGAAGGAATAAATCGTTTTTGAACAAACACCTAGAAATCACATAAGCTTTCTTATTATTATCATTAAAATGAAACATGCTATTTTAATGAAATTAAATTGGGTTTTGATGGGAAAGAAAGTTTTCTAACTTTTTTTTAAAAAACATCTTAATTAGTAATACCGCTTTTCCTCATACTTCAAAATATAAAATTACTTATTCCTACCTTTTTCATCAGGATATAAACTTGGTAAATTATCACTTTGATAAAATACTTTTGTATCGATATTTATTCCTGTAATTTTTCCTTTAAACGCAGCACCTGTATCAATATTCCAAACATTGGCAATATTTATTGGCGAAGGGTCATTATAATTCGTTGTAGGAGTGTGTCCAATATAAATTTCTTTATAATGTTGTAGTCTTTTTGGATAGAAAATAGACTCTTTTTCAATACTCAAATTCATTGCCAAAAGCATTTCCCATAAAGATCTATCTAAATAAAAAAGTTCTTGAAATTTTTCTTTTTGGACTCCATGTAAAGATGTAAAACCTGCATGCAAAAACAATCTATTTTCAGCGTCTATGTGATATAAAGGTAGGTTTTTAAAAAAATGAAGATGTTCCTTTTTTTCTTGTGCAGAAAAACCTTCATAACTTTCCATAGTTTCCTTACCTCCATGTAGGTACCAAGAAGGGTTTACAGCTTCGTTTTTCAACCAATCTTGACACCAAACATCATGATTTCCTTTAATGAAAATACACTCAAATTTCTTTGATATCTCAATTAAAAACTGAATAACTTGTGCAGATTCACTCCAACCATCTACATAATCTCCCATGAAAATAAGTTGGTCTCCTTCTTTAAGTGCTAACTTATTTAAAAGTTGAATTAAAGCTTTTAAGCCTCCATGAATATCTCCAATTGCAAAAGTTCTCATCTAAATATTTTTTTTTTTTTTGCAAATTAATGGTTTCCTTTTAAAAATAAGGAAATTTAGCTTAAAAAAATTGTCCAATTCCAAAAACTAATCCCACATTAGTTTGTTCTGGTTTATGAAAAATTTGGAAACTGTAATCGAACCTAAAAATAGCAGTGTATATTTTTTTACTTATGAACCGCAAACTTAATCCTGAATACAATCTTAAATTTTCACTTTTTAAAAAAATATTTAAATTCCCTCCAGGATCCCTCCAAGAAACAGAATCAACAAAAATATTGATTTGAATTGCCAACCATTTTTTATTTGGTTTAGTTCATTTTTTACTACTAGATAAGTTTACAAATTCTATTACAACTTACAGAACTTCACAAAAAACATTATTTAAAGTAATTCTAAATTATAACAAACAGTTAAGTTCTTACCTTTATCTTCGACTTAATTTTGAATAATCAATCAACTATGAATCATATTGTAATTATAGGTAATGGAATTTCTGGTGTTACGGCAGCAAGACATATCAGAAAAAACTCTGATCAAAAAATAACAATAATATCTACTGAAACCAAGTACTTTTTTTCAAGAACTGCACTCATGTATGTATATATGGGACATCTAACTTTTGAGCATACGCAACCTTATGAAGATTGGTTTTGGGAGAAAAACAGAATTGAATTAAAGGAGGGTTTCGTCAATTCTATTCTTACTGATGAAAAAATCTTAGAACTTAGGAGTGGCGAAAAGTTTGCCTATGACAATTTAATAATAGCAACAGGTTCAAAACCGAATAAGTTTGGTTGGCCTGGTCAAGATTTAGATGGAGTTATGGGCATGTACCATAAACAAGACTTAGAAAATTTAGAAAAGTACGCTCCCAATAAAGAAACTTGTAAGAGGGCTGTTATTGTGGGTGGTGGTTTAATAGGTATCGAATTAGCAGAAATGTTGAGAAGTAGAGATATTCCTGTGACTTTTTTAGTTCGTGAAGATAGTTTTTGGAACGGAGTTTTACCGACACAAGAATCTGAAATGATTAATGAACACATTAAAGATCATCATATAGATTTACGTTTAGGTACAAATTTAAAGGAAATTAAATCTGACAAAAACGGAGGTGTAAAATCTATTATTATTGAAGAAACTGGTGAGGAAATTTTTTGTAATGTTGTTGGGTTAACTGCGGGTGTTACCCCAAATATAGATTTCATAAAAGAGTCTGGAATAGCATTTGGACGTGGTGTAAAAGTAAATCATTTTTTAGAAACCAACATAAAAAATGTATATGCAATTGGAGATTGTGCAGAACAACATGAAGCAATTGGTCAACGTAGAAACATAGAAGCTGTTTGGTACACAGGCAGAATGATGGGAGAAACTGTTGCACAAACTCTTTGTGGTAATAAAACAGAATACAAGCCTGGACATTGGTTTAACTCTGCAAAATTTTTAGATATTGAATACCAAACTTATGGTTGGGTTTTTAATGAAAGAAGCAAAAAAGAAAACGATGTCTATTTTCAATGGAGACATCCAAAATACGATAAGTGTATTACCATTTCTTTTGATAAAAATTCGCACCAATTTATAGGAATAAATACGTTTGGAATTAGAATGCGGCACGAAATTTTTGATCAATGGCTAACAGAAAAAAAATCAATAGAATACGTTTTAGAATATTTAGCTGATGCTAATTTTGACCCTGAGTTTTATAAATTATACGAAGCTGAAATTCTAACAAAATTTAACTCAGAAAACAACACCAACATTCAATTAAGAAAGAAAAGTTGGAAACGAATTTTTAGCAAAGTATAATCTATATGAAAGTAATAAAACAAACAGGTTTAATAACATTTTTAATAGGGTTAGCCCTATTTATAGGAACAATTTTCATAGGTTCTTTCAATTTGACACAAGCTGAATTAGACACCTTTATTCAGGAAAAAGGTTATAAAAGTGAGCTCATTAAAACGGAACTTACAAAAGGAGTCGTTACCAATGAAAATTTAAATATTTTCGAATTTTCTAGTAAAGTTATCAATGCTATTGAAACATCAAATAAACATTATAACACCCTAATTACGAAATATGATGCTGAAAAAAATTGGGCTAAAAAAGGAGCACAATTTCAATATAAAATCTTTGGAAAACCACATAGTTTAACTTTTACGCTTGCGAAAAAAGCTGGCAAAGGATTCGCTGTTGAAAAGACAGGTTTAATGTGGTTTTTAACATTCGGTCTAGGAATTATTGGTGCATTACTATTTATAGTTCCTGATGTTGTTTTATTAGGGAAACCAGGAATCAAAAATGATAGAATCTTTTTAAGCTCAGCGAGCAATCGTGGTTGGATTGGTTGGTTTGCTTTTATCTTTCTCGTAAGTTTTTATATACTGCTTTACTTTTATCCAGATTATATAGTAAACTGGGTGTATTTAGTAGAGCCTATTAGCCAATTCATTAGTGGAAATTCAGCAAGTCAATGGTTTTTATACGGTTTCTTATATTGTGTAGTTATGAGTGTTATGGCTGTGAGAATGTATATAAAATACCGTCATAATAAATATCAAATTTTAAGAACTACCTCTGTTTTATTCTTTCAAATTGTATTTGCATTTTTAATTCCAGAAATTTTAGTTCGTTTCGAAAAACCATGGTACGATTTCAAAAATGCATTTCCGTTAGATTATGATTTTTTCTTCAAATGGAATATAGATGCATTGATTTCTAGTGGTGGTTTTGGTTTATTTATTTTAGTTTGGGGAGTTGTTTTAACAATTGTAGTTGTCCCGGTAATGGTCTATTTTTTTGGAAAAAGATGGTACTGTTCTTGGGTTTGTGGTTGTGGTGGTTTGGCTGAAACCTTGGGAGATCCCTATAGACAACTCTCAAGCAAAACCTTATTTTCATGGAAATTCGAACGTATTATAATTCACTCAATACTTATTTTTGTTTTGGTGATGACCAGTTTTGCTTTATACACTTTCTTTTCTGGTGCTAACCAAATCATAGGCATAAAAACACAAACAATTCAAGACATTTATGGCTTTTTAATAGGCGCTATTTTTGCAGGTGTAATTGGTACAGGTTTTTATCCAATATTTGGAAACCGTGTTTGGTGTCGTTTTGGCTGTCCTTTAGCAGCATATTTAGGTTTTATACAACGTTTTAAATCACGTTTTAGAATTACGACCAATGGAGGGCAATGTATTTCTTGTGGAAATTGTTCTACCTATTGTGAGCAAGGAATTGATGTCAGAGCTTACGCACAAAAAGGAGAAAACATTGTACGTTCTAGTTGTGTGGGTTGTGGCGTTTGTTCTGCTGTTTGCCCAAGGGGAGTTTTAAAATTAGAAAATGGTCCAGAGGCTGGAAGAATTAATCCTACAGAAATTTTATTAGGAAATGATATTGATTTAATATCTTTAGTTAACAAAAAATAATGTTTCAAAAAACATTCTTATTTTTGTTTCTATTATTCATATCATAGGTTTAACATCCTTTTGTCAAAAGAGATACCAAAAGGTATTTTATAAAAATTGACGAATAAAAGAAGAAGGATGGCTTTTAAATGATCAAAAGATAGCTTTTTGGAAGTTCTATTACACAAATGGTAGCCTTTAAAAAGAAGGCCATTTTAGGCTAATTTAGAAACTAATTAATGGTATTTTTACGATAAATATTTCTCCTAAAACAGAAGGACATTATAAAAAAGCACCTAAAAATAACTGGTGGTTATTTTATAATATCAATGGGCATATAAGCCATAAATGTTACTTAAAAACAATCAAAAAAATGGATATTACTTAATTTATGAAAATAGAAAATTCATAAAATCCTCCAAGTATAAAAAAAGTAAGAAAATAAAAGAATGGACAGACTTTTCTTTATTTAAAAAAGAAAATAGTCTAAATAATTTAAAATGATCAAACCAATTATTAAAGTTATTATTCCTGCTTATAATGAGCAAAACGCTATTGCAAATGTTATTAACGACCTTCCTAAAATAGTTGATGAAGTTATCGTTATTAGTAACAATTCTACAGACCAAACAGAACTTAATGCAAAAAATGCAGGCGCAACTGTTTTAAAAGAACATCGTAAAGGATACGGATACGCATGTTTGAAAGGAATTGACTACATCAATAAACAAAAAACAACACCAGAGATTATTGTTTTTTTAGATGGAGATTATTCAGATTACCCAGAGCAATTAACAGAAATTATTGATCCAATTTTAAATAATGATATTGATTTTGTGATTGGGGCTCGAATTAAAAAATTACGCGAAAAAGGTGCTATGACACCTCAACAAGTTTTTGGAAATTGGTTGGCCACCTTTTTAATGAAACTTTTTTTTAATGCAAAATTTACAGATTTAGGACCTTTTAGAGCTATCAAATATGAAAAATTAGTAGCCCTAAAAATGGAAGATAAAACGTATGGATGGACTGTAGAGATGCAACTAAAAGTATTAAAACAGCAAATGACCTATAGAGAGCTTCCTGTAAAATATAGAAATAGAATTGGAACTTCAAAAGTTTCAGGTACAATAAAAGGAACTATATTTGCTGGAATTAAAATATTAAGTTGGATTTTCAAATACAGTTTTAAATAGTGGTTATCGTATACATCATCCTTGTCATTTATTCAATCTCGCTAGTGCTAATATTTATGTATGCAATAGCGCAATTAAACTTGCTTTTTAATTATTTAAAAGCAAAAAAGAAAAAAGATACCTCTGAAAAATTTGATTTTTCAAATAAGGAAGAAATTCCATTTGTTACCATACAGTTACCTGTTTATAACGAATTGTATGTAATGGAACGTTTATTAAAAAATATTGCCAAAATAGACTATCCATTAGAAAAATTAGAAATTCAAGTTTTAGATGATTCAACAGATGAGTCAATAGAAACAACAGCTGAACAAGTAAAATTAATTCAAGACAAAGGAATTGACATTCAACACATTAAAAGATCAAATAGACAAGGGTTTAAAGCTGGTGCTTTAAAAGAGGGACTAAAAACTGCAAAAGGAGAATTTATTGCCATTTTTGATGCCGATTTTTTACCAAAAGAAGATTGGCTATATCAAACCGTACCTTACTTTAAAGACCCTAAAATAGGAGTTATTCAGACAAGATGGGGGCATATTAATAGAGATTACTCTACGCTTACAAAAATTCAAGCTTTTGCTTTAGATGCACATTTTACACTAGAACAGGTAGGCAGAAATAGCAAGGGTCATTTCATCAACTTTAATGGTACTGCAGGTCTTTGGAGAAAAAAATGCATTTATGATGCAGGAAATTGGGAAGGAGATACCCTTACAGAAGATTTAGATTTAAGCTACAGAGCACAATTAAAAAATTGGAAATTTAAATATTTAGTAGATGTTGTAACTCCTGCTGAATTACCAGTAGTAATTAGTGCAGCCAGATCTCAACAGTTTAGGTGGAATAAAGGTGGTGCAGAGAATTTTCAAAAAATGATGAAACGTATTATTATTAATAAAAACCTTTCATTTAAAACAAAAATCCACAGTTTGTTGCACTTACTTAATAGCTCTATGTTTACGTGTATTTTCTTAGTTGCGATTTTAAGTATCCCCATGCTATATATTAAAAATGAGTATGCGCATCTAAAAGTGTTTTTTCTTGTGTTGAGCTTATTTATTATTAGTTCTTTCATCTTTTTTGTTTGTTATTGGAACATGTTTAAAAGCATTTATGGAGGTGGATTTATCAAGTTTATTAAATACATAGGCGCTTTTTTTACGTTCTTTTCTATTGCTATGGGATTTTCTTTACACAATACAATTGCTGTTATAGAAGGACATATAGGAAAGAAAAGTGAATTTATAAGAACACCTAAATTCAATATTGGTACTTTAAAAGACGGTTGGAAAAGCAACAAATACCTTAAGAAAAAACCATCAATACATGTTGTTTTAGAAGGGTTATTAGCAATCTATTTTATTTTTGGAATGTACAGTGCTTTTGTTGTAGGAAATCAAGGCGGAGATTTTGGATTATTCCCTTTTCATTTTATGTTATTTATAGGTTTTAGTTATGTGTTTTTTAAATCAATATTTTCTAAAGCTTAATGTCTTTTTTTACAAAACATAAAGACGTTTTACTAATTTCACTTACAACACTACTTTATATTACTTTCGCTTATTTACTAAAGAGAATTGAATTTGGCCAGCTGTTGTTTTTATGGCTTTCTCTTTTTGGGTCCTTTTATTTATTACTAAAAAATAAAAAAACATCTACTTTAACTTTAGTTGGGTTGGTAGTTCTTTTCAGACTAATTTTTCTCTTTGCAACCCCTAATTTATCACAGGATTTTTACAGATTTATTTGGGATGGACGTATGATTTTAAAGGGTTTTAATCCATATTTATCTTTACCAGAAACCATTATTCAACAAGGGACAGAACTGATTTATGAAGGACGCGCGCTCTATAACGGTATGGGGGAAATGAATGGAAGTCATTACACGAATTACCCCCCTATAAATCAACTCTGTTTTTTTATTGCTGCTTTGTTTGCAAGTAAAACTATTTTTGGAAGTGTGCTTGTTTTAAGGATTATTATTATCCTAGCGGATATTGGAGTTTTATATTTTGGAATAAAGCTTTTAAAGCGTTTAAATTTACCCGTAAAGAATATTTTTTGGTATGCACTAAATCCTTTTATTATCATAGAAATGACAGGTAATTTACATTTTGAACCTGTAATGTTATTCTTCTTGATTTGGTGTTTATATAAACTACATCAACAAAAATGGGCTTTGGGTGCAGTTCTTTTTGCGTGTTCAATTTCTGTGAAATTAATACCGCTTTTATTCTTACCTTTATTTTATCAATGGTTTATTTATAATAAGTCTTTACAAATTTCAAAAAGGCATAGGTTTTACAACCTAATTGGTTTTTATGCTATTATTTTAATAATAACAATTCTTTTATTTCTTCCCTTTTATTCATTAGAATTCGTCGAAAACTATGCTAGCTCAGTATCTTTATGGTTTCAAAATTTCGAATTTAATGCAAGTTTCTATTATATTTTTAGAGAAGTTGGATATTTATTTAGTGATTGGAATCAAATAGCTATTATTGGAAAAATAACACCAATAATGACAATTGCATTTCTAATAATTGTGACTTTTTTCAGAAAAAACAGATCAATGATTCAAATGATAACTGCATTATTATTTGGAATCTGTTTTTATTATTTTACTACAACTACGGTACATCCTTGGTATTTGGCAACACCCTTGATTTTATCAATTTTCACCAAATATCGTTTTCCTATTATTTGGACGATAGCCATTATTTTTAGCTATCAAGTATATGCAAACAGCCCCTGGCAAGAAAATTTATGGTTTGTTGCTTTGGAGTATACGATACTTTATGGGTTCATGATTTTTGAAATTAACAAAAATTTCAAAATTATAAAAGCGTAAAAGAACTAATTATTTACGCTAACTTAACGTATTTTTGTATTTTGTGCTTATAAATGATGAATGAATATGAAAAGACTTACTATAAAAGACATTGCAAAAGAATTCAATGTTTCTATTTCAACTGTTTCGAAAGCCCTAAATGACAGTTATGAAATTAGCATAAGCACTAAAGAAAAAATTCAAAAATACGCGAAAGCTAATAATTACAAACCTAATTTTAATGCTTTAAGCTTAAAAAATAGGCAAACAAAAACTATTGGAATTATCATTCCTAATATGTTAAATTATTTCTTCGCACAAGTATTTAATGGAATAGAAAAAATAGCGAATGATAGAGGTTATAAAATAATTTCATGTATTTCCAACGAATCTTTTAAGAAAGAAGTTGAAACTATCGAAATGCTTTCTAACGGAAGTATTGATGGATTTATTTTATCTATTGCTGAAGAAACAATTTCTAAAAGTAATTTTAATCATTTTCAGGAAGTGATTGACAATGGTACTCCTATTGTTATGTTTGACAGGGTTGCTGACAATATAAAATGTGATAAAGTTGTTACTGATAATTTTGATAGCGCAAGAAGTACCGTTGCTTATTTAGTGAAATCTGGTCATCAGAATATTGCTTTTATATCTACCATTAATAATTTAGAAATTGGAAGAAGAAGGAAATTAGGATATTTGAAAGGTTTAGAAGATTTTAATATCAAAGTTGAAAAAAATCTAATTATAAATATCGATGACGACTATAAAAATTATGAAAAAGTACTAGAGCCAATTTTTAAGAGTAATAACATAGACAGTGTTATCGCAACAGACGAATCTTCTGCAATTGCTGCAATGAAAGTTGCTATTAAAAAAGGACATAAAATTCCAAAGAACTTTTCTGTAATTTCATTTTCTAACGGAATTTTAGCAAGGCATTCTAGCCCAAGAATGACTACTGTTAGCCAGCATGGAGAAATAATGGGAGCTACAGCTGCTGATATGCTAATTAATAGGTTAGAAAATAAGTCTGAAATTAAGAAAGAAACAGAAACCGTCATTGTCAAAACAGATTTAGTCGAAAGAAATTCTACTAAAAAAATCTTATAAATTTTATCTTCTGCAAACTATGGACTTATCCAAAGTGAAATTAGTTGTTTCTGACATGGATGGAACGTTGCTAAACTCTAAAGGAGAAATTAGTGATCTATTTTTTGGATTGTTTCATAAATTAAAAAAACAAAACATTCATTTTTGTGCCGCAAGTGGAAGACAATTCAATAGTATTATTTATAAATTAGCACCAATAAAAGACGCTATTTTTATCATTGCTGAAAATGGTGGCATCGCAAAAAAAAAGATGAAATATTTGTTTTAAATTCACTCTCAGTTGAAAAAATAAAAACGATTATTCCTATTTTAAGAACGATAAATGATACCCATATTGTTTTGTGTGGAAAAAAATCAGCATATATTGAAACTACAAACAAGCATTTTACAACGATACTTGATGAATACTATGCAGTCTATAAAACAGTCCCTGATTTGACTAAAATTGCGGATACTGAAGACTTTTTAAAAATTGCTGTTTATCATTCTAAATCTTCTGAAGTAAATATTTATCCAGCCATAAAACATTTAAAAAAAGAGTATCTCATAAAAATTTCTGGTAAAAATTGGTTAGATATTTCTGACGAAAAAGCGAACAAAGGAAATGCCCTAAGAGAAGTGCAAAAACGACTAAATATTAGCAAAGAAGAAACACTTGTTTTTGGTGATTATCATAATGATATAGAAATGCTACAAGAAGCAACTTTTAGTTTTGCAATGAAGAATGCACACAAGGACATTCTAAAAATTGCAAGTTACAGTACAGATAGTAATGATAATTTTGGTGTAGAAAAAATACTAAACCTTTTGATAGAGAGCAATTCTAAAGAATAGTTTTTTACTTTATTTGTAGCTGCTGTCCAATGGAGATTGCATTGCTCTTTAAGCCATTTATTTCTTTGATTTTAGCGACAGTTATTTTTAATTTTTTCGCAATAGAATATAATGTATCTCCCCTTACTACTTCATAAAAAACCCCACTAGTATTCTTAGCTTTCACCTTTTTATTAGCCTCTTTTTTAAATTTAAAATCTTTCTTTTTCACATTATCAAACTCATATAATTTATAATTTTCAATAATACTTATGAGCTTGTTTGGGTATTTTTTATCTGTAGCATATCCTGCTTTTTTCAAGCCTTTTGCCCATTTCTTATAATCCTTTAAATTATAATCAAATAAGAAAGCATATCTTTTTCGATTGGTCAAAAATTCAGAATGATCTTTATAAGAAGACGCTACATATTGGTATTTCCTAAAACATTCTCCTTTTTTATCATCATCATGATAAACACGGGCTCCTGTCCATTTTGAATGACATTTAATCCCAAAATGATTATTTGACCTTAATGCTAAGCCACTTCTTCCTCTTCCAGATTCTAAAATACCCTGTGCTAAAGTAATACTTGCAGGAATTTTACTGACAAACATTTCTTTTACTGCTATGGGCGCATACGTTCTAATATAATCAAGGGTATAAGTATTTAGCTTCGGGTTTTTATTTATTAATTTTTTGATGAGTACCTTTTGATTTACAGAAGGCAATTCTTTCTGTTTGGATTCGTTTAAAATGACGTGAGGGCTTTTCTTCTTTTGGATCCTTTTTTTAGGCGAGCCACAACTAATAACCCCCAATAAACAAATACAAAATAAAACAATTTTTAACTTCATGAGCACTTAATTATTTGCTGATTTTTATTTTCTAACCTTTTATTAAATCCTGCTATCGCTTGAATTCCCCCTGTATGAATTGCTAAAATTTTAGTCCCTTCAGTAAAGGTGTCTTTTTTTATTAGATTTAAAATTCCAAAGACCATTTTTGCGGTATAAACTGGATCTAACAAAATGGTTGTTTCTTTCTTAAAGTCATTGATAAAAGTAATTAATTCTTCGTTATATTTCGCATAACCACCAAAATGATAGGCTTTTTGTAAACTCCAGTTATTATTCTTAACCGTATATTTTTTAATCTCTTCAGACAAAAAATTTCCTTTTAGGGCAGGAAAACCAATAACCCTCTGATGTTTTTTTAGCGACTTTATCAATCCTGCAATTGTTCCTCCGGTACCTACAGCTGAACAAATATAATCGAATTCTGAATCTTCTTTAGTTAAAATTTCTTCACATCCATCAACTGCCAAACAGTTTGTTCCTCCTTCAGGAATAACGTAGAAATCTCCCCATTTATTTTTCATCTTTTCAATAAATCCAAATGAAGATTTTTGTCGATATAATTCTCTAGAAACAAAATGAAACTTCATTCCATTTTTATGAGCTTCTCTTAAGGTAGCATTTTCTTCTAAAGTTTCTTTAAGGTTTTTACCCAATTCATCTCCTCTTATAATTCCAAAAGTTTTAAATCCCTCCAGTTTACCAGCAACTGCAGTAGCTACAATATGGTTAGAATATGCTCCACCGAAAGTAAGTAAGGCTTTCTTTTTAAGCTTTTTTGCTTCTTGTAAGTTATATTTTAATTTTCTAAATTTATTTCCTGAGACAAAAGGGTGAATTAGATCTTCTCTTTTTATAAACAGTGTTATCTTTTTTTCTTCTAAAATTGGAAGAATTACTTGTTGGTTTTGGGTTTGTATTTTTGAAATGAAATCCATTCTTTGCACTTCCTAAATAAAGGAATCTATAATTTAAATGTTTAGGCACTACTTCTGGAACCTCAGAAACAGGAATAAAGGATGTTATGAAAAATTAGCAACTTCTGCCTCTACCTTTTCCCATTGTTCCATTAAAGCGTCTACTTTTGCTTTCTTAGCTTTGTATATTTCAAAGAAATTTGGCCTTGCAGAAACTTCATCATAATCTTGAGCCAATTCTAAATCAATTTTTTCAACTTCAACTTCTAAATCTGCAATTTCTGTTTCTATATTAGAAAGTTTATTTTTTAATTTTTTAAGTTGTTTTTCTTGCTCTTTAGAAAATGGGTTCGCTTCTTTTTTATTAAAGGTTTTATCTACTTTTACAATAGTTCTTTTTTCTGCTTCACGAAGGCTTTCAATTTTATGCTGCTCTAGAAAATAATCAATATCACCTAAATATTCTTTAATCTCTTTGTCCTTAAAACCATAAACTGTTGATGTTAACCCTTGTAAGAAATCTCTATCATGAGAAACTAATATTAACGTTCCATTGAAGCTTTTTAGTGCTTCTTTTAGCACGTTTTTGGAAGCAATATCTAAGTGATTTGTTGGCTCATCCATTATCAACACATTAAAAGGTGCTAACAATAATTTACATAATGCCAACCTGTTTCTTTCTCCTCCTGAAAGTACTTTTGCTTTTTTGTCTGCAGCATCTCCACCAAATAGGAATGAACCCAACATATCTCTAACACGCATTCTATTTCCATCAGTTGCAGCATCTTCCATAATTTCTAAAACCGTCTTCTCAGGGGGTAGATGTTCTGATTGATTTTGAGCAAAATACCCAACTTCTACATTATGACCCAATTTTAAAAGTCCTTCAAAAGGAATTTCGCCAACCATCATTTTTGCCAGCGTAGATTTTCCTTGTCCATTTTGACCAACAAAAGCAATTTTACTATTTCTTTCAATTAATAAATCTACATTTTCTAGAACGTGCTTATCACCATAACTTTTACTTAAGTTTTCTGCTTCAACAATAATTTTCCCAGGATCTTTAGAGATTGCAAAGCGAACATTCATCGCTTGGTTATCGTCCTTATCTACTTCAATCAATTCAACTTTATCGAGTTGCTTCATTAAAGATTGCGCCATCGAAGCTTTACTCGCTTTGGCTTTAAACTTATTAATTAAATGTTGTTTCTGTTTTATTTCTTTTTCTTGATTCTTTTGAGCTTGTAATTGCTTTTCTTTTATTTCTCCTCTTAATAGTAAGAATTGAGAATAGGGCTTTTTATAGTCATAAATCTGACCTAAAGAAATCTCAATAGTTCTGTTGGTTACATTGTCTAAAAACATTTTATCATGCGACACCAAGACAATCGCTCCAGAATATCCTTTTAAGAAATTCTCTAACCAAATAATAGATTCAATATCTAAGTGGTTTGTTGGTTCATCTAATAAGAGAATATCATTATTTTGTAATAATAATTTTGCCAATTCAATACGCATTCTCCAACCTCCAGAAAAAGTGTCTGTCAGTTTATCAAAATCTTCCCTCTGAAAACCTAAACCTTGTAATATTTTTTCAGTGTCTCCCTGGTAATTATACCCTCCAAGCAATTCATAACGCTCTGTACTATCTGTTAAATCAAGAATAAGCTGACTATACTCCTCGCTTTCATAATCTGTTCTTGTTGCTAATTGCTCATTAATTTCATCGAGTTTTAATTCGATTTCTTTTATTTCTTCAAAAGCTTGATATGCTTCTTCTAAAATTGTCCTTCCAGCTACAAAATCAATATCTTGTCTTAAGAAACCAATCTGAACGTCTTTATCAAAAGCCATGGTTCCACTACTTTCTATATCTTTAGAAAGCACTTTTAAGAGGGTCGATTTTCCTGCACCATTTTTCCCAATAAGACCTATTCTATCCCCTTTATTAAGCTTAAAAGTAATTCCTGAAAATAATTCAGTTCCCATAAAGGAAACTGTTAAATTGTGTACGTTTAACATGTATTGTAATGATTGTTACTTAAAAAAAAGTTTAAAACTTTATATTTGCAAAAGTATACAAATTTACAGTCTATTATGTTTAAAAAAGGAAGCAAGTTCTATAGTATTTTTAACGTAAAGTGCCCAAGATGTCATGAAGGAGGATTTTATGAACATAAATTCACATTTCACCCAAATAAGGTAACCAAATTACAGGATAATTGCCCAAAATGCAAGCTAAAATACATGATGGAACCCTCCTTCTTTTATGGAGCTATGTATGTAAATTATGGAATAACAGTGGCGCTTTCTATAAGTGTATTCTTATTGAGCAAACTAATTTTCAATGCAACTCTTTTGCAATGTTTTGCAGCTATTATTATTACTTTACTACTATTAGCACCCTTTAACTTGCGCTTGTCTCGAATTATTTGGATCAATATGTTTGTTTCTTTTAATAAAACGAGCATTAAAAAAGAAGTTTAAAAGTTATTTTGGGCGTTTTAACAGGCTTTCCGTTACTCGCTTCACGCTAAAAAAGCGTGAGAGCTAAAACAAACCACTCAATCCTTAACGCTATTGCAACTTAAAAGAGAAGTCATTTAAAAAGAAAGCTTTCAATTACACTAGAACTATGAATCTTTATTCTCAAGGTGTTTGAAACGATCAATATCTATTTCATTATCTAAATCCTGATTATTCTCCAAATGATTAAAAAGGTCTTTTGCAACTGTTGGCGCAATCATTACACCACGAGTTCCTAAACCGTTTAAAACAATTAATTGAGGGTGTTTTGGATGCACACCAACCAAAGGTCTTCTGCCCGCAACGGTAGGTCTTATTCCTGCAGATTGAGAGATAATCGTGTAAGGAATATTAATTACTTTCTCTAGTTTTGCTATCAATTTATTTTTTCCTTCTTCAGAAGGATGTGGTGTTTTATCTGTCCAATTAAAAGTAGCGCCAACTTTATAGTAATGATCTCCCATAGGAATTAAAAAAAGGGTCGATTTTAATAAAAAATCAATCTTTAACTCGGGCGCATGAATCGTCAGTAACTCTCCTTTTGCTTCGTTTAATGGCAAGTACTTAAAAAAAGGGTTTTTTGTAACACCAAAACCTTCACAAAAAACAATTCTAGTCGCTTCAATGTCATGATAGTTTATGCTATTTTCTGCAAGATGTAATTTTTGATATTCAAAATTTTCAAAGCGAATTGCTTGTTGGTCTTCAAGATAAGTTCTATAAGATTCTACAAGTTTTTTTGTATCAATCCTCCCCGCTTCATTAACATTACCAAAACTAAAATCAGCCAAAACTCCCTTATAATTTGAAGTATCTAATTTAGGGTTTAAATAGGCTGTCAATTTTGGTTTATCTAGAGCAGCAAACCAATTATTTTGATCTTCAATAGATTTAAATACTTTTTTGATGACGAATTTCTCATCAATGGTTATGTTTAATTTTTCTTCTAAATTTTGATAAAATGGAAGAGCTACTTTTAATTGTTCTTTCGCATTCCATACGGGTGTAAATCGTTTTAGAATCACAGGATTATAAACTCCTCCAGCAACTAAAGAAGAAGTTTGAGAAGCATCTTCAAAAACTATAAAAGTTTTGTTTGCTGCTGATAACTCCTCAGCAAATGCCAAACCGGCTAACCCTAAACCTACAATAATATAATCTACATTCACGCTGTAAAAATAAGTGTTTTAAACTAAAAAGCGTTCCAAAAATTTGGAACGCTTTTTACAATTTTATCATTGAAATTAATTTAATAATTCCACATATCCATTTCTCTATTTCTAATATCCTCTTTGATTTTATTTGCTTCTAGCAATTGGAATAACGAATTTTCAGGAATATAATCATCAATAGCTCTATTTCCGTAGACATTTTCTTCTTGTACAATAATAGCACTAAATCTTCTTGAGTTTAACAAATGATCATAAGAAATAGGTCGTGAACCATTTTTAGGATTAAAAACTTTAGATTCATGAAGTATTTGTCTTACCTCCGGAAAATAGGCCCAATATAAGGTCCGTAATACTTTGGGCGTTGGGTATACAAATTCTTCTCCATCTATTTCAGAACGCTCTCTATCTTCCTCAATACCACATTTTTTTTTGGCATCAAAACCAATTAATGGAGCTATGGCAAGCAATCTATACTTCAACTCTCCTTGGCGTTTATCAAAAAACCAAATACCTTTAATTTTAAAGTGATCAAAATCTGCTGGTGATACCGTTTCAGTGATTTGTGATTTAACACAAACAGCACTTAATTCTTCTTGAATCTTTTCGACTGGTTTCGGATCAATAAAATAAGAATCTTCATACGCTTTAAACTTCTTTTGTTTAAGCGCCTTATTTAACGTGTTGTATAAGGATAATCTTTTAGATCCTAGTGTACTATCTATTGGAAAATAATAATTGTGATTTATTTTTTGATTTAAATCAATTACTTCCCAAACTACTTTAGACCACAATATATCTTCATCTTTAGTAATCCCATAGTCTAAAGGTTTTTCTGTATTATCAGCCTTTATTTGCTCCTTAGATTTTAAACCTATTTGCGAAACTGTTTTGGCATTTAATAAATTAGCCTTCCCCTGTCCAACACTATATGAAACAGATAAAAGTAATGTAAAAAATAAAGATACTATCTTTTTCATATTCATAATTTAATTTTTTAATTACGTATTACAATAGTTCCTCCGTACACTTTTTTCAACTTATAAGTAGTACCAGAAACAGAAGCAACAATGTTAAATATTGAAATTACATCACCTCGACGAGATCTACTTATGGCAGCAAGAACGTCTCTATTTAGTTTTTCTCCTCTTACGGTAATAGTAGCCTGGTTTCCAACTGAAATGTCAAAACTTTCTGTTTTGATATTTAAATCAAAATCAAAATCTTGCATACCAACTTTAAAAACCCTGCTTGAAAAAGCACTTTTTGGCAAGGTCATTTTACCTGATTTACCACCAGTTGTACCATCGGGTCCAAAAACAATCATTTCTGCGGCTGGTATATCTTTTACTCTAAATATTTTCTTAGAATTAACTTTTGAATTATCCTCTAAGGTAGCAGAAACGTTAACAGTTACCGTTTTGTTTTTGCCAGGTGTTAATAAATAACTCCCTGCTCTTACTTTTTTCCAGTTAGTATGACCAGAAGGTTTTATAATAATGTTTCTTTCATCAACACCAGGTAGGGAAATAGATACAGGGTTTGCGATACCTCTGTAAACAACATTCATTTTATCAGCAGATACAATTGCTTCATTTGGTCTGTTGATTACTGAATAAGAGGATTCAAAAGGTATTGGAAGCTCTACTCCATTTTCCATAAAATAAATGGTTCCTTTTATTTCCTTTTCTCCAGGACTGGTAGCTTTTAGGTCAAGGTTTACAGCTCCATTTTTAAAATTATCATAAGACTCACCGTTTAAAACAACTCTACTTGGTTTTAAATTTGGATCTTCTCTACCTAAAACAACCGTTCCAAGTACTTTATCTCCTGGGTAAAAAGCATTTTTTTGTAACTTTACAATTCCATTATAATTGGTCATAGAAACGTCACTTTCTAATTGACCTCCTAATAAACTGGAAATAATATCCGTTTCTGTATTTTTAATATCTGTTTGAATTTGCGTCAAATTAGTTAAAGAAGCAACTAAAGGAAATCCTGCATATCTAGCATTTAACCATTTTTCAGTTTTCTTACCTCCCCTATTTATAGCATCCGTATTAAAACGTTTGTTAATAAGCGGTATAAATTTACTATCTTCTCCAAGCACATCGATTAGTTTTTTTCTATAACCATTTATGTTATTTAAAAACTCTTGCCCTTCTTTAGAAAATCTGTCGCCACGAAAGAAATATTCATCTAAAAAAGCGGTTTTATCCATTGACTCATAATCTTTTTTATCATCAAGATCTGCAGTCATCTTCGTTTTTAAATCCTCTAGATAAATATAAAAATCGGTAGAAGAAGTTTTAATTTGTATCGCTTGCTTGTTTAAAGTACTAAATTTTTCTGGCTGATCAAGAGCCTTTGTTGCTAGATTTGCGTAGGCTTGATTATTTTTATCCGTTGTTGAAATATTATTTTCAGTCAACTTTTCATTCATAAATCCAAAAGCAGATAAAACTTCTTTACTCATATTCAGTGCTAACATTGCAATAAATACGAGGTACATCATACCGATCATTTTCTGCCTTGGTGTTTCTTTACCTCCTGCCATAATTAATTAGTTTTTTTTTAGTTACGTAATTTATTTAACTAATTATTATTTGTTTGTCATTGCAGAAAGCATTCCTCCATAAACGCCATTTAAAGAAGCTAGGTTGTTTGATAGAGCTTCCATTTGCGCTTTTAATTCTTCTGTTTTTTCTACAACAGCAGTATTTAATTCTGCTTGTTTGCTAGAATTTTCCATTTGTACTTCATACAAACCGTTTAGAGACTCCATTTGAAGTGCCGCTTTAGACATTTCTTCATTATATCTATTTGTTGAAGTTACTGATGCTGATGCCGAAGACAAACCTTCTGCTGCAGTTTGAAAATTTTGCATGCTTGTTCCTAAACTCTCCATTAGACTAGCATCTATTTTAGCTTCCTGTAATAAATTATCTAATTTTTGAGATAACATACCATCTTCTCCTAATTTTCTTTGACTTTCGCCTGAAGACAAACCATCATCTGCTAATTCTGGATACACTTTAGCCCAATCTAAATCTTCTGCTGGAACTTCAAAAGCAGACATTGTAAAGATAGCTGCCTCTACTAACAATCCTATTGTCAACATCACTCCACCTGTAATAGGTCCTATAGATAAATGTTGTATTTTAAATAATGCGCCAACAATTACAATTGCTGCTCCTAATCCGTAGACCATGTTTGTAATTTTCTTTCTTTTTGCTGATTGTGCCATAATTTGTTTAGTTTTGGTTTGGTTTGGTTATTTTTTTTCTGCTCCTAAAAAATCTTGTACCGTTCTAAAACCGATAAAGCTTCTTGCTGTATCTGAATATTCATAATCTCTAGAACTTACCTCTAAAAAGTATGCTACATCTTTCCAGGAACCTCCTCGAATAATCTTTCTTTTATTATTTTGATCCTTAACATTCGGATTTATATTGGATGCCATAGAATAGGAGGATAGGTTGTAAGCACTACTTGTCCATTCTGAAACATTACCCGCCATATTATACAAACCATAATCGTTTGCGTTGTAAGAGTCTGCCTCTAAAGTATACAAAGCACCATCTGCAACATAGTTACCCCTTACTGGTTTAAAATTGGCTAAGAAACACCCTCTGTCGCTGGTAGGACTCCCTGTACCCCAAGGGTAAGTTGCAAATTCTAAACCACCTCTTGCTGCATATTCCCATTCTGCTTCTGTTGGTAACCTAAAGTTGGGTAGTAGAGCGGAATTCTTCTTAGTTTTTAAATAATCGTTTTTCTTTTTTGATCTCCAATGACAAAAGGCTTTTGCTTGATTCCAAGAAACACCAACTACAGGATAATCTGCATAGGATTGATGGTTGTAATATTCTTGATGCATTGGATCGTTATAAGAATAATTAAAGTCTTTTACCCAAACAGTGGTATCTGGATAAATATAGAACACAGTATCTTTAATAAAGTCTTTTCTATTCCCTCCTTTTCTAGCAGCATTCTCTTTATCAAACCAAGAATATCTATATTTTAAGAATCTCACATTAAACGTCCTAACTCCATCTACCGCTTCTTCTCTAGGTATGTAGAGAGAATCCATTACTTCTACATAATCAATGTCTGGATAATCTAATTTATCCCAAATAAGATCTTCATCCCAGTTTAAAGATTTTATGGTATCAAAACTATAATAGTTTTCATACATATACTTTTCATAGGGTGTCGCATCTTCAACTGTATCTTTAAATTTGTAATTTTGAATTCCTCCTGTAGGGATTTCACCATCTGCATCTGGAGTTGCTCCAAAACTTGCAAACTCTGCTTGATAAGCCAACCTTGTTCTTACTATAGAATCTCGAACCCATTGAACAAATTCTTTATATTCATTATTAGTCACTTCTGTTACGTCCATATAAAAAGGCCTCACACTAACAGTATTTGTTGGTGTACTCAGAGTACCAATAATGTCTTGGTCTTGCTTCCCCATAGTGAACGAACCACCAGGAATTAAAGCCATGCCAAAAGGTGTTTCTGAGAACCATTTTTTCTTCACTTTTAATCCTACTAACTCGCCCCTATCATTTGAGCCGCAACTGTAAAAGGTTATTATTAAGAGTGCAAAAACTGCTGCTTTCTTCATATTTTGAAATATCTTTTCTATAAAGTCGTAAAACTATTCTTTTTTCTTTTAAAAAACAATGTTCAAATTACTTTTATGGTTGTGTTATTTAATTTTATGTTTTTAAACCATTTTATTCATGGCTTTAAACCATTTTTCTGGAATAATTTGCTTTGTTGCATCTGTATAATCAGAATAATTACATGGTATTAACGCATGTCTTTTGTATTTATTATCTGACACTATTTTTATTTCGATCCACCATCTTCCAGATTTATTACTCTTATAGAAGATTAAAGGATCATCGTCTTCTAATAAAACTGTAAATTTTTGATAATTTTCCTTTCCTGAAAACGGATAATCTTTCACTCTAAAAGAAACACCTTCAATGAAGTGCCAAATCATTTGCGCAATTAAATGTGCTGTTTGTTGGTTACTATCTAACGCTGAATTGTATTCATAAATTCCAAAGGAAGAAACCTTATCACTTAATCCTGCATACCTAGAAATAGCACAAACTTCTTCACCATAAAAACCATTTGGAGAAGCATTATTGTTTGCTGGTGCTTCACTTTGCTTAACAGCACCAATATCTATAGAAACAATATCTGCATTTCTAAATACAGGTTCTATATTTTCCAATTCTTTTGAAGTTCCTAATCTATGAGCATCAAAAAATAAATTATCTAATAATTGAATTTCTTCTTGTGAATTAAAATAAGTCTGATAACCAACATTACTATAGTTAAATAGGTTATTTGGTTCTTGCATAATAATTTTACTCAAATAAGACTGTGATGATAATTCATCATCCAAATGACCTAAATCAAAACGACTATCTACAGCTGCAATATTAACGGTTTGTTCTAGAGAATCATAAGCTCTGTAATTTACATAGGTGATCTCTTGACCTCCACCAATAATAATTGGGATAATATTCTCCTTAAGTAAATCGGTTATGATTTCTGAAGTTGCAAAATAAGTATCAGCAACTGTGTTTCCCTTTAAAATATTACCTAAATCAGCAATTTCAATATTCCATTCCCCAGGAAATAATCCGTATAATTTTTTTCGGATTAGATGCAAATTTTCTCCGCATCCAGTATTTTTAACTGAGCTTCTGTCTTCTTGAACTCCTAAAATTGCGATTTTAACATTTTCTAAACTAGGAAAACCTTCTTGTTGTGAATGTAGTCTGATTTTTTTACCCAAACACAAACTCGACTGATGCACTAAATCTGCTATAACCGATTCTTTTATGGGATTTAAAAAATCTTGGTTCATTTCTTTTTTTTATTAAAACGCAATATAATGAATCCCTACTTCTTTTTAGCTGTTTTCTTTACAGGCTTTTTTCTTTTTGTAACTTTTTTCTTTGGGCTCTTTGCTTCAATCATCTTTATTGCCTCTTCTTTCGATAGTTTTTCTATTTCTGTTGTCTTAGGTAATTCTATCTTAATTTTCCCTTTTAAGATATTAAACCTACCCCATCTTGCTTTTTCTACACGAATACCAACATCTTCCCAATTATGGATAACT
Source organism: Polaribacter sp. (assembly GCA_028343155.1). GTDB lineage: Bacteria > Bacteroidota > Bacteroidia > Flavobacteriales > Flavobacteriaceae > Polaribacter. Next base: position 109,047 of record JAOLXX010000003.1, read on the forward strand.
TTATCTATTTCTTTCTGTTTTTTAACTTCAATTAATTCAATAATATCATCATCAGAAAGATTATCAAAATCATATTTTTTGTTTACGTTGATAAAAATTGAGTTCCATTTTATAAATGGACCAAAACGTCCAACCCCTTTTTGCACAGGTAATTCTTCGTAATGATAAATAGGCGCATCTGCTTTTTGCTTTGCAACAATTAATTCTTCTGCTCTTGGCAAATCAACTTCCATTGGGTTTTCTCCTTTATCAAGAGAAACAAACATAGTTCCAAAACGAATATAAGGACCAAAACGGCCGTTAGAAACAATCACTTCTTCATCTTCATAAGAACCTAAAGTCTTCGGAAGCAGGAATAAATCCAACGCTTCCTTCATCGTTATAGTTCCTAAATTCTGTTCTTTATTTAAACTTGCAAACTGCTTCTCTTCATCATCTGGCGCTCCAATTTGTGCAATAGGACCAAATTTTCCAAGACGAACTAAAACAGTCTTTCCAGACTCGGGATGTTTTCCTAAAATACGTTCTCCACTTTCTCTTTCTGCATTTTCTTTAACATCCTCTACAGTATCATGAAACTTAGTGTAGAAACCTTTTATCATTTCTATCCAATCTTTATCCCCTTCAGAAATATCATCAAATGAATTTTCAACTCTTGCTGTAAAACCAAAATCTAAAATATTTGAGAAATTTGCAACCAAGAAATCATTTACAATATTTCCTATATCCGTAGGGATTAACTTATTTTTATCTGAACCTGTTTTTTCTGTCAATGTTTGACTTTTTACATTTCCAGCAGATAAAATCATCTGATCGTAATTTCTTTCTACACCTTCATTTTGCCCTTTTTCTACATAACCTCTTCTTTGCACAGTAGAAATTGTTGGTGCATACGTTGATGGACGTCCAATACCTAACTCCTCTAATTGTTTTACTAAAGATGCTTCTGTAAATCTATATGGAGGACTTGTAAAACGCTGGGTTGCATTGATAAAAGTGTAGTTTAAATTTTCGCTAACTTTTAAATTTGGCAACATCCCTGCTTGTTCCTCATCTTCATTATCATTTCCTTCTAAATATACTTTTAAGAAACCATCAAACTTTATCATCTCTCCATTTGCAGTGAAGATTTTTTCATTTTCAGAATTTTCAATTTTTACATTGGTTCTTTCTAATTGGGCATCACTCATTTGAGAAGCCAAGGTTCTTTTCCAAATTAAATCATACAATCTGTTTTGATCATATTCTGATTCAATAGAATGCATTTTCATGTTTGTAGGACGAATTGCCTCATGCGCTTCCTGAGCACCTTTTGCCTTCGTTTTAAAAACACGTTGTTTGCTATATTCTGCGCCGTAATAATTTGTAATTTCTTCTTCAGCCGCATTTCTTGCATCCACAGATAAATTTACACTATCTGTTCTCATATACGTTATTAAACCAGCCTCATACAAACGCTGTGCAACCTGCATTGTTTTACCAACTGGATAGCCTAATTTACGGGATGCTTCTTGTTGTAAAGTTGATGTTGTAAATGGTGCAGCTGGTGATTTTTTTGCGGGTTTTTTTGTTAAATCAGCAATAGAAAACTCAGCATTTGCGCACGATTTTAAGAAATCTTCCGCGTCTTTTTTGGAATCGAAATTCTTAGGAATAGTTGCTTTAAAAGTTTTTCCTTCATTATTAGAAAATTCAGCAACTACTTTATAATGAGTTTCTGCATTAAATTCTTGAATACTTCTTTCTTTTTCAACAATTAATCTTACAGCAACAGATTGTACTCTTCCTGCAGACAAACCTCCTTTAACTTTTCTCCATAAAACTGGTGATAATTCGTACCCAACAAGCCTGTCTAAAACTCTACGTGCTTGTTGTGCATTTACCATGTTATAGTCTATATCTCTTGGATTTTCAACTGCTTTTAAAATGGCTTTCTTAGTAATTTCATGAAAAACAATACGCTTTGTATTTTCTTCTTTTAAGTTTAATTGCTCTTTTAAATGCCATGCAATAGCTTCTCCTTCCCTATCCTCATCACTCGCCAACCAAACAGTTTCTGCTTTCTTTGCTAGGCTTTTAAGTTTTTTAACAACAGGTTTTTTATCATCAGAAATAATGTATTTTGGGCTAAAATCTCCTTCAACATCTATCCCTAGTTCTTTGGATGGTAAATCTGCAATATGACCATAACTCGACTCAACTTGAAAATCTTTCCCAAGAAATTTTTCTATCGTTTTTGCCTTTGCTGGCGACTCTACTATAACTAAATTCTTTGCCATTTATCTTTCTTTTGTATCTAAAACGCTTTAAAAACAGACTTTTTAGGATTGCAAAAGTAATCAGTTTTTTTTTAAAAAAAATTTTTTCTTTAACTTTCAAAAAATAATTAACATAATTACTTCCTAATTTTTTCTGCCAACTTGTCATAAAAATTCAAAATTGATTGTATCTTTGTACACCTTCAAATGATAAATTGATAGATGAAACACATAGAAAAAGTCCTAGACGAAAAAATACAAGGAAAAGCACTTGTAACCGAAAACAAAAAGGATAATACTAAAAAATTATTCATCGAAAGTTATGGCTGTCAGATGAATATGAATGATAGTGAAATTGTAGCTGCTATTTTAGACAAAGAAGGTTACAATACAACTCAAATTCTTGAAGATGCAGATTTAGTACTTGTAAACACATGCTCAATAAGAGAGAAAGCAGAAACCACCGTTCGTAAAAGATTACAGAAATACAATGCTGTAAAAAAAATAAATAAAAACATGAAAGTAGGCGTTTTGGGCTGTATGGCCGAACGTTTAAAAGAAAAGTTTTTAGAAGAAGAAAAAATAGTTGACTTAGTTGTTGGTCCAGATGCATACAAAGACATTCCTAATTTACTTGAAGAAGTACATCAAGGTAGAGATGCTGTAAACGTTATTTTATCCAAAGAAGAAACCTACGGAGATATTTCTCCTGTAAGATTAAATTCCAATAGAGTTACCGCTTTTGTGTCAATTACAAGGGGTTGTGACAATATGTGTACTTTTTGTGTAGTTCCTTTCACTCGTGGACGTGAAAGAAGTAGAGATCCCAAAAGCATTTTGAATGAAATTCAATCTATGGTTGATAAAAACTACAAAGAAATTACACTTCTTGGACAAAATGTAGATAGTTTTTTATGGTTTGGTGGCGGCTTAAAAAAAGATTTTAAGAAAGCATCAGAAATGGCGCAAACAACTGCTGTCGATTTTGCACAATTGTTAGATAGGTGTGCTACAGAATTTCCAAAAACACGTTTTCGTTTTTCTACATCCAACCCGCAAGATATGAGTTTGGATGTCATTCATACCATGGCAAAACACAAAAATATTTGCAAATACCTTCATTTGCCTGTTCAAAGTGGAAGTAATGCAATGTTAAAAGCTATGAACAGACAACATACCCGAGAAGAATATATGGAATTGATAGACAATATCTACAAAATCATTCCAGAAATATCTTTATCACAAGACATGATTGTTGGTTTTTGTGGTGAAACTGAACAAGACCATAAAGATACCCTAGCACTAATGGACTATGTAAAGTACGATTTTGGTTTTATGTTTACCTATTCTGAAAGACCAGGAACTTTAGCGGGTAATAAAATGAAAGATGATGTTCCGTTTGAAACAAAAAAACGCAGACTACAAGAAGTAATCGATTTACAACAAGAACACGCATTATATAGAACGCAACAACATTTAGGAAAAATAGAAGAATTTCTAATTGAAGGAACCTCTAAGAAAGACCTTAATAAATGGAAAGGAAGAAACACACAAAACACGGTAGCTGTTTTTGCAAAAGGTGATTATAAATTAGGTGATTTTGTAAATGTAAAAGTTGAAGATTGCACATCAGCAACCCTGAAAGGTACAGTTGTTGGATATTCTGATAATAATTAAAAAAAAATAAAGAAACAGAGCGCCGGTGTCTCAAGTATAAAAAATCCTGATTTAAAAAAGGAAAAAATGGAAAACTTACAAGCAATAAAACAACGTTTTGGAATTATCGGTAACGATACGCATTTGAATAGAGCTTTAGAAAAGTCTATACGGGTCGCGCCTACAGATATTTCTGTTTTAGTTACTGGTGAAAGTGGTGTTGGTAAAGAGAATATTCCTAAAATTATACATTCTTTATCGCACAGAAAACACGCAAAATATATTGCTGTAAATTGCGGCGCAATTCCAGAAGGAACAATAGATAGTGAGCTTTTTGGTCATGAAAAAGGTTCTTTTACAGGTGCAACACAAGATAGAAAAGGCTACTTTGAAGTTGCTGATGGAGGAACCATTTTTTTAGATGAAGTTGGAGAATTACCATTAACAACTCAAGTACGTTTATTACGTGTTTTAGAAAATGGCGAATTTATAAAAGTAGGTTCCTCTAAAACGCAAAAAACGAATGTTAGAATTGTTGCTGCTACAAACGTAAATATGCAATCAGCGATTGAAAAAGAGAAGTTTAGAGAAGATTTATACTACCGGCTTAGCACTGTTGAAATTCATCTACCGGCTTTAAGAGAACGTGAGGAAGATGTTCATTTATTGTTTCGAAAGTTTGCTTCAGATTTTGCTCAAAAATATAGAATGCCTTCTATTAGATTGGATGAAAATGCTATAAATATTTTATTAAATTATCGTTTTCCAGGAAATATTCGACAGTTAAAAAATTTAGCGGAACAAATTTCTGTTATTGAAGAAGAAAGAATTGTTTCTGCTCCTAAACTACAACAATACTTACCAAATAATAAAGGTAATCTACCTGCTGTAATTGGAAGTAAAAAAGAAAATGATTTTTCTACTGAACGTGATATCATGTATAAGATTTTATTTGATATGCGCAATGATATCAATGATTTAAAGAAATTGACATTAGACTTGATGAAAAGTGGAAATGTAGAAAAGGTGCAAGAAGAACATCATCAATTAATTGAAAAGATGTATGAAAACAAAGACACACAGGAACACAATGTGGAAGTTTTAAATCTTCCACAGAATTCATCTGTAGAAAAAAATTATGCTTTTATTGAGACAATAGAAGAAGACGAATCTTTATCTTTACAAGATAAAGAAATAGAAATGATTAAAAAATCTTTAGAGAAAAACCTTAACAAACGTAAGTTAGCTGCACAAGAATTAGGTATTTCTGAAAGAACTTTATACCGAAAAATTAAACAATATGATTTGTAATGAATTGTCTCCTTGTTTAATCGGGGATTTCATTAAAAATAACAAGAAACAACATTTTTTTTTATAATGAAAAAACTTATATACATAGCGCTCATTTCCATTAGCTCAATACTAATTGCTGCTTGCGGTGCTTACTCCTTTACTGGAGGGAGTACAGGAGATGCAAAAACGTTGCAGATAGACTTTTTCCAAAACCAAGCATCATTAATAGAACCGACGTTAAGTCAGCGCTTTACACAGGATTTAATAGATTTATTTACACGACAAACCAATTTAACAGCTGTAACATCGAATGGTGATTTATACTTTAGTGGTGAAATTACAGGCTACAGAATTACACCAATGAGTGCAACTGCACAACAAACTGCAGCACAAAATAGACTTACAGTGACGGTCAATGTTCGCTTTGTAAATAAATTAATTGAAAAGGACGATTTTGAAAAACAATTTTCTTTTTATTCAGATTTTGCTGCAAATGCACAACTTAGTGGTGGGGTTTTAGAATCTGCACTAGACGAAATTCTAGAAAGGATTACCCAAGATATATTTAACGCTTCAGTCGCAAAATGGTAGTTTCAAGATTTATAAGCATTTTAGAAAAGACACAAGATATTCAGCAGCTAGAAACTGTTGAGTTAAAATCTATTATTGAAGAATATCCTTACTTTCAAGCTGCAAGAGCTTTGTATTTAAAAGGGTTAAAAAATCAAGAGAGTTTTAAATACAATAATGAATTGAAAATAACGGCCTCCTATACAACAGATAGGACTGTTTTATTCAATTATATTAGCAGCAACGATTTCAACGATAAAAAAGCAGCAATTCATCAACAGATATCTGAAAAAATTTTAAAGGAAAAACAATCAGAGGCAACTTCCAAAACAATCACAAAAGAGCCAACAGAAGCTACATTAGAAATTGGCAAACCGATTTCGTTTTCGACGACGGAAAATCACTCCTTTAATCAATGGTTGCAGCTTTCAACCCAAAAATTAATTCATAGAAAAGTAGAAAGACCGATTGCAAAAGATGTCTTAATTAATAAATTTATTGAGAATAACCCTAAAATTAAACGGTTAGAAAAAGATAAAATAATTGCTGTTCCTATTGCAAAGAACGAACAAGATTCTTTCTTAATGACAGAAACTTTAGCAAAAGTATATTTAGAACAAAAAAAGTATGGGAACGCAATACAAGCTTATCGAATTTTAAGTTTGAAATATCCAGAAAAAAGTGGTTTATTTGCAGGGCACATTAAAAGAATACAAATTTTACAAAAAAAATAAATCATGAGTTATACAGCTTTTTTAATTCTAATTTTGGTTGTAGCCATTATATTAATATTAATAGTGATGGTACAAAACCCTAAAGGTGGAGGATTATCTTCTTCTTTTGGCGGTGGTGGTGGACAATCTTTAGGAGGCGTTCAAAACACGAACAACTTTTTAGACAGAACCACATGGACTTTAGCAATTACAATGTTTGCATTAATTTTATTAGCAAATTTTGCAATTCCAAGAAACGGAGACAACAACTTTAAGTTAGACAAAACTTTAGAAGGCATGGAATCAAAAGTTCCTGTTGAAACAACTCCTTCAACTAACGATAGTTTAAAATAAAAACCGAACTTGATAAAAGTATGAAACACTCATTCTTGAGACAGTATCTCTTTTTTTTGAGTTTGGACTTTAAAAATGCCAATGTGAATGACACGTTGGCATTTTTTTATACTTATAATGAAATCTATAACTTCATTTATTGAAAAATTGTCAGTTATAAAATGATGGCATAATTTCTGACTTATTGTTTATCGTAAGAATAATTTAATTGATCTAAAAATAAAAAAATGGAAATAAATATTAAACCGCTAGCAGACAGGGTTCTTGTAGAACCTGCTCCAGCAGAAACAAAAACAGCTTCTGGATTAATTATACCAGACAACGCAAAGGAAAAACCTCAAAAGGGAACTGTTGTTGCGATAGGAAATGGCAAAATTGATGAACCGTTAACTGTAAAAGTTGGAGATACTGTTTTGTATAGCAAATATGGTGGAACTGATTTAAAGTTAGAAGGAAAAGATTATTTAATGATGCGTGAAAGCGACATTTTAGCGATAATCTAAAAAAGTATTCAGTTTTAATTTGCATTATTCATTAGCAACAATTAAACGAATAGACATTTAAACAATTAAACATTAAAGAAATGGCAAAAGATATAAAATTTGATATTGAAGCAAGAGACGGCTTAAAGCGAGGAGTTGATGCTTTAGCAAACGCCGTAAAAGTAACTTTGGGGCCTAAAGGGAGAAACGTAATTATTTCTAAATCTTTTGGTGCACCAACAGTAACCAAAGATGGTGTTTCTGTTGCAAAAGAAGTCGAGTTAGAAAATGAGCTTGAAAACATGGGTGCTCAAATGGTAAAAGAAGTTGCCTCTAAAACCAATGATTTAGCTGGTGATGGAACTACAACTGCAACTGTTTTAGCGCAAGCAATTGTGAAAGAAGGATTAAAAAACGTTGCTGCAGGTGCTAATCCCATGGATTTAAAAAGAGGGATTGACAAAGCCGTTATCGCAATTGTTGCAGACCTAGAAAAACAAGCTCAAAAAGTTGGAAATTCTTCAGAAAAAATAAATCAAGTTGCAGCAATTTCTGCAAACAATGACAGTACTATTGGAGAATTAATTGCAAAAGCTTTTACCAAAGTTGGTAAGGAAGGGGTTATTACTGTTGAGGAAGCAAAAGGAATGGAAACCTATGTAGACGTTGTGGAAGGAATGCAATTTGACAGAGGATATTTGTCTCCTTATTTTGTTACAGATGCAGATAAAATGATTGCAGATTTAGAAAATCCATATATTTTATTATTCGACAAAAAGATTTCTAACTTACAAGAAATTCTTCCAATTTTAGAACCTGTTTCACAAGCTGGAAGGCCTTTATTAATTATTGCGGAAGATGTCGATGGACAAGCATTAGCAACTTTGGTTGTTAATAAATTACGTGGCGGATTAAAAATTGCTGCTGTAAAAGCACCAGGTTTTGGAGATAGAAGAAAAGCAATGCTAGAAGACATTGCAATTTTAACTGGAGGAACTGTTATTTCTGAAGAAAGAGGATTCTCATTAGAAAATGCTACTTTAGATTTATTAGGAACTGCAGAAACAATTACTGTAGACAAAGACAATACTACAATTGTAAATGGCGCTGGAAAAGCCGATGTTATTAAAGCAAGAGTCAATCAAATTAAAACGCAGATTGAAACTACAACTTCAGATTACGACAAAGAGAAACTACAAGAACGTTTAGCGAAGTTAGCGGGTGGTGTTGCTGTTTTATATGTCGGTGCTGCTTCTGAAGTAGAAATGAAAGAAAAGAAAGATCGAGTTGATGATGCTTTACATGCAACGAGAGCTGCTGTTGAAGAAGGTATTGTTGCTGGTGGTGGTGTTGCTTTAGTTCGTGCTAAAAAAGTTTTGACAAAAATCACTACTGAAAACTTAGATGAAACAACAGGAGTACAAATTATTAATAAAGCGATTGAAGCTCCATTAAGAATTATTGTAGAAAATGCTGGAGGAGAAGGATCAGTTGTGTTAAATAAAGTATTGGAAGGTAAAAAAGACTTTGGTTACGATGCAAAATCTGATGCGTATGTAGATATGTTAGAAGCAGGTATTATAGACCCTAAAAAAGTAACACGTGTCGCTATAGAAAATGCAGCTTCTGTTGCTGGAATGATTCTTACAACTGAGTGTGCTTTAATTGACATTAAAGAAGATGCTGCTGCTGCTGGAGGAATGCCTCCAATGGGTGGTGGTGGAATGCCAGGAATGATGTAATCGAAAATTAAATTACATAAAAGAATGACCTACGAATACTTTTAAATATTGGCTTGTTATTCTTCATAAAACAAAAAAAATTCGTTAGAAATTTCTAACGGATTTTTTAATTCTATAAATTTATTATCCTAAATCAGTTTAAAAATCATAACAACAGCCATTATAATCATTATTGAGTTTTCAATAAAAGTTGCTTTGGTCATAGGTAAGTTTAAAACAGCACCCAAACAAGCACATTTAATTACTTTTTTATCTAATAAAGACTTCGTAACACCAATTGTTGTAAGACCTAAAATAACCAGAGTTATTATCAATGCTAATAAAATCTGAAATCGTATTAAAAAGAAAACACCCAAAATCAATTCTAAAAAGGGATATACAAAACCATATTTAGGAATTACTTTTGCAAGTGGATCATACATTTGAAAACTCATAGTAAACCCCTTAACATCTAATAATTTAAAAAAACTAAAAACCACATAAAATAACCCCATAAAAGTCATCATAAATTCTGCCGTATTCCAAGGGTTTCTATTTATTAAAATAGCAGCAGTTGTTATGAAACCAAAAATTAAAAACAAAGGGAATAATTGCTGTCCCTCTGGTCTTTCTTCTTCAAAATCAATAGTAGGAATTTGTTTTTTTGTTTTCTTTTCTGTGATAGAAAATTTCCCTGATAATGTACTTTGTAATTTCTCCAAAAAAATATCACTTTCCAACTCAATTGTTGCTTGTTCGTTTTCTAAATCTACTTTTATACTTTTCACTTCTTTTAGATCAGAAATTGATTTTTCAATGGAACTTTTACAACCATTACAAGTCATTCCAGAAATAGAATAAACGTATTTCATATTCGTTATTTTTTTTAAGTCTTTTTGTCCTTCCTTAGTGATCTAATACAATTACTTCATCTCTGTATCTGCAACATGAATGTACTGTTCTGTATGCCTCAGTAGTTGCAACTAATTTTTCATCTTCTAATCCAACTACATCATGCCCCACTCTTAAAATACTACTCTGAATCGTTTCAACAGTTGTTTTTCGACTATCTATAATTAGATTTAATTGATGTGATTTCACGTCCCAGAGTGCAAATTTCACACCTTTAGATTTTAAAGCAGCAGTTTCTATACGTTTTTTACACATACCACAGATACCATCTACTTCAAAAGTAACTTTAGTGTTTTTATTTTCTTTTGTTTCTTGTGATTGAAGTGAAAACCCAATCATTATCGTACTGAATATAATTATTACTTTTTTCATTATATTAAATTATTAATTATCATACATACTACCCCTATTAAGGTTACTTAATTTTAAATCGCAACCCCATATAAAACGATCTACCAAAAACAGGTGCATAGACAATTGAACTATCAAAATTGGTTCCAAAAGGATCATCACTGGCTAAAATAGGATTTTTTTGTTTCACATTAGTACTATTTTCCACACCAAAATACATTTCAAACTTTTTAGAAAATACTTTTGTAATTTGAGAATTTAATAATTGATACGCTTTTACATATTCTGGTAATTGATACTGAACAGGATTATTGGCTGTATTTAGCAGTCGCTGTTTACCAATATTGTTAAAAGTAAGATCAAATTTCCAATACGCAGCATTTTCTTCTGCAGTAGTTTCATAAGAAAAATTAGCAAAAAAACGAGTTTGTGGCTGGATTGATTTTTGCAAATTACCACTTTTATAATCTGTAGAAATATCGAAATATTTATAAGCTGTTCTTAGATTAAAATTTACTGCAAGATTGTAATCGACTTCTAACTGAAAACTATTAGCAATACTTTTTCCTTCTAAATCATAGAAGGAAATTTCTTGCGAATTTTCCCAATCTACCACAACTTTATTTTGGAAATCTGTCTGGTAAAAATCTAAGGTAATAGCCCCTTTTCTCTCGAAAAAATTAAATTTCTGCATATAAGAAACTCCATAATTCCATGCGATTTCGGGATTTAATCCATATATATTTCCACCAACATCATCAATATTTATCTGTCTTGAACTTGCAAATAATTGTTGATTTTCAGCAAAAACATTGGCACTTCTTTTTCCTCTTCCTAAAGAAGCTCTAAAAACACTATTTTGCCATGGAACATATCTCAAATGAAGCCGTGGGATTAAAAAAGTACCTAGTAAATTATGAGTATCTACCCGGAGGCCCGCTGTAAAACTAAGATTATCTAAATTATCAAACTCATATTCAAAGAAAGCTCCTAAAGAGTTTTCTTTTCTGTCAAAATTTCCATCAAAATTGTTGGTCTTTGCATACTCATTATATTTATCATAAGTAAAACTAACTCCTGTTTTAAATTTATTTCTTGTATTGCTAATAATTGAATTAAATAAGAAATTAGAATAGACACTTTCGTGAACTATATCATAAACATTTAACCCAAAATAAGAGTCTTGTTGATGATGGCTATAGGCTAATTGAAAACCGGTACTTTGAAAAGGTTTTTCTGGAAAAACGTGACCTAATTTTGCTGAAGTTTCAAAACGTCTTGAATCGATTTCACTTCCCCAAAGAACGTTCTTTCCTTTATCTGCTTCAGGATTAAAATTAAGTTCACCAGTTTGCTTTTCATCATTTAAAAAGCGAACATTTATAAAACTTACCCAACCCTTTTCAGCATCTGTATATTGCCAACGATTCATTACATTCACTTGTTTCGCAAGGGGATTGTCAAGAAAATTATCCTTATTGTTATCAAATTTTTCTCCTCTATAATTCCCATGAACATAGAGACCTGACTGCCATTTATCTGAGATTCTTTGATTAAAATGCGTATTTAACTCAAGTCGTCCATTGAAAGAAGAATAAGTGTTTAAAAAGAATTTATTATCAGAAAAAGGCTTTACCAATTCAGCATTAATTTGCCCTGAAATACTTTCATAACCATTTACAACACTTCCTGCTCCTTTTGTTATTTGAATACTTTCAACCCAAGTTCCAGGTGTAAAAGTGAGTCCAAAAACTTGTGAAGCACCTCTTACAGAAGGAATGTTCTCTTGAGAAATTAACAAATAAGGGCTTGTTAAACCTAACATTTGTATTTGTTTTGTACCCGTCAAAGCATCAGTAAAACTAACATCTATAGAAGGGTTTGTTTCAAAGCTTTCTGCCAAGTTACAGCAAGCTGCTTTTAATAATTCCTCCGCATTGACTGTAAACATATTGGCGGTGGTTAGGAACGATTTATAAGTGGACTTCTTTTTGGTTTTAATAATTACTTCGTTCAGATCTTCTGATGTTAACAAATGATGAATGGGCTTCAAATTTTTAACAGTAATCGTATCCGTTTTATAACCTAAACAAATAACAATTAACTTATTATAAGCATTATTATAAGGTATTGAAAACCATCCTTTTGAATTTGTAATTGCACTAATATTCGTATCTAGCCAATGTACACTTGCTCCTGCTACTCCTAAATTATCTTTAGGGTTGTTTTTATCCATAATCATCCCTTTAAAAGTAGTTTGAGAAAAGAGTAGGATTGGGATAAATAATAAAAAATTACTGACTATTATTTTTATCATTTTTTTTGATTTTAATAATTATACATTTAAGCTTCTTTTTAAAAAAGAAACTTTCTTGAAATAAAAATTATAAAATCAAATTAAAAAAGATTGGTATAAAACCTGATAATCGATTGGAATATCTGGTAAATGAAGATTTTTGTAGTTTGTTTTATTTGATTCATTTTCAATAAATAAATCAGTATAAGAAATGCAGAAAGAAACTAAAAATTGTTGTTGTGAAAAATCAAAGTCATCATTTTGAATTTGCTGCAATTCATCTTGACCTTCCATAAAATGAACTTCATCTTTACAGCAATTTTTCTTTTTTGCCGACACCTTTTCTATGTCCATTCCGCAAGTATCAGCATCCCCTATAAATGAAACATCCATTAAAGATTCACCACAATAATGTTTTTCTACGGTAAAAGAAAACGTGGAAAAAAGCACCATTAAGGCGAGTAAAAAAGAAGCTATTTTAGAAAGATATTGTTTCATTTTGCCACAAATTTAATCTAAATATACCTAACTTTATGTTAAAACTGTTTTCTTTATCGTTTTCTATTAAAAAAACAAATAATATTATGAAAATGAAATACTAATTTTATTAAAATTCCAAAGAGATATACCCGTTTGCAGATCATTGTTTTTTTTTAAATATTTAGGATTACATCAATAAAAATTATAAATTTGAAATCCAAACTTTAATTAAAAAATTCTCTACTATCATTAAACACAAAAATAATGAAAAAAGTAGAAGAAAAAATGGCTTGTGACACAAGGGATTTAAGTACAAACCAACTGGTAGAAAAAGTATCAATCATAAACAGAATTATAGACAAGTTTAGAGATTTTTTAGAAAATTCAGAATAATTTTTTCTAATATAAATTATCTATTATATTCAATCTAAAAATTTGTAGTTGCAGAAAAATATTTTTTCCTCAAATATTGTTAACTATTTCTGTTTTTTGTTATTATCTTTTTATTGCGATTCCTTCTTTGTTTATGTAGTTTTGCATACTTAACCATATAGCAAAAAATGAGCACTTCAAAAACAATTAAATCTGCATTAATTTCGGTTTTCCATAAAGACGGTTTGGCCCCAATTGTAAAAAAACTGGACGAATTAAATGTAACGATATACTCTACCGGAGGAACAGAAAAATTCATTAAAGAACAAGGGATCGCTGTTGTTCCTGTTGATGAGGTTACTTCTTACCCTTCTATTTTGGGAGGAAGAGTTAAAACATTGCATCCAAAAGTTTTTGGAGGTATCTTAAACAGACAAGATAATGAAAGTGACGTTGCAGAATTAGCTGCATTTGATATTCCGCAAATAGATTTAGTAATTGTAGATTTATATCCATTTGAAAAGACAGTCGCATCAGGAGCTGCTGAACAAGATATTGTAGAAAAAATTGATATTGGTGGAATCTCTTTGATCAGAGCATCTGCAAAAAATTTCAAAGATACTTTTACCGTTTCTTCGATGGATCAATATGAAAGTTTTTTATCAATTTTATCAGAAAATAACGGAGAAACCTCTATTGAACAAAGAAAGAAATTTGCGGCAAAGTCTTTCAATATTTCTTCTCATTATGATACTGCGATCTTCAACTATTTCAATGAAGATGAAATTGTATATAAAGCAAGTGAACAAACTTCAAAAGTTTTACGCTATGGAGAAAACCCACATCAGAAAGGATATTTCTTTGGAGATTTAGAAGCAATGTTTGAAAAATTACACGGTAAAGAATTAAGTTACAACAACTTATTAGATTTAGATGCTGCTGTTAATTTAATTGGAGAATTTAAAGGAGAAGCTCCCACATTTGCTATTTTAAAACACAACAATGCTTGTGGATTTGCACAAAGAGAAACTATAAAACAAGCCTATATAGATGCTTTAGCAGGAGACCCTATTTCTGCTTTTGGAGGTGTTTTAATCGCAAACACAGAAATTAATAAAGAGACAGCAGAAGAAATTCATTCTTTATTTTGTGAAGTCGTCATTGCTCCCTCTTTTTCGGAAGATGCATTAACGGTCTTGAAAGGAAAGAAAAATAGAATTATTTTAATTCAAAAAGATATTGCATTACCAAATACAACTGTCAGAACTTGCTTAAATGGTTCATTGATTCAAGACAAAGATCATATTACAGACAGATTGGAAGATTTAAAATACGTGACAGATAGCAAACCTACACATAGAGAATTAGATGATTTATTATTTGCTTCAAAATTATGTAAAAACACCAAATCAAACACGATTATCCTTGTAAAAAATAAGCAACTATTAGCAGGTGGAACAGGACAAACAAGTAGAGTTGATGCATTAAATCAAGCGATAGAAAAAGCAACTTCTTTTAAATTTGATTTGAACGGATGTGTGATGGCAAGTGATGCCTTTTTCCCTTTTCCTGATTGTGTAGAAATTGCAGATAAAGCTGGGATAAAAAGTGTCATTCAACCTGGAGGTTCTATAAAAGACCAATTGAGTATTGCTTATTGTAATGAGAACAATTTATCCATGGTAATGACGGGAACAAGACATTTTAAACATTAACTAGGAATTACATCATTTACAATTAGAAATTTAGTAAATTTGTAAGAGTTCATTAAAAATAAAACAACAAAGATATTTTATGGGTTTTTTCGATTTTATGACAGAAGATATTGCGATAGATTTAGGTACCGCAAATACTTTAATTATTCACGATGGAAAAGTGGTTATTGATAACCCTTCTATTGTGGCAAGAAATAGAATTACTGGAAAAATAATTGCAATTGGTAAAGAAGCCAATTTGATGCAAGGAAAAACACATGAAAACATCAAAACGATTAGACCTTTAAAAGACGGAGTTATTGCCGATTTTGAAGCTTCTGAACAAATGATTAAAGAATTTGTAAAGCAAATTCCATCCATAAAAAAACGCTTATTTCCACCCGCATTAAGAATGGTTATTTGTATTCCTTCAGGAATTACAGAAGTTGAAAGACGCGCTGTTCGTGATTCTGCAAAACACATGAATGCAAAGGAAATTTATTTGATTTACGAACCGATGGCTGCCGCAATTGGTGTTGGCATTAATATTATGGAACCTAAAGGGAATATGATTATTGATATCGGTGGGGGCACTACAGAAATTGCTGTTATTGCTTTGAGTGGAATTGTTTGTGATCAATCCGTAAAAGTAGCTGGAGATTTATTTACAAACGACATCATGTACTACATGCGTACACAACACAATTTACATGTAGGAGAAACAACTGCTGAAAAAATAAAAATTCAAATTGGAGCTGCAACAGAAGATTTAGAAACTCCACCAGAAGACATGCTTGTTCAAGGTAGAGATTTATTAAGTGGAAAACCAAAACAAGTGCAGGTTTCTTATAGAGAAATTGCAAAAGCGTTGGATAAATCAATTTTAAGAATTGAAGATGCTGTCATGGAAACACTCTCTAAGACGCCACCAGAATTAGCAGCAGACATCTACAATACTGGAATATATTTAGCAGGAGGAGGCTCCATGCTAAGGGGTCTAGACAAACGTTTGTCTAGAAAAACTGATTTACCTGTTTATGTTTCAGAAGACCCTTTAAGAGCTGTTGTTCGTGGAACAGGAGTTGCTCTAAAAGAACTAAACAGATATAAAAATGTTTTAATGAAATAGTCGTTTTTAAGTGCTAAGTAATGCAACAGATTCTCTTTTTTTTTCAGAAATTTAAATATCTTCTGTTTTTTTTATTTTTAGAGTTTATTGCGCTTACATTCATTTTTAATAACCTTAATTTTCATAAAAGTAAATTTGTAAATTCTGCAAATAGTATCACAGGAAGAGTTTACACCATGCTCGCCAATTCATCTGAATATTTCAAATTAAAAACACTAAATGAACAATTATCTCAAGAAAATACCCGTTTAAAAAATTTACTCGCACACAATAAATTATTTTCTACAGAAGATTCAATAGCAATAGACACTACAAAATACTATCAAAAATATTATTACACTCAGGCTAAAATCATTAAAAACAGCTATTCAAAATCCTTTAACTTCTTAACAATTGATGGTGGTAAAAACCAAGGAATAGAGAAAGAAATGGCCGTGATTAATAGCAAAGGGATTTTAGGAATTACGGATCAAACACAAAAAAATTATACGAGAGTTCAATCTATATTGAATAAAAATAGCAGGATTAATGCACGGCTAAAAAATAGCAATTACTTTGGAACTTTAAGTTGGAATGGCAAAGATTACAGAACGGTTCAACTTTCAGACATTCCAAGACAAGCTCCATTAAAGATAGGAGACACTATAGAAACTGACGGAAAATCAACTATTTTTCCTGAAGGAATTCTAATTGGAACCATCTCAAAAGTAAATACAGGAAATACAGCAGACAACGAAGTAGACATAAAACTTTTCAATGATATGAGTAACCTTAGATACATCTATGTTATTAAAAGTTTACACAAAGAAGAAATCCAATCTTTAGAAAACACTCTTAATGAATAAAAATATAAGACAAAGTTTATTTTTTTTATTCTTGCTGTTTTTGCAAGTTTTAGTCTTAAATAATATTAATTTTTTAGGACATATTAACCCCTATCTTTATATTGCATTTATTTTTTTTTACCCTTTAAAAGAAAAAAGATTTGCTTTTCTTTTTCTCAGTTTTCTATTAGGACTTTGTGTTGACTTCTTTTCAGACTCGGGAGGTATTCACGCATTTTCAACTTTATTTATCGCCTATATTAGACTCTTTTTTGTGAAAGTTTATTTCAGAAAAACATCC
>JAOLXX010000030.1 GCA_028343155.1 Polaribacter sp.
GTACTCGATTATATTTAAAATTAGGCGTAAAAAGAGAAAATGTAGTAATGTGCGACAGCAAAGGTGTTATTAGAGATGACAGAAACAGTCTTACTTCACAAAAAGCAGAATTTGCAACGGATAGAAATTTACATACCTTAGAAGAGGCTATTTATGGTGCCGATGTTTTTATTGGCTTGTCTAAAGGAGATATTGTAACTCCAGAAATGTTGTTAGCAATGGCAAAAGACCCTATTGTTTTTGCAATGGCAAATCCTATTCCTGAAATAAATTACGATTTAGCAATTGCAACCAGAGATGATATTATCATGGCGTCTGGAAGGTCAGACCATCCTAATCAAGTAAATAATGTGCTTGGTTTCCCTTTTATTTTTAGAGGCGCTTTGGATGTAAGAGCAACCAAAATTAACGAAGAAATGAAAATGGCTGCAGTACATGCTTTAGCTGATTTAGCGAAGAAATCTGTACCAGAGCAAGTAAATATTGTTTATGACGAAGTAAGTTTAACATACGGAAGAGAATACATTATCCCAAAACCATTTGATCCAAGATTAATTTATGAAATTCCACCAGCAATTGCCAAAGCGGCAATGGATTCTGGAGTTGCATTAGAACCGATAGAAGATTGGGATAAGTACCGAGAAGAATTAATGGAAAGATCAGGTTCTGGCAGTAAAGAAATTAGACTTTTACACAACAGGGCAAAAAGCAATAAAAAACGCATCGTCTTTGCAGAAGCAGATCATTTAGATGTTTTAAAAGCAGCACAAAGAATTCATGATGAAAAACTAGGAAAACCTATTTTATTAGGAAGAAAAGAAGTTATTTTAGAATTAATGGAAGAGATTGGCTTTACAGCAAATGTATCTATTATTGACCCAAAGACAGATGAAGAAACCGAGCGAAGAAATCGTTTTGGTGAAATTTATTGGAAAAGCAGACAACGGAAAGGAAAAACATTATCTGACGCAAAAAACTTAATGCGTGAACGTAATTATTTTGCTGCAATGATGGTGAATGAAAATGAAGCTGATGCCCTAATAACTGGATACTCTAGGCCCTATCCTACTGTTGTAAAACCAATATTAGAGTTGATAAAAAAAGATACTGGCATTTCTAGAGTGGCCGCTTGTAATTTAATGTTAACAAAACAAGGCCCAATATTTTTAGCAGATACTACGATTAACATCAATCCCTCTGCAAAAGATTTGGTAAAAATTACTCAAATGACTTCTAACTTAGCAAAGATGTTTGGTATGAAACCAAATGTAGCGATGTTGTCTTTTTCTAATTTTGGCTCTTCAAATTCGGAAACTTCTAAAAAAATTAGAGAAGCAGTTTCTTATATCCACCGTCATTTCCCCAGTGCAACTGTAGATGGAGAAATTCAAGCTGATTTTGCTTTAAACCCAGAAATGTTGGCAAAAGAATTTCCTTTTTCAAAATTAAATGGGAAAAAAGTAAATGTTTTAATTTTCCCAAATTTAGAGTCTGCAAATATTACCTATAAATTACTAAAACAAGTTGAAGGAGCGGAATCTATTGGTCCGATCATTTTAGGTTTGAGTAAAGCCGTACACGTTTTGCAATTGGGCGCCAGTGTTGATGAAATGGTAAATATGGCAGCTTTAGCAGCCGTAGATGCACAGCAAAGAGAAAAGAATAAATAAATTATTACTTTTGAAGCCTGAAAAAAGAATTCTATGATTACACAAGTTAGAGGAAGATTAGTAGAGAAAAATCCAACAGAAGTTGTTGTAGATTGTAATGGTGTTGGCTATCTGCTCCATATTTCATTAAACACTTTTTCGGGTTTACCCGAAGACGAAGCAGTGGTTTTATATACCCACTTATCGATTCGGGAAGATGCACACACCCTTTTTGGATTTATCACTAAAACAGAAAGAGAAGTTTTTAAATTATTAATTTCTGTTTCTGGTGTGGGACCAAGTATTGCGAGAACAATGTTATCTTCGATGACTTCCGAAGAAATACAGCACGCAATTGCAACAGAAAATATTCCACTAATTCAATCTGTTAAAGGGATTGGCGCAAAAACAGCGCAAAGAGTTATTGTAGATTTAAAAGATAAAATTTTAAAAACGTTTAATATTGATGAAGTTTCTGCGTTTACAAGCAATACCAACAAAGATGAAGCGTTATCTGCTTTAGAGGTTTTAGGTTTTAACAAAAAGCAATCGGATAAAATCCTTGCCATGGTTTTAAAAGAAAATCCAGATGCTTCTGTTGAAAAATTAATAAAATTAGCTTTAAAAAACTTATAATAAATTGAATAATTTTTTCAAAATCACATTACTGTTTCTTGCTTTTATTTTTTTGGTAAACACTTCTCTCTCTGCGCAAACAAATAAGGAAAGTGATTCTTTATCTGTAAAAAAAGACTCTATAAAATTAAGATATAACTTTAAAAAAGAGCAAACAGGTGGTTTGTTTTTAGATTACTTAGCAACAAAAGAAATTTTCTTTGATACTGACTTAAACAAATATGTAATTATCGAAAAAATAGGAGATTACAATACACGAACTCCAATATACCTTACTCCTAAAGAATATGCTGAGTATCGTTTAAAGAGAGATATGAAGGAGTATTTCAAAGAAAAAATAAGCGCAAGAAATACTAAAAAAAAGGGGGCAAAAGAGGCGCAAAAAAATCTTTTACCTAAGTACTATGTAAACTCTAAATTTTTTAAAACCATCTTTGGAAGTAACGCTGTAGAAGTAATTCCTACTGGAAACTTAAATTTAAAATTAGGTTTTATTTATCAAAATACAGAAAACCCACAATTATCTGAAGAAAACAGAAGTAGTTTTACCCTTGATTTTGATCAGCAAATTAATGTAAGCCTACAAGCCAAAGTAGGAACTAGACTTAAATTTACTGCAAATTACGACACACAATCTACATTCGATTTTCAAAATTCGGTAAGAATAGAGTTTATACCCCCATCAATTTCTGAGGTTGCAGGAAAAAAAAATAATGAAAAACTATCGAATATCCGAAATAAAACTGGCCGTATTAAAAACAAAATAGATGGATTAACGGATAAGGCAAATAATATTAAAGAAAAGGTAAATGCCTACAAAAATGGAGGAGGAGAATATTCTGAAGATGCTATTATACAAGGTATTGAAGCTGGTAATATTGCTATGCCAATTAAGAACTCTTTAATCAATGGCGCCCAAAGTTTATTTGGTTTAAAAACGAAGTTGAAATTTGGAAACACAAAGATAACAGCTGTTTTTTCTCAACAAAATTCAGAGAGTCAAACCATTGTTACCGAAGGCGGATCTACCATTCAGCCTTTTGAATTAAAAGCGACCGATTATGATAATGATCGTCACTTTTTCTTATCACACTATTTTATTGATAATTATGCAAAATCGCTTGCAAACTATCCTTTAATTAATAGTCAAATTAATATTACAAGAGCAGAAGTTTGGATCACTAATAGAAACGCAAGTACTAAAGATTTTAGGAGTATTGTGGCATTGGCAGATATAGGTGAAACTGAAAATGCGGTAATGGTGAATCAAACGGGAGAGGTTCAACCCATTACAAAACCGCCAGCAACCCTAGGTGGAAAAAATATACCGACAAATGAATCTAATAATTTATTTCCTTTACTTGCTTCAGATAGTCCTCTTAGAAATATTTCCACGGTGAATAACACATTGCAAGGCATAACTTACAATATGACTGAGGGAAAAGACTACTCTGTGTTACAAAATGCAAGAAAACTAGCGCCAAATGAATTTACATTAAACACTCAATTAGGTTTCATTTCTTTAAACAGAAGATTAAATGATGGTGAAGTATTAGCAGTTGCTTATGAGTATACTACTGCAGGTGGTATTACAGGAAGTACAGAAAATTCCTTTAAAGTGGGTGAATTTTCGAATGATGGAATTCAATCTCCAGACAATTTAGTAGTAAAATTATTACGTAGTGAAATTTTAACAACAAAAAGAAATAAAAAAGCAAATGGTGCCCCTGTTTTAGTAAATGGTATCGAAGTTGAAGAAGGTTTTCCAACCTGGCGTTTAATGATGAAAAACGTCTATGCATTAGGTGCCTATCCGTTATCCCAGGATGGTTTTCGTTTCGAAATTCAATATCGAGATGACCAAACAGGAATCCCCTCCAACGTTTTACAAAATGCAAATACAATTGGAATCTCAAACTTACCTCTAATACAAATATTAAAATTAGATCAACTAGACCAAAGTCAATCTAAAAATGCGGATGGGTTTTTCGATTATGTAGAAGGAATTACCGTTAACTCTCAAAACGGATTTATCTTTTTCCCAGAACCAGAACCTTTTGGAAATGATTTAGTAAAAAACATTAGTGTTCCTAATGATGTTGGTTTAGATGAAACCCTCGATGCCTCTTTTTTGTTTAAAGAATTGTATTTAAACACGAAAATTAATATTAAAAATAACTTTCAGAATAAAGATAAATATTTCTTAAAAGGATACTTTAAATCAGAAAATTCTGGCGGAATTCCTATTGGGTCGTTCAATGTGCCAAGGGGTTCTGTAAAAGTAACAGCGGGTGGAAGACAATTACTGGAAGGTGTGGATTATGTAGTTGATTATCAATTGGGACGTGTACAAATTATAGACCCAGGTTTACAAGCATCGGGCACCCCAATTAGTGTCTCTACTGAAAATAATGCGGTGTTTAATCAACAACGTAAAACTTTTGCAGGGATCGACGTTGAACATACATTTTCTGATAAATTAATTGTTGGTGCAACTATTTTAAATGTAAATGAAAGGCCGATTACACCAAAGGTGAATTTTGGTTCAGATCCGATAAACAATACCATGTTTGGGATCAATCTAGATTATGCTAGCGAGGTTCCCTATCTTACAAAATTGGCAAACAAACTGCCTTTTGTAGATACTGATGTGCCTTCTAATTTATCTGTGAGAGCAGACATGGCCTACTTATTACCTGGAACACCAAACGGAATTGATGTTGCTGGTGCGGCAACTTCTTATATTGATGATTTTGAAGCTTCCCAAATTCCTATTAGCATCTTATCTCCTTTAGATTGGTTCGAAGCAAGTACGCCTAGTTATACAATTAATGATCGATTTAATGGAAAAAATAACGATTTATCTTACAACTTCAAAAGAGCAAAATTAGCTTGGTATAGTGTAGATCAGATTTTTTATGGCGCGGGCCAAACCCCTGCAAGTATTGATGCAGACGAGTTATCTAGAGCAGAAACAAGACAAATTAATTATAGAGAATTGTTCCCGAATGTACAGTTAGATATTTCTCAGAACTCTCAAATAAGAACCTTAGATTTAGCGTATTTCCCAGCTGAAAGAGGTTCTTATAATTATAACAACAATGGTCTTGAAGCTGATATTGATGTTGCAAATAACAACGTTACCTTGTTAAAACCACAAGAAAATTGGGGAGGAATAATGCGCTCTTTAACGACCAATAATTTTGACCAAGCAAATGTTGAGTACATTCAATTTTGGGTAATGGACCCTTATGAGAATTACTCCATTGAACCTGATGAAGGTTTGCCTTTAGGAATTAACTATGAAGACCCTTTAAATCAAGTTGGAGATTTATACATTAATTTGGGAAATGTTTCTGAAGACATCTTAAAAGATAGTCGTAAAATGTATGAAAACGGCTTGCCAGAAGATACGAGCGATTTGAATACAGAACCAACCATTTGGGGGAAAGTACCTACAAGTCCATCCATTATTTATGCTTTTAATGAAGAAGACGCTTTTAGGTTAAATCAGGATGTTGGTTTTGATGGTCTAAATGATACTAAAGAGAAGGCTTTTGATGGAATTATAGGGAGTGGTTATGAGAAATTAAGTGATCCTGCAGCAGATAACTTTCAATTTTTTAGAAGTAGTCAATTAGATCAAATAAACGCTTCTCTAATTACGAGGTATAAAAACTATAACAATCCAGAAGGAAACTCGCCAACTTTAAATCAATCTGAAGAAGCATATCCAACCTCATCAACAGCATACCCAGATGTAGAAGACATTAATAGGGATCAAACCATGAATACTGTAGAAAGTTTCTACGAGTATAAAATTTCTATGAATAAAAATGATTTGGCTGTTGGGAAAAATTTTATAGTTGATCAAAAAGCAAGTGATGTTACGCTAGAAAACGGAGAAAAACAAACTACAACTTGGTATCAATTTCGAGTACCTGTTAGAAGCGGAACCCCCATCAATGGTATTTCAGACTTTAATAGTATTCGTTTTATAAGAATGTTTTTAACGAATTTCAAAATGCCGGTGGTGATTCGTTTTGGTGAATTCGATTTGGTTCGTGGAGATTGGAGACGGTACACAAGAACCTTAGATGAAACGTTGACAGAGCCCATCGATTTAAATAATACTGAATTAGAAGGCTTTGAAGTGGGTGTGGTCAGTATTGAACAAAATAATGGAAGCTATCAAACACCTCCAGGAATAGAAAGAGAGCGTTTACAAGGTAGTACGAGGGTGCAATTACAAAATGAACAAGCTGTTAGCTTAAAAGTAAATAACCTACCCCCCAATAAAGCGAGAGCAATTTATAAAAATATCAGTATCGATTTAAGAAGGTTTAAAAATTTAAAAATGTTTATGCATCTTCAAAAAAATGAAGGAGCACTTGCAATTGAAGATGATGATTTTTCTGCGATTATACGATTAGGTACCGATCTAGATGATAATTACTATCAAATAGAAGTGCCTTTAAAGGTTACCAAAAATGGTACTTCTTCCCTAGATCTTTGGCCAGAAGCAAATAATTTAGACGCTTTCTTAGAAGCCTTTGGCTTGATCAAGTTAGAAAGAGACAAAGCTGGAATTCCTTTTACAGATTTATATACAAGTACAACAAAGAACACAGCTGTTGGCTATTCTCTTTCTGTAAAAGGAAGCCCAACTTTAGCACAATTAAAAACAATAGTACTAGGTCTAAAAAACAATACGACTGCCCCTATAAGTGGAGAGGTTTGGTTTAATGAATTGCGTTCTTCGGGGTTCGATAATAAAGGGGGTTGGGCAGCTGTAGTGAATGCAGATGCTAACTTTGCAGATCTTGCAAACGTATCCCTATCAGGAAGTATGTCTACCATTGGTTTTGGAAATGTAGAAGACCGTGTAGGGCAACGTAGTTTGGATGAAACAAAACAATATGATGTTGCTACCTCCATAAATTTGGGGCAAGTTCTAACGCCTAAAAAATGGGGAATTCAAATACCAATGAGTTATAGTATTGGTGAGAAATTTATAGACCCAAAATTTGATCCTCAATATCAAGATGTTCAATTTTCAGAAGCTAAAAGTTTTCTTGAAAGTTCACCTGCAGGGAATGCAAGAGACAAAGCTTTAGAGAATATCAATAATTCACAAGATTACACCAAAAGAACAAGTATTAGTTTTACCAATGTTAAAAAGAATAGAAATCCAAATTCTACGAAAAAACCTAGATTTTACAATATAGAAAATTTGGCAGTTTCTTATGCGTATAACAAAGAGTTTCAGAAAAATTATAACATTAAAAAACGGGTGAACGAAAGTGTGAACACTTCTGCTTCTTATAATTTTAGTTTTAACTCTAAAGCATTCACTCCTTTTAAAAACACAAAAGCCTTTAAAAGTAAATACGCTAAACTTTTAAAAGATATCAACTTTAATCCTATTCCAAAAACATTTGCAATTAACTCTAGCATCAACAGAAATTATAACGAACAACAATCAAGAAATTTAGTGGCAGGTTTGACACCGCAACCCGCATTAAAACAACGTAGATTTTTATTTGATTGGGATTATACGATTAGTTTTGATTTGACAAAATCATTGCAATTAAACTTTAATGCAACCAATAGTTATATTTACGATACATTTAATAACGATAATGATATACAGATTTTTGATGATTTCTTTAACACTGGAAGAGCCAA
>JAOLXX010000031.1 GCA_028343155.1 Polaribacter sp.
AGTATAAATAATAAACCTAATACTACTAAAACTATAATTACTACTTTTCTTATATCATTTCTCTTTTTTAATAGATGTTGATAATGTTCTATTATCCATTGTTCTTTTTCAGGAAAACTACTTCTATTAAAGAGAATTATTTTACCATCAATTACGGGAGCTTTCCGACTTTCATATATTTGGTCGACAGCCCTCTTTATTTTTTCTAAATCAGTAGAATTTATAAGTTCATAATATTCATTATCAGTCATAACTATTTCTTATTTAATGTTTTTCAAATATATATTTTTTTTTCAAAATTGAAATTCTATTTTAAGATGCTTTTTTTAATTTCTGAAAAATCTATTTTCTGTAATAACCTAATCACTTGAGTAGTTCCAAAATCTTTACCAGTAGATGTTTTAAAACCATTACTATTTAATAATTCAGCTATCTCACGCAATTTTAAACTCCTATCAGTTAAGCCACTTACAAAAGCCAATGCTCGTTTATTGTGAGGATTGTTTTTAGCTTTATGTTTTATTGATTCCAAGCCTTTAGCCATAGCTTCAGCGGTTAAGTTCTGTGGATTGCCTAATTTCTTTTTAGATTGTGCTAAACCCTCTTTTACACGTTTAGAAATAGCCTTCGCTTCGTGTTGAGCAATAGCAGACATTATATGAATTGTAAGTTCATTTGCTTCTGGCATATCTACTGCCTTAAATTTTACTTTACTATCCATTAACGAAGACACAAAAGATACGTTTCTTGCAAGTCTATCTAATTTAGCAATGATTAACGTTGCACCAGTTTTAGCACAAAGTTCTATCGCTTCATTTAGTATTGGTCTATATTTTTTATTAGTACCAGTTTCAATTTCTGTAAATTCTTTGTCTATTAAGTCTGGAGATATAAAACGCTCAACTGCGTGTTTCTGTGCCTTTAATCCTAACCCACTTTCGCCTTGTTTCTGTGTAGACACCCTATAATATGCGATATATTTCATAACCTTTTATCTGTTTTATTTCACAAATATACAAACTTTATACTAATGTTTAAGATATGTATAAAAAAAGTTTTCGTAAAGTTTCGTAAAAAGTCATACTCAAAAAGCAAAAAAGTAACACAAATCTTATTATTAATATAAGAGGAATGTAATAATACAAATCAATTTAAAAAATAAATAAGATGGCTGGTTTAATTGGAAGGTCTGGGAGACGCCCTCAAGAAGAAAATGTCGCATTGATTCAAAAGTTAACGCCTTTGGATGATATAGCGTTTGAGATGTTAAAAAAAGGGATTGAAGAAAACAAGTTTCCTTATTTGAAACTTTACTTCCAGTACAAATATGGTCGCCCTCGTGAAATGAAAGAAATAAATGTAACATCAAATCAAGAACAACCCCTTTTTAATTTGGTCTTTACCAGTACGGAAGAAATGGACGCAGAACACAAAGAATTAAAAAACTAATCTTATGAGTTCGAAAAACCCACCAAAAAAAGTCAACACCTTCAGATTAACAAGACACCACGAGAATCTAATCAAGGCAAGCTCGATAGTAAATGAAATCACAAAGACAAAAGTAATAGAAGTAGCCTTAAACAAATACTTCAACGTAAAATGAAACGACAAAAAATAACAAGAATCATTTCTGCATCGCTAAACAACTGCTCTAAAGCAATAGTAATAGAGGATGCGTTAAATAGATACTGTAAAATTAACACCACCTTAAAAGCCATTTAAATGCAACGAATTAAAGTAAAAGAAAGTTATCGATTAGATGCTGAAGCATTGAAATACGATTTAGTCATTACAAATAAGCAATCTAATTTAAGAACCAAAGTAAAAGGTGCAAGTATGCCATATATAAAGCAATTACTTAACTCATTAGAAACACCATTAAGAGCCAACTTAAAAGATGGTGAGCAAGTATTTGGCAAAACATCTTTTTCAGACAGAATGATTACTGATTAAAAGTATATTCTATTCAGAAGTCAACTTCTTTTTTCCATAGTTAAGAGCTTTTAATGGGAAAACAATAAACCTAAATCTTAATACACAAATTTAAAATTAGTAAACGCACACTTAATAATTAATAATATGAATAACGAATTATACGGTATCTGGTACAAGCACCCAAGCAACATAACAAACTCGCCACTTATGGCTTATATGATTAGATTAGAGGGTATAGAATCTTATGGCTTATATATGCAATTTGCCGATATGCTTCACACAGTTGGAGGGTATCAAGAATACGACTTTAAAAAAATATCCTTGATGCTGGGACATACCAAGAAAAACATCAAAGCAAAGCTGGAGAGAGTTATAAATGACTATCAATTATTTGAGTTCTATACAGATGATGATGGCAAGGAAATGGTTGGACTTGAGCGACTAAAAGAGGATATAGCTTCATTAAACAAGCATAAAATCAATGGTGCAAAGGGTGGAAAGAAACGAGCAGAGAATTACCGCAATAAATCATTAAGTAAGGATTCAAAACCAAAGACACAAATAGCAAAAGAAACACCAATTACATCAGTAGAAACAGAAGCACCAGAATATAAGATAGCATCCTTTTTTTATAATCATAAATATAGGTCACAATTAGATTTTTTAATCAAAAGACCTTTTAGCCCTCGTGCTAATCAACAAGTGTATAAAAATTATATGCTGAATACATACCCAGAAAACAAAGAAGAGATAGAAAACAGTATATAAAAAGCCAAGAATAATATTGAATCACAACCGCTATATAATCTTCCATTCTTTACAGACAATGGTTCTTTCAAAGTAACAACAGTTAATCTTCCTTTACCGATAAGTTCAGTTGTTAGGAATTAGTTATTTGTATTACAATATTTTATTATATTAGAGCTAAAATTTATTTTAATGAATATGCTCATAAGTAACATAGCACTTCAAACAACAAGTCCAGCGATGTTTATTGGAACACTTGTAGCTGTCGGTTTAATTATCCTTATAGCTTTTATAGCCAATTCATTTGATGAAAATAAGAAATATAGAGAACAAGAAAGAAAAAGAGCGTTTTATAATAGTCCTAAAGAGGTAAAAAAGAGAGAAGCTGATTTGTTAAGAAAGCAAGAGGCAAAAGAGCGATTGAAAATAAAGCAAAGAAATTTTAGAAAAGAAAACATTCATTTGTTCAATTCAAGTAAAAATCTGAATTTAAGTATTCAAAAGTTAAGTGAGTTAATTTCTTATTGTAAAAAGTGTGAAAATAGAGATTATACTATATGGGAATTATCTGAAAAAAGTTTAGTTTATAGATGTGATGTATGTAAGAAGAAATCAACCGTAAATCACGAAGTAGTAACGTATATATTTAATAACTATAATTACTATCTTAAACTTTATGATTATTGTAGAGCAACAGAAAAAAAAATAAATATAGTTTGGAAAAGATTTCATTTTGACACAACAAAATTTAATGTAAATACACCTCTCCAAAGAGGTATAACTTTTAAAGGTTTAGGAGCAAGACAATTAGAAGAACCTAAAGTTGAAAATGATAAAAAATCACGAAGAATATCTCAAGACGTTAAAGATAAAGTTTGGAATAGAGATGGAGGTAAATGTGTTGAATGTAGTTCAAAAGAAAATTTAGAATTTGACCATATCATTCCTCATTCAAAAGGTGGTGCAAATACTTATAGAAACATTCAATTACTATGTGAACCTTGTAACAGAAGTAAATCTGCTAAAATTGGATAAGTTCTGTAATTAGAAATTAGTATATTTAAAATAAGATTTAACTTGGTCTAAATATGGACTTGATTTAATCAGTTAATTAATTACATTTGAAAAACACACACTATGAAAAAACTACTTATTATTTTACTATTTATTCCATTAATCTCTTTTGGGCAAGATTACACAAATAGAGATGGAGTTCTTTTAAATGAAATAAACTCCAAGTATATAATAGTTTCAAAACCTCAAGTTTATAATAAAAAAACCTATGTTAGTATTGATAATGGTCAAGAACTAAAAACTGGTTTAAATATCAATGCAATAAGATTAAATAACAAAAAAGTTAAATTCTCTTCTATTATTAATGTTATTAATATTTTAGATAACTATGATGTAGTTCAGTTTGAATATGACGAATCATCAATTAATGTATTACTTAAATATATAAAAAAAGATTAATCTCCATTCTAAAACCTATTAAACAACCTTACAGAAATGTAGGGGTTTTCTTTTACTTAATAATCTCTATTTGAAACTCTGTTGGCATTTGATTAGTATCTATTCTCTTGTTTTATACATATGAAATTAGAAAAGCATTAAAAAAAATGTAAAAAATACAGTAGTAAAAGCACTTAACTTATTGATAATTAGATGTTTTTATTATAGCGAGGGTTCAACCATAAATAGATAGAGATAAATAAATAGATACAAAGATAAATAAATAGAGAGATAAATAAATATACTAATTTTTAACAACTGAACTTATTGGTAAAGGGACATTAACTGTAGTTACTTTGAAAGAAAACCCCTACATTTCTGCAAGGGTTTAATTGTTTTAAAATGTTTTTTTTATTTTCTCTCCAATGTTCGCCATTGTCCTACATACTTATATATAAATATAATTCAAGCGATAATCTTTTAATTATTATCTCCATTCTGGTTTATATTTCTTTCTACTTGAAGCGTCCATTCCAATTACTTCCCCACTTTTTTTATTTAGAAGCCAAGCTGTAGCTCCTTCTCTTGTATACACCTCCCAAACGTGTGATTCTGGTGTTCCAGAAACCACTTGTTGAGCTGGATTAGATTCTGTACTTGTAAATGCAGTTATAATTGAGTAAAATCCTATTACTGCGAATGCTGATAATGTAATGTCTTTGATGTTTTTCATTTCGATATAATTTAAGTTATTCTCAAATATAACTAATTCCTTACAACTGAACTTATCGGTAAAGGGACATTAACTGTTGTTACTTTGAAAGAAATACCCCTACATTTCTGTAAGGGTGTTTAATGGGTTTGATTTGAGATATTATGATTTGAATATTTATATATATAATAGTTCAATTAAAAGAAATACAAATAGGTCTTTAATAAGAACAAAAGAGTTTATATCTTTGAACCATACTAAAATGTACATAATTCTATTGGTGTACTAAATAGTGTACTATATTTGATTAAAAAATTAATAAATTTTCAATAATTATTAATCTAATCATCTAATTATCAAGAACTTGCTCAAGTGGTGGAATTGGTAGACACGCTGGATTCAAAATGATGCAAAATCTTTCAATCAAGATATTAGTAACTGGGATAAAAGAAAAGTTATCTATAAAATGGATGACCCTTTGGATGAAGCCCTTTTCCTTTTTAATTTAGAGATCAATAAACTAAGACAAATAAGTGATCCTTTGACCCAATCAAAGCCAGTAGAAGTAAATGAAATTGAGTCAAATATTGATGGTGAAATTTGGATTGCCATGGAAAAATCTGAATTCCTTGATATTGATGATAAAACCTTTGAAGCTTTGGAACTAACAATACAATTTTCTGATGAAGGAGATGGAGAACATGAAATAATAGAAACAATAAAAAATGAAATGAATTTTGAAAACTTAGTGTTTACTGAATATCAAGACGATAATGGTGAATTCAAACTTCAAAAAGTAATTAATTGCCCCGAAATACAAGACACAGATAATTATGGAGATGCTGGACATCATGGTCCATTTTCTACTACGGAAGAAGTTGTTGATTACTTGAAAAAATTAAAGACTATTAATTTTGATGAACTTGATTTATATTATTTAGATGAAGAACAAATTATCTTAAACGAATGGAATGAAAATGGAGAATTAATTGAAAAAGATGGTAATTTTAATACTAAGAGTAGTTTTAATGAAAGCGACAATGAGGAAGCAATTGCAGTACCTAACAAGAATAGGTTTAATAAAGAAACATCAAAATCATCTGAATCAGTTGATTTAAGTGGAGATCAAAAGATACTTAATGTTGTCTATCCAAAATTAAAAGGAATAAACTTTAGTAAAGTTAAGTTTGGTGCTTCTGGTAATAGTGCTGCAGAATTCTTTGCTTCTGATATTGATGGAGACTGGCATTATGCGCAATCTCAAATGATAATGTTATTCAAAGCATTCTCCAAAAATAGAATTGAATCTGAGTTAAAATTATTACTTAATCAAAATGAAATAAATTTAGATGATAAAATAGAAAAAACAGAATTCTTTGCTGAACATTGGGATGGAGATGGGTTTAAGATAGAGCATCCTGTAATGGAAGGGATTGATATAATTATTATTACAAATGAAAATATGGTGCCTCAGAATTCTTTAACCTTACAAAAAACTGATTTAGCTCCTGAAGTTAAGCTTCCGACTGGCTATGAAAATATTGGGATTGAACATGTTTATGATGGTTCAAAGTTCCTAAAGGCAAATCAAGGACAGCTTTCATTAAATATTCCATTGTTGTTCAAAGATAATGATGATAGTCCTCATTATATTTTGATAGGTGTGACTACTTTAACTCTTGCTAAAAGAATTATTGATAACATAATAGAAAATAATTA
>JAOLXX010000032.1 GCA_028343155.1 Polaribacter sp.
AATAAATATCAAAAAATAAATAAAATGAAAAAAAGTTTATATATAAAAATAGCAATCCTTACTTTTTGTATTTCAATATTCACATTTAATGGTTGTAGTAAAGATGATGATAATTCATGTACTTCAACCAATTGGTATCAAGATTCAGATGGAGATGGTTTAGGGAATCCAGAAGTTAGTGTTTCTGCATGTGAGCAAGCTAGTGGTTATGTTGCAGATAATACAGATAATGATGATAATGATAGCGGTTGTATAGATAGAACTTGGTATCAAGATTCAGACGGAGATGGCTTAGGGAATCCAGAAGTTAGTCAAATAGCATGTGAGCAACCTAATGGTTATGTCGCAGATAATACAGACACAAATGATAGTGGAGATGATACCGTTTTTACTGCAACAGATTGGACAACTGAAACACATAGTAAAGACGCAGATCCTAATTTTACAGAAATTTTTAACGACAATGCTGTAAAAAGATTAGACATTGTTATAACAAGTGAGCGTTGGCAAACCATGTTAGATGACATGACAGATCTTTATGGAACTTTTGGAGCTGGTGGAGGACCGGGTGGAGGAGATTTTGCAGATGAAGACCCAATTTTTGTTCCTGGAGAAGTATTTTATGAAGGAAAACAATGGTATAAAGTAGGTGTAAGGTTTAAAGGAAACTCAAGTTTACAGTCTACTTGGAAAGATGGGAATTTAAAATTATCATTTAAATTAGATTTTGATGAGTTTGAAGATACTTATACACAAATAGACGATCAACGTTTTTATGGGTTTAAAAAATTAAGTCTTAAAAATAATTTTAATGATAAATCTATGTTACGTGAAAAAGTAGCAACAGATATTTTTAAGAATGCCGGTTTAGCAACTTCGCATTCTGCATTCTATACAGTATATGTAGATCATGGAAACGGACCTATTTATTTTGGATTATATACACTTACAGAAGAGGTAGATAATACTGTTATTAAAAGTCAGTTTATTAATAATGATGGAAATCTATATAAACCAGATGGAGATGCAGCAACCTTTGCATCAGGTACTTATGATGAGGATGAATATGTTAAAAAAACGAATGAAGAGGAAGCAGATTTTTCTGATGTTTCTAGTTTATTATCAATTTTACATGATGGAACAAGAACAACAGATTCTGCAACTTGGAGAACTAATTTAGATGCAGTTTTTGATACAGATATCTTTTTAAAATATTTAGCGGTAAATACAATTATTCAAAATTGGGATACTTATGGAAGAATGACACATAATTATTTTATATATAATGACCCGGAAACTAGTAAATTAACTTGGATTCCTTGGGATAATAATGAAGCATTTCAAACAGGTAAACAAGGAGGTTCTTATCCTTTAAACTTTTCTGGTTTAAATACATCTGAATGGCCATTAATAGGATATTTATACCAAGATGATGTTTATAAAGCAAAATATGATGCTTATGTTGAAGAAGTTATCAATGGTGCATTTAATGAAACAATTATTCAAGCACTTTATACAACTTATGCAGCATTAATAGAAGAATATGCAACTTCAGAAGTTAGTGGTTATACATTTTTAAATAATAGTTCAGAATTTCAATCTGCTGTAACTACTTTAAAAGCACACGCAACATCTAGAAAAGCAGCAGTAGCTGAATATTTAGATTAATAAACTAAAATTAAATAAAAAATGAAAAATCAATTTGTTAAAACCACATTACTTTTAATGTTATTTTTTCCTATTTTAATCTCATGTAGCTCAGAAGCAGATGAAGAAGAAGATCAAACAACAGGTACTTTACATAATGCTTTTGCAGAGTTTGATACTGATGAAACAACAATTTATTTGGAAGGTTCTAATGTAGTTATAGAAACTACAGGTTTGCCAAACCACACAACTCCTTATTGGAGTGAAAGCCATCCACTATATGTTGCACCTACAGTTACAAGTTCTGGGCAAATGACACCAACAAGAATTGATACTTCTGGTCGTGATAATTCATCTTCATTAACAGTATCTTCGAGCCCTAGTTTAGCAAATTCTACAACAAATACAGCATTAGGCGCTATTGGTATCGCAGTAAGTGGAGCTTATCTTTATAATGATCAAGAAGGTAATGGTGCTTTAGATTCTGCTGCAGGTAGTTTAGATTATTCAGGAGCACATATTGGTCCTTCAGATTATCATTATCATTTAGAACCTTTAGCTTTTTCTGATGATGATGATAAATTAAATGGAATTATTTCTGATGGATTTTTTATCTATGGAAGAAAATGTAATTCAACAGGAACTTATCCTACAGATTTAGATACTTCTGGAGGACATAAAAGTACAACCCAGCATACAGAAACTGCAGAATATCATTATCATATTATTAATGAGTTATATTCTACAACAGGAAGGTATGTTATATTTGCAGGACCTTACAAAGGAACTCCTAATGCGCTTAATTAAATATTTTTTATTACTTATATGTGTTTTTACTAGCTGTAAAAAAGAGCTAGTTAAAAACACATTTATTTTTTCAAGTAAAGAAATAAAAAATGTTTTTATTAACAAAGACCAAATAAAATTAAATCCAATAAAAGGTCTATGGCTTTATAAAAACCAACCTTTTAATGGTTATGCTGTCTCATACTATAAAAATGATAGTATTTCAGAAAAAATTGGTTTTTTTAATGGAAAAAGAGAAGGTAAATATTTTAAATACTTTAATGAAGGTAGCATAAAAAATGAAGGATACTATATTAAAAATAAACTTCATGGAAAAAAAATGAATTATTTTAAAAATGGAAATGTCTTTTCGGAATCTAATTATTTTAATGGTAAAAGACATGGAGTTCAAAAAACATGGTTTATAGATGGACAAATAGCCAAAAAGAAAAACTTAAATAAAGGGCTAGAAGATGGTTTGCAACAAGCTTGGTTAGAAAACGGGACTTTATACGTTAATTACGAAGCAAAAAACGGACGAATTTTTGGTATGAATAGAGCTAATCTATGTTATAAACTTAAAAATGAAAAAGTTCAATATGCTAAAACAAAATAATTTATTTTTAATACTATTATTAGCATTTATTACAATTATTGGATGTAAAAATAAACCCAATATAGATAATAGAGTAGATGCTTTACCATTTTTTAATGAAGCTTCTTTTACTCCAAAATGGATTTCTCCCAAAAGTAAAGAATTAGAAAATTTTCATAAAATTCCTAACTTTAATTTAATCAATCAGAATGGAGAAAAAGTAACTCAAAAAACGTTTGATAATAAAATCTACATAACAGATTTTTTCTTCACAACTTGCCCTGGAATTTGTCCTTTAATGACAGATAGTATGTTAAAACTTCAAGAAGAGTTTAAAAACGATGAAGTTATTATGTTCTTATCTCATTCAGTTACACCAACAATAGATTCTGTTTCTAAATTAAAAGCTTATAGTTTAGATAAAGGAATAATTGATAAAAAGTGGCATTTGGTAACTGGAGATAAAAAAGAAATATACGACTTAGGAAGAAAATTTTATTTTGTTGAAGAAGATTTAGGAGAACCAAAAGGAATTGATGAGTTTTTACATACCGAAAATTTTGTGTTAATAGATAAGAACAAACATATTAGAGGTATTTACAATAGTCTTAATAGAGCTTCTGTAGTTCAATTAATTTTAGATATTAAAGCATTAAAATTAGAAATGTAATATATTTTCCAACTTAATAGTATTTGTGTTATAAGTTTGTAATTTATTTTATGAAGTTATTTTTCAAAAACATTTACTTCAATTTCTAGAGAAATACCAAATTTTGTTAAAATAGTTGTTTGTATTTTTTCTGCTAGTAAAAAAATTTCTTTTCCAGTTGCATTGCCATAATTCACTAAAACCAAAGCTTGCTTTTCATGCACACCATATTCACCAAAACGTTTTCCTTTAAAGCCAGATTGTTCAATTAACCAACCAGCTGAAACTTTAATTTTTGTATCAGAAATTATATAACTTGGTATGTTTGGGTATTCTTTTTGAAGTTCTAAAAACTGAGTTTTAGTAATTATTGGGTTTTTAAAAAAACTACCACTGTTTCCTATTTCTTTAGGATCTGGAAGTTTGGACTTTCTGATGGCAATTACGGCTTCTGAAATATCTCTTAAAGTTGGGTTTTTTATTTTTTTTGAAGCTAGTTCTGATTCAATAGCTCCATAAGAAGAGTTTAAATCATGCGTATTTTTTGTCAATTGAAAACTAACAGATGTAATTATATACTTTCCTTTTACATCATTTTTAAAAATGGAGTTTCTATACCCAAATTTACATGCTACATTAGAAAATTCAACCATTTTACCTGTTTCAATATTTAAAGTTTCTACTTTTGTAATGGTGTCTTTTACTTCCGCCCCATATGCACCAATATTTTGGATAGGGCAGGTGCCCACATTTCCAGGGATTAACGAGAGGTTTTCTAATCCACCATAATTTTCAGAAACACACCATAGAACAAATTCGTGCCAATTTTCACCAGCATTTACAGTAATGTATACAGCATCATTATTTTCTTGGTCTACAGAAATTCCTTTAATATCAATGTGAACCACCAATTTTTCAATATCTTTAGTTAGCAACATATTAGATCCACCAGAAATTAAAAACACGTCTTTTTCTATTTTTAAAAGTTGTTGTAGTTCGTACACAGAAGTGACTGAAATAAAACGTTTGGCATAGACAGAGATACCAAATGTATTATAACTTTTAAGTGATATATTTTGTTGGATATTCATACATTTTCTACAAGGTCTGAAAACCCTGTAGTTTTGAATTAATTAGGATATTGCTTTAATGCTACAGCTAAAATTTCTACAGATTTAATTAAATCTTTTTTATTTAGAACGTATGCAATTCTTACTTGGTTTTTCCCTTCACCTTTAGTGGAATAGAATCCACTTGCAGGTGCAATCATGACAGTTTCATTATTGTGATTGAACGATTCTAAAAGCCATTGTGCAAAATGATCTGTGTCTTTTACGGGCAATTCAGCAACACAATAAAACGCTCCTTTTGGGTTGGCAACTATTACGCCTTCAATGTTTTTTAAAGCTGCAACTAATGTATTTCTTCTTTCAACATATTCTTCTATAACATCATCAAAATACTTTTGTGGGGTATCTAAGGCAGCTTCACTTGCAATCAAAGCATATGTTGGTGGACTTAAACGTGCTTGTGCAAATTTAATAGCAGTCTTTATAAATTCGCTATTTTTTGATGCAAGACAACCTATTCTTGCGCCACACATACTATAACGCTTAGAAACAGAGTCTATTACAATAGCGTTTTGTTCTAAACCATCTATTGCCATAACAGAGGTATGCTGCAATCCATCATAGGTAAATTCTCTATAAACTTCATCA
Source organism: Polaribacter sp. (assembly GCA_028343155.1). GTDB lineage: Bacteria > Bacteroidota > Bacteroidia > Flavobacteriales > Flavobacteriaceae > Polaribacter. The sequence continues at coordinate 5,396 of JAOLXX010000032.1, forward strand.
GCAATCAAAAACAAATCATATTTTAAAACGAGTGCTTTCAATTTTTGTAATTCTTCTTTTGAATACAAATAGCCAGTAGGGTTCCCAGGGTTACAAATTAATATTGCTTTTGTTTTTTTTGTAATTAATTGCTCAAAATCTTCAATTTTTGGCAAGGAAAAATTATCATTAATTTTAGAAATTACAGGAACAACTGCAACTCCAGAAGCAGTAGCGAATCCATTGTAATTTGCATAAAAAGGCTCAGGAATAATAATTTCATCTCCAGGATCAGTAATGCTTCCAATGGCAAAAAACAAGGCTTCAGAACCACCAGTTGTTACTACAATATTGTTTGGTGATAAATTAATATGATGTTTTTTGTAATAGTTAACAAGTTTCTTTCGGTAAGTTTCTGTCCCCTCAGAACGTGCGTATGCCAATGTTTTAATGTCATTGTTTTTTACTGCATCTAAAGCTATTTGTGGTGTTTTAATATCGGGTTGACCAATATTTAAATGAAACACCATAGTGCCTCTTTTCTTAGCATCTTCAGCATAAGGATCCAATTTTCTTATGGGAGATTTTGGCATTTTTAATCCTTTCTTAGATAGTAGAGGCATGTTGTTGTTTTAAATATTTATGTGTGCTAATTTCCGAAATATATTTCAGTTAAATCGTTTTATTAAGTAAACTTTAAAAGGTTAAATGTTTTATTAATTTAAAAGACATAATTTTATGTTGTCTATTTTAGAATTATAAATGTTTTTTAGTTTGAAAATAATGCACACTAATTTGCTATTAGATTTTCTTTTAAATCAAGCGTTCTTTCAAAATAAAAGAAGTCATCAAAAATTTACTATTACACACTGCAGATTTATTAAAAAAGAATTTGATTTTAAGAATAAAAGGAAAACTAGCTCACAATTTTAAAATTGAAGAGAAC
>JAOLXX010000033.1 GCA_028343155.1 Polaribacter sp.
ATGAAAGTAATTTTGGAATGTTTATTCATTGGGGTCTGTTTTCAAGCTTAGGTGGCAAATGGAAAGATAAAACCTACTATGGTATTGGCGAATGGTTAATGAATCCAAGAGTTGCAGATATTCCTCCAAAAGAATATATGCAAGTTGCAAAAGATTTTAATCCATCTAATTTTGATGCCAAAGCAATTGCACAACTAGCAAAAGATGCTGGTATGAAATATATTATCATCACCAGTAAACATCATGAAGGTTTTGCAATGTTCGACTCTAAAGTAAGCGATTTTAATATTGTAGATGCCACACCATTTGCCAGAGATCCAATGAAAGAACTGTCGAAAGCCTGTCATAATTTAGGTCTTGGTTTCGGTTTTTATTATTCTCATAACCAAGATTGGACTGCTCCAGGAGGAGCTAATGGTCCAAAAACTTATGATGATGGTTCTGAAGCTACTTTTAAAGAATATTTCTATAAAAAATGTAAACCTCAAGTAAGAGAAATTTGCACAAACTATGGTGAAATCGATTTTGTTTGGTTTGATACACCTGGAGGAATGAAAAAAGAATACATAGTGGAACTTGCAGGTATGGTAAGAGAATTACAGCCAAACGCATTAATGTCTAGTAGAGTTGGTCATGGTTTAGGAGATTATGTAAGTCATGGTGATATGGAAGTACCAGCTAAAAATTTAGATGTTTTATGGGAAAGTTGCGATACAAACAACGATTCTTGGTCTTATGCTTGGTATGATAATAATTTTAAAAGTCCTAAAGAAATATTGCACAGATTAATTTCTACAGTTGGACGTGGAGGAACCTATTTATTTAATGTAGGGCCAAATGGAAAAGGCGAAGTGCCAGAAATTGGTGTACAATTTTTAGAAGGAGCAGGTAAATGGATAAAAAAATATCCACAAGTTGTCTATGGCGCTGGTAGCTCACCTTGGGGTCATGCTTTTCCTTGGGGAGATGTTACAACCAAAGAAAAATCATTGTTTTTATCTGTATTTAATTGGCCGCAGGATGGTAAAATTTACTTACCAGGTTTAGAAAACAAAATTGTTTCAGCAAAAATTTTAGGCACAGATAAAACTGAAAAATTAAAATTCACCAAGAAAAATGGATGGATTGCATTTGATGTTCCATACAAAGTACCAGAGAATCCTGTTTCTGTAATTGAGGTTGTATTACAAGATCATGTAAAAGATGTAAAAGTAGAAAGTGCATTAGGTGTTTATCCAAATATAGCAATAGAATGTTTAGTAGAGTTTGCAGAAGTTACTAACGCAACAAAAAAACATATCCGTTGGATGGAAAAATTTGGGGAATGGAAAAAAACAAACCAAGTAAGTGATTGGAGAAAAGATAGTAAAGCAGTTTTTATAGTAAATGTATTAGAACCTGGATATTATTATTTAGACTTAAATTATAAAGGAGAAGATCGTTTGGTTTGGAAAACAACTACGGATGAAGATATTGTAGTTCAAAATCAACAAGCAGCTACAGAAAAGTACAATAATTACTCAATGGGGATTTTAGAATTTAAAAAAGCTGGAAAGCATACCATTTCAGTTTCATTGGTAGAAGGTAATCCGAAAACATCAAGTTTAAAAGCAATAATTATTAAACCAATTCAATAAGTAAATTTATAGCATTAATAAATAAAGTGAAAATCAATTAACTAAAACAATCAAATTATGAAGAAAATTTTATTTGCATTTATGGTTACTTTTTCCATAGCTGTTTTTGCGCAACAGAAAACAGTTACAGGTAGTGTAATCGATGAGACAGGTATGCCACTTCCAGGAGCAAGCATTCTCGAAAAAGGAACCTCTAATGGTGTCCAAACAGATTTTGATGGTAATTTTAAGATTAGCGTTACTAATGAAAATTCTGTACTAGAAATTTCTTATATAGGGTATGCCAAAAAAGAAATTAGTGTTGGTAACCAAACGAAACTTAGCATAAGGTTAGAAGAAGATGCTGCAAGTTTAGATGAAATAGTAATTATAGGTTATGGATCTGTAAAGAAAAAGGATTTAACAGGTTCAGTTTCTGTAATTAAGGCAAACGAAGCTTTAATGGCTCCAGTTGCATCTGTACAAGATGCACTTCAAGGAAGAGCTTCTGGAGTTCAGGTGACATCTAATGGAGGAGCACCAGGTACGGCACCAGATATTATAATTCGTGGAGGTAATTCTATAACAGGTGGAAATGCACCTTTATATGTTATTGACGGATTTGTTGGAGCTGGAAATTTATCTTCGTTGAACCCTAATGATATTGAATCTATGCAGGTTTTAAAAGATGCTTCGTCGACTGCTATTTATGGAGCAAGAGGAACAAATGGGGTTATTTTAATTACTACTAAAAAAGGGAAAACAGGGAAGCCTGTTGTAAACTTTAAAGCTTCTTCTGGTATTCAGACCTTACCAAATGAGCTAGATGTACAGTCAAGCCTAGAATTAGCAACCTGGTATAATAATATTACTCCAGATCAAAATAATTTACCTTATGATTTAGATAATCTTCCTGGTACTGAAACAAATTGGCAAGATGCAATGACTAGGCCAGCTCAAATATCTGATTATCAATTATCTGTAAGTGGAGGTAGTGATAAAACAAAATATTACGTATCAACAGGTCTTCTAAGTCAAGAAGGTATTGTATTAGGGTCGGATTTTAATAGATATAGCTTACGTGCTAACATAGATACAAATATATCAAAAGTCTTTAAAGCTGGGGTAAATATCGCGCTTTCTAGAACAGAAAGAGACGGTAATGATGTTAATTTTCAATCGTTGTTAAGAGCAGATCCATCAAAGCCTGTATACGATGATGAAGGAAATTATTTTAATAATAACAACCCTATTTTTGGAAATCTATCAAATCATTTGTTAGCAGATGCAGAATTAAATCAAGACGATACAACGCTTGATAAAATCTTTATAAACACTTATATACAAGCAGCGTTAACTGATGACTTGGTTTTAAAATCAACTTTTAATGGAGATTTCCTTTATAGCAAACGACATAGGTTTGAACCATCTTCAAATCCGTCTAATATTAACAATAACAATGCTTTGGCATCTGCTAATGTTAACACATTTAACGATACAAATTTCTTAAATGAAAACACCCTTAACTATAAAAAAGTATTTGGGGATCATTCATTAAGTGTTTTAGGAGCTGTTACTTTTCAGACCCACAGTAGAGAAACTACAGCCTTAAGTGTTACTCAAATACCTAGTGACGGAGTTGGTGTAAATAATCTAGCATTAACATCTTTAACAAGTGTAACAAATGTAAGCACAGGTTACACTGAGGATCATTTAATTGGTTTGTTAGGAAGAGTACAATATGGTTATAAAGATAAATACCTACTTACAGCTTCTCTTAGAAGAGATGGTTCGTCGAGACTAGGAATGAATAATAGATGGCATAACTTTCCATCAGTTGGTCTTGCTTGGAAAGTAAAAGAAGAATCTTTTATGCAGAATATAGACGTAATTGATAATCTTAAAATTAGAATGAGTTATGGTAAAACTGGGAATCAAGGAGCTAATCCATTTGTTACCATTGCAAATTTTAATACTATAAATAATACTATAATCATAGATCCTAGTGCCACTGAAACTGTCCCTGGTATAACTATAGGGCAACTAGCAAAACCGAATTTAGGTTGGGAAACTACAGATCAGTATGATTTAGGTTTAGAGTTTTCTATGTTTAATAGAAGGTTTTCAGGTGAGGTAGACCTATATTATAAAAAAACAACTGATTTATTATTGAATGAACCACAACTTGGAATTACTGGTTTCGACACCCAATTAACAAATATTGGAGCCGTTGAAAATAAAGGTATTGATGTAACATTAAATGGTGTGTTTGTTAAAACAGATGATTTTAAATGGGATGCATCACTTACCATTTCTAAATATGAAAATGAAGTATTAGATTTAGGACAGAGCACATTTATAGAAACGAAGAGATTAGGTGCTCCGGCTAATGATCGTAGTAGTGAATTAAGAGTTGGACAGCCTTTTGGGGTTTTTGTAGGAGCTATTTATGATGGTTTTGACCCTGCTACAGGTGAAGCTATTTTTAGAGATATCAGTGGGCCAGATGGAGTGCCAGATGGAGTATATACTGCTGAATTTGATGATACGATTATAGGAAATGCAAATCCTGATTTTTATGGAGGGTTTCAAACTAACTTTAAATACAAAAATTTCGATTTAGCAACATTCTTTACTTTTAGTGTAGGTAATGAAAACTACAATGAAGAATTTTTTAGAGCTATAGAAACAACAGTGAATAGTTTTGCAGAAATTAGAAACAATATGTGGACTCCACAAAACATGGAGAATGCACTTTATCCTGGTTTTGACACCTATAATTACGATCGTTCTAGCAGTTTATATATACAAGATGCTAGTTATTTAAGACTTACTACTTTGCAATTAGGATATTCTTTTCCTAAAGACATAATTAAAGGCGTGAGTAATTTTAGAACGTATATAACAGGTACAAACTTATTTTTATTAAAATCAGACGATTATCTAGGTTTTGACCCTGATGTTAACACTGGGTCAGGTCTTCAGCGAGGGTTCGATGGTATAGGATACCCTAAAAACAGATCAATCCTATTTGGTATTGATGTTACATTTTAAATAAAGTTTAATTAATAAAAAACAAGATAATGAAAAATAAATATATAATTATAGCCTTTGTTGCCATTTTATTTGGTGGTATTACAAGTTGTAACGAGTTTTTAGATGAAGAAGCAAGAGGTTCATTAACACCAGATACTTTTTTTAAAAATTCAGAAGAAGTCACTTTGGCTTTAAATGCATTGAATGATGATGTAGGTTCAGCAGGGTTCCTTCAACATTTGGGAACAGACATAGGTAATTCTGGTAGAACACCTTTATCTGCAGCAGGTAAATTTGGTGGGTATGAATATTTTCCAGATACAGGTAGAGTTAACAATACTTGGGGTGGATATTATACAGTAATCAGAGATACTAATGTGTTTTTGGCAAGTATTGAGAAATCTTCTTTGTCAGATGAAATAAAAGGAAATGCAATTGCTCAAATTCTTTTCTATAGAGCTTTTGCTTATTTAAAACTGGTTGTTGAGTTTGGAGATGTTCCATATTGGACAGATGGTGAAGTTGGTATAGAAGAGGTTTCATTATTAGGTAAAACAGAATCTAAGGTGATACTTAATGGGATGGTTGTAGATTTAGAAAGAGCAATTTCATTAAATATGTCTACAAGTAGATGGAATGAAAATGAAGGAAGACCTACCGTCTGGGCAGCACGCATGTTAAAAGCATATTGTCATGTTTGGCTTGCTAAAGACGATGCACAACATTGGGCAAGTGCAAAAGCAGAACTCATAGAAATAACTACCAACTCTCCACATCAATTAAATGATGATTATGCAGATATGTATAGAGGAGGAAATGAATTTCATGATGAAATTATTTTTGGTAAATTATATAAGGCTGATGTAAAAGGAAGTAACATCGTCTCATCTCGTTATAGACGACAGTCAGAGAATCGTAATGCTATTGCCGCTATGAATGAATCAGGTCTTACTTCAGGAGCTTCACAGATTAATTTAAGAAGAAGTTTTGCTAATAGTTATGATAATAATGATAAAAGAAAATTATATAACGTTTGGGATAGCCAATTATTAGAAGATGGTACAACAACTGCAACATTTAATTGGGTATATATTACTAAGTTTCAACGTGGACCAGTACCTACTAATGATCCGTTGTTGTCATTTGTAGAAGCAACCAAACAATCAACCGAACCAGCCCGTATATTTTTAATATCAGATGCTTATTTATTATTGGCGGAAGCTGAGTTTATGATAAATGGAGGTTCTTCTCAGGTAGCATTGG
>JAOLXX010000034.1 GCA_028343155.1 Polaribacter sp.
AAATTTTAAGATTAAAGCAGAAAAAGCAGAACGTGAAGGAGATTATGGAAAAGTTGCAGAAATTAGATACGGGAAAATAAAACAAGCGCAAGAAAAATTAGAAAAATATCAGCAAATACTTTCTAATAATCAGAATGAAAAATCTTTAATAAAAGAAGAAGTTACGTTAGATGATATTGCAGAAATTGTTGCAAAATGGACTGGAATTCCTGTGACAAAAATGATTCAGTCTGAACGTGAGAAATTACTAAAACTAGAAGATCAACTACACAAAAGAGTAGTTGGACAAGAAGAAGCTATTGTTGCAGTTTCTGATGCGGTAAGACGTTCTAGATCTGGTTTGCAAAACGCGAATAAACCAATTGGTTCTTTCTTGTTTTTAGGAACAACTGGTGTTGGAAAAACAGAGTTAGCAAAAGCATTGGCAGCAACTCTTTTTGATGATGAAAATGCAATGACACGTATTGATATGAGCGAATATCAAGAACGTCATTCTGTAAGTAGATTAGTTGGTGCACCTCCTGGTTATGTGGGTTATGATGAAGGTGGGCAATTAACAGAAGCTGTTAGAAGAAGACCTTATTCTGTAGTACTTTTAGACGAAATTGAAAAAGCACATCCAGATACTTTTAATGTATTATTACAAGTTTTAGATGAAGGAAGATTAACAGATAATAAAGGACGAGTTGCAGATTTTAAAAACACAATTATCATTATGACATCTAATATGGGAAGTCATATTATTCAAGAGAAATTTGCTGATCAAAAAACAGATTTAGATGCTGTAACAGAATTAGCAAAAATTGAAGTTTTAGGATTGTTAAAACAATCTGTGAGGCCCGAATTTTTAAACAGAATTGATGATATAATAATGTTTACACCTTTAAATCAAAAGGATATTTTTAAAATTGTAAAATTACAAATTGAGCATTTAAAAAAGATGATTGGCAAACAAGAAATTACGTTAGACGCTACAGATGAAGCAATTGCGTATTTGGCTAAAAAAGGATATCAGCCAGAATTTGGAGCAAGACCTGTTAAAAGAGTTATTCAAAAAGAAGTTTTAAATCAACTTTCCAAAGAAATCTTATCAGGAATAATCTCTACAGATAGTATTATTTTATTGGATGCTTTCAACGACAAGTTCGTTTTTAGAAATAAATTAGATTTCGTTTAAAAAAAAAGAATAAAATTATTTTTTTAAGATTAGACTAACATCGTATTAAAACAATATCAATGCTATTTTGATTCAAGTGAATTTTCTCTTTTAAAGTTATTTTTTTTAGAAATGGAATTCATATTAACAAATAAAATAGTTTTCTCTGAACAAGGTAAAAATGTATCTTTGTTCAAAATTTAAAAAAAAAGAATCAGTCCATGGCTGTCCAAAAAAAGATAAACATACAAAATAAAAAAGCACGTTTCGAATTCGAAATTATTGATAAGTATGTGGCTGGAATTCAACTAACAGGCACAGAGATAAAATCGATTAGACTCAGTCAGGCTAGAATTACAGAAAGTTTTTGTGAGTTTAATGAACGTGGAGAACTGTTTATTGTTAACATGTACATTCAAGAATATCTATTTGGTCATCAATACAATCACAAACCCAAAAGTGAGCGTAGATTATTATTGAATAAACGAGAATTACGAAGCTTAAAAAAAGAGGTAGAAGCCAAAGGGAATACCATTGTTGCTTTACGTTTATTTATTAATGATAATGGTTTTGCAAAATTAGAAATTGCATTGGCAAGAGGAAAACAAACACACGACAAACGCGAAGTATTAAAAGAGCGCGACTCAAAACGTGATTTAGCCCGCATCAAAAAGAGCTTTAATCCTTAATGTTAAGAGAAAAATTAAAAGAATACAGCATCATTTTGGCTTCTGGATCACCCAGAAGACAGCAATTCTTCAAAGAATTAGATATTAATTTCACAATTGTATTGAAAGAAATTGAAGAAGTTTATCCTCAAGAATTAAAAGGAAGTGAAATTACTGATTTCCTAGCCAATTTAAAATCAAAAGCATTTACGAATTTATCAGATAAAGATTTGTTAATTACTTCAGATACGATTGTCTGGCTAGACGGAAAAGCATTGGGAAAACCAAAAGATGAAGCCGCTGCTTTTCAGATGTTAAGTACTTTATCTGGCAAAAAACACGAAGTAATTACATCCGTCAGCATTAAAAGCAATCATTTCCATAAGATTATTAATGATACTACCTTGGTATCCTTTCATGAAATTACGGCAGAGGAGATCAATTATTATATTAAAAAACACAAACCTTTTGACAAAGCTGGTGGGTATGGAATTCAAGAATGGATTGGTTTTATAGGCATTGACCGCATAGAAGGAAGCTATTTTAATGTCGTAGGTTTACCTTTACATAAACTATACAAAGCGTTAAATAATTTATAAAAAATAAAAAAAATCATAGGATGTTAAAAAGTCTTTTTTCTAAAAGCTCTTTTCTTTTCTTTAAAGTAAAATAAAAGTTTATTTTTACGCAAATTATACAACACAATACAACAACAATTATATAATGAAAAAATACACGTACACAGAAAAAAAAGATACACGTTCTGGTTTTGGTGATGGTTTAACAGAATTAGGAAGAACCAACCCAAACGTAGTTGCCTTATGTGCCGATTTAATTGGTTCTTTAAAAATGGATCAATTTATTAAAGAAAATCCTGAAAGATTTTTCCAAATTGGTATTGCTGAAGCAAATATGATTGGTATTGCTGCAGGATTAACCATTGGTGGCAAAATTCCATTTACAGGAACGTTTGCTAACTTTTCAACTGGGAGAGTGTATGACCAAATTCGTCAGTCTGTTGCATATTCAGGTAAAAATGTAAAAGTTTGTGCCTCACATGCTGGTATTACTCTAGGAGAAGACGGTGCAACACATCAAATACTTGAAGACATTGGTTTGATGAAAATGTTGCCTGGGATGACTGTAATCAACACCTGTGATTACAATCAAACAAAAGCGGCAACAATTGCAATTGCAGATTTTGATGGCCCTGTGTATTTACGATTTGGTCGTCCAAAAGTACCTGTATTTATGCCAGACTATAAAGATGAAAAGTTTGAAATTGGTAAAGGAATTCAATTAACAGAAGGAACTGATGTTACAATTGTTGCAACAGGTCATTTGGTTTGGGAATCTTTACAAGCTGCAGAGCAGTTAGAAGCAGCAGGAATTTCTGTTGAAGTAATTAACATCCATACCATAAAACCTTTAGACGAAGATATTATTTTAGAATCTGTTGCAAAAACGGGTTGTATTGTCACAGCTGAAGAACATAATAAACTAGGTGGTTTAGGTGAAAGTGTTGCTAGAACATTGTCTTTAAATGCTCCTACTCCACAAGAATTTGTAGCTACAAATGATACTTTTGGAGAGTCTGGAACGCCAGAACAATTAATGAAAAAGTATGGTTTAGACGCAAACGCAGTGATTAAAGCTGTTAAAAAAGTAATATCAAGAAAATAATAGTTTTTTAAATTTTCACAAATAGTCTCCTAATAATTCAAAATAAAAAAAATGAAAAAAGTAATTTTGATACTCTGTTTGACGATTGGTTTTAGTCAATTTTCAAATGCACAAATAGCTTTTGGAATAAAAGGTGGTGTAAACTATAACTCAAATTCTATTAAAGAAATTAATACATTTGATATTGAAGACTCAAAAAGTAAAACTGGATATCACGCAGGTATTTGGGTCCGTGCAAAATTACCTGTTTTGGGTTGGTATATTAGACCAGAATTAGTGTACACTAATTTAGAAAATGATTTTACTTTTAATAATAACAGTATTATACAAAACACTACGTATAGTTTTCAAAAAATAGATATTCCTATTTTGTTAGGGAAGAAAATTTTTGGTGTTGGTAATCTTTATGTGGGACCTTCGTTTCAATATGTCTTAAATGCTGATTTTAGTCTGAATGATATTCCGAATGTTAAAACAGATAATTTTACTGTTGGGTTACAATTTGGTGGAGGCATCGAATTGGGTAAATTTGGGATTGATGTTCGTTGGGAAAAAGGCTTGTCAGGAATAAAAAGTACTACTCTTGTAAATACTCAAAATATTAATTTTGATACCAGAGTAGCTCAAATTATATTTGGTTTATCAATCAAATTATAAAGTTAAAAAAAACGTTTATTAAAAAGGCTCTTGAGAAATCTCAAGAGCCTTTTTTACGTTTTTAATATATTTAAGCCTAAAAAAAGGACTTACCTCCTACTGTAATTAGGAGATTCTTTCGTAATTACTACATCATGAGGATGACTTTCATTAATACCACTTGCGGTAATTCTCACAAATTTCCCAGTTTCTTTTAGTGTTTCCACATCCTTTGCTCCACAATATCCCATTCCTGCACGTAAACCTCCAATAAATTGGTGAATACTTTCAGACAATTCACCTTTATAAGGTACACGACCTACAATTCCTTCTGGAACTAATTTTTTAATATCGTCTTCTATATCTTGAAAATATCTGTCTTTAGAACCTTTTTTCATCGCTTCTACAGAACCCATACCTCTGTAAGATTTAAATTTTCTCCCTTCATAAATAATAGTTTCTCCTGGAGATTCCTTTGTTCCTGCCAATAGAGAACCTAACATAACACAGTCAGCACCTGCAGCAATTGCCTTTGGTATGTCTCCGGTATAACGAATACCACCATCTGCAATTACAGGAACTCC
>JAOLXX010000035.1 GCA_028343155.1 Polaribacter sp.
ATTTGACACTATGAATAACATTAGGGATGCAATTTATCCCCAAGAATAATTTATTATTTTTATTTATAATTTTTTTATCTTCACATTCAAATAATTAACCAATGAAAAAACTACTTTTTTTATTAATCTTTCCATTTATCAATCTAAATGCACAAAATTTTTCTGGCAGTTGGGGTTATAAAATTGATGGGAATGAAATCACTGTTTATGGAGATAAAATTCAAAATCAAAATAATGGAGGTCGAACAGGTACACTAAAAATAGCAGTCTGGGCGACTAATTACCCTTACAGTGGTGGTTACATTAATGGATATAATTTATTTGAAAGAACACTTGAGCCCTTAGATGGAGGCTATTACTATCAAGACGTGTCAAAATCCGGATGGTGTACTTATCCACCCAGTGGAAGGTATTCCATAACAATTCTACTAATGGAATATATTTCATATGATTATAAGATAGTAGATTATATAACTATGAACCGTTATACAAGTTTTTAGTTATTTAATAACTTTAAAAAAATAAATGTGAAAAATAATAGAACCTTTTTAAACGCAGAGTGAAAGCTCTTAACTTTTCAAAATCTCACATTTAGAAAATCTAAAGAAATATGATAACCTCGTTAGCTTTTGTTTTTTATAGGTTTCTGTAAACTCTCTAAGATTTTCAAGTTCTTGATAAAAATCATCTTTAATATCTGTACGATATTGGTTTGACCATTCAAACGATATATAATTTAATTCTAATTCAATGTTATTCGACTCGTTAAATATAATTAAATTAGCGTTTCTAAATTGTTTTGTACTATGAACAACATTATACTTTGTTTTCTTTTTAGCATATGCTTTTCACTTTCCCTAGTCCAAGCGCAATGTGACCAACCAATTTTGAAAACTATTTCATTTACCAATGGAACTGAAGTTGAAACGTCTTATTGTGGAACTGTGAATGATAGAGGTCAGCGTGACGGTCAGGGTCGCTTAGAGTATATCAACTACGATATATTCTATGAAGAGGGTATTTGGAAAAATGATCAATTAAATGGTGAAGGGAAAACGGTCTCTACAAATGGTCAAGAGTATGAAGGTGTTTATGAAAATGGTCAATTGATAAAAGGAGTGTTTACTTCTAATATTAATGGCGATTTATGGACCTATAATGGTGAGTTTAACGGAAACTATTTTCAAGGCGTAGGAATTGAAAAAAGAGAGGTTAATAATCAGATCATAATAAAAGAAGGCGAATTTTTTTCAGACAAACTATATCAGGGCACTGAAACCGTCCTATTTACGAATTCTGGCATTAAAATTATTAGTGAATATGTGAAAGGCATTTCAACGGTTGTGAACCGAAATGACATAAATACTTACAATGTGGAAGATGTAGTCGGAGACACGGAGTTTATAGAAGTTAATTTATTACAGAGAGGAACAGTTGTTGATTCTCGCCTAGCGTATGACGTCGAGTTAGAAATTAATGGTGTTAAAGGTGAATGGCTTTTGGACAGCGGCGCAATGGGTTTTACTATTGGTAATATAATGTTTGAAAGACTAATTGCTGATGGAGTCAACTATAAAGACTTAAATAAAACAGTTAAATCTTTCGGTATAGGAGGAGAGGCTTTCGGAGACCTTGTGGTTTTAGAGGAAGTTAAAATTGGGGATTATATTGTAAAAAACTTAGTAGCTACAGTTCTTGATACACCAAGCTCTTTGCTTGGGACTGGTTTTTTATTGAAATTTAGCAATGTCATTTGGAATATGAAAGACAAAAAGTTAACAATTTATAAATAATAGTTATCAAAAATAAGCTTGTTTCACTATTGCTTCACTGCCTTTCAATTTGAAGTTAAAAATAGTAAAAATACGAAGGGGAGTAGAAGTCAGTTCAGTTCCTAGTGCGATCACAATTTATTTTCGGGAATAATAAATTATTTTTAAAAATAATATTTGGAGCCAAGGGGAGTGAAGTCGAACTATTTTGGAGAGGATTTGAATTTATTACAGGGTTCGAGACAATACTTATCTGCATAACCAAATGAAAATCTACTCAGATATGAGGCTTTGATATTAATTTGAAATTCAATCTTACCTTAATTTAATTCTCCATTTATTCTGACAGATTAATTTTATATGTACATTTTTGATAATTTGTACATCCTAGAAAATCACCAAACCTTCCGCTACGTTTTACCATGAACCCACTTCTACAACGAGTGCAGATTAATTCATCATTTAGGATATTGATATCATTATAGGTTTGGTTGCAGGCAGGGTAGTGGGAGCATCCTAGAAAATTATTCCCATTTCTAGAATTCTTTCTAACAACTAACCTCCCTGTTTTGCAATATGGGCAAAGTGTAGCCTTTGGCCTTCCTTGAACATTTGTTAAAAGGTAGTCATTGTCATTAAGTAATTCTTCGGCAAAGATAGATGTGTCAGACGGCAGGAAAAGTAGAACTTCATTTTTAGTTCTTGTAAGAGCAACATAGAATAATCTTCGCTCTTCAGCGAAACGATACTCTTCGTGGTCACTTAATAATACTGACAATATGGGGTCATCGGTCATCTTGTTAGGAAAGCCCATCAGGTTGTTATTTAAGTTCAAAATTATTACATTTTTGGCCTCAGTTCCCTTTGAGCGATGAACGGTTAAAAATTTTATATCTACCTTTTCAAATCCATCAACTTCAAGTTTTCCACTTCTTTCAATGTATTTAATTCGACTGTTACCATTTTGAATAATTAAATTTTTAATATCGAAGGTGTGCCTGCCTAATACTAATATTGGTTCATTCCCATATTTATCAACCAGGTATTCAATCTCATTAATAAATTTTTGCTCCAAATTTTCAGATGTAAATCCAATGAATTTTAATGGTTCATATTTGTCACTAATTTGAGACATCGGATTTTTTGAGATCTGCTTTTTGTTTTTCTTTATAAAATTTGCACTGATATTAATTAGGGACTGTGAATTTCTGTAGGTCTGCTCGATAAGTAAAAGTTCGAATTTTCCAACATGTTTTTCAAAGTTACTAAACAAAGAAATGTCACTACCAGCAAATCTGTAGATAGACTGCCAATCGTCACCAACACATGTCAACCTCGCGCCGGAGAGATCTCGAATCTTTTGGATTAATTTAAATCTTGAGAACGAGATATCCTGATACTCGTCAATAATTATGTATTTAAATGAGAAATTGGCTTTATTTTTAGTTATAAGATCAGTGGCCTGATTTATCATGTCGTCAAAATCAATTTGATTACTTTCTTTTAGAATGTCATTGTACTTTTTTAGAATTGGAATTGAGAATTGAAGAAATAACTTATACCTCTCCTTCATGAACTGAATCTTAAAAATAGTTTGACTGGAGTAGAGGTCATTTAAATCATCTTCACCTAATCTTCTTGATTTACTGAGTTTTATAAATGTTTCAATTAATTTATTTATTTCTTAGCCAAAGTTTTGGTTGTTGTTGGTTACCCGGTTTAATATTTCTTTCGAATCTCTTGGTGAAAATTTTACGCCTTCGGCTTCAAGTATTTCCTTTAATTTATCGATCAATACGTTGTTCTTGTTGTAATAAGAATAGGTCTCAAGTAATTTGGTTCCTTTTTCTAAATGCGTTTGTCTTTTTTTCTCCATCTCGTCGATGTAGGCTCTTTCATTAAATTCATTCAACCAGGTTGCCCTGTTATTTTCATCAATCCCAAAATGTTCAAGGTAGATATCGTAGTCTTTTAAGTAGAAATCAGGCTGGTAAATAAATCCATCACCAGGATATCTCTTTTCATATTCATAGTTGATACCGTTTAGAAATAAAAAATTGGCAATAGTAAGCTCTTCAACACTTTTCACTTTCTCTCCCTGGAATGTATCAAGTTTAGCTTGTCTTAAAATGTTTAAGGGTTCATACTTTGATTTAAGTGTTCTCAAATCAATACCCTTTTCAGTATCTATTTTTTCACCCAGTGAGTCATATTTATCATATTCCTCGGGAATATTCATATAACAAGCAACGTATTGAACAAAGGCATTAAGCGCCTTGCTATCGCTGAATATTTCTTCAATCAAATACTCTTTAATCGCATTACTTAGGGTGTTTTCATTAGTAACCACAGGTGCCAAAGAAAGATGATTCTTTATTTGATCATATCCAAGCTTATGAAATGTTTGTGCGCATACGTTAGGGTGAATATCTTTTAATCTCTCGTTCAACTCCTCCACAGTTTTTTGCGTGAATGAAAGGACTAAGATATCCTCGGGAGCTATCATTTTCTTTTCAACTAGGTACTTTACCTTTGCTAGAATGGTTAAAGTCTTGCCAGATCCAGCTCCCGCAACTATAAGATTTGAATACTCATCTGTTACTACAGCAGTTCGCTGCTGTTCATCAAGCTTTTTATTTTCAATATTATCAAATAATTGTTGATGCTTCTCTTTCTGAGTCTGAACATATTTTATATTAAAGTTCACCAC